>CAILLA010000225.1 GCA_903834925.1 uncultured Schlesneria sp.
GGTCCTGTCCGTTGGGCGGATCAAACTGCTCTCCATTCACGTCGCCCATCAGATCACCTCTGTTCCCTGTGACAAGCTCGAACAACTGTGGTTGCCGAAGAGTCAATTTCTTGACAGAACCGGGCCACAAATAATATTCCGAATGGCGACCATAAACACAAGGTGACCGTCGTGATGCAATGAACCCGACGTTCGTTTTCATTCCCCGGTCCCCGGGGATACAGCACTTTCGATCTCGCGAGGACTTTCGTTTGAAGAAAATCGTTTTCTAACTGTTTACTGGCTCGACAGTTAAGACTGCGGTTTGCGTTAAGCTAACGAAGTCGGCGCAGCGATCGAAATATGCGGAACGCCCACCGTGCTGTGTCCCCACGGTTGCATTCCTAATAGACGCTTCACGACATGCTATCGAATCGCGGGAACGCCTAATAGGATCTGATGAGGGATGACTGGGGGAACTGATGTGGCAGGGGAAGTTCTTCAGCTCGAACGTCGCTGCTTGCACTTCAAGAAATAGCCCTGCACTTCGGCGATGCACGAACGGCCGTTAGGGGCCAGGGTTGTGCAGCGGGCTTCTGGGGATTGGGCTTTCAGGATGGCTGCTTTAGTGCGAGCGACCGTTCCTTCTGCCACGTCGTCTTCGATGTCTTCTCGTTTCAGGTCGAAACAACTGCAAAGCGGTGCTTCGCGGTCCTTGATCGGGATCGGAACGCTGAAGGAGGCTCGCGTGACGGTTCCTGAAAAGTCGTCGAAGTAAACGATGTCGCATTGGCTGGCTGGGCAGAAATAGGCTGACTCGGCGAGATTTCGGCGAAGATCGGCGGTCAATTGAGCGTTCAGGGTTTGCGGGCCGACGGGTTGGCCAATCGATTCACACCGGGGACAGCGGCTGGCCACTTCGTCCGGTTCTCGCATAAAGGCTTTGTTCATATTTCGTTACTGTCTGCTATTCGACACAAACTGTCTTGCAGTCAAAAATTCGGATCATACTGCCTAAGGAGCCGTAAAACATTAGCCCGACGCGCAAGGGCTAAAGAATAATCCGGGCTAGGGCAAAGGCCCGTTAACCACCCCCGTGGAGGGGGTGGGGTTTCATTTGGATTGCGTGCGTAAACACCGGCCAACTCCCTGGCCTGAGGATCAAGGAGCCGGGTTGGTTGTTTGGCCGGATTTCAGCACGAACAGCATTCGGACCAGACGCGGATTCCGGCTGTCGTGATTCGTGTTATTATGCATCGTATTACGACCCATGCCGCCGCCAAGACCTCCTGATGAGTCAAGGTTCGAATTCAACATCGAACCGGCGATTAAAGGGGTTCCCTGATTCTGTACTGGTGTGGCCTGCTGAAGTGCAACATGCGGCAGGTTCTGACGTGAAACGCGGAAATAGCCCTGTCCTGTGTTTCCAGAGATCTGGGCGTTATTTTCAGGCAGGTTTTTGTCTGAAGCATTGGCTGTCGGATTTGAAGCAACCGGAGCAGCTGCGGGAGTTCCGAATTCAAACTTTTGACCGGGGTTTACCGTTTTTCCGATAATGGAATTTGACATGCTGAGTGGCACGGTCCCGTTTGCGTTGTAGTTGAAGTCGCCATGAGCGTTTGCTGCACCGTTTCGTGCCATCAAGACGCCGACCGCCATCTCTGCCTCAACATTTACCGCCGTCGTTTCATCAGCGTAGAGCCTTAGTGAATGATTCTGAGATTTGTAATCGGCGACAGTGGGTGAATTCTCTGCCAGCATCCCCTCGGTTGTTGGCATCGACGCGACCGGCAATTCGATCGGTGGTTGTGGACTCCAGTTCCGTACGAGATCCGGATGATTCCTGGCTAAATCATCGATCGTGCCTACCAGTTGATCGCCGGTTGCTCGCACGAAAAAAACCTGGAATTCATCGGTTCGATTCGAGTCCCGATTTTTGCTCGATTCCTTTTTAGCGTTTGTGAGCAGTTGATCTGCGCGACGATCTAACGTGTCATTTTGTTTGACCCGCGACGTCTCATCGCTGAATTCAACTTGTTGCAACGATCGCTTTTGAAGCAGGAGTTTTAGCTGGTCGGAACCTCGATCGATATCGATGACCGTGAAATCGACGACGGCGACCGTGTTGTTCGGGTCAGCGACCTTGGAAACGATGACGTTTCCAATCGCGAGAGACGACAGGAAATCATTCTGTGATTGAGGCTGAATCGAGTTGGAAGTCGTGTCCGTCATATCAGAATTCGTCGCCATCGGAACGGAATCCTGTGCCAGGTTTTCTTCTTCGTTGAGCTTCGCTTCCGGATCGGATTGAGTTGCAGATTCGTCTTTTTTGCTCCGCTCCCAATTTGCGGTTTGAGGCAAGGCAAGACTTCGCTTCGAATTCCTGGATTCAGCCGAAACATCCGATTCGAGATTCGCGCTGGTAAACTTGGGTCGAGCGTCGGCGAGTAATTCTTCAGCAGCGGGTTTCGTTCCAAATGTGACCTGCGGAAGGGGTTCGACATACGGTAAGTCTGGCGGCGGCGAATTGGCGGTGAACGGCGAGCTGTTAAAAGTCACAAACATCATTAACGAAGCCATCGTCGCCAGCATCCCCGCAACAAATGCCGTCCATTCACGACGCAGGCTTCGTCGAGTTGTTGCAGAAGCGACATTTTGCGGAACAACCAATGCCGGTTGCGCTGCGGCGTTCACCTGCTTCTGGACGTTCGCCGCCAGCTCGCGCGGTGCCGATTCACGTGGGAATGAATGCAGCAGCGCTGACAACTTCGACGTCTCATCGAGTTGCTGGCGGAGATCGGACGACGATTCAAGCGAACGTTCGACCTCACCACGTTCGTCAGGGGAAACTTCCCCATCGAAGTAGGCCGAGATCAGTTCTTCGGGAACCGGGTGGTTCATAGTACTGGCTTCTTCCTGCTGCCAACTCGGGCAGGCTTCAAAATCGTCTCAAGGAATATCATCTAAAGGACTTCGGATCTCAGCAACGCCGATAATTTTTCACGCAGCTCCAGCCTGGCCCGATGGATGCGGCTGCGAACCGTTCCCAGCGGTACATTCACGACGTCCGCAATTTCTTCGTAACTCATTCCATCCATTTCTTTTAACACCAGTGCCGTCCGGAATTCTTCACAGAGTTCGGATAACGCCTGTTGAACAAGGCGTTGCCGATCGCTGACATCCATCGCATACGACGGCTCGCTGGTCGGATTTCCATCGGAGGGTTCAAGTCCGCTGGCATCTCGTCGAGCTTCGAGTGAAACCGACATTCGTCGCGACTTTCGTTTGGAACTGACGGCCGTATTAAACGCGATTCGGAACAGCCACGAGTAAAACTGAGACTGCCCGCGAAAACTCCCCAGTTTTTCGAACGCGTTCACAAACGCTTCCTGTGCCGCATCTTGCGCATCTTCGGTCGAACCGAGCAGATGCAACAAAGAATGAAAAAGCCGATTCTGATACCGCTCGACAAGCAGCCCAAAGGCTTCTCGACGCCCAGCCAGACAATGGTCAATCAGCGTTTGGTCGGATGTTTGGTTCACGATCAATCAGAATACAGACGCGCGTTCGGAAGAGAAAGTTCCCGCAATTGCACAGGAAGAAGTGCATTTTTCCGAAGTGTCCGACCAAAGTCGATCGAGTTCGCAAGAAATTCGTCTCGTTGGAAATGGTCTGGACGATATTTCCTGTTTCGCATAGGTTCCCGTCCCGTCGTTCATGGTTTGAACAAATCCTGTCCAAAAAAGGAGTTTTGGATGCGTCGCTTTAGCTTGGCTCTCGTGTTGTCCGGTTGTGTGGCAAGTTTCGTTGGTTGCGGCCAGATGAGTGGTAATAGTCCCGCCGCAGCGACCGCTCGTGGAGGGATGGCTGTCGTCGATCTCGACAAGGTGGCCGCTGAAACGGGCCGCGATCGACAACTGGCTCAATCCCTGGAATTAGCTCAAAATTCGCTGAACCAGTCTTTGCAAAAGACGGTTGAAAGCGCGAAAGAACAATTAAACGCCAAGAAAAAAGCCAACGGTACATCGCCGACCGAAGAAGAACAAAAAGAGTTCTCACTGATGGAACGTTCGGCGATGACCCAGTTGACTCAAATTCAAAACAAGGCTCGGGCGGAATATGAGCAATACAAGCAAGTTCAAATTGCCAAATTCCGAGCTGAACTGAAGCCAATCACCCAGGAAATCGCTGCAAAGCGTGGCCTCAGCATCGTGATTCCGAAGAACGAAGGCTTGCTGCTGTCGGTTGATCCCGGCGTCGATATCACGGACGAAGTGGTGATAGTTCTGCGTGAAAAGCACCCGATCGCTCCGATTCCTCAAGCCGCCGCTGCCGCACCTCAACAGCCTGCAGAATCTCAGCCCGAATCGATTTCGACCCGAGCCAGCCGAAAAGCAGCTGCGGCAAAATCTGCCGCTGCTTCCAAAGCGAACACGGAATTCGAAGAAGAAGAATCGGCCCGTTAGTCGTAACGGCTATGAATCGTCGTGCCACTGTATGACCGTCTTCGGTCATGCAGTGCTCTTTGGTCGGCAGAAATCGAAGCCACTACTTCTCCGAAGACTCCGAAGCAGTGGCACACAAGTTTAGAAATCGTTGTTGCCTTCGCAACTCGATTCGAAATTGGACCTCACCAGCCCGGGATGCTTTTTGCTTTCCGGGCTGTTTTTCATCTTTGCAACGATCTTGACGGAAATTTGTAAGTTTCCGTTTACAACGCTGAGGGAGCTTGGGGTTTTTCACGTGTCATGCAAACCATCGGGTTTGGACTTTTGTCAAACATGAGACTCAGACGATAACGACAGCCGAGTCCACAAATTTCCTGGTCATTTTTTGGCTGTTGATTTCATGGCGACGCGTCCCGCGCATCACACAAATCAATCGATGCGATTCTGTCGTAGCTGGCTGTTCGCCGTATGGGGACTGCTGTGCGCCCCATTGTTGGCGCAAGCACAATCTTACGACCCCGCACCGGTCGATCATGCAAGCGTTCTGCCAGCGCCGTCCGCGTACGCGGCACCGCCGACCGTGGTTCGTGGTCCGTGCGATCCCGATTATTGGATCGTCAGTACCCGTGGTGCCAAGGACCAGGTCGAAGCGGGGCAGGCTTACGATTATCAGGTATACCGATTCGATGGCCCAAATCCCGGTCGCGGCAGTTCCATGAACGAACTGCTTGCTTCACTTCAGCCAGGTGTTCCCGTCTGTTTCATGGCACATGGCAGTTTCGTGACCTGGGATTCGATGCTGACGGATTCGAGCTACACATATCGCTGGTTACGAAACGCGGCCCCTTGCCAACCAGTACACGTGATTTTCTATACCTGGGCCAGTGACGACGTGGATTGTTGTATTCCACACCTTCGGGTTAACAAACTTGGCCGTCGTGCTTCACTGAATGGTTTTTATCTGGCTGACCTGGTGACCAAGGTCAGTGCTAACCACCCGGTTTGTCTGATCGGACACAGTCATGGAACTCGCATGGTGGCATCCGCACTGCATTCGATGGGTGGTGGTGCGGTTGAGGGACGCGTTCTGATCCATGGACCTCAGCCGGCTCGACGGATTCGAGTTGTTTTGGCAGCGGCGGCGATTGATCACGACTGGTTGAATCCCGACAAACGTTACGGACTCGCGTTGTGTCAGGCCGAAGCGGTGATCAACCTGCGAAACCACGCCGATTTGCCGCTTTTGCTTTATCCCCTGCGTCGACCGATTTCTGGAAAGGCACTGGCCATTTCGGGGGTGACCCGCCGTGATCGTGCAACGCTGGGGGACGGCAATCAGAAAATCATCGATTATAGCGTGACCGATCTGGTGGGCATCGGTCACATCTGGTCGCATTATTACAATCAGCCTCATATTGCCGATGCCATTCGACATTACGTCTACTTCGACGAATGCCCTCAGCCGACTGCTTACTCGCACTAATGCGTTGTCAACGCTAAGGATTCGGGTGCCACTGGATGACCGTCTTCGGTCACCCAGTGCTTTTCGATTGCCTCGAAAATAGGGAAGACACTGCGTCGGAGAAGACTCCGATGCAGTGGCACACAACCCGAACTTTACGTTTTAACAACGCACCAGGTTTCGATCACGTTTCAGCGAACCGCATCAGATCCTGTTTCGTGGCTTGCTCATTCGTAAAGATTCGCGTGATTCGACCGCGAGCCAGCGTCGCGATCCTGTCCGCGTGAGCCAGCACGAGTTCTGGTTCGGTTGAAGCCAGGATCACTGCCGCTCCCTGTCGCTTCTGTTCTGCGACCAGTTCCATGATTTCGGCCTTAGCGTGAACGTCCATGCCGCGTGTCGGTTCTTCGAGCAGCAGAACGCGAATGGGACCCAGTAACCATTTCGCCAGAACAACCTTCTGCTGGTTGCCACCTGACAGCGACCCCGCTCTTAAAACGGGGTTCGGTGGACGACATCCGACGGTTTCGAGCATCGGCCGACAGACGCGGTGCTCGCGTTTTCGAACGAGCCAGTTGCCCAGGTTGTTGCGCAAGTGAGCCAGCGTCATATTATGAGCGATCGATGCTCGTCGCGCGAGTGTCTGTGCCCGGTCGGCAGCGACGAGCACGATCCCGTTTTGAACGGATGCTGAGACATCCCCGGTTCGTTGCGGTTTGCCGTCAAGCAAGACCTCGCCGCGTTCGACGGAGGTCGCACCAGCCAATGCATGGACCAGATCCTGATGTCCAGCTCCGACAAAACCGTAAAGCCCAAGACACTCGCCCGGCTTTACGTCGAGCGTGATTTCGTCGAAGTAGCCGGCTTTGTTCAAACCCCGAACATCCAATCGGGGTTTTCCACCAATCGCTGCTGGTAGTGTTGCTTCAGTACATTCTTCCGTCGTTGATTCACCCGTTTCACCAACCATCCGACGGATGATGGTTGTCCGATCGAGTTCGGACGTTGGTCGCGTCTCAAGCTTTCGTCCATCTTTCAGAATTGTCACTCGGTCACAGATTGCCAGAACGTCTTCAATAAAATGACTGATAAACACGATCGCCACGCCGCGTAACTGAAGATGCTTGATCAATTCAAACAATCGCCTGGCTTCGGGCAGGCTGAGGGCGCTGGTCGGTTCATCCAAAATCAGCACACGAGCACCGCTGTGTAGTCCACGAGCAATCTCGACCATTTGCCGAATCACGAGTGGAAAATCTCTCAGTCGAGATCGAACGTTAATATAAATATCCAGCTCTGCCAGCGATGCGGTCGCCTGGCGATTCATTTCTTTCCAGTCGATCTGACCCCACGAGTTTACGAGTTGCCGTCCCAGAAACAGGTTCTCGGCGACGGAAAGCTGTTCGATGCCTGAAAGTTCCTGGTAGACCATTGCGATGCCATGCGACAGGGCTTCACGGGGTGAGCCAAGGTGAACCAGTTTTTGGTCCAACCGAATCTCACCCGAATAATCTGGCACGACCCCGGCAAGCACTTTCATCAATGTGCTTTTGCCTGCTCCGTTGCAGCCAACCAGTCCGTGAACTTCACCCGGTTGAAGTGTAAAGTCGACATCGCTGAGCGCCACAACGCCGCCATATCGGACGCCAATATTGCGACATTCAAGCAGTGGTACAGGTGCGGCAACCGACATTCGCGTGAGCTCTTTCGGGGAAGACAAATCTGGTTCTGAGGATGGGTGATTGCGGGCGTTTCGGAAAGCCACAACCCGTGAATAGTGTAGCAAGCGTTCGGTTTAGTTTGTTACTGTAATCGGGGGTCAGTTAACGATGGATCATTGAAAGGATTCCTGGCGATGCCAGATCTATTTGCCGGTGTCGACCTGGGTGGGACTTCGGTCAAGTGTGTCCTCGGCGACGAACAGGGGAACATCTTATTTCGCAATTCGATTCCGACAGAATCACATGCTGGCCCTGAACGGGTTCTGCAACGGACCGGTCACGCGATTCAGGAACTGACCAAACTAGCAGGGCAAATGCCCGTCGCGCTGGGGATGGGCGTGCCAGGACTGGTCGACGTCCCGAATGGAATCACTCGTTTTCTGCCGAACCTGACAACGCAATGGATTGATGTCCCCGCAGCGGAAATCCTGTCAGCACACGTGAACTGCCCGGTTCGACTTTTGAATGACGTCCGTATGGCGACATTGGGCGAACTGGTTTATGGACGAGGAAAAGATGTCGACAGCATGGTCTTCATCGCGATCGGGACTGGAATCGGCGGAGGGGTCGTCATCGACGGCAAGTTGCGACTGGGGCCTGTCGGTGCCGCCGGAGAATTGGGGCACCAGACAATCGACGCACAAGGTCCCCCCTGCGGATGCGGAAATCATGGGTGCCTGGAAACATTGGCTAGTGGAACCGCTCTGGCAGCAGCAGGCATTCGGTTGATGTTGATGGGCCTCGCACCACACTTACACGACATCGTTGGCGGAGATGCCAACCTCGTCACGGCAGAACTGATGGCCGAAGCGGCAAAGCAGGACGAACCGGTAATGGACGCGATTATGCAGGCTGCGGACTACCTGGCGATCGGCGTCGCCAACGCGATGGTCACATTACACCCCGAACTGGTCGTTCTGGGAGGCGGCGTCGCGAACATGGGCGACGTTCTATTCAATCGGATTCGCGCACAAGTCAAACAACGAGTGCGCATGATCCCCCCGGAAAGCGTTCGAATTGAACCATCCGATCTCGGCAGCAATGCGGGCGTAATGGGCTCCATCGCGCTTGCCTCCCGCAAAGATTAACTTTGTCGAATGATCGTACCGGGTCGTTTTTTCTCGAAACCTTGCCGATCATCAGATTGGGATGATTGTGTTGGGAACGACCTGCATCAGACCTTGCGTCCAAACAATCATTCATTCGCTATTTTTTTTGGGCTCATCCTTGACCACCCGAGTCACTGTCCTGTTTGGAGGAAAGGTGACAACGATCCGCAGGTCCGGCAACAAACCATTAAGTCCATCCTTGCCGAGTTTACCCTGTGTTTTGAACTGTCCCCCGCAAATTTGTTCGAATTGGTCCTGACTTACGATCAGGCTTTTGAGGTTTCGGAGTTCTTTTAATTGTTCGAACCCAATGTGAGTAATTTTTGTAAAGCTCAGGTTGAGTTTCGTGAGATTTGTCAGCCCCGCGAATCGTTTGACACCGTCATCGGTGATTTCCGTGAAGCTGAGATCGAGCGTCGTCAAGTTCTTCAGTTTCTTCAACTCCAACAGCCGTTCATCGGAGATTTCTGTACGACTGAGATTCAGGTCTTCAAGGTTTGTGAGTTCACTGATTGTCACCAGGCTCGCGTCCGTGATTCTGGTTGAATCCAGGTTGAGCATTTTCAGATTCTTGAGATCCCGGATTTCACTCACCCCTTGATCTGAAATGGGAACCAGACCAAGGTCCAGTGATTCAAGATTCTTGAGTCCAATCAACTCTCTCATGCCGACATCTGAAATCGCAGCGCCGTAAAGATTGAGCCACTTCAGGCTAGTCAGATCCCTTAGTCCTCGCATCCCCTCGTCGTTCATCTGACAAATTAAGAGATTCAAAACACTAAGTTTCTTAAGTCCACTCAGTCCCGACAGACCGGTTCCAGTAATCTTTGTGCGCCGAAGATCCAGTGATGTCAAATCTTTGAGTCCGGTCAGTTCCTTGAGGTTCAAATCCGTGACATGCGTGCCTGCAAGGTTAAGATGTTGAAGCTTGGTGAATTGATTCAGACCTGTACCAGAGACCCCTTTGCATTCGCCGACATTCAGTTGCGTCAGTTCTGTCAGGCCACTCAGTTCACTCACGCCCCGATCGCTGATTCGATTCCCACACAGATTCAATACGGAAATGTTCGTGAGGCCGCTCAACTCCTTCAAGCCGGCATCTTTGATCCCACAACCATAAAGAGTGAGAGACTGAAGGCTTTTGAGTTCCCTTAATTCCACCAGTTCCGAATCAATCGCACGGACATCGTAAAGGTTGAGATCGGTGAGCGATTTGAGTTCGCGAATTCCTTTCAAACTGCCACTTTTTATCTCGGCCGATGCGAGGCTAAGTGATGTCAGATGTTTCAGTTCTCCGATACCAGTCAGTTCACCCTCATTGATTGTCGCTTCCTCCAAATTGAGCGTTGACAGGTTTGGCAGACGGCTCATTTCCTTCAGTGCCGCAGCGTTCGGTTTGAAACGATGTTTGATATTCAAAGTCGTCAGATTCTTGTTTTCGCTTAACCCGTCTAAATCGGGGGGCGAACAGATTCCAAGCATGTCGAGCGTCGTCAGATTCTCGAAAATCTTAAACGACCGGAGTTCGTCTGGCGTGACCGTGTGAGGGGCGTTGAACGAACTATACGTCCAGTCAAACGAAACACGGACGACGGGACGATCTAGTCGTGATTCGTCTTTCTCGACTTTGCCCCAATGCGTTGTAATGAACTGGACGAGTTTGTCTTCTTCAGAATTCTCCTGGGCCAACGCGGTGCCGACATTGACCACAGCGGCAACCAAGACAAACAGAAGTCGCATACGCATCGTTCAATCCCTTGAAAACCTGCGAGTTCCGATGTAACCCAATACAACCAAGGTCATACGATACGACCATCAGAGAACCGTGTGAAGTGGAATCTCAAGTCAAACACAAAATGGCAACGGTTAGGCGCCACGACAACAAACGCATCGATCGATTTCTGAAACTGTCGAAGTCGTTGTCTTTGTGAAATGAGAAAAGCCCGAGTCCACCGTTTTTCGACGGTGTTCTCGGGCTTTGGAATGATTGACCCCAGGCCAGCAACTTTGACTGTTTTAAAAACTATTTCTTTTCAACAAGCCAAATATTCCGGAATCGAACAGGATCGCCGTGATCCTGAAGAAAAATCGCGCCTGGCTTTTGATCGGATCGACCACCACCTGGGGTTGTTTTCAAATCCAGGTTTTCGTGAATGACGACTCCGTTGTGCTTGATCGTGACTCGAGCTGGCGCGATCACTTTTCCGTCGGCGTCAAACTTGGCGCAGGTGAAGTCGACGTCGTACGTCTGCCAGCTCAATGGTGGAAAGCACATGTTGACCTTGGGTTTCGAATTGCTGTAGATCCCACCGCATTCGTTATCAGCACCTTCCAGACCGAACGAATCCAGGACCTGACATTCGTACTGATCGCCCAGATACATGCCACTGTTGCCTCGACCCTGACCGCTGGCATTGGGCATGAAAGGTGTCCGGAATTCGAGATGCAGCGTGTAATTTTCAAAGACCTTCTTGGTACGAGTTCCCACTCCCATCAGACCGAGGTCTTCCAATTTGCCAGGTGTCCATTCATCGACGTTGGTCCCGTTGAAAAGGACAATCGCACCTTCCGGGGCTGACTTGGCTAATGTAGGAGATTCGCGATGAAGTCGCTTTAACTCACCCGTATGATCACCATGTTTAACGGAGATGACTCCATTCGCGATCGTGGTTTGGTTCCCCTCACCCACGGCCTTTGTAACACCGTCCTTGGTTTCGAAAACAAATTTCAGCTTTTCTTGTGACGGGTCCCAGCCGGCTCCGGGTAACCCACCGGGATAGGCGACGACATCAAACTTGCCGTTTCCCTTGGCGATGACCTGGGCACCGATTGTCGTGTCACCGACTTTACCGATGTATTCACCCTGCATCTGAAAATCGGCTCCGGCGGTTTTCGAATCAAGAAACGCGAGTTTCGGATTCGGTTTTTCCTGACCGATGACGGGTGTTGCGGCGAGCAAGCCGAGAACGACAATCGACAATTTCCAAGACGGATTCATGTTGCGGACTCCTGAAAAAAAGTGTTGAGATTAGCGAAGATTAGTGTTCCAAAAATCTTCTCATTTCCATTCTTTAACCCGAACGTTCCGATACCGGACGAATTGCTTTGTGTAGTCACCGCCGCCGTGAACTTGCAGCGCGATGCTTCCGGTATCAGGATGGCGTTTTTCGGTATCTGTGAATTCCATGAACCGAACTTTGTTGATCCAGGTTGTGATCTTGGGGGGATTGCTTTCGATTTTGGCTCGCAGTTCGTTCCATTCACCGTGCTTCCAGAACTCGGGCCAATCAGCAGGCTTGATCGGGCAGGGGACCAGAGCGTCTTTCGTTTTGATCTTTGTCACGGCATCCAGGAAGTCGAAGTTTCGGTGATGAATCCCGCCCGACAAACCTTCGCCGTAAATCCCAGCCAGATTGCCGTTGTCGTGATAATCGACCATGTACTGGTAGGCTTGGCCTCGTTCATTGCTTCGCAGGAACAAGCCACTGTCAGGGCCATAATCGTTCTTCATTTCGACGATCACTTCGAAATTGCCGAACTGTCGATCGGTGAGAATAATTCCGCCGTTGCCGGGAATGTCCTGGCTACCGACAATCGCGCCGTCTTCCAGTCGCCAGCGTCCACCACTGGTGTGCATGCTTGCGCCGCTATGGCCTGTCTGAGTACTGACGTGCCAGCCTTTGAGAGACTTGCCATCGAAAATCGTTTCGAAGGTTGAATCATCGAATTTTTCACGAGGAAAATCCGCTGCGTGGACGGCAGAGATCATGATGGAAAACAGAGTCAAAGCGCTAAGCAATCGCATTGGCAAAACTCTTTCAAATGGAGGTTTTCGAACTTGAGCAACAAATGAATCAGGCGAGCCGGGCGACGTCAGTCCCCGGATTCTTCAATTCGAGCTGTCTCAATGGAGGCCAAGATGATATCGCGACGTATGATTGCGTGCATAGCGTTACGACACGAATTGCGATGGACGCTGGCGGCGGAATTGAATTTCTGGACGATGCTTGCCAGACTTGCTCTGTTCCGATTCGGCATCCGACGATCGGGCTCAATGAATGCGCCCTTTTTTGCGCAGTAATCTATGCGCGGAGCGACCAGCAGATGAAGTATCTCGTAACCGGCGCAGCAGGATTCATTGGAATGAATGTCAGCCTGGCGCTGCTTGAGCGTGGAGACAGTGTTGTCGGTTTCGATAATCTGAATCCCTATTATTCCGTAGAATTGAAGCATAGCCGTCTGAACCGACTTGTCGCCAAATCGGGTTTTCATTTCGAAGAAGGGGATCTTGCTGATCGCGAACGACTTCCAACGCTATTTGCAAGGGAAAAATTTGATGCGGTCATCAATTTGGCTGCTCAAGCCGGCGTGCGGTACTCGTTGACCAACCCGCACGCCTATGTCGACAGTAACCTCGTCGGGTTCGTAAATGTGCTGGAAGCGTGTCGGCACCATGAGGTGAAGCATCTGACCTATGCGTCGTCCAGTTCCGTGTACGGTGCCAATACCGAAATGCCATTTTCGGTTCATCACAACGTCGATCATCCACTCAGCTTGTATGCCGCGACGAAGAAAGCCAACGAATTGATGGCTCATACGTACAGCCATCTTTATCGACTACCCACTACGGGTCTGCGATTCTTTACGGTCTACGGACCGTGGGGCCGGCCGGACATGGCTCTGTGGTTATTCACGAAAGCGATTCTGGCGGGCGAGCCGATCGACATCTTTAATAACGGCCAGATGCGACGCGACTTCACGTATATCGACGACATTGTGCAGGGGATCATCCGAGTTTCCGATCGGATTCCGGCGGGGAATCCTGACTGGTCGAGCGAACATCCTGACCCTTCATCAAGTCGCGCTCCTTATCGGATCTATAATATTGGGAATAATCAACCGGTCGAATTGATGCATTTGATCGAAACGTTGGAACGCAATTTAGGGAAGACCGCTGTCAAGAACTTTTTGCCAATGCAGCCGGGTGATGTCCCTGCGACATTTGCCGACGTCGATGACCTGATACGCGACGTTGGATTCAAACCCAGCACGCCGATTGAACTTGGCATTGAACGTTTCGTACGCTGGTATCGTGAATACCACAAATGCTAATTCACCGCTGGAAAGTTGTTACTTGTCGATGATTTGTGCGCGCTGTTTCCAATATCGCGCCGTTTCAGCTGCCCCCAGGCCTAAGTGCAGGGACGATAGCTCTTCGAAGTCGCGTTGACCGGCATGTGACAGTTCCTTCATCAGTTCGCCGATGCGGACCCGATTACGACGAATTCTTTCACCCAGTTGCCGGTGTTTTTCTGATAAGGACGCTTTTCCCGTACTGCGATACGCTTCAGAAAGTTTGAATTGAGAGCGTTCGTTATACGGCTCAAGCTCGGTCGATTTTTCCAGGTCAACAATCGCTTCGTCAGATCGCCCGAGATCAAGAAGGATACTGCCCCGCGTTAGATACGCAGCGGGGATCTGTTTGACATGGGGAAATATTTCTGTCACGACTTCGAGAGCCTGGTCGAGCTTTCCTTCGGCCCGGTATAGGTCGATGAGTTTCGTCTGCAGTTGAGTGCTATTTCCATAGCGACTTCGAATGGTTTCTACCTGCTTCCAGGCTGACTGCAAATTTCCGAGGATAATCAGTTGGTCCAGGTACAGGTGATCCACTTCGACCTGCAAAGTCCTGGGTAAATCGAACTGCATGATCTTTTGAATTTCGTCGAGGCACTCGACATCAAGAGAAGCCGCTTTGAGGGCTTTGATCAGTTCTAAATGGAATGCGTGATTGGAAGGTTGCCGGTTTAACAATTCCTTTGCGCAGTGAAGTGCTTCTTCCGATTCGCCTTGAGCGGAATAATTCTTCCACAGAAGTTGCAAGGCTTCAGGCGTTTCCTGAACGTTGCGATCCCTGAGTGGTTTCAGTGCGCGATTTGCCAGTTTGAAACGGAAAGACCGCGAGGCTTTTGAAGCGAACTTGAAAAGCAAATCCGTACGGCACGTCGAGGTCTCGACCTGATTAAACAACAAATTCGCATCATCCCAGTCATCGCGTCGGGCATCGAGCCATGCAAGGGCGAGCGAGATGTCAGATTTCTGTGACGGGTTACGATCCAGCTGCTGACGCAAGTTCCGCTCCGCAGCGGCTGGATTCTCGTCCGCAGTTTGCAAAACATCGTCGAGAATATTTGAGCGATTGACCCCGAAGATCCAGGCTGCGACACCGAGACCACCAAAGATCGCGATGCCAATCAGGATTCCTAATGACACTCGAGAATTTGGCCGTGGTGGTGAATTCACGTCATTCATCCTCGTATGCTCCACGGCCTTCAATCAGATGGTGGAATTGGCTGGTTTTGAGGTCACGAAAGACTTCTTGACGACGACCAGGCCAGCAGACTGTGACCGATAGGGGCCCAGGAAGTTCATCGCAGGGAAAAATGATGCGGGGGTCTGATTGAGAAAAATAGCCTCCGCCTCGCACGACAAACTGAGTCCAGTTTCGTTCGGAAGCATGGAAAATCACGCGAGCTCCGACAGCTTCGCGTTCTCCGTTTCGGGCATGGAGCTGAACACCAAGGAAATGGTTGGACGAGCGACGGTTGCGAAGAATCCGAACAGGTTCGTTCATCAAAACGGTGATGATGTCAAAGTCACCATCATTGTCCAGGTCGGCAACGGCACTTCCTCGCCCCGAATGTTCTTCATGGAAATAGGGACCACATTGAAGCGAGATTTCCTCGAAATGTTTTCCCTCACGATTTCGGAAGAGTTGTGGCCGCTGTGCGTATGGGGTTTCGGCGGTCGTATAAATGGGGTTTCCATTCAGGATGAACAAATCTGGCCAATGATCGTTATCGAAATCACAAAACGCCGTTCCAAATCCGACGCGCAGCCGGGACGAGGCGGCAAGCCCGGCGGCGATCGTCGAATGCTTCCACATCCCATGGCCGAGATTTCGATAGAGAGCGTGATCTTCCTTTTCAAAATTCGTCACAAAAATGTCAGGCAAGCCATCGCCGTTGTAGTCGGCAACATCAACTCCCATACTTGCTTCAGCCTGGCCCCATTCACCAACCGCAACACCCGCTTCCATGGCGTTGTCGACCAGTTTCTTGTCCGTTCCGCCTGGAAAAAGATGATTGGGAAGTGCGTCACTGGTCACATAGAAATCCAGCCAGCCATCAAGATTCAAATCCGATGCAATCACACCAAGTCCGTGGGCGGTGGCTGTCATTCCCAGATGATCGGACCAATCTTCGAAAGTCCCATCACCACTGTTGTGAAAGAAACGGCTGGTCGTTGGGGGATACGATGTTGGACCGCAGAGATCACGTTCATGATTTGTCCCCTTTCCGTAACACGGAACATCCGTTTCCAGACTCCAATTGGTGTAACGGGTCAGGAAGAGATCGGGTAACGCATCGCCGTCCCAATCTCCAAAGGCGGCAGCGGTTCCCCAGCCGCAGTCTGGGAGCAGCCGGTTGTCAATGGCGGGCAAGAATGTCCCGTCACCGGAATTCAGAAAAATCCGACTCCGACCGTAGCAGCAAACGAAAACATCGGGAAATCCATCGGAATTCCAGTCCGTCACTGCGCAGCCTTGCGAGTAATCGATTGGCAATGCGAGGCCTGCCTGTGAAGTGACTGCTGAAAAATTCCAGTCACCTTGATTGCGAAACAGTGCCGGCGGCAATCCCTGGATCTGAATCGGTGACTCGCGAGAAATTGTTCCCCCTCCCGTGACAAAAACGTCGACGACGTCATCAAGGTCATAATCCACCATAGCGACGCCCCCACCAAAGCTCTCAATCATCAGGAAGCGTCCCGCCTCCCGGCCGTTCTGATTGGTAAAATCAATTCCGGTTTTAGAGGTCAAGTCGTCAAACCAGTCATTAGACGTCGCGGCGACGACGGCAGGTTTGATCGTTGGTTTCACGGGGACACGCGCGGGTTTAATCAGTGGGTCGGGTGAAGCCGGTTGCGATGAGGGATTTGAGGATTTGGAATCGGAATGGCACCCAGCGATGAAAAATACGAGGCTGATCAAGACGTATGAGGAGATAGAACTTCTGCAACGGTGCCGGTCAAGTCGCATCTCGTACTCATGTTTAATTGCTGAAAATGAACGGTAAATCAAAGTTCTCGGCTGCAAATTCCAGCCACGGGCAGTGGTATCGAAACCCGATTTCCGAAAATGGATCAACGGCTGCATCAAAGTGGATGTTACCGGTGGTCGTGACGGTGTTTCAAGCGATTTTCGAAACCAGCGTCGATTCGGCGGCAACACCGGATGGAGCGGGGAGGGTCATTCAATTCGGCTTTTGTGTCAGCGCACTTGTGGTTCATTTTGGATATGCTGACGTTGGTGCGTGCCGCGAGGAGTTCATCCCGGATTCGACCTGGGTAAAAAATACGTAACCTTTGATTGAGTTTGGTCAACTTACCATATGCCAACAAATTCACTCCAATTTCGTGCGATTTTTATTGCTCCGGTTCTATTCGCGGTGCTGGCGGTGCCGGTATCGGTTTCGGCTCAGAATGAATGGGAAGTCAGTCCCGAAAGCGAGATTGCCCTAGAACGAGGGCTAGCCTGGCTGGCGAAATCGCAGGGAACGCAGGGAAACTGGGAATCGAACGATTTGGGGTTGGTCGGTTTGGGGGCGCTTGCATTTCTTTCGGCAGGTCACATGCCGGGTCGGGGCAAATATGGTGATAATGTTGATCGAGCGTTGAAATATGTCGTCAAGAATGCCAAGCCATCCGGTCTGCTGAATATCGCTGATGCTCAACGAGACCTTTACAATCATGGTCTGGCCGCGTTTGTGCTTGGCCAAGCGTACGGAATGACCGACGACCCGCAGATTGGCAAAACACTCGAACGGTCGCTCAAGCTGATCGCCAATACGCAATGTGACGACGGGGGTTGGGACTATCGGGCAAAACGTCAGCCGCATGGGCATGACCTTAGCCTGTCGGTGATGCAGGCCAAAGCACTTCGCAGTGCCGTCGACAGCGGGTTCGAGGTTCGCAATGACGTCATCAAACTCGCGATTCAAAGTGTCCGGGATCACTACAAGGCTGAAAACGGTGCTCGCGGGTTGGAAGATCGTGCAAAAGACGGCCCAGGGCAATTTACGTATGATGGCAATCGTGCCACGGTAGCCATGTCGGCCTGTGGTGTCGTCTGCTTGCAGGAATTCGGTCAATACGACGACTGGCGGATCTCGAAGAATCTCGATTATATCTCGAAAGAATTGTCTCGGATCGCGCCTGTGAAAGGTAATGGCGAAGTCCCATTTGATGCCTATACGCTTTATTACGTCGGTCAGGCCCTGTATCAATCCGGTGGCAGCAGCTGGCGGACAAATTATCCGGTTTTGCGAGACCACCTGGTCGCGTCACAAGTTTGCAAGCCCGAGAATCCGGCGGAAGATGGTTCGTGGCGCGACACTCGCTGGGTTCACGGAAAGCAGGGGCAACTGTATGGGACTGCCGTTGGATGTTTCATTCTGGCGATTCCAAACCGGTATCTACCCATTCTTCAAGAAGGGAAGATCGAAGGATTGCGCGAAAAGTTAGGCGGAGAAAAGCCAAAGTAAATCCCCTTTCCACCGAGGCTTCTTACTGTTGTTTGACGAATTCAGAGTTCCGAGGCTGGTACAAACTGGCTTGCGATTGTCACGGTAAATCCCTGAAGAGTTTTCATGCTTAGTTTTGATGCGAGTTCATTTGCCATCGCCGGAGCCATCGCAGCAGCGGGGCCGGTGCTGATTCATCTTTTGAATCGACGTCGATTCAAGACGGTGAACTGGGCGGCAATGGACTTTCTCCGTGAAGCCATCGAGCGTAACCGCAAGGTTCTGCACTTACGCGACATCCTGTTGCTGGCGCTTCGCATGCTGGCGGTCTTGTTGTTTGGCCTGGTGTTGTCCCGTCCGTTTTTCAAAGGGGCTGCATCGAGTGCGATGTGGCAGGCCTTTCTGCTTGGGTTGTGCCTGCTGGTTACGTTTGGATTCGCTATCGGGTGGGTAACGAGCCGCAAGGGACGCGGCAAATTGTTGCTCGCAGCCGGGATGGTTGCCGGACTATTTGCATCCGGTTTTCAATTGTACGCATTATCCCGACAGTCTGCTGATTTGAACGAATCGATCGCCAGCGCACGGGCACCTGTTCACGCAGTACTCGTGATCGATAACAGTCGCAGCCTGGGGGTCGAGTCGCTCGGTGGGACCTTGCTTGATCGTGCCAAAGGGAAGGGGGCGGAATTCATCGATTCTCTGCCACCCGAAAGCAGGATCACGGTGATTCCTCTGGCTGGTTCTGAAGACCCATTTACCTTAGATGCTTATCGCAATAAAGACGACGCGCGTCGAGCACTTGATCGTGTGAAACTTGTCGATGCCGAGGGAGGAATTCGGGCTGGACTGGAACTGGCTGAGCAAGCGTGTCGCCAGACTGTAGATCCACCATCAAAACGGGTCGTGCTGCTCACGGATTTGCAAGCAACAGCGTGGCAATCGGTCGTTGCCTCTGAGTTATTGCGCCGCCTCTCTGGTCTGCAAGTCGTGAACATCGCGACAAATCCGGCGAGAAATGTCTGGGTATCGGGTCTGCATATTGAAGACGGGCTGACAAGCTCTGAGGTTCCGTGCCGATTGTTGGCTCGTCTACATGCCAGTGGCGCCAGTAGTGTTTCCGATGTGTCAGCGGAAAGTGAATCGTTTGAAGTACAGGTCAAGTTGCTGATCGATGGAGTCGAAGCGGCCAGCCAGGCCATTGAGTTGACGCCGGGTCAGGAGCGTGAAATCGAGTTCACGCACCAGTTTGATTTGCTGGCGGACCCACTGAAACCCGGTTCTGCCGTTGCGACAATAGTGGTGCAGTCCGAATTGGCTTCATCAGATCAACTTCCCGCCGACAATCGCCAGCAGGTTGTCGTGCCAATTGTTGCATCATTGCCGGTTGTTTTCATTGATCAGGTTGGAGACCAGGAAAATCTCGATCAGAATAAAATTGGTGAGACATATTCCCTGCGTCATTTGATGGCACCCCGATCAAGCGCAGACAAATCGCAACGACGGTTAATTCACGTGGAACACGTTCGGCCCGATCAAGTGACACAAGAACTGTTAGAAACAGCTCGACTTGTCGTTGTCGCGGGATTGGAAAAGCCAGATGAGGCGACCGTTCCGTTACTGCGAGATTTTGTTCAGCAGGGTGGGCCGCTTGTGATCCTCGCCGGTGGGAATTTTGACCCGGTCGCTTGGATGGAGCGGGCGTGGCTTTCAGGACAAGGTATTCTTCCGGTTCCGCTTGATCCGAAATCGGTCGGATTCACACCCGATGAAGCACCGGCACAATTACAGCCGTTTTACGCGTCTTTCGGATCGATGCAGCATGACTTTTTTCTGATCGAAGGTGAAGACCCAAAGGTACTCTCGTCGTTATTTGAAGCGACGCCATTTTTTAAAGCTGTTCGAGCGGATCTTGGCGCGAATGTTCTTGAGAACCTGGTCACGGATGAGACGAAACGCTTTTCGGACGAAAAACGTTTTCTCGACAACTATCTGGCACGGACGACGACTCGCCTGGATCGAAGTGGAACAACGAGCCTGCTGGATGAGGACGAACGGAAATTTCGTCGACTTGAACCAGCCTGGTGGAGTTGGCGTTCGCCGCTCCCACTTGTTGATCGCTCACTGGCACCCGCAGAATTGGCAAAACGAAGTCAGCCACGAATGCTCGCTTCATTCGATGGCGATCATGGCCCCTTTGTCGTCGAACGACGTATTGGTGCGGGTCGGATTGTTCTTTTTACGAGTGGAGTCACTTCCGATTGGAACATGCTGCGGGGCTCGGGCGTGATGTATCTATTTCATCGAACCTTTTGTCAGTTGATGGAAGGAACGCTCCCTTCAAGAAACTACGTTGCAGGTCAAAAAATGACTTTGCCAGTCGAACGACGCGGAGACGTTCGTTATTGGTTGACCCGACCAACGGGGGTTAAAGAGCCTTTGACTGTGGATGCAATTGGTGCCAACATTTTTGGTGTCACAATTCGTCGTCCCGTTCTGGCGGGAACATATGCGGTTTCTTCCGAGCAAACGGATACGGCTTCGCCTGGTTCCGCATCGAATCGACTGGATGAAATTTCGCTCGCTGTGAATGGCTCGGAAAATGAATCGAATCTGACAGCCATCGCTGTCGCCGATCTGCAACAGAAGCTTGGCCACGACGATGTTCGCATTCTTGCCGCCGACGAACCAATTCGGCTGGAAGGGGGTGCCCGTCGCGGTCAAGATCTGTGGAAGCTGTTTGGCTGGTGTGTCCTGGGATGCCTGTTGATCGAAATGATGGTATTGGCCTGGCCCATGTTGGGGAAGAAGACTCAGGTGGCGCAACAATGAATTGGACGGGGACGATTGGACGACTGCTGGGCCATGACGACGTGTCGAAGATTGAATCGGCACGGGTGTCATTCGGTTCGGCGTGGGCACACGCCTCGCCTGCTTTGGTGCTGTTTGGCTGTCTTGGTCTGGTCGCTTTGACGGTATTGTTCTATCTGCGATGGCAGGCTTGTGGACATCGTCCAACCCGGTTTTTCCTGGCTGCTTTGCGAGCGATTGCACTGTCGCTGTTACTGCTGATCCTGGCTGATCCGACGCTGGAACTGTCGCTGGTCAGTTTGCCGAAACCTGTGCTATGGCTTCTGCTGGATGGAAGCGACAGCATGTCGATCCCCGACGAGTTACCAGAATCTGACCGAAACAGACTGTCAAAGGCCGTGGATCTGACTGGATATCGGACTTTGCAAGCGGCGAAGAAACACTCGCAGGAAAGGAGTCCCGGTTCGAACCGTGCCGAATCCGCTGAACGGCCGACTCGAGCCGATTACGCGAGATCGCTTTTGTTAAAGGCTGACCGGAATCTGCTGGATCGTCTGTCGACGAATTTTCGGCTTCGGTTTTTCAGTTTTGGTGAAACTGAAGGAGTACGGCTGCTCGATAACAGTGACGATAAAGATCACCTTTTGCTTGTTGATGACTGGCAGACAACAGGAAATGTGACGGCGTTAGGTGATGCGTTCGAGGATCTGTCCCGTCAACACGCGACAGACAATCTGGCCGCCGTGCTGGTCATCAGTGACTTCGATCAGAACTCGGGCACGGCACCACTCTCTGCTGCCAAAAAGCTGGGGGTTCCGGTCTTCACCGTTGGTGTCGGGTCACTCACCGCAGTCGACTTGAGTGTCGATTTGCTCGCCCCACCCACGATGAAAAAAGCCGAATCGTCGTCGATCAGCGTAACCGTTCGGCAACGTGAACTCGAAAACTCGTCCGTCTACGTCAGACTTTATGCGAACCCGCCTGTCTCGGGTGAGGCGGACGCCTCGGCCAGAACCTTGATCGGGGAAAAGGCGATTACGATCGTCGGTGGAAGTTCACAGATTGAATTTCCATATACTCCCGATGCGACCGGCAGGTTTGTGTTTACTGCCGAAGTCGATCCAGTCGAGGGTGAAGTTGTCACTCAAAACAATAAGGCGGAACGCGAAGTCAATATTATCGACGACTTTCTGCGGCTGATGTTTGTGGAATACGAACCGACATGGGAGTGGCGGTTTGTGAAAGAGGTCTTTTATCGCGACAAGCTTGTTGGTGCTCGCGGCTTTCGCACGTTTCTGCGTTCAGCCGATCCCGTCGTCCGCGAAACAAACGATCTGTTTTTACCGACCCTCACGCTTCCGCGAAGTCAGTTTTTTGAAAACGACGTCATTTTTCTCGGTGATATGCCTGCGTCGGCACTGAGCACTCGTTTTTGTGAAATGACGAAAGAATTTGTGAGCCAGTTCGGTGGGGGACTGGTCGTGATTGCGGGGCCTCGATTTGGACCTGGTCAACTGGCCGAGACGGCGCTGGCTGACATGTTGCCAGTCGTGGTTGATCCGGACTCCAAGCGACGCGACGACAAGGAATTTCGGCTGACGCTGACTCCCACGGCCAGCCAATTCGATTTCATGCGTCTTGGTCAAACGGATGCCGAAAACCTTAAAGGTTGGAACAACCTGAGCAAGCTTCCCTGGTACCAACCAGTCCGTCGCGTCGAATCGCGGGGAACCCAGGTTTTGGCCGAGCATCCGACTGACAAATGTATTGACGGTAAAACGCCACAGCCATTAATTGCGGTACGGCAATACGGGCGTGGTGAAGTCGTGTATGTGGCGTTCGATGAAATGTGGCGGTTACGAAAACTTAACGGAGAAGGTTCTTACCGTCAGTTCTGGGGCCAACTGATTTATCGTCTCGGCCTCAGTCACGCACTTGGCAGTCATAAACGGTTTGTCGTCAGAACAGACAAGACGCAATATCGTTCAGACGACCAGGTGCAGGTGACAGTCGAAGCCTACGACAAAGAGTTCCACCCATTAGATGAAAAAGAGATTCCTGATCGTCGGCTAACCGCTGAAATTGTTCGTCCTGATCGAGACGCTGAGGGAAACCGGGCTCAGATTTTTGGGATCCCCCAACTCAAGCAGGGGATCTTTGAAACACGCGTCCCTGTCTTCAGCGGAGGCGAATATCGATTAAGGGTCTCTGATCCGGTTGCGAATGAAGTTGTCGAGGTCAATTTTAATGTCGCAAATGTTTCGATCGAGCGACGAAATCCGATTCGCAATGTTTCGCTGCAAAATAACATCGCGGCGGAAACGGGAGGTAAATCGTATGACCTGCTGGATGTCGACCAGTTTCCAGAGGATTTTCAACCCGTGCGTCAGAAAGAAACGAGCTTGGAAATCATTCCCTTGTGGAGTACGTGGCTGACATTCGGGTTAATGATGTCTCTGTTGATCGTGGAATGGTTTGTCAGAAAACGGGTGAATTTGGCTTAATGATGCAGACCAAACTGAGCATTCTTCGTTCTGAACTCGGCCGACTTAAGCGGAAGCGGGCATTGGTGCGCTGGGGGAGTGCTCTCTGTGCGATCATCGCAATTCTGTTGTGGTTGCTCGCCGCCGCGTTCCTTGGGGATTGGTCGTTCAATCTACCGATCGGAAGTCGTACAACGCTCTTAGTCTCGTGGGTTTTGGGGGGACTTTGGGCGATCAAAAAATTCGCGTGGCCAGTCATCTGTGCGCGAGAAACCACGGAAGATGTCGCCCTGTTCGTTGAGCGGCAGAATCATATCGACAGCGATCTCGTCGCCGCATTGCAGTTCGAGCAACCTGAAGCGAAGAAGTGGGGTTCATCACGCCTTGCCGATGCGGTCGTGGATTATGTCGCGGAGTTTAGTCCTTCGCTGAATGTTTTCGAAGGGTTTTCGTATCAGCCGTTGCCCAAGCGGGCAATCGGACTCGGTGCGACACTCTTGCTGGTTGCCGGATTGGCGATGGCGTTTCCTGGTCATGCATCAGCCTTCTGGAACCGTTTCTTGTTGGGTTCCGCACATTATCCTACAAAGACGCAGATTGAATCGATTCGGATCAATGGTACTGAAATTCCTGTCTTTGCCGAACGAACTGCGGCACAGGTCCGTATCCCATATGGCCAGCCAATCACGGTTGAAGTCAACTGTGGTGGCGAAGTCCCGTTATCCGGGTATGCCAGTTTGTCTGGTTTGAATAATGACTCGGTGAACCGAATCGACATCGGTACCGTTCCCGGAAAATCGAACACGTTTGCGGGAGAGGTGACTCATATCGCGGACTCATTCCGCGTGCGATTCCATTTTGGAGACGCATTATCAGACCCGGCCGAGGTGATGATCGTGCCTTTACCGCTGGTCGATATTGTGTGGGAAGTCACTCCTCCAGATTATGCAAAGGGATCGTTAAAGCCGGGTGAGTACGAAGGAGGTTCGCGACAATTTTCAGTGCTGGAAGGTTCCGCCGCGAAGTTGAAATTGGTTAGCTCAAATAAGCCGTTGAAGTCTGCACGTCTGACGATGGGGGAAGTCACCTACGATCTCGTTAATTCTCCGGTTGATCATCAAAAGATGTCATCTTGGTCGCTACCACCCAACACACCGTTTGCGTCGATCACCGAGGCACTCAAGTACGAAATCCAGGTGACGGATCAAGACGGCCTTTCATTAGAAACGCCGATCGCCGGACAGATTCGCCTGAAAACCGACCGTCCGCCTCGGATCGTGGCCTCGGCAGTGACGCGCCAGGTCCTTCCGACGGCTCAACCGAAGCTCGATTATGCCGCCGGGGACGACTTCGGTGTTGCGAAAATTGTGGCTGTGATCAATCTCTCTCGGGAAGATGGACGAACTTCGCGGCACGAAGTTGTGGCAAAGGTTGTCGATGAGAATGACCAGCCGCTGACGATTGTACGAGGGCAAGTGACAATTCCATTGTCGTCATACGAATTGGCCAAAGGGGACGAAGTGAAAATTGTTCTGGAAGTGACAGACTGGCGAGGTGGTACTCCAGGTCAAACGGGTCTTGGCGAACCCAATAGTTTCAACGTGACTGACTTGAACGGCATACTGGTTCAAACGGGCGAAGAAGATAAGAAATCGGCAAAGCAACTTGATGAAATTCTGCGGCGGGAAATGGGAATTGGCGGCGATAAGAAGTGAAGAAAAAAGAGAACAAAGAATGGAATCTATAGGACTAATCAGACTGATGGGACTGATGCAACAAAATATGTCTCATAGGTCCTATACGTCTCATAAGTCCCATTCTTCAAAACCAAGTTTTGCTGCCAAGCCTAAATCCAAAAACACGAACACTAATGTCAGCGGTTTGAAGGAGTTCCAACATGTCAACGATCCAATGGCGGCAAGTTGTGATTTGTGCGTTGATCGTGTTTTTCAACGGCGGCCAGTTTTTGGTCGCCCAGGTACTTGAACCCGAAGCATTACAGCGAAAGCAGGAAGACCAGCAACGAGCGCGGACATTGACTCGCGACTTGCTCGGTGGAGTGCTGGACGTGCAGCTGCGACAGCTCGACGAGAACGGCCTCTCCGATCAGGAAATTTATCGCGACATCAAACTGATGCGACGGAATCTGAATCATCTGGTCGAAACAGAGATGTCGAAAGTGGTCGATCTGCTGGCCGAAGCACAACGGTTGCCCGTCGACAAACGTGAAGCGGCATTCGTTGAAGCCCGTCAGCAGATTCGCACGGTCGTTCGTCAACTGGCCGTCGAACGTCAGAATTTATTGAAACGACTGAAAATCGCGGAACTGGCCGAGCAGGTTCGGCGGTTAATCCGGCAACAAACTGTCGTGCAAACGGCGACCAAAGGATTGCCGACCGAAACGCAGGCACGACAAGAAGCCCTGACCTTGAAAACGATTGAAGATCAGCGTGACGTGAAGGAATTGTTTCTCCATCTCGTCGACACAATGGTCGACATGAAGTCTTGGAGTGGTCTGTTAGCAATGGCTTCGGCAGACGGATTACGGATACTGAAAGCAGCCGAAGTTGGTAAGCATTTCGATGGAGCGGGACGTCAGTTGCAGGCAGTGAAATACACTGCTGCCTATGACGAACAAGAATTGGTGATCAAGGGGCTTCGAGAGCTTTTAAAAGTGATTGAGCGTACCCAGGGGGCGCTAAACACTGAGCACATGGCGTCGATCGATCGAATTCGGGCACTGATCGACAGGCAGAAACAACTTCGAGAAGAAACGAAATCTCTTACCGACAATCAACGTCCTTCGGCTGAAATGGTTGAACGACAATCGGATCTCCAGAAAGAGATTGCTAAATTGACTGAAGGAGTTCGTGACAATGCCAAAGCAGACTCACACATTCAGCAGGCGGAGGCTGCAGCACTCGATGCGGCGACAAATCTGCTCGACAGCAAGCTTGAACAAGCGATGGCTGATCAAGGCCGCGTGTTAGGCAATCTCGCGGCATTGGAACTCGCATTGAAAGATCAGGCGAAACAGCAGACACGGGACAAGTCAGCGAATGAATTAGCGAACGCGGTCAAAGCCCTTCATGAAGCCAAGGCGATGGTTTTAGAGGCTCAAAAGAAACAAGATTCAGCAGAGTCGAAGGCCGAGACGGACGCTCAATCTGCTGCGCCAGAAACGAAACAAGTTGCCGAGATCGCTCAAGCAGCGATGGACAAATTTGAATTGCCAGCGGCGGTTGAAAACGCTTTGGGAGAGACCGCGCAGTCTGCTAACGAGGCGACGAAGAATCTTGAAACCGCTGCTGCCGAGAAAGCAACGGCAGTCGAAGAAAAGGCACTTAAAAAATCGGGTGATGCCCTTGATCGTACGATGGCGACCATTGATGCGGCGTTGGCGGATGCGCAGCGACAAGAATCCGCCGTGAAGATTGGGGAACTCGCCCGAGCCGCTGAAGTCCTCGAACGTGCCGCTGCCGAAGAGCGTGCGATCGCGAAAGAGGCAACATCGCTCTCGCAAGCGGACCAGGCTGCGGGTGCAGAGGCATCTGACAAGGCGAAAGATCTCGCAGAGAGACAGCAAGATGTCAAAGCAATCGCCGAGAAGGCTGCGGAAGCACTTGCTCAAACGGCTCCTGCTGCTGCCAAAGACGCAACCGAAGGAGCCGCAAAGGCGAAGCAGTCGGAAGCAGACCTTCACTCGGTCGCCGAGAATAGGGGAGCCGACATCAAAACGGCAGCGACTCAAGCCGCTGCGGCGGCGATGGAATCATCACAAAAGCTGACCGATGCTGCAAAAGAGATCCGTAAGGAAATTGTCGCGACAGCGAAGGATCTGGCAGCGCGAACGTCGGCCCAGGCCGAGCGGATCGCCGACGCACGAGCGGCTGTTGAAAAGGCAATCGACGACCTTCCATCGCAAGACAAGGTCGCACAACTTGAAGCAGCCAAGGATCAACTTGGTAATGCGATGCAGGAACAAGCCAAGGCTGCGGGAAAACCCGAAGCGGCAATCGCTATGGAGCTCGTGGAACAAATTGCCAATTCGCTGGATGCTCAAGATGCTGCGTCAGCCGCAGCAACAGCAGCTGAATCTGGACTTGGTTCAGAATTGAAAGCGACAACCAAACAAGAAGAAGTTGCTGAGAAAGCGCACGCGGCGGCTGCGACCGCCGCAAAAAGGCCCCAGGCTCAAGCCGCTAAAGCACAGGGGAAACAAGATCCGCTCGCTCAGGCGTTGAACGAAGCTCAACAGGCGGCGGCCCAGGCAGCGAAGCAAACCTTAGACGGAGATCAATCTTCTGCGGACGCATCACGAAATGCTGCCGAAGCCGCGTTGAAACAAGCTTTGACATTGGCCGAAGCGGAAGCCACTGCCGCAACGGAAGCACCGTCGAGTGCCCCGCTTGATCAACAGGCACAGGCCAAGGCGACTGCGGCAACCAAAGGGGCCGAGATGCTAGCTGCCAAGGTGTCGGCTGAAGCAGGAGCCGACATTAATCCGGCCTCCATGGCGACGGATGCAGCCGAACAGACATTGTCATCGAATTCTGAGCAAGCACCGGCTGCTCAAGCAAAGGCCGTCGACGAATTGAAGAAGGCTGGAAAGAAGCTGGATGCGGCGATTCAAAAAGCCGCAGCCGATCAGGGTAAGGCATTAGTTCAACAATCCAAAGAGAACACGATGTTGGCCGATCGGATTGCAGGAATTGACCCTGCTGCTGCGGACGCAATTGATGCTGCTGCGACAGCTGCCCAGGTCGGAGCCGACGCACAGGACTCACCTCGTCAGATGGCAGAGGCAGCAAATACCGCTGAGCTGGCACTGGAACAAGCTGCCGCCGATCTTGGTGCAAAGGAACAAGAGATCCGGCGTGATCAGGCGATTGCAGAATCGGTCGCGAATCTCGCCCAGGGACAGCAGTCCGCCGCCGATATGATTGCCAAACAAGCGGCGCAACTTGAAAACATGGCCACCGGTACTTCGGACAGCGCTTCGGATGCTGACCAGGAATCTGCTCAACTATTGAGTGATGCACAACAGCAGTTTGCGGATTCGCAACGAGCAACCGGCCAGGGAGCGGTGGAATTAAGTGGGCAGACCGAAGTTGCGAATCCACCATTGCGCGAGGCATTGGAATTGGCGTCCAAGCTTCCTGCAATCGAACTTCCCAATGGTATGCTGGCTGAAGCGATGCTGCCAGAAGGTCCACTTGTTCCAGCCGATGGTCAACTGGCCGCCGATGGCCAGCCAGTTTCCGGGGACGATCAGCCGACAGGAGACGCACAGTCATTAACAGCACAAGCCGACTCCAAGGTTCCAGGACAGCCGCAGACAGGGAATCCTGCAAACAAAAATCCAGCAAACCTCGGAACTGGTTTCGTCCCCAATTCCCCTCAATTGACCGCCGAAATGATGGCAGGATCGAAGGCTCAGCTGGCTGCACAGAAAGCGCTCGGTCAACAACTGCCTCTTTCTCAACAATCCAAAGAAAAGAAGTTGCCGATGGCACAAGACGCCGACGTCGATCAGGGGAAACCGATTGCGAGTGAGCATGCCGACTCTTCAAAACTGACAAAGAAAGAGGGTACGGCGACGACGAATCAGAAGGTCAAAGATGGTGCCATCGAAAAGCTGCCAGAAGGAACCGACGCTTTGGCAAAGTCGTCGAACAAGGGACGCGAGAAGGAAGAAAACACATCGGCTCGGCAATTAAAGGAAGAAGCCTGGTTCGCCAAGCTTCCGCCAGAATTGCGAAAGTCAATTCGGGCCGGTGTCGGTCAAAAGCCACCTCGTGCGTATGAAGAACGACTGAAGAATTACTTTCAAAGTGTGGACTGAATCTCCTGGTTAACGAAGCAGTCCTTCACTGATCCTCAACTCAAGCATCAAGAACGAAAACATGACAACGGAAAATCTTGCTCCTGATGAAGTGGCCGCCGTCCAAAAATGTGAAGGGGCTTACAACACACTCAAGGACGAACTGGCGAAAGTCATCGTCGGTCAGAACGAAGTGATCGAACAGGTCCTGATCGCGATCTTTGCTCGCGGACATGCGTTGCTCGAAGGGGTCCCCGGCCTGGCCAAGACTTTGCTGGTCAGTTCGCTGGCGCAGGCACTGCACCTGTCATTCAAACGAATTCAATTTACTCCGGACCTGATGCCGAGTGACGTCACAGGAACCGACGTCATTCAAGAGAACATCGAAACCCACAATCGGGAATACAAATTCCTACCCGGCCCATTGTTCGCCAACATGATTCTTGCGGACGAAATCAACCGGACTCCGCCGAAAACTCAAGCCGCCATGCTTGAGGCCATGCAAGAACGGCAAGTTTCTGCAGGCGGCAAAATTCACAAGTTGCCCGACCCGTTCTTCGTGCTGGCGACACAAAACCCCCTGGAACAAGAAGGAACGTATCCCCTTCCAGAAGCCCAGCTCGATCGATTCTTACTGCATATTCGAGTCGACTATCCGTCGGCGGCAGACGAATGGGAAGTGGCACGACGAGTGACTTCAGGTCAAATGGGTGAGATTCGAGCAGTACTCTCCGGTGATGACATCATCGGATACCAGAAGCTAGTTCATAGAGTTCCCGTAAGTGATCAGGTCCTCGGTTATGCGCACGCACTGGTCCGATCGTCACGGCCAGGCGCGATTGAAGCGCCAGACTTCGTCAACAAGTGGGTCAATTGGGGTGCAGGACCTCGTGGTGTGCTGACTCTCGTGACGTGTGCGAAGGCCCGAGCGATTTTGTACGGCCGTTACCACGCAACAATCGGCGACGTTCAGGCTGTTGCAAAGGGAGCGCTACGACATCGAATTGCTCCGAACTACGCCGCTCAAGCCGCCGATGTCAACAGCGAGAAGTTGATTGGAATGCTGATGGAGAAAACACCTGCCGACAAGAAATATGTGCAGCCGGCGTAGTAGCGACGCAGGCACACGTCACCCCATCCTCGAACCAACTGGACGAGGCCAGGGAATCCCACAACGCGCAAGCGACTCCGCTATTCTAATCCCATCATGGACGCGAATTAAAAATGACGAGTGTGCTTTCGAGGTATTTGAATCCTGAGGTTCTTAGCCGGGTTGCTGACCGGCCTGTGGAACCGCGCGGCCTGGTCGTTGGCAATCTGGCGGGCGCTCACAAGTCACCGCTCAGTGGGTTTGCCGTCGAGTTTGCCGGGCATCGTGACTACATCGTTGGTGACGATCCGCGACACATTGACTGGCGGCTGTATTACAAGCGTGACCGGCTTTCGATTAAACAGTACGAGATGGAGACCAACTTTGTCTGTCATCTCCTGCTGGATGTCAGCGCGTCGATGCGCTATGGAGACGATGCTCAGCAGAAATTGACGTATGCAGCCCAGGCTGCGACGACGTTGGGTTATTCGATTGTCAAGCAAAACGACAAAGTCTCGTTGGCGACATTCGACGATAAGGTTCGCGGATACGTACCCCCGGGAAATTCACTCGCACAAATTCATCGGATGACGCATCATCTCGATGAGATTGCTCCGGTCGAGAAAACGAAGATGTCCGAATGCCTGACTGATTTGATCGGTCGAATGGGCCGTCGCGAAATCGTCATGATTTTCAGTGATTTTTTTACGGACCTTGAGTCGCTTGAGTCAGCCCTTCAGCGGATGAAGTACAATCGTCATGAAATCGTCCTGTTCCATGTTCTGCATCATCACGAGCGAACGTTTCAGTTCGAAGGGATGGTCAAATTTCTTGGTCTGGAAGAGGTCAGTGAATATTTGACTCAGACGGAAGATATTCGTCAGGGGTATCTCGAAGCGATGCGTCGGTATGAAACCGCCTTCGACGAACTCTGTCGCCGGAATGCCATCGAACGCGTTTCGGTGGACACCAGCCACAATTTGGGCGACGATCTCGTCGAATACCTCAACCAGCGAACACGCGTTCGCGTCCGTTGACGCGGACCAAATAAGGCTGAGATAGTTCCCGTTTCGCTGTCATCGACGTATCTGTGATAATCAACCAACGCAGTGATCTTACATGAACGATTCAAAACCAAGGCTTCTGGTTTCTTCTGGCGAATTCTGTTATCGGCCAATTGCTGATTGGGCGAAATGGCCAGGCGACTGGAACGTCGAAGAAGTGACCGCAGTCGCTACGGACTCGAAAGACCGCGTCTACGTCTTCAATCGTGGCGATCATCCAGTCGCCGTTTTCGATCCTGATGGGACGTTGTTGTTTGCCTGGGGAGAAGGGCTGTTCAATCGCCCCCACGGGATCTGGATCGGGCCGGACGACTCTGTCTATTGCACAGATGACCTTGATCATACCGTCCACAAATTTACTCCCGAAGGAAAGTTGCTTTTAAGCTTGGGAAAAAGTGGTTCTCCTTCGGACACCGGGGCGACGTCGATCGACTATCGGACAATCCGTTATGCAGGACCCCCATTTCATTTTCCCACAAACCTGGCACTGGCTCCCAGCGGCGACATGTATATCTCCGATGGATATGGAAACGCTCGGATTCACAAGTTCTCGTCGGATGGGACGCTGCAATTCTCGTGGGGTGAACCCGGTTCCGGACCGGGACAGTTTCATGTTCCCCATGGAATCGCGGTCGACAAAAATGGAACGGTCTATGTATCAGACCGTGAAAACAGTCGACTGCAACTGTTCTCGCCCGAAGGGAAATTTCTCACGGAATGGACGGACATCGCTCGTCCCTGTGAAATGGTGATCGACGATGCAGGCCGCGTCTATGTGGCCGAGTTGGGTTATCGAGCGGGAATGTGGCCGGGAACGACAGCGCCGTCACCGGACTCGACGGGGGGGCGTGTCAGTATCTTCGATTCCACAGGAAAGTTGCTCGCCCGATTTGGCGGTGGCCAACGACCGTGTGAACCAGGAGATTTCTTTGCCCCGCATGACATCTGGTTAGACTCGAAGGGGAGTCTCTACATTTCCGAGGTCGTCTGGTCGGCGAACGCGCGTCGTCTTCCCGAAGTCGGCCGTTATCACACATTACAAAAATTTGAACGAATTTCAGGAATAAAAGAATGAAGGCTTGGCGATTTTATGGTTTCAGCGACATGCGACTGGATGACATTCCTGAGCCCGTCTGCATCCCAGGACATGTCATTGTCGAGCCGCTGTGCGTGCAGCCGAGTGTGACCGAAGCACAACTTGCGTTCGGCATTCCGACGCTGGCCTACGACCGCGTCAAAGCGCGTCTTGAAAAAGATGCTCCGATCCAACTTTTCGGGCACGAGTTCTGTGCCAAGATTGTCGAGATTGGTGCGGGTGTCACCGGCTACCAGATTGGTGACCGAGTCGCCGCAAGGGCGAAGCTTCCCTGTGGCGATTGCTCACTGTGTCGAGCCGAAAAAAGTACTCTTTGCCGCCGAGGTCCCGTGATTGGCTTTGATCAACCTGGCTGCTTTAGCGAGCGTGCGCTGCTTCCCGAAATCTCGCTGGTAAAGGTGGATGAACGAATCTCGAATAGTGTCGCCGCGTGCCTGCAATCATTGAGCGATAGTGTTGCAGCGGTCGAGACGGCTCAAATTCAGATCGCGGACACTGTTGTCATTTTCGGACAAGGGAGCATGGGCCTGGAGTGCCTGCAGATTGCACGCATTAGTGGTGCGGGCCAGATCATTACGGTCGATGTTCGCGATGAAGCCTGTGCGGTCTCGCGCGAGCTAGGTGCTGATCACGCCTTGAACGCCAAGACCTGCGATGTCGTGGCGACGATACGCGAATTAACGGGTGGAAACGGAGCCGACGTTGTCTTCGAATGTGCAGGCGGAAGTCCAAAGCAAGGATTGGCCGGACATCAGACGTTGCTGGACGCTTTGAACTCCGTTCGTTCCGGTGGGAAGATTATCGGTGTCTCATGGTTTGGCGGACCTGTGATGCTTCCAATCGACCTGTTCCGCGAACGAAGCCTGAGATACCTGTTTCCTGACATCAGCACGCGGGAACATCTCGGCCACACCGTCCAACTGGTGGCTTCGGGTCGAGTTCGACTCGAACCGACAATCCGCCACGTTCTCCACGGGATTGAGTCAGTACCGCAGGCGTTCGAAATCACGGCCAACAAGGGAAAATATCAGGCGATCAACCCGGCTCAAGTCGTCTTCTAATTCAGCTCAGTGTAGATGGCGATCCTGACGTCGGTATTCGGCGGCGAGCAGGTCTTCGAGGAATTCCACGCGTTCGGTATCGAGCGGTTCATCGATTTGCATTTTCTTGCAAAGCGGTCCGACGATGCGATGGAGCAGATCATACTTCTGGTCCGTTGGCAATGTGTTCCACCGATCCAGGATCCGCTCGACAACATCCACATCCTGATGAGACAGCTTGGACAGTTTCGCGTTGTCGAATCGGTAACGAGCCTCAGACGTCGGTCGGCTGGATAACTCTTCACGGACCTCGGCCAGTACTTCGGATTGATCGGTGACGACGATCGTTCCACCGACCATGTCACCAAATCGCTGTCCCCGTTGTGAAAGTACAGGGATCATCCACAAGATTGGCAGGTGGTCGATCACTCGAAAGATATTTCTAATGAAAATACCGACAGCATCCAGTGCGAAACCATCCCCCTTGACGACGCGAATTTGGCACATTCGCTTTCCGACCGTCTGTCCGCGCCAAAGTAACTCGCTCAGCCCGAAATAGAAGAAACTGCCAAGCCCCCAAATGACAATTCCAATTCCAACGAAATAAGCCACAACCGTTTCAGGGTTGGTCGTCTTACCGTCTTCTTTTACTAACTTATCCATTGAACGGATCGCATCGCGAAAAGCTCCTTCAAACACCGCACCGATGATTATCAGCATGATGAACAGGAGAAATATCGCGAAATTCAGTATGATCTGATCAACGAACCAGGCGATAAACCGCGTCCCAAGCCCCGCCGGACGATATTCGATCTGGACGTTTTCCGGCGTTTCGTATTTGAGTGGGATCGACATTAATCACCTCGCGACAGATCTTTGGGATGGCAGAGTATGAGCGGTTTCGTAACACGCAACAAGCCTGCTTGGGATGAGCTTGAACGTTTAGTGGATAAGGCAAAGAAGTCCACGAACACGATGACGCCGGAAGAACGGAGTCGCCTGGATGTCCTTTACCGCCGGACGACGATTCATCTGTCGCAGGTCGCGACGCGCACAAGCGACCGCCGACTGACGAGATATTTGAATGATCTCACCGCAGCAGCTCATGGAATAATCTATCTTCCTCCGAAAAAATCACTCTTTGCAGGGATTGGTGGTCTGGTTGAGGCGTTTGCCCGGTCACTGGTACGTCATGGTAAGGCCCACGCGATCTCAGCCGCACTGCTCTTGGGTGGGGCGTTACTTGCTTACTTTGCAGCGATGGCCGATCCGTTGGCGGCCTATGCGTTGTGGCCGCGTAGCGATCCACGACAACCGGGATCGACCCACGAACAATTACTGGAAGTTCTCAGGCACGGACGTGATCAAGGGGGTGGCGTCAAATTTCTTTTCGCCTCATTCCTGTTTGCACACAACTTGAAGGTCGGCCTGCTTTCCATGGCGACAGGAGTCCTGGCAGCAATCCCTACGACCCTGTTGATGATTTACAACGGCATGATTCTGGGAGTCTTTGTGGCGATCCATCAACGTGCCGGTATCGACGCCGAGTTATGGGCTTGGATTCTGCCTCATGGAATTACCGAAATTGGTGCCATCATCCTGTGTGGTGGAGCGGGATTGATGCTGGGTCAAGCCGTCGTTGCCCCCGGTTTATCGACCCGAACCGAAGCCTTGTATCGAGCGGGCCAAGAGACCGGTATTACCTGCATGGGTGTTGCGGGAATGCTTTGCATCGCCGCCGTGATCGAAAGCTATCTGCGCCAAAGCCATCTTTCGACTTCGGCCCGCCTGATATTCGCTGCGGGTTCAGCATTGTTTTGGACGTTGTTCATCGTCTACGGATTTCTTCGTGAACAATCCGCCAACCGACTTACGTCAGATTCCGTTGACGAAGTTCAATAAAACGGTTAACCAGCGGAACTGTCAGTTGGTTCGGTTCGACGTCGAGAACGAAAACGCCCGAGTGTTTTAACGACTGTAAAGCCAGTTGTCGTTCGCGTAGCAGCCGAAATGTGACGGCAACCTTTGCCCCATCGACCATTGTTTCGATTGGCGCATGCAAAATGCGATTGAGAAGTGGCGTACGCAATGCAGCGAAAAGGACGACATGACGACGGCCAAGCCGGCCAAGGGATGCCCGAAACTGCCGTGAGGTTTCTTCGTCCGAGATATCCGAGATCACGACAATTAACGATCGCTTGGCCTGACGCGTTTGCAGCATGGCAAACATCGGGCCAAAATCGGTTTCGCGAAAGTTCGATTGAGCGGCATAAATGTTGTCGGTCAGTGCGTGTAGCGATGGAATACCTGCCACCGGGGGAAGATAGCCGCGCACTTCATTGTCGTATAAGCCCATTCCGCAACGGTCGCCACTTTGCAATGTGACGCGAGCCAGAATCAAACCGGCATCCACGGCACAGTCGAGCTTGGTACCGCGATCAGTTTCGGTTCCCATCAGCCGCCCGCAGTCAATCAGGACCATGACATCACGATGTCGCTCGATTTGGAATCGACGGACGACCGGTCTTTGAAGGCGTGCAGTGGACCGCCAATCGATGCGGCGTGGATCGTCTCCGTCTCGGAATTCCGTTAAGGATTCAAATTCCGTTCCCGTGCCGTGTTGCCGCGTCAGAGTCGCCTTATCGAGTAAAAGCAATTCGGCCCCGCGATCCTTCAGTAACTCATCTCGCGATGCGAACTGTTCTGGTAAAACCTTTATACGAGCCGGTAATTCAAAGACGCGTTGAATTTCAACCAGGCCCCTTCGTCCAAATAAACGAATCCAAACCGGACCGAACATGTGCAAACCGCGCTCGGAGATCCGGCAGGCATGTGCCAATGACGCTCGACCGCCACGAGCGGCAACATCAAACGAGTGGATTGAAAAACGGGGTGACGCCGCGTTGGGGGTCACATCTCTTAATTCTCCTTGCAAATCGACCTCGGCTTTGTTTTCGATCTCCCAGCTGACCGCAAACGCCGAATTGCGTCCTACAACGGTCGGTAGCAAACGCCGAACGTTCAATTGACCCAGACATCGCATCAATGAACGAGCTTCAATCACTGCGGCAACGATGAGAACTGCTGTGATCAATGCGAGCAAATATAAAAGAGCTTGCCACGGAAAGAGGAAGTGGACGAGTGAAAGGACCACCAGCACAATACCGACTCGAATCGCCGTTGGACCCGGTCGAATCCTTGCTGCCGTTTGCCAGAAATCGTGATCGGGTCTCTTCGACTCCGCAGGTTTTGCGGACGGATTCTTTCGACCGCGATTCGCTTCAGGTCGTTGGAGGGTGTTGCTTTGAAAGTCGACCATTTTTTACTGCTCTTAGATTGTCTTTCGTCGCTTGATTTTCTCGTTCAATCCGTTGGAAACGAAGAACTCTGTCATCGTCGAGCATCATTTGCGGGTCATATCACCGTGGCACTTCGACAGCTTCCAAGATCTGGCTCAGCACATCATCGGTGGTCGTATCCTCAAGTTCGGCGGTTGGACTCAGCACGACACGGTGACGCAGTGCGGGGATGAACGCGGCCTGGATATCGTCGGGTGTGACAAAATCGCGACCGGAAAAACGCCCCAGGCTTTTTGCTCCCATCAGCAACATTAAACCGGAACGGGGGCTGGCACCGACTGACAGTGAATCGTCATTTCGGGTTGCATTCAAGAGTTTTTGAACGTAGGCGATGACTTCATCCCGGACATGCGTTTCTCGAATTGTTCGGCGCGCCTCAAGGATGTCCGACGCCGTGACAACTGGCGTCACCCCCATCAATCGGGGATCGGAAAGCCCACCTGTGGCATGATGGTCGCGAAGGATGCGTCGCTCGTCTTCCGCAGCGGGGTAGTTGACGAGTACCTTGAACATGAATCGGTCAAGCTGGGCTAACGGAAGCGGGTACGTTCCTTCTTGTTCGATCGGATTTTGAGTGGCGAACATCACGAAGGGTTCGGGCAAAACGTGCGTTACGCCATCATTTGTGACGGATAATTCTTGCATCGCTTCGAGCAAAGCCGATTGGGTCCGTGCCGAGGCTCGATTCACTTCGTCTGCCAGCAGAAAATTCGTAAACACAGGTCCGCGTCGAAATTCGAAATCGTGAGTATTCTGTCGAAAGACGGCTGTCCCCGTAATGTCGTTTGGCAGCAAATCGGGCGTCATCTGAACCCGTCGGTATTCCAGGCTGATGGCCGATGCGATCGTTCTGACCAGCAGCGTCTTGGCAACGCCCGGTGGTCCTTCCAGCAAGACGTGCCCGCTACTGAAGAGTGCGGCTAATGAAAAATCGATCACTTCGTCCTGACCGAAGACGACCTTCGAGATTTCGGTTCTAATCGATTGATAAAGCTGTTCTAAAGACAACTGGAAATCCTTTGCAACACACGAATGGTTTCAGCTTCGGACAGGGAATTACCTTTGGCGAGCGCTGCCGCAGTCAATTCCATCGCCTGACGAAATTGATCGGCGTCTTTCGGAGAACGCTTTGCCATGGTCGAGGCGATGACTTCGGGATCGTGAATCGCTTGAGATATCCCAAGCCGACCACTGATCGCTCGCAACGCCCCTGCCTGGACTTCACGTAAAACAAACGGACGACAGCCGCGACCCCGATTCAAAAACCTCGCCATGGCCTCAATGTATTCGATGATGGTTCGCCGGTTCGTCGCAGACGGTTCGAGTGGCGGCCCGAGCACAATCGCTCGACGCCAAAGATCCAGGCAGAGCAGCAGCAGGATTGCCACTGCGACGGTGGAATACGTACTTTTTGTGAATAGCCACAAGGGATTACCGCGTACGCTTAAACCATGGTAGAACTCGTCGAATAAGACTCGTCGTCCGCCATTCGCCAGCAAATCGTACGCGAATACGCCATTGTCCGCTTGACCGAGGCTGGCGTTCATTAAGAGCATTGGTTCGGCCACAACGACAATCTGGCCTTCACCCTTTTGAAAAGCGGCGGCGATTGTCCATCGCTCACCGCCGGGACGCTCACATTCAATTGTTCCCATCGGCCTAAAAGCATCGCTGATCTTTAAGCCACCGATGTTTTCGGTCGGAATCTGAAGTCGCCGAACCCGATCCTGCAAGTTTTCAAATGAGCCTGAAACCGTGACTGCTGAAGTCGTAAACTCAATCGGGTGCATTCCGATCGCTTCTTCCAAAGACCGGCGAATTTGCTCGCGACGTGCGGATTCGGATTGGAAGTCTATTGGTGGTTTGGTCGATGACTTCCCGTTGTTTTTTTCGTTCAGTGAAACCGCTATCGTTTGGACACCCGCAAGTTTGAATGCGGAAAAAATGTCGCCCTTTTCGCCGTCCAGATTGGCTCTCATAGCGGCAGCGGCCCAGTCACGTTCGTGAGGCGGGACCGCAATAACCAATCGACCACCACGTTCAACCCATGGAATCAGGCGTTCGAGATAAGCCGGTTCATTGGCGATCAAGTCGTCGTGCGGTACCCAGATAACGAGTGTTGTCGATGTCGGCAGATGATCGGGCGAAGGTGGTTCGATCCGACGTTCAACGGCGACGTCAAACGCGGAGAGAAGTTCGAACGCCGCGCGAAAGCCGTCGCGGTGTGTCCCGTACGAATCGACTGCGGCTCCATTGGAGTCGGGCGGCCCCATTAATGCGATCGTGCCTGCCACTAATGAGAATAAGAAAACCGCCAATGCGATCAGAATTGCGTTACGTGCCGACAGCATAAGCCGGCTCCTCAATGGTGCGACGCACTTCGTTGTGAGCCCGCTGACACGCCGCGTAGTCGATATCCGAGCAGGTTTCGTCCCCGTACCATTTCCTGTCAATCGTCTCAACGAATAACCGTAACGATTCGTTTAACGTGGGCCGACTTTGATAGCGCCGCAAAAGTTCCCGATTCGTCGTTCCAGGGCGATGTGACTTTTTCTCGGCAAGTTCCAGGCGAAGGACACTGGCTCGAAACAGAAACCGTATCGCCGTCACGTAATCTGCCCGTCCGGCGGCTTCGCTTGCGAGTCGTTCCACTTCCTCCGGGTCGATGCGTCTTTGTCGTGAATTCGGTCCTGTATCACCAATTCGCTTTGGAGTTCGAATCGCAGTCACGAACGAGTAAATGATATGCGCGATCAGCAACGCAAGGACGGTCGCCAACCCCAGGACGATAACCCACCTCAAAAAATCGGGTAATCCCTCTGTGAGGTTATAGATCCAGATGAACGGGGCAAGAATCCATTGGAGGATCTCCAGCATCAATAGCAATGACCAACTGTTGTCAGACTGGCCACTGTTGATTTGATAATCCGACCCGGAAACGATTTCCAACGCTTTGTCGCGCAGCTCTTGGGAAGATGGAAGAGAAGTGCGGTCCACGCGTTCGAATCCAATATGAGAATTGATTTTGTCAGATACGAAACATCGAAAGGGAAATTCTCTTTTCGACGGTAACAACCATTAGTGACGAAATGCCGATCAATTTGCAACGACCGGCTGAAACTTCACGATTCGAAAAGATCGTCTCTTCAGTTCGTTATCGTTCCAAAATACTGGGACAATCAACCAGCAACAACTTCGACGTCTTCTTCATTCGAGTCGTCACCATTTTCGTCTCCGATCGCGTCGGCGAGGACCTGCAGGTCGAAGTTTTCGGCTTTACATCGGCAAGAAAAATAGAACACCACGAAAACGGATGTGGCAATGAGAGTCACAACTCCCTGCACCAATGCCATCATAACAATTTGAGCATGGATCTGTGGAATGATTGCTGCCCCTAAACTCAGGCCAGCGATAATCATATAAACCACGATCCCCAGCGCGATCGCCGTACCAATATTTCCCTTCATCAGCAGTTTGCTTCGAGTCAGTGCTGCCGAGCCGGCTGTCGACTCCAAAACGGCGACGTGTTGTGACAGGGAAAACCAGAAAGCGAAGATGATTCCCGGAATGACCAGGAGAATCATTCCCCCCATGATCGCCAGGCCCATCAACATAGACGTACCTAATAATGGCAAGAACCGTTTCAATGCATGCCCGAAACAGGCACCGATTGTCGTTGGTCGCGAGAGATAGACGCTTGCCACCGCAAATATGACCGCAGCATTGACCAGTATGGAAAGCGGGAGTGCAACGAAAATACTTAATAAAACTTGAACGATTAACAGGGATTGGAAATCACCCCCGGCTTTGATGGTTTCTTGCATCTGATGTGTAAGAAATCCAATGACAATCTGCAGGGGGACAATTGTGACCCCCACAATTCCAAATAAGAGTCCTGGATAATCACGCATCAGTTGAAATGCCTGATCGAGGATTCCGCCAACTTCAAGTTGCTTAATCTGATATTTCACGTTCAGGCCCTTAAGCGCGTGATGAAGCTCAACGCTGTGAACTGGATTTGACCGTTCGAATAAACGACGTTTTGAAATGCACGAAAGATTATGCCTATCGCTTGGTCGAGATTCCAGACAAAACCCAATAATGATCGCTGAGGATTTGTCGTTGGGTTTCCAAATCGCCCATGAAAGTGTGACAATCGTGTTCGTTAACGGTAGGGATCCCCGTTCGGATCTTTGTGCGAATGCATTTTTGACGTCAGATTGAATTTTAGACACGAGTAAACACATGAGGTTGATGAATCTTCGAATGGCGGCGTGTTTGACAATTCTGTTCATCGGGATCTGGGGATTATTCCCGCTGCAAGCAATTTCTGCGGAGCCGGTCAAAGCGTCATCCAGCACCGTTTCCGTCCGACACCTGAATGTCTATGCCGAACCCAATCGATTCGGCGGCTGGCCAGCGAATTTTGGAATCTGGTCATGGCAGAATGAAATCCTGGTCGGATTCGCGGCCGGGCACTCGAAAGATAATGGTCCAGGTTTTCATGCAATTGACCACGATAAACCGGAAGAACATCTACTCGCACGCAGTCTTGATGGCGGCGAAAGTTGGAAAATCGAAAATCCGGCCGCGCAAGGTGCGCTGATTCCCGTTGGAAAAGGCTTGCATGGAATCACTCCACCCGGTTTGAAGGAAAAGCTGTGGGAAGACTCCCCAGGGGGCATCGACTTCAAGCACCCCGATTTTGTCATGACGTTCCGCATGCTGGACCATCATGGTGGTCCATCGCGGTTCTCGTATTCAATGGACCGGGGAAAAACCTGGCAAGGACCGTTTCGGCTTTCTGTCTCGGACTCAAACGGCAAACCGATCGCGGTCGCCGCTCGTACCGATTACATCGTGAATGGCCCTCATGACTGTTTGATCTTTCTCACGGCTGCCAAATCCAATGGTCGAGAAGGTCGGCCATTCTGCGCGCGGACGACTGACGGAGCGAAGACCTGGAAGTTCGTTGCCTGGATTGGTGATGAACCAAAAGGTTATTCGATCATGCCATCGTCAGTCCGCGTTGGAAAAACCGAATTACTTTCCATCATCAGATGTCGCCATGAAGATAAAAGTTGGTTGGAGGCATTTCGCTCGACTGACGACGGTCAAAGCTGGAAGCTCGACACGATACCTGTCAAAGACGTGGGTGAAGGGAATCCCCCCAGTACAATTCGTTTATCCGATGGACGAATCTGTCTTGCTTACGGTTATCGAGCCGCTCCGTTTGATATCCGAGCCGTACTCAGTAACGACGGCGGAAGGACTTGGGGCCCCGAGCTGACGTTACGTGCAAACGGAGGAGGCCGCGACATTGGATATCCAGCCAGCGTCCAGCGTCCCGATGGTAAAATCGTCTCGATTTATTATTTTCACGACAAACCGCAGAGTGACCGCTACGTCGTAGCGACGATTTGGAATCCTGACACACACAAAAAATAAGCCCGTTCGTCTGCCAGGGGGGCGAGGTTCCATCCGAGCCGTCTTATCTCGTTACCAAGCTCCAGCTTGGTAACGCCTCTCTTCGAAATTCCGCTTCGCGAATAGCGAGCTAATATTTTGTTAAAAATCTTGATTCCTCTTCAATCTGCGGTCTCACTGAAGTTCGAAACAAAGTTGGCAAAGTTGGCGGAGTTCCTATTTTCATAGGCATTTTCGCAGATTCGAAGTTGGCCAATTTCACCTGTTCTCGCCGTATCGTCGGGAGGGGAAGGTTCCGCCTGAGCCATCTTTTCCGTTCGGTCTCAAAGTCGTAGGGCTCGGTCGCGTCTTCGTGACACGTCAAACCAGACAAACAATCTGGAAATACAAAGATCTTTGAACAGAAGTTAACGAAGGGAACGAAGAAATTCGGAATGCAGCGTCCACCACGAATTGTCCGGACAGTTCTAACGGCACGCAGCCTGTATGCGATTTTCTTCACTTCGTTAACTTCAAACCTTCTGTTCAAAATCTTCTCTTCCGTTCTACTCTCAACTTTCTATTTTCAACTCTCTCGGCCCTTCGCCGCTCTACTCTCCACTTACTCGTAACCACTTTCTCGCCGCTTCGGCGCCCCGAACCTGCATTCGCATACGTGACGTCGAAATCCCGTCCCAGCGCGGTCCGCGAGAAATCGGCTGAACGCCGATTCGCCGGCGCCGCTGGCTTCCGGTTAAACGACGACGAAATGCCTGCCGTTAGTGACACCACACAAATAACCACATAAAAATACAAGATAGTTTAACAATAGTCAATAGAAAAATAGAAATACATTCTTAACGTTTGGAAGGTGCTCATGAAATCAATGAAACACGCGAGTCGATTTTTAAGCCACATCGTGGCGACCGAATAGAGCCTGGGGCGGTTTCCGCCCCAGGGCACGAACCAAATGAAAGAGAAAAGCCCCATTCGGGGCGACCGAGAACGGTTTATTTGACCGACCGTGGTTCGATTCATCACATTGCGACAGGCCCCGAACCGGGTTGGAACACAACTGCCGATTCAATCCGACGCTAGCAGCGTCGGCACGGTGACAGAATGGCATTGGGGACACATCCACCTTCACACACCAAGCCTTGAAGTGTCGCAATTGGCACGCTCAAGACATTTTGACATCGTATCCATCACCATCAGCAAATCAGGCACGCAAGGCCGTTGGGGTGACGATGTGTCGAAGTAATTCCGAACCCGAAGAACCGCCATTTCCAAATGAAATCAGAATCCTCATCGGAAAGTCCTTGGGGACACAGCACGATCATGATTTCGCTGACATCGATTGCTGCGGCGACTTGGCGACCTTCAGACAAACTTCCGTCGTAACTGTCCCTCAACAAACGCGAGTTAGTGTACGATTCCTCCGCAACCGGAAACCCCCACGTTACCGAACATGCAGTGTCCCCACGGTTTGGCACACACGGTTAGAGTGGAATGTACGTGACGAAATCCTGCCAGTCCGCAGGTCCGCCACATTCAAGTGCCAATACGATGTCCGCGATCACTCGACCTGCCGGCTGTTCGTCATCGACAAGAAACACACCGGGCATCGGCAACCCTTCGCGTACACGGTCGTAAACAAATTCTGGAATGGTGTTGCGGTCGTGCGTAATCAAGATTCGGCCCGACGTTGCAGCCCAGGTGAGAATCGTCGGATCGTCGAGTCCCGCCAATCCGACATCCTGCACACGAACGATATCGAGGTCGGGCAGTCGCCGTTTCAGTCCGCGCAAGATGTCACCACGGAAGTTCTCGTCACTGAGAAGTCGCAGCACTCGAATTCTCCGTCGCTTTGGCCCGTTTGAGTAGCACTTCGCGGAGATTCGGTCGCGCGGGCTGCGAAGCCTCAATTTTCTGACGCGTCGCTGCGGCAGCAACGGCCCGCTCGGCGAGGTAACGATCGATCGCGTCGGGGTGCCTCAAGTAATAGCCAATCACTGCATAGACGTCTGCCAGGTTCAACGTGTCATACGATTCGACGATTGCTTCGGGGGTTTGTCCGTTTTGGAAAGCCCGTATCACCAATTCCACCAACACCCGGCTTTTGCCTACACGAATCGCACCGAAATCGTCCCTGCATAACGGAACATCGACAGTCAACGGAACGGCGTCAAGTACGGACATGCGGACGTCTCCAAATGAGTATGCAACAACGTCATTCTCTCAAACTCTATGGGCGAATGCTACGGAAAACCGCCGGACATGCCTTGTCTCGTGTCCAAGACTGAGGCATTGGGGCACAGCACATTCTCAAAAACACGATGTTTGAACGGCCCAAAACGAACGGCCTCTGGAACGCAGCTTTTTTGCGAACATGCTGTGTCCCGGTGACTTAGACGGGCGGAGCGGAGTCGACTTGGAAATGACATTTGGTTCACTCGGTCCAGATGGCAAAGAATGTCCAAAGAAGAGCCAGGACTACACGAGCGCTCGCCAAGAATGTGATGATCTACTCAAGGTGCTCAAGCTCCCGTATGTTCATTCAGATCTGGTTCCACAAGGAACACCTGTCGAAGAGTAAAAGTTTAGTTAACCCCGTCCGGGTGGCGATTGATGTTTTGGCTTTCAAGTTAAAGTATTGCCAGTCGTGATTGATCTGGGCTACGGTTCATGAAGCGCCAACTGCCGATCAGACACGAAAGCGGCCGACGGAAAGTCGCGGGAAGACCTCGGGGACACTCCACGATCATGATTTCTCTGACATCGATTGCTGCGGCGACTTGGCGACCTAAAGACAAACTTCCGTCGTAACTGTCCCAGCAGACGCGAGTGAGATTACGATTCCTTCGCAAACGGAAATGCCCACGTTACCGAACGCGCAGTGTCCCCTCTGTTTGCTCAAGTCCCATCAAACTTTACGCTTGGATTCACCAGAAAACGGGTTATCATCATCATTCGTCGATGGATTTGCCGAATTGATTGGAATGTTCAACGCATCGCGATGTCGGTCGGTCGTTGTGATGATGTGTCGTATTCCCTCAATTCCTATTTCCGCCGATGACTGCTCCGTCCGAGAAGATTGCCCTGCCCAAAAGAACTGCCACAGTCCGCTACGCCGATAAATGGTCCGCCTCAGTCCCTTTTTGAAGCTCGAACCTTCCTTGTTCGCATCCCCCTACTCGATCTCGAGAATACCTTATGATGTCGCGGCTTTTTGGATTTCCCCTGCCCGTGATGATGTTCTCGTTCGCTGTCGTACTACCCTTATCGACAGAGTCCATCGCCGCGGAACTAGATGCTGCGGGGATCGAGTTTTTTGAGGCCAAAATCCGCCCGGTGCTCGTTGAGCATTGTCAGGAGTGCCACAGTTCGACTTCGAAATCGCTCAAAGGGGGCTTGCAACTCGACCATCGTGAAGGGTTGCTGCACGGTGGCGATTCCGGTCCGACAATCCTCCAGGACAAGCCTGAGAACAGCCTGCTGCTGAAGGCTCTAAAGTACGATGGCCTCGAGATGCCTCCTAAAGGCAAGCTGGCCGCCAGTGTGGTTGCTGACTTCGAGCATTGGATCAAGTTGGGTGCGCCCGACCCTCGAGAACGTCCCGCGACTTCGACCTCTTCCCGTTTCGATTTTGCCGAAGCGAGCAAGTTGTGGTCATTCCAGCCTCCCCGGCGAACCCCCGTTCCTGACGTGCAGCAGGCCGAATGGCCCAAACGCGATCTGGACCGATTCGTCCTCGCAAAGCTGGAACAGTCTGGAATCAAGCCCAGCCCGATGGCCCAACGACGCACTTTGATTCGGCGGGCTTACTTCGATGTGATCGGTCTTCCCCCTTCGCCGGAAGAAGTTGCTGCATTTCTCAATGATACGTCGCCAAATGCCTATGACGTCGTCGTGGATCGATTGCTCGAGTCGCCGCATTACGGAGAGCGTTGGGGACGGCATTGGCTGGATATCGCCCGCTACGGCGAAGACCAGGCACACACTTTTAAAGCTCGCAATTACCCGCAGGGGTACCGCTATCGCGACTGGGTCGTCAACGCCCTGAATCGCGATCTCCCCTACGATCGATTTATCACGGAACAGATTGCCGGTGATCTATTGGGAAGCCCCGGCGATCCAGGTCGACTGGCGGCGCTGGGACTTTTCGCTCTGGGTCCCGTCTATTACCAGGACAATGGCGAACAGGCCAAGGCCCTGGCCGATGAGTGGGACGATCGTATCGACACGCTGACCCGAGGCGTGCTGGGCCTGACCGTTTCTTGTGCGCGTTGCCACGACCACAAATTTGATCCCATTACCACGGCGGATTACTACGCTTTGGCAGGCATTTTCGCCAGTAGCGATTATCAGGAACGGCCGATCGTCCCCAAGGAAGTGATCGATCAAAAGAGCACGGCCGAATCGACCATGAAGGAACAGCAGCTTCTCGTCGACCGGTATCTGGATGAAGAAGCGCGCAAGTTAAGGGTCACCCTGGTCGCGGAGATTCCGCAATACATGACGACGGCGTGGAAGGCTATCAATCTGCAGCGGGTCAAACCCAAGGACAAAAAACTGCTCGCACGCGTTGCCAAGGACGAAAAAGTCAGCGAATTGCTGCTGAAGCGCTGGGTTGACTATTTGTCCGCTGCGGCAGAGATCCAGAAGACTCGGCCCTATCTCTCGGTGTGGTACGAATGGTTTGGTAAACAAGATTCCAAACAAGATCTGTCGGGCGATGCCGCCGCATTGGCCGGCGTGCAACAGATTGCTGTCGATTTCCAGTCACTGGTTCAATCGAAATCACCGCTCCGCGATCAACTCTTCGCCGAATTTGGTGAGAACATCGCTTTTGTGAGCGAATCCGATCGTGCCGTTGTCGCTCCCGGTGTCATCCCTCTGGGCAATCTGTTCGATGATCCCAAGGGGGGAACTTCACTCTCATCGGCACTGTCAACAGATTCATTCCTCGCCGCCGCCAACGACAAGTGTCTGGGAGTTGATCGCGTGGTGCAGGGATGGGGCAAGCAAACACAGATTGCGGCGGGTGTCCATTTTGACTTCAGCCAGCTCGGAAGCGACAACCGCTCGCATGGGGGAGTGATTAACGACGGTTGGGACGCAACCGGCGGGATTCGCACAGTCGGTCAGCCGTTCGCCTCGAACGCCCCTCGTACCGAGCAGGGAATTGGAATGCACGCCAATGCCCTGATTACGTTTGACCTCGACGAACTGCGAAGGTCGGGGCTGATGCCCGCCGATCAACGATTCGTCTTTCGAACCGATCGGGCGGGCCTGAACGACGACACCTTCGGTAACGGCGGCTCGAGTGCTCACCTGGCGGTGATTGTATCACGGTCGCATCGTCAGACAGACATCTACGATGGGATCATCGCGGGATACGTGAATGGGAATCTCGTCAAGACGGCAGAGAACGATCGTATCTATTATTTTTCGGGAGATGTTCCCGCTCCACTCAAAGCCGATGGGAACTTTGTCAAATTTGACGTTCCCATTCCCGCCGATGCCAAGTACCTGACGCTGGTCAGCACCGGGGCCGCAGCGGGACCTGGAGAGAATACGATCAGCAGCGATCATGCTGTTTTTTCCGGGGCGCGCCTGGAAATGGAACCGCTTCCAATAAAGACGGAAATCGCTTCGGGGCCGACTGCGGAATCCCTTCGAACCGAAGTCGAGTTGCAGCAGGCCCGCCTGGACGCACGGTTGTTGTCCGAGCTGTTTTACGATCAGGGGCTGCTCGCCTTACCGGGAAGTGATGCCGACGGTCGCCTGCCTGAACCTGCGATGCAGCGGCTGGCAGAATTACGGGTTGAATTGGAACGTGTGAAAAAGGAGTTCGATGCAGTTCATGTCTTGATGGCGCATTCGTTAATCGAGGGGCCGGGCCGAGACCTGGCGATTTACCTGCAAGGCAATCCCGCGAAACAGGGTGACGTCGCACCGCGATCGATGCCCGTCGTTTTTACGGGCGGAGAACGAAAGCCCTTGCCGACGAAGGGAAGCGGCCGGGCGGAACTGGCCGCAGCGATCGCATCGCGAGACAATCCGCTCACCGCGCGCGTGATCGTCAATCGAGTATGGCGAAGTCACTTCGGATTCGGTCTGGTACGAACCCCCAGCAATTTTGGCCAACTGGGTGACCGTCCGACCCATCCGGAACTGCTCGATGATCTGGCGGTCCGTTTCATGGATTCCGGTTGGTCCCTGAAAACACTGCATCGAGAAATCCTCTTATCGGCCACGTACCAGCAAAGTAGTGATTTTCGCCGTGACGCCGCCGAAATCGATCCCGAAAATCGATTCCTGTGGCGAATGAATCGGCGGCGATTGGAAGTGGAACCGTGGCGGGATGCCATGCTGGCGGTCACCGGTGAACTGGACAGGACCATCGGCGGACCTCCGCTGGATCTGGCCTCTGGTGGCAACCATCGTCGTACCTTGTATGCCTTCATCAGCCGACATCAATTGAATGATCTGCTGCGGCTGTTTGATTTCCCCGACCCCAACATCACCAGCGACCGTCGTAGCGTGACCACGGTACCGCTGCAGCAATTGTTCGTCCTGAACAGTGATTTCATGACACAGCGAGCGAAGGCCCTGGCCGCACGATTGAACGGCAGCCGCGATACAGACGTGCCGGGTAAGATTGCGCTGCTGTTCGATTGGCTGTATGGTCGACAACCCACTAACGACGAACTGAGCCTGGGAGAAGTCTTCTTAAGTTCGGCCGCAACCTCATCCGGAAATGGATTATCCGCCTGGGAGCAATACACGCTGGCACTATTGGGTACGAACGAATTTTCATTTATCGACTGACCTGGCGGAATCCCATGAACAATCGTATTTCGTTGACATCCCAATTGTCTCAGCTTGGCCTGGGAGCCGTCTCGCGGCGGCAAGTATTAATGCGAGCGGGCGCGGGTTTCGGAATGCTCGGCTTGGGCAGCCTGCTGGCGGCAGAGCAGCAGCAGGCTGCTCCGACAGGGAAAAACCTGGCCGACGCAGACAATCCATTGGCTCCGAGAGCACCGCACTTTGAACCAAAAGCCAAGCGAGTGATCTTCCTGTTCATGAACGGTGGACCGTCGCACGTCGACACATTCGATTACAAGCCCGCTCTGAAAGAGCAAGAAGGAAAATCGGGTCCCGGTGGCAATTTCATGCCGTCACCATTCAAGTTCGCCAGACACGGCGAATGCGGCATGGAAATCAGCGAACTCTATCCGCACCTGTCACGCTATGCGGATGACCTGTGCGTCATCCGCTCGATGCATACGACGACACCAAACCATGAACCCGGTCTGTTCATGATGAACAGTGGAGCCCAACAGCCCATCCGGCCAAGTCTTGGCTCGTGGCTGACGTATGGGCTGGGGAGCGAGAATCAAAACCTTCCGGGCTTTGTCGTTCTGTGCCCTGGCAAGCCGGTCGTCGGACCGGCCTTATGGGGAAACAGCTTCCTCCCCGGAATCTACCAGGGAACGCACATTAACAATTCCAAGATCGATCCCCGGCAGGTGATCGGTCACTTGAATAACAAGCATCTGAACTCCACCGACCAGCGCAAAGTTCTCGATCTGTTGCAGGCCATGAACGAGCGTCATCTGACCGATCGCGGTCAGGACGTTGAACTGGAAGCTCGCATCGCTTCGCTGGAAATGGCGTATCGCATGCAATTCGAAGCGCAGGAGGCATTCGACATCAGCCGGGAAGAGACGTCGACACGGACACTGTACGGCGAAGGGGAATTCGCGAACGGTTGCCTGATTGCCCGACGCCTTGTCGAACGTGGGGTGCGGATGGTGCAACTGTATTACGGAGCGGGCCAACCCTGGGATGCCCACGGGGACATCATGGACCATAAGCGTGACGCCCTCAAAAGCGATCAAGCGATCGCCGCACTTCTGCAAGATCTGAAGTCCCGAGGGATGCTCGACGAAACATTGATTCTCTGGGGGGGCGAGTTTGGTCGCACTCCGACAGCCCAGGGGGCCAAAGGCCGAAACCATCACCATACCGGATTCACCGTCTGGATGGCGGGGGGCGGCATCAAAGGAGGGATGACTTACGGTGCCACGGACGAAGTCGGAGTTCACGCCGTGGAAAACCGCATGGATGTCCACGACTTGCATGCGACAATTCTGCATTTAATGGGCCTGGACCATACGAAGCTCACCTTCCGCTACAGTGGACGGGACTTCCGTCTGACCGACGTGCACGGATCGGTGACGACCGGTATTTTGACGTCGTGAATACGACCCGACATCGTATCTCCGTTTCTTTCGCGAGAAATTGTGGTATTCTCTGGTCATTCGACACTCAAAGGCTACGACCACCATGACAACCACCACACGCAACAACACTGAAGCCGACATTTGGGAACGGGTCATCCATCCGGAATGAAAGATGAGCGTCGCAGTAGCCCGGCAAATTATGGAATTGGAGTTCAGCGACGAGTAGCGGGCCTGCATGCATGAGTTGGCGGTGAAAAATCAAGCGGGGAGACTGACACAGGAGGAGTCGTCAGAACTCGACAACTATACGCGCGTCGGCTCGATGCTCTCTGTCCTACAGTCACGTGCCCGACAGGTTCTTAACTCAAGAAAATTCAGAAGCGATTTCATCTTCCGCAATCATGATTAGGTTCGTTATCCGAATCGGTCAGGATCTTTGACCCGGAACCCCTCAAGCAAATCGCTGCTGAATTGGCTGAACAACTGCCAGAACCGGCGGTCCCTAAAAACCTTGAGGGAATTGAGAAGAAGCTTGTGGCGGTTGATGGTTCTTTCGTTCCGATCTTAGCTCGAATTGCCAGACTGGCTTGGACGTGGAGAAAGAAAGATCAGCCGACCTGCGGCTATCGGCTGCATACTCATTTCGAGATTTTGCGAGGTCTCCCCAAACGGATTGAAACCACCCCGGCAAGCCCCAAAGGTGCCGACGCCGAGCAAGCCGTGTTGGAGCGAACGATCGAATTATTTTTTAGAATGTTTAAACAACTACTCGGTTGTCGTCACTTACTCAGCACGAAACAGAACGGTGTCGAGATTCAAGTCTATGCCGCTCTGATTGCTTGTATGTTGATGTTAATTTACACCGGTCGCGCACCGAATAAGCGGACATTCGAGATGCTCCGCTTTTATCTGGTCGGTATGGCGACGATCGACGAAATCGTCGGACACATCGATAAACAAAAAAGCCGTTCGCCGTAGCTCTTTGCCTGGTTAATCATCGTTGTGAAATGTCTGCGTTCGCTGCTGCTGCTGCTGCGCACTCCGCAAAACATCACCCAAATTCGGTACCTAACCAGTCATTTGTTGCTTGGCAACAGCGATGAAATGTCTCTGACGGACCACAAGATCATTCTCAAGGCGCGGCCGTGAATTCAATCACCTTGAAAACAAATTTCGTGCCGAACAAGATTGAGTGTGTCCTCTGCCACCCGGCCTCCCCTATTCTTCGACCACGTGATCGTGGCTCGTGGTTTGGGAGTGCGGTGGCTTGACACCGCTTTGGTATTTTCGGGCGAAGCCCTTTGCTCCTCAAAGCGACCCCAAAGATGTTACGCAATAAATCTCAGGGAGTGCAAAAAAAAATCGCTCCGCGACGATACCAAAGCTTCGTCGAGCCGAAGCACTCACAAAGAGTGACTGCATTTTTTCGTGCTTTCATTCTTTCGTGATCCTCCGGGTGATTTCGCTTTCCGCGAATTGAAGATGAAACCCAATCATGAAAGTTCGAAAACACGAAGTTAATCGAACTCTCGCGAACTTTGACATCAAATTTCTCGACGGCCAGATTATGGCTGAACAGAAGGGAAGATTTTGAACATACGGTGCCACTGCGTCGGAGAAGACTCTGATGCAGTGGCACCTTATGTCGGCACCGTTCTAAGAAATCACGGCGTCCCCCTTTGCATTGCGGGCAAAACTCGCGCGGGGGTTCTATCGTGGACGATTTTCTCTTTGGATGGCTATCATCGACGGACACGACTTGATTGAACTACAAAAAGGACAACGCTTCCAATGAATTGCGAACCCGACGGCGCTTCTCAGGCGGACATTCACGCCAATTCGGACGTCGTGATCATTGACGCAAACCACTACTCGGGCTGGTTTGATCTGCCGGAATTGTGGCGTTACCGCGAACTGGTCTGGATTTTTGCCGAGCGTGACATCAAGGTCCGTTACAGGCAAACAGCGGTTGGAATTGCCTGGACCGTTCTGCAGCCCCTGGCCCAGATGATTGCATTCAACGGCTTGTTCCAAATGCTGAACAGCAAACCGGTGGAAGGTGATATTCCCTATCAGGTGACCAGTTTCTGTGGTCTGATTTTGTACCAGTTGTTTTCTGGAATCCTGTCCACAGCGACGTCCTCTCTGGTGGATAATCGCCAAATGGTCACAAAAGTCTATTTTCCACGGGTCGTACTTCCTTTATCGGCATGTCTGCGACCACTGCTCGATTTCGGTATCGGACTCATTGTGCTCGTTCTCTTGATGTTATGGTTTCAAGTTCCTTTGACTCTGGCCGCGTTGTTGTCACCCGTTTTCGTCATTTTAACCGTGCTCTCCGGGTTGGCATTCGGTTTATGGCTGTCAGCATTGAACGCCCACTATCGTGATTTCGGTTACGTCGTACCGTTTCTATTGCAACTCGGAATGGTTGTCTGCCCTGTGCTTTATGAATCGAGTAAGGTTCCGGCCCCATGGAATTGGCTGTACCACCTCAATCCCATGGCGGCAGTACTTGACGGATTCCGCTGGACGGTGCTGGGTGCCGCAGTCCCGCATTTGGACGGAGTCGTGATTTCGTTTTTTTCGCTCATCGTATTGCTGATCTCAGGCTGCTGGTACTTTCGGCGAGTGGAGCGGTTTCTGGCTGATAATATCTGAGTTGAAGCGAGCAAAGAACGAAAAACCGCCGATGACTCAGGGCGAGCCACCGGCGGTTCGAATCGTCTGGGGGGGAGACGATTGGGGGGGATCCAGAATGTTGTTGGATTCAGAAACCACTGTTCATGGCGAATGAGGAATCTTGTCGACCTTGTCCTGGAGATTACCAAACTGACCGAGAAGAATTGCACTCAAGACAACCGAGGCAATCACACCGGCCGTCAAAAGGATCAGTGTCGGATCAACAGCACCGAATTGTCCGCGTGCACCATTTTCGCCCATCACCAGCAGAGCGTGTTCTTTGGCCGTTGGAGGAGCGGATTTTTCGGTCCAGACGCGGAATACACCGTCTGTATTGCCGGAACTGACCTGGTACAGGCCACCTTTGAGATTCTTGAAGGAGTAAACCCCTTCATCGTTCGTAAGAGTTTGAGCGATTTCTTTGTTGTTCTGCTTGAGAACAACTTTCGCTCCATCCAGAACCCTACCGGTGTGATCGCAAACGCGACCTGTCATCGTTCCACCATCGGTCAGCATCAGATCAGGGATACGATTCACCTGACTGGTTTTGGTGATCGGAGCCTTTGACTGTGGCGCATCTGCAGCCAGCAATCGGGCCTGTGGTACCATCATTCCGATTGTGGCAAGGCTAACCGCCATGCCCTTGACAAAGCGAATACCGAACATGCGTTCCTCCTTGAAATCAGTAGCGACGAATCGAGAGACACTGTTCCGATTGCAGGCGTCGCCGCTCGGGAACAGACATGACATTGGGGAAATTGAGTTGCAGATGTGTGAGTCAGATGTGCGTCGGACAGGACGGGGCGGAGTATATCCACGGATTCAAGTCGGTCAATCGGAATCGTCTGCTGTTGCACGCCAATCGCGACTTTTTTGATTTTTTGCTGTTGTTTGCTTCCAAAACCGGCGAAATCTGCCTTTCGAATTGATTGAACCGAGGACAAAGTCCTTTTGGAATAGTAAACAGGGATATTGTGTGCCACTGCTTTACCGTCTTCGGTTAAGCGGTGCTCTTCGGACACGCAATCGAATACACGCCAATTCGGATCGAATCGGGATGACTCCCTCGATCAAATGCGTCTGCGATCGAAGCCAGCGGAATCCATTGTGAAACAAGCTCGGCGAACGGGTATCGCGTGTGTGTAGACGAAAGGAATTTCACCGCCTCAAGCAAGTGGCGAGGTGCATAGTTATGGATCCCTCGAATTGTGAGATGACGGCGTACCAGTTGTTCCAAGGCAATCGGCATCGGCGGACCGGGAAAAACCGATCCCACGAGCACAAGTGTTCCTCCGGTACGGATCAAAGGCCAGATTGCTTGAAACGCAGCCGAGTTACCGGAAAGCTCGATAACCACATCGAAGCCAAGCGCACCCACTTCTTCGATTGCGACTACTGCAAGCTCGTCTGGGGTACACGTCCGAGTCGCACCAAAATCGGTTGCGAGTTTCCGTCGTTGGGAAACAGGGTCCACAGAAATGACTTTCGCAGCACCTTGAACGCGAGCCATGGCACAGGCGGTTAAACCCAACATCCCTGCACCGCTCAAACAAACGGTTCGTCCAGTGAGTTCGCCGGCTGCTTCAAACGCCGCTGCGACGGTGGCGGTCGCACAACTGGCCGGACAGGCAACCGCCAAAGGAAGTTCGTCGGGCAATCGAACGATCGAAGTACCGGGGACGAGAAGACAATACTCGGCCAATCCTCCCAATAATTCGCGACCGGGTCGAAATGGTTCATGACCATATTTGACGCCATTCAAGCACTTTTGAGGCAAACCTCGTTGACATAAATCGCAGCAGCCACAGTTCGCCATGATGGCCCATGTCACACGGTCACCACGTCGCAATTCCCGCCCGTCCAAATCAAATCTCGCCGACGTACCTCCGATCTCGATGATCTCTCCAACGATTTCATGACCTAAAATGGTCGGTACAGGAACGGTTCGACGTCCGTGAAAGCTGTGCAGATCGCTACCGCAAATCGTGCAGCCTGATACGCGAACAAGGATCTCAGATTCCCGAGGCGTTGGGATCGACAACTGGCACAAAGTCACCACGCCCGCCACCCCCGAGAAAACCGCCGCCTGTGCCGTTACGGACGACCGATTCGCGTTGCAAGATGGGTTCAAGACAAGGGCGTCGTTTGGAGGAGGATTGATCGTGTCTGCCGAAGTCGTGGCGGGCTTCATGACGTTTTCTTGACAACCGAGAAATAGATCCAGCTCGTCACAACGCAAGCAGTTGAAATCACAATCGTCAGCCAGCTGAGCAACGTCAAGAGACCAAGCACGCCGGTTGCCGAAGGATAGAAATTGCGCACGACCATGACCACGACGTATCCCAAATATCCTACCGAATCGGCAACGTACATCAGAAAGCCCACGTTTCCTCGTTCGCCGGTCATCGCCAACATCCGCTCCAGCAAAGTCGTATGCACGGCGACATAGGGGAGGTAAAGCCCCAAACCGATCAGCACCATGAAGCGGAAACCGCCATCCGCCGAAGAAGTACGTGTCAGCAATGCTGCCGTCATCAGCACAAAACCCAATCCGCACGTTGCAAGCGAAGAATTGAATGCCCGGTAATTGTTGATAATCAGAACGGCGGCACCATTCATGATCAATACACAGAACGCAATCATCGTCTCAGAACGGGTGAAGATCGACGACGCAGTCGCGTTTCCCAGTTCTTTCCAGATTTCCGGCGCGAAATCGGCGCGAATGCTTCTGACAATGGTGACCAGCAGGTACATCAGCACGATCGGGATTAAACCAATCCCATAGCGTCTTACGAACGCCAGCCGCTCGGATCGATTCATCGTGTACCGCTTGTTTCGAGCAGCAACGTCACAATCGGTCGGCGGGGGCGTTCTCGCCAGAATCGCCGCGCAGACCCCAAATGGGATGAGAAAGAGCAAACCAGCGACGGCAGGCATCCAATCTTCGGTAACTCCTTTTAAGAGTAACCAGGTTCCCAACGATTTCGTCATGCCGTCTGCGACAATAAAACTCGAACAAAGACCCGCCGTCAGCAATTCCGACAACCTTCGCCCCTCTAAAAAGCCTTGTACCAAGCCGTAGACCATTCCTAACGGTAACCCGTTCAGAAACAGGCAGACCGCATTCCAGGGCCGTGGAATCAAACCGAATAAGACTAACGCTGCTTCCGCCGCAAAGATCAGCCACAACATGGTCATCGCACGACGGTGCGGTGGCATTTCCGCAATGATCTTAATCCCGATAAACTTGGACAGCATATAGCCGGCCACCTGCGCCATCACCAGCACGATCTTGAAGCTGAGCCCCCAGACACCGGCATCGTGAAAACGTCCTGCCGTGAAGGGCTTGCGGAAGAAGTACATGCAGAAATAACAACCAAAGGCCGCCAAAACGGTCCAGAATGCGAACGCGACATCGCTGTATTGGCTAAGGTTTCTCACGTCGCCGATTCGAGATTCCCCACCAGTTTGATTGACTGATTTCATCAAAAACTCGCGGAAAATTGACTCGACGGCCGGACATTCCTTCATCCATTGTGTATTACAATAGTTGATCGAAGTTGTCGAATGATGAAGGACTGATGAGGATTTCAAGAAATGTTCGAGACCGACAGCAAATATTGCGGGACAACGATCACACTTTTACGGCTCTTTAAAGATCGTGGCGGTTCTCAATATGGTCGCGAAGCCGTTTCACAGCGAGAACACGCGTTACAGGCTGCATTTTTTGCGGAAACCGCAGGTGCCAGCTCCTCGTTAATCGCTGCCGCGTTGTTACATGATGTTGGCCACTTACTGCACCATCTCGATGATAATGCACCCGAACGAGGGATCGATGATCGGCATGAAATCCTTGCCGCCCAGTGGCTTCAACGCCGATTCGGGCCCGATGTCGTCGAACCTGTCAAATTGCATGTCGCGGCCAAGCGATTTTTGTGCGCAACGGAACCGGATTACCTGGAACAGCTGAGTCCCGCATCTCTTCTCAGTTTGCGACTACAAGGGGGCGTGATGTCGGACGAAGAAGTCACGTTATTTCGATCACACCCGTTTTGCAAAGCAGCGGTCGAGCTTCGGCGTTGGGATGATGCCGCCAAGCAACCCCAACTCGAGACCCCGCCGATCGAACATTATGCAAGGCACCTTGACCATGTTGCCAACTCAGAATTCGAGGAGGGTTTCGAGTGCCTGGCTTGAACATCGGTGTTGTCGGGGCCGGCATTGTCGGTTTGGCATATGCCTGGTCTGCGGCGGAGCGCGGCCACCGGGTGACCGTATTCGAACGGTCAACAAAGGCCAGCGGTGCGTCCATTCGAAATTTCGGTATGGTCTGGCCGATCGGACAACCAGCCGGTGCGGCTCATCAGATCGCTCTTAAAAGCCGTGAACGCTGGTTGAAACTTGCCCATTTGGCGAAGATCTGGGCGTCACCCTGTGGGTCCATCCATCTCGCGCACCGTCCCGATGAATGGGCGGTGTTGCAAGAGTTTCACTCGATCGCTGCAGAAATCGGCGTCGAATGTACTTTGCTTGAACCGGCAAAAGTTCTCGAAAAAACCGGTGCTGCACATCCCGATCGATTACTGGGTGGACTTTTCAGCTCGACCGAAGTTTGCGTGAATCCTCCAGCGGCAATTCGCGCTCTCCCCGGCTGGTTGTCATCGATGTTCGACGTACGATTTGAATTCCAGACGACGATTATCGCAACCGACGGAAATACGGCCCAAAGTGCCGATGGCAAACGTTGGAACTTTGATCGCGTGATCGTTTGTGGCGGAGCCGATTTTGAAACTCTGTTCCCCGATCTTTTTGCAAACGTCGGAATAAAGCGATGTAAACTGCAGATGCTGAAAACGGTCCCCCAGCCGAATGGCTGGCGAATCGGCCCTCATCTCGCCAGCGGATTGACAATCCGTCACTATCGCAACTTCGAGGTCTGCCCAAGCCTTCCTGTTCTGAAGCAGCGAGTTGCCGCCGAATCCCCCGAACTCGATCAGTTTGGTATTCATGTGATGGCCTCTCAGAATGACGAGGGCTGCGTGATTCTTGGTGACTCGCATGAATACGACGAAGACATCGAGCCATTCGACAAACAAACAATTGACGAACTGATGCTTCGTGAACTGAGGTCGATAATCCGACTGCCCGATTGGACAATCCAGGAACATTGGCATGGGATCTATGCCAAACATCCGTCCGAACCGGTTTTCGCCGCCGAACCTCTGCCAAACGTGTTTGTTCGATCATGCACTGGGGGGGCTGGTATGACAATGTCCTTTGGAATCGCCGAACAAGATTGGGAGCGATGGTCATGATCGAATTGACACATCCGATTGAAGCGATCATCTTCGATTGGGCCGGAACCACGGTTGATTACGGAAGTCGTGCACCGACAAGTGTCTTCATGGAAGTCTTCCGGCGGAACGGGGTCGAGATTACCGTCGCCGAGGCTCGCGGACCGATGGGTCGAACAAAACGGGACCACATCCTCGAAATCGCATCGCTTCCGAGAGTCGCCGAGCTTTGGTTCAAACGTCATGGTCGCACGCCGTCCGACATTGATATCGACCAGATGTATTACGACTTCCTGCCACTGCAAAAAGACGCCCTGGTCGCCGGAACAGACGTGATTCCAGGTGTTCCTGAAGCCGTCGATAAATTACGAGAACGCGGATTAAAAATCGGCTCGTCAACCGGTTACGCCCGGGAACTGATGGGTATCGTTGTTCCGATTGCGGCGCGAGCAGGTTATTCTCCAGACGTTGTGATTTGTGCAGACGACGTTCCATCCGGCCGACCCGCTCCCTGGATGAACTTCCTCGCGGCTCAGCAACTAGGAGTCTATCCGATGGACCGAATTCTGGTCGTGGACGACACACCGATTGGGATCGAAGCGGGACTCAATGCAGGTGCGATTACGGTCGGTGTTACCAAAACCGGAAACTCGCTCGGCCTTTCAGAAGCCGAGGTCTCACAATTGTCGCAAACGGATCTTCAATCCAGACTCGCCAACATCGAAAGCGATTTTCGTGCGATCGGAGCCCACTTCACGATTCCGTCGGTTGCAGATCTACCAATGTTGTTACTCTGACACGATGCCGATCGATCAAATATCATGATTTCATTCCAATAACATTCGAATTCGCCTGCTGGTTTTATGAGGCTTGATTGACAATGGCATTTCATGGCAACGTTTTACTGTTCTTGGCGATCACCGTAGTGATGGGGCCGCTCGGAGTTTGCCAGGACCAGTCGGTTATCGAAACGTCAACCGACCGAGTCGGTCGCTGGCGCGACGACGTGATTGTCACGCCCGTGAACCAGGTACTTACGCCGTACGGTAAGCAGGTGGAACTGGCGGGACTTCGACCACAGGCTTTGGCTTTGTCACCAGACGGTCGCTTGCTCATCGTTTCAGGAAAAACGAGCGAATTGATTGTGATTGATCCCGTGTCGGGCGAAATCCGTCAGAGAGTTCTCTTTCCCGACGATTCTCAGGTGAAGCCAACTTCGGATGTTGCCTCACCGAATCTGATCGACCGCCTGACTCCGGATCGCCGTGGCCAGGTCAGCTTTACAGGGTTGGTCTTCTCACCCGACGGCAAGCAGATCTATCTGAGTAACGTGAACGGTAGCATCAAGGTTTTTGGGGTCAAAGCGGACGGAGTGGTGCATGCGTCGCATGCGTTCCCGCTACCGCAAGCAAAAGCACTTCGTCGACCGGCCGAAATTCCAAGCGGGTTGGCAGTCAACTCGGATGGCTCGCGCCTTTACGTTTGTGGAAATCTCTCGAACCGTCTGCTTGAACTCGATACGGCAACTGGCAAGACCCTTCGAACTTTTGATGTGGGTGCGGCTCCCTACGATGTTGTGCTTGTTGGCAACAAGGCTTACGTCAGCAATTGGGCGGGCCGACGGCCAGACGAGCAAAGTGTTCGCGGGCCGGCGGGTCGAGGGACGGAAGTTCGCGTCGATCCGGTTCGACATATCGCCAGCGAAGGATCTGTGAGCATTGTGAATCTTGACGGCGAACCTAAGACGGTCGAATTGATCGTGGGATTACACGCGTGTGGACTGGCTGTTTCACCCGATGGTCAATACGTCGTTTGTACGAACGCAGGGAGCGATCATTTAAGCGTCATCGACGTTGCGGTTGAGACAGTCGTTGAAACCATCTGGGCGAAAGCAAAGCCCTCAGACTTGTTCGGAGCTTCGCCGAATGCAATCGCCTTTCATCCCTCTGGAAAGAGGCTGTTTGTTGCCAACGGAACGCAAAACGCAATTGCCGTGTTCGATTTCGACCCCAAAGAGAAGGGCGATTCAAGGCTCAAGGGGTTGATCCCGGCCGGCTGGTTCCCTGGTGCCGTGGTGTTTGATCCACGTCGGGACGCCATCTATTGTGCCAACATCAAAGGGTTGCCCCAGGCGCCGAAAAAGAAGCCGAATGGAGACGAGGGTTATAACTCGCATCACTACCACGGTTCCGTGTCGTCGATGCCCGTTCCTGGCGATGAGCAACTTCCTTTGCTTTCGGAACGAGCGGCGAAGAACATGCGTCGGGGGACAATCGCTCAAGCGGCGCTACCAGCTCGAGCCGATCAGCCCGCGCGGGCGATCCCTCAGCGAATCGGCGAGCCGAGTTTGATCAAGCACGTCGTCTACGTCATCAAAGAAAACCGAACTTATGACCAGATTTTCGGTGCGTTACCACAAGGCAACGGTCGCCCGGACCTGTGCATCTTTGGTGACGCGGTGACTCCCAATCAACACAAAATGGTGCGGGAATTCGTCTTGCTCGACAACACGTATTGCTCAGGCATATTAAGTGCGGACGGGCATCAATGGAGTACGACGGCGTTCGCAACCGACTACCTGGAAAAGAGCTTCGCCGGATTTCCTCGCAGTTACCCAGATGGAATGGAAGTGAACGACGAGTCTGACGCGATCGCTTATTCACCTGCCGGCTTTTTGTGGGACAACGCCATCGCTCACAAAGTATCGATTCGAAATTACGGCGAGTTCATGGCACCCGTGGTCCGTTGGAAAGATCCGCAGAAAAAAGGAAAACCAAACTTTCTCGCTTGTTATCGCACATGGAAAGAGGACTCGAAGGAAGTGATCTTCGAAAGCAGCCCCACGATCGAATCGATCAGACCGTTTTCGCCAACAGATTACGTCGGTTGGGCCATGGCGGTCCCGGATCAGTTTCGAGCCGACTTCATCCTGAAAGAACTCAAGCAATTCGAGGCGGATGGAAAATTCCCCAGCCTCGTTATCATTTGCCTTCCTAACGATCATACCAGCGGTACCAGTCCCGGTTCGCCAACCCCCGCTTCGCAGATGGCAGACAATGATCTTGCCTTTGGCAGAATTGTGCAGGGGCTCAGTCATTCGCCCTTCTGGAAAGAAATGGCGATTTTTGGGATTGAGGATGACCCTCAAGACGGCTGGGATCATGTCAGTGGATACCGCACAACTGCTTACTGTATCAGTCCTTATGCAAAACGAGGCCAGGTCGTCAGCACTCAATACAACACGACGAGCATCATCCGCACGGTCGAGCAGATTCTGGGTTTGCCCCCGATGAATCAGTTCGACGCCAGCGCCACCCCGATGTTCGACTGCATGACAGACTCTCCCAACTTTTTCCCATTTGAGACGGTACCGAATCAGGTCCCTCTTGATCAAATGAACCCCGATCCTAACGCAATCCGTGACCCGATCCTGCGCGAAGACGCGATTCGTTCGGCGAGTCTCAATTTCGGCGAAGTCGATAAAGCTCCGGAAGATGTTCTCAATCGAATCTTGTGGCGGTCACAAAAAGGGAGCGAAATTCCCTATCCGGAATGGGCTGTGACGTTCGTCGAAGATCCAGACGAAGAAGATTGATCGTATCCCCCCTGACAGTTCGATGCGGGCAATTCCGTTTTTCAAGATAACATACACAGGGTGCCACGATCATGGAGTCTTCGACATGGTCGTGTGAAATGGAATCGGCTGCACTCAATCGCACGGCTTTGTCGAAGACTCCAAAACCGTGGCACCCCAGTGGAAACACGAATCCGCCCTCCGGGCCTCCCAGTTCGATGCGGGCTGCTTCCCCAAGGATCAATGTGAACCTATAATCATCGTTTCGCGTCATTTGATGCGATGAGGTTGTTCGTATGTCGAATGGGCTTCCCGCTCGCGCGGGATGATGTGGCGCACGGGCTGAAGCCCATGCTACGGCTTGGGGCTCGACCAAAAAACGCTCCGGCGGCTCTCATAAGTATTTGCAAGGATTGACTTTCGTGCTTCGGACTCATACCTGCGGTGAATTGCGGACGGCTCATGTTGGACAATCAGTCACTTTGTGTGGCTGGGTCGACACGTATCGTGACTTCGGCGGTCTTGTTTTCATCGACCTGCGTGACCGATATGGGATTACGCAAGTCGTTTTCAGCCCATCATATGCGGAAATGCACGCCGTTGCTCGATCGCTTCGAAATGAAGACGTGATTCGAGTCACGGGCGAAGTTGTTGCTCGTCCCGCCGACATGCAGAATCTCAAGCTGGCTACCGGTGAAATTGACGTCAAAGGACGTCAGATGGAAGTGCTCAACAAGAGTAAGACACCTCCGTTCTTCCCGACTCAGGCCGATCTTCCTAATGAGGAATTGCGGTTGAAATACCGGTTCGTCGACTTGCGACGACCGGCAGTGCAACAGGCATTGATTCTGCGTCATCAACTGTCAAAAGCGACTCGTGATTACTTCGATGAGAACCAGTTTCTGGAAATCGAAACGCCGATGCTTGGCCGAAGCACGCCTGAGGGTGCGCGTGATTACCTGGTTCCGAGCCGGGTTCACGAAGGCTGTTTTTATGCTCTTCCCCAGTCACCACAGATCTACAAACAGATTCTGATGGTGGCAGGCTTTGACCGGTACTTTCAGCTGGCAAAATGTTTTCGCGACGAAGATTTGCGAGCGGACCGGCAACCTGAGTTCACTCAGATCGATGTCGAAATGGCTTTCGTGCAGCAAGAGGACATTCTTCAAACGATCGACGGCTTGATGGCGCGACTCGTCAAGACGCTACGTGGAACGGAATTGAAATTGCCGCTCCCAAGGCTGACCCACCGTGAAGTCATGGAACGATTTGGAAGTGACAAACCGGATATGCGATTTGGCCTGGAATTGACCGACCTGGCTGAGATCGCCAGCGCGTGTGATTTCGGAGTGTTCAAGTCAACAATCGCAGCGGGCGGACGGGTCCGAGGTATTCGAGTTCCTAACGCGGCCGAGAAATACAGCCGGAAGCAAATCGATGAATTGACCGAATTCGTGAAGCAGTACGGAGCCAAAGGTTTGGCGTTCTTCCGTGTAAAAGACGGCGAACTTGATTCTCCGATCGCGAAATTCTTCAGTGCCGACCACCAGAAGGCGATCATCGCCAAGCTGCAAGCCGAGCCGGGTGACCTGCTCTTCTGCGTCGCCGATACGTTCAAGGTCAGCTCCGCCGCATTAAATGCTTTGCGGCTTCGATTGGGACGCGAATTGAACTTGTACGATCCCCAAGAGCTCAAGATCGCCTGGGTTCTAGACTTCCCCATGTTCCAGTGGAACGACGAAGAAAAACGTTGGGACGCCGAACATCATCCGTTCTGTCAGCCGGTTGATGAGGACATTCCGCTATTGGATACTGATCCCGGTCAGGTTCGCGCTCAATCCTATGACCTTGTCTGCAATGGGTACGAAGCGGCAAGTGGCAGCGTTCGAATCCACGACTCAACCGTCCAACAGAAGATCTTCAACCTGCTTGGAATTTCGAACGATGATGCGGAAGCCAGGTTCGGCTTTCTGCTCGACGCGCTTCGTTACGGCGCACCACCGCACGCGGGTGTCGCTTTGGGCCTGGACCGCTGGGTGATGCTCTTCCTGGCGTCGGACAATATCCGCGACGTGATTGCGTTCCCCAAGACGCAAAAAGCGAGCGATATGCTGACAGGAGCACCTGCCGAAGTGGATCTACGGCAATTGCGGGACCTGCATATCAAGGTCGATGTGCCGAAGAAGTAGTGCTTCGGTATCGAATGGTAGAATTTTGTGCCACTGCTTCGGAGTCTTCGGAGAAGCAGTGTCTTCGGGAGTGAAGACTGCAAGACGAAGAGCACTGCTTGACCGAGGACGGTCAAGCAGTGGCACACAGACTGCTGACAGGAGCACCTGCCGAAGTCGATCTACGGCAGTTGCGGGACTTGCATATCAAGGTCGATGTGCCGAAGAAGTA
>CAILLA010000226.1 GCA_903834925.1 uncultured Schlesneria sp.
AAAGAATGTCCAAAGAAGAACCAGGACTACACGAGCGCTCGCCAGGAATGTGATGATCTACTCAAGGTGCTCAAGCTCCCGTATGTTCATTCAGATCTGGTTCCACAAGGAACACCTGTCGAAGAGTAAAAGTTTAGTTAACCCCGTCCGTACGGACGAAGACAAGGGGATAGACGAAGGTAAGGGGATAAGTCCAATTACACGACGGCAAGGGACGTTTTCTCGGGATATTCTTGCTGGCATGCCACGAACAGCACGTCAGGCGCCGGGGAATGATCCTTCACGGACTCAATCTTGGAATTGCCCTGGATCGGGTTTTCGACGCTGACTATGCCGCGTTCGAATTTTATGCCCATGACCAATCCCGCGAACGGACGACTGGGTTACGCGTGTGAACCGTCCCCTGACAAAAAAGGAACTGGAATCCGTGCAAGCCTCCGTCGTTCGCGGACGTCCCTTCGGCTCAGAGTCACGGCAAGAGGCAACCGCTAAACAACTCGGACTCGAATCCACGTTACGAGATCATCCGTGCGGTCAAATTTATGCCGGGTCAGAAAAGGCTTGCGCAATGGAATGCATTTTTTCGTGCTTTCGAACTTTCGTGTTATCGTGATCCTCCTGGTGATTTCGTTTTTCGCGAATTGACGATGAAAACCAATCACGAAAACACGAAAGTTCGAAAGCACGAAAAAGAGGAAGGCAAACTTGATCGAACTCGGGTGAACTCGCGCGAAGTCTGGTGAACTCGCGCGAACTTTGTTGCGATGAAAAGATGACAAAAAGCCTACGAATTACGAGGAATTGTCGAAGTCGCGCGAACTCGCTCGAACTTTTCGATCAAATCTCTCGAACGCACAATTGCGAAGACGCTCAGGGGTGGCGAAGGTGCTCAGTTTAGACGTTTGGTTTTTTCGGTAAAGATTGGTTTTGGTGGGACTGCGCAGACTTGTCCCACCCTACATGGGCGAATCGGAGTTGGTTGCTTAAGAGGAAGCATGCTCTTTCTGTGGATCACAATGTTCTGCGGCGGTTGTTGCCGAAACTGCACTTGTGGCGGTTTTGATGTCCACGTATCTTTCCGGCCGTTCTTAAGCCAGCCATGGTCATTTAATGAGTGAATCGCACGGATGCGACAGATTCTGCAATCTTTGGCGAATGGACAGACTGAGTTAGTGGATGTCCCCTGCCCTGCCGTTGGGCCGGGTCAGATCCTCATTCAAACTCGTGTCAGTCTTGTTTCCGCCGGTACCGAGCGAATGCTGGTCGAATTTGGCAAGGCGAGCTTGCTGGAAAAGGCCCGGCAACAGCCTGACAAAGTCTGGCAAGTCCTCGACAAAGTCAAAACTGACGGACTCGTTCCGACATTGATGGCCGTGCGAAGCAAGCTCGATCAGCCGATTCCGCTGGGCTATTGTAATGTCGGGACGGTTCTCGAAGTTGGCGCAGGCGTTGGCGGATTTGAGCCGGGAGACCGCGTTGCCAGCAATGGTCCCCATGCGGAAATTGTCTGTGTTCCCAAGAACTTGTGCGCGAAGATTCCAGATCGTGTCAGCGACGAAGCGGCGGCGTTTACCGTCCTCGGATCGATCGGATTGCAGGGAGTTCGTCTTGCACAACCGACGCTTGGCGAGGCGTTCGTGGTGTCAGGATTAGGGTTAATTGGTCTTGTGACCGTGCAACTGTTGAAGGCACATGGTTGTCGGGTGCTGGGTCTGGATTTCTCTCCGTCGAGACTGAAGTTGGCTGAGAGTCTGGGGGCCGAGACTTTTAATCTTGGCAGCGGCGATCCGGTCGCTGCGGCAACGCAGTTCTCGCGTGGTCGAGGAGTGGATGGTGTGATCATCACTGCGGCCACCGACAGTGACGAACCGATGCATCAGGCCGCTCAAATGTGCCGACGACGTGGTCGCATTGTGCTGGTTGGAGTTGTCGGCTTGAAGCTGGCTCGAGCCGACTTCTACGAAAAAGAACTTTCGTTTCAAGTCTCGTGTTCGTATGGTCCAGGCCGATACGACTCGGATTACGAACAACGCGGAAACGATTATCCGGTCGGTTTTGTTCGCTGGACAGAACAACGCAATTTTGAAGCCATGCTCGACATGATGGCTGATGGTCGGGTGAATCCCGATTCGCTGATCACTCATCGGTTTTCAATCGATGGTGCTGTTGCAGCTTATGACTTGATCTCCAGCAAGCAACCGTCGCTCGGTGTGCTGCTGGAATTTCCTCAGTCTGAACCTGTGGCAGCGTCTTCACTTCGTCAACAGACCGTCCGATTGCAAGTCGCACCTGACACGCAAGCCGCAACGGATGCCCGTGTGGCGATCATTGGGGCTGGCAATTATGCGTCGCAGGTCTTGATTCCGGCGTTTCGAAAGAACGGAGCAAAGCTGGCCTGTGTCGCGTCACGAAATGGACTGACCGCTGCGTATGCCGCGCGAAAGTTTGGATTCGAAGAAGCGACCAGTGACCTGAATGCCGTGATGGCAGACGAAACGATCAACACGATCGTGATTGCAACACGGCATGACAGTCACGCGAGTTTGACATGTCAGGCTCTTGAAGCGGGAAAGCATGTCTTCGTCGAAAAGCCATTGGCTCTCAACGCGGCCGACCTGGCCCGCGTCGTTGCAACCTACGAACGAGTCTCGAAAGACCGAAATGGTCAAGCACCGATTTTCACGGTCGGATTTAATCGCCGGTTCGCTCCTCAGATTCAGCGAATGAAGTCGTTGCTCAATGAAGTGCAAGAACCGAAATCGTTCATCATGACTGTCAACGCGGGAAGCATTCCGCGTAATCACTGGGTTCACGATCCCGTTGCGGGTGGTGGCCGAGTGATTGGCGAAGGTTGTCACTTTATTGATCTTTTGCGTTTTCTCTGTGGAAGTCCGGTTGTTGCAGTTCAGGCCACGATGTTTGGACGAGATTCTGCGGTCGAGATTCGTGACGATAAAATGTCGATGACACTCTCGTTTGCTGACGGGTCATTCGGAACCATTCACTATCTGGCGAATGGCCATCGGTCGATCTCGAAAGAGCGCCTGGAAGTCTTCTGTGCTGGCCGAGTGATTCAACTGGATAACTTTCGACGTATGACCGCTGTCGGCTGGAAAAACTTCCGGCGGATGAATCTGTGGCAGCAGGACAAAGGGCACGTCGGGGAAGTGAAGGCGTTTCTGGACGCCATCGAAACAGGGAAAACTTCGCCAATTTCATTTGAAGAACTGGCGGAAGTGACACAAGTAAGTTTTGACGTGATGCGTGCGGCGGAAACACAGGAAGTGGTTCGCTGCTCGTCTCGCAACTTTGGTTTATTCGCTGAAGAGATCGAGCCGTTCGCGAAAACGGCGTAATAGGAATGGATTCCCATGCACGTATTACATGTTGTCGGCGCTCGGCCGAACTTTATGAAAGTGGCTCCTGTTCATGCGGCGTTTCGCAAACGAGCCGGTGTTCGGCAATCGCTCGTTCACACGGGTCAGCACTACGACGCCAATTTGTCCGACATTTTCTTTGAACAGCTACAGATTCCGCGGCCTGATGTTTCGCTCGAAGTCGGTTCGGGTTCGCATGCGGTCCAAACGGCGGAAGTCATGATTCGCTTTGAGAAGACAATTCTTGAACGAAAACCAGACCTGGTTCTCGTCTATGGCGACGTCAATTCTACTGTGGCCGCAACATTGGTTTGCGCCAAAATGGGAACGAAGATCGCTCACGTGGAAGCGGGGTTACGATCGTATGATCGGACAATGCCCGAAGAGATCAATCGTCTCGTGACGGACCAACTGGCAGACATGCTGCTGATTCCCTCAGACGAGGCAGTCGGCAACCTGCTTCGAGAAGGGGTCGCCCGCGAGAAGATCTATTTCGTCGGAAACGTGATGATCGATACTTTGCGAACGTTGCTGCCACAGGCACGGATGCCCGAGATCCCGAATTTGAGCGACAAATTTGCATTGGTCACTCTGCATCGTCCGTCCAATGTCGACGATCCGGCAACACTTAAGCGAATCCTGGCAACGTTAAATACGATTAGCGATCGGCTTCAAATCGTGTTTCCCGTTCATCCTCGAACGAAAGCTCGAATCGAAAGTCTTGGCTACCATTTTGAGGATTCGACAAGATTCTTCGCGATTCCCCCGACGGGATATCTCGAATGCCTGGCGTTACAGCAACGAGCAACCGTCGTGATTACGGATTCGGGCGGACTTCAGGAAGAGACGACCGCGCTGGGTGTCCCTTGCCTGACCGTGCGAGAAAACACCGAGCGACCTGTCACCATCACCCATGGCACGAACACGCTGGTTGGTACGGATATGGAGCTGTTGAGTTACGAAGTGTCTCAAATCCTGGCGGGTCATGGCAAAGGAGGACGCATTCCTCCGTTATGGGACGGATCAGCTTCCGAACGAATTGCCGATGTTGTCCTGGACACCCAAGCGATGCCACAACGGCGTGCCGCTTAGTTCAAAGTCGATTTGAAATTCAGACCAACGAGTCCGAAATCGGACTCGAAGGAACCCGACGAAGTGAATGTCTCCCACCTTCATCGTTGTTCGCAGTTGCTGCGATATTTCGGCCCTCAGTGGCTGATGTATCGGACATGGCACGCGATGCGTTTGAAGAGTGGTTTGGTTCGTCTTCAACTTCCGGCCACGACCTGGGAAGAACAGCCACTGACGCGTTTTGTGACTGATCGATCACTTGGCGAACCCGATCGATACGCCGAGTATCGATGGACCTCAGCACCGCGATTCTTCTTCGATCCACAAGATCACGAAGCGTTTCAGGCTGTTTTTGAAAAATGGGATACGCCCGATGGATCACCCCTGTCAGTGGCCGATGACGTTCGCCGAGGTTTCATTTCGTTCTTTTCACACGAACGAATGAATGTTGGGTTTCCTCCATGCTGGCATTCTGATCCGATTCACGACCAAGAATTTCCCAAAAATCGACATTGGAGTCAGATTAGCGACTTCGGGGCTGGCGACATTAAGCTCGCGTGGGAAACCAATCGTTTTGGGTTTGTCTTTCCACTCGTGCGAGCGTTCTGGCGAACCGGTGAAGCCAAGTATGCGGAACTCTTCTGGCAACTCATCGAGAGCTGGCGAGAAGCCAATCCGCCAGAAACGGGCGTGAACTGGAAGTGTGGTCAAGAGATTAGCCTGCGTGTGATGGCATGGTGCTTTGGACTTTACGGTTTTGGTGCCAGCGCGGCGTCAACTCCAGCTCGGTTGTCGATGCTGGCTCAAATGATTGCGGTGTCGGGACGGCGAATCGAATCCAACATCAGTTATGCACTGAGCCAACAAAATAATCACGGGCTGAGTGAGGCGATGGGGCTATGGACCATTGGTAGTCTGTTCCCCGAGTTCATCGATTCCAAACGGTGGGCAGCACGTGGCAAACAACTGCTCGAGAGCCAGGCCGTTGAATTAATCTATGACGATGGTGCGTTTTCTCAGCATTCGATGAATTACCATCGTGTCATGCTTCACGATTACATCTGGTCAATTCGGCTGGGTGATGTGTTGGAGCAGCCGTTTTCCGAATTGCTTCGAACCCGCATCGCGAAAGCCGGCGAGTTCGTTTATCAGCTTCAGGACGAGTCGACCGGCCGCGTTCCCTGTTATGGACAGGATGACGGAGCGTTAATTCTACCGCTGAATAATCTTGGCTATCGTGACTACCGCCCCGTCGTTCAGGCGGCAAACTTCTTGACAACGGGTCGCTGCCGATATGACGCAGGTCCCTGGGACGAAGATTTGTTCTGGCTGTTCGGCGTCAGTGACCCAGCCACGCAAAAGGTTTCAAACGACCGATCAGGCGTTGGTGAATTACGCCCTTTGCAAACAGGATCGACCAGCCATTCAGAAACCTCTTATCGTGCTGACTTTGACGCACCCATCGGTGGTTATGCAACGATCCGGGCCGCTGAAGGGTATGCGGTGACTCGTGCCGCGACGTTCCGTCATCGTCCTGCTCAGGCGGATATGCTGCACGTTGATATCTGGTGGCGGGGCGAGAACATTGTCATTGATCCAGGGACCTATAGTTATAACTCGCCGCCGCCTTGGAATAATCCTTTCTCGCACACGTCATTCCATAATACGGTCACCGTTGATGACAAAGACCAGATGGATCGCGCCAGTCGGTTTCTCTGGTTGCCGTGGTTGAATGGAAAATCCTACGGGCGCGCCGTCACTTGTCATGGTGATTCGTCATGCTGGAATGGCGAACACGATGGCTATACACGATTACCTGACCCTGTGACACACCGTCGTGGCGTTGTTCGGCTTGGAGCGGAACATTGGCTGGTCGTCGATTCACTGCGCGGTCTTCAGACTCATGATTATCGCCTGCATTGGCTGCTTGCTGATGGAGCGTTCAAGGCGGATCAGTCTGAAACCTCAATTGAAATACAAACCCAGAAGGGTTCCTATCGCCTTGCCATCGCATCGTCATCCCCATCAGTGAAAATGACCGTGACGCGGGCTGCTAATGATTCCGCTCTCGGTTGGCGTTCAACTTACTACCATTCGGTCGAACCGGCTTTGTCGGTCAGTGTTGAGTCAACTTCGGCTGAGATTGTCTTTGCGACATTGCTGGGGCCAGATACTCAAAAGGTATCAATCGACGGCGAACTTGTTCATGTTCACGGTACGGAATGGATCGCAACCGCGTCGCTCAATCTGATCAACGCCGAGGGACTGCCGTTAGTGGCGTCGGTCAACGCTGACGGTTCCCTAATGAATAATACCATTCCGATGCACAACCATTCTTCGCCACATTTGATACCGGAGTTTCGACGATGCACGTCCTGTTAATCCATCAAGCGTTTGTCTCACCCGACGATGCCGGTGGAACGCGACATTATGAACTGGCACGGCGGTTCGTCGACGGCGGGCATGCGTTCTCGATCGTCGCGAGTGACCTGAGTTATCTCAGCGGCAAGAAGTGTGCTGCGGATGAGCGAGTTCAAGATTTTGACGGGGTCAAAGTTCAACGGGCGTGGACATATTCGGCACTGCATCGCAGCTTTGTGTGGCGGATTGTTTCGTTTCTGTCGTTCATGGTGAGTTCCGTCTGGGTGGCGTTAAAAGTCAAGAATGTTGATCTCGTGATTGGAACTTCGCCACCGATTTTCCAGGCAGTCTCAGCATGGGTAATCTCTGTCGTCAAGTGGCGTCCCTTCCTGTTGGAAATTCGAGACCTGTGGCCCGAATTTGCGGTCGATATGGGAGTGTTGAAGAACCCGGTTTTGATCTGGCTGGCAAGAAGGCTTGAACGGTTTCTTTATGCTCGGGCGAATCACCTGCTCGTGAATTCACCTGCCTATCGCGATTATTTGATTGGTCTCGGAATTCCGGCGTCGAAAGTCAGCTTTATCGCCAACGGCGTTGATCCTGATATGTTCCATGTCAAATCCTCGGCAGGCGGCCTTCGTGAGGAATTCCAGCTTCAAGGCAAATATCTTGTGACGTACGCCGGTGCCATGGGAATGGCGAATAATCTCGAAGTTGTGCTTGAAGCCGCGACGATGCTGAATGACGTCCCTGACGTCCACTTCCTGATGGTTGGGGACGGAAAAGACCGACCGAAGCTCGAAGAACTCGCTCGTCAGATGAACGTGAAAAACGTGACGTTTACGGGGTCGCGACCGAAATCACAAATGCCCGAGATTTTGGCCGAATCGGACGTATGCCTGGCAGTGCTTCGCGACATCCCGATGTTTCGCACGACTTATCCAAACAAAGTGTTTGATTATATGGCGGCATCGCGGCCAGTCGTCCTGGCGATTGATGGAGTCATCCGTCAGGTGATTGAAGCAGCGGATGGCGGCATTCCTGTCCCTCCTGGGAATCCTCAAGCGATGGCGAACGCCGTTCGTACGCTCTTTTCAAATCGACCGAGAAGCGAACAGATGGGTCGGTCTGCTCGCGATTACGTGATCAAGTTTTTTGATCGCAACAAGCAAGCTCTACAATTCGGTGAACTTGTCCAACAGATCGGCAATAAAAAGGTCGCCTGATATGTCGAAAGGCTTTTATCGCAGATTCGGCAAACGGCTGTTTGATCTCTCAGTCGCCGTTCCCGCACTGATTGTGTTTGCGCCGATCCTGGCAGTCACAGCAGTCCTCGTGCGTATATTCCTCGGTTCGCCAGTGCTGTTCCGTCAAGAACGGCCCGGACGTGGAGGGAAGCTGTTTAAGATCTGTAAATTCCGATCGATGACGGATGCTCGAGATGCGAACGGTGCTTTGCTTTATGATGACTTACGATTAACGGCATTCGGTAAATTTCTGCGTGCCAGCAGCCTTGATGAGCTTCCTGAGCTTTGGAATGTTGTGATTGGCCAGATGAGTCTCGTCGGACCTCGTCCTCTTAAGGTTCGTTATCTGCCGATGTACTCGTCGGAACAAGCTCGCCGACATGATGTCACCCCGGGGATCACCGGATGGGCGCAAGTCAACGGTCGTAATGCGGTCGGATGGGAAGAACGATTCCAACTCGACGTCTGGTACGTCGACAATCAAAGTTTTTGGCTGGATCTGCAAATCCTTTGGAAGACATTTGCGGCGGTTTTCGGTCGCAAGGGAATTACGGCCGAAGGTCATGTTTCCATGCCGGACTTCGAAGGGTCTAAAAAAGTCGTCGTCATCGGGGCCGGCGGTCATGGGAAGGTCGTCGTGAGCACGCTCCAGGCAGCCGGTGTTATTGTCGACGCGGTTTATGATGACAACGCACAGCTGTGGGGAACTCAGATCCTGGGAATTCCTGTTCGTGGACCAATTGCCGATGTCAGGGCGACGCCTCAGAAGTTTTCTGGGATTGTCGGGATCGGTGATGCTCGAATTCGAAAGCAACTCGTTGATTCATTACCCATCGAATGGATCACCGCAATTCACCCTCGCGCATTCGTCCATCAGTCTGCCAAATTGGGAGCGGGAACAGTGGTGTTTGCTGGCGCTGTGGTTCAGCCACATGTTTCCGTCGGTCACCATGTCATCGTGAACACCTCAGCATCGATTGACCATGATTGCCAGATTGGGGACTTTGTTGGTATCGGACCCGGAGCCCATTTGTCCGGGACGGTCAGCGTTGCAGATCGCAGCCTGCTGGGAACTGGCAGCAGTGTGATACCGAATATTCGGATTGAATCCGATGTCACTGTCGGGGCGGGAACGGTTGTCATCCACGACTTGCCGCGCGGCTGTACCGTGGTTGGACCAACACCTCGAATCGTTCGATATGCAGAACATGACGATCTGAAGAAGTCGGCTTAAGCGAAAAAAACCAATAGAACTCACTCATCTTGTGCCGGAAGGATTCTCGATGTCGAAGACGGTCAGCTTTGAAGATCACGTTTTGGCTCTGGAAGGTGGAAAACCAGTTCGACAGGGATCTCTCTCGCCCTGGCCTTATTTCGATGACGAAATCATTGAGGCATCGACCAGGGTCCTGCGTTCCAATAAGGTCAATTACTGGACTGGCGAAGAAGGAAAGCTCTTTGAACGAGAGTACGCCGAAGCGATTGGCTCAAAACACGCGATCGCCTTGACTAACGGAACGGTTGCGCTGGAACTGGCGCTGTATGGACTTGGGATCGGAGCGGGAGACGAAGTGATCGTTCCAAGCCGTACGTTCATCGCTTCTGCAAGTTGTGCCGTGATGCGCGGTGCGAAACCCGTCGTTGCTGATGTCGATCGAGACAGTCAGACGCTTACGGTTGACACAATTCGAGCCGCGATGACACACCGCACGCGTGCGATTGTTGCCGTGCATCTGGCTGGCTGGCCATGTGATATGGACCCGATCATGGATCTGGCTCGGACTTACGGAATCAAGGTTATTGAAGATTGTGCTCAGTCTCATCATGCGACGTACAAAGGTCGCCATGTCGGTACGATTGGAGACGTGGGTGCGTTTTCGTTTTGCCAGGACAAAATCATGACGACTGGCGGCGAAGGTGGGTTGATGACCACCAACGACCGCGAACTTTGGAATAAGTGCTGGAGTCTCAAAGATCACGGAAAGAGTCAGTCGGCAATACAAAAACCACATCAGCCGCATCTGTTTCGCTGGTTGCATGAAAGCTTCGGAACGAATTGGCGTCTAACCGAAATGCAATCGGCCATGGGGCGAGTGATGTTGAAGCGATTACCTGAATGGATTGAAGCACGACGCAAGAATGCAGCGACGCTTACGAATTCCCTGGCAGCAATCCCTGCGTTACGGATTCCGCAGGCTCCAGCTCATTCGTTGCACAGTTATTACAAGTACTACGCCTTTGTGCGGCCTGAATATTTAGACGCAGGTTGGTCGCGAGACCGAATTGTCCAGAACCTTCAAGCAGAAGGGATCCCCTGTGGTCCCGGTTCTTGCAGTGAGATCTATCTGGAAAAAGCATTTGACCAGCCAGGGCTGCGACCAAAAGATCGACTTTCCGTTGCTCGTGAGCTGGGCGAGACGAGCTTGATGTTCATGGTCCACCCAACCCTGAAAGTCACAGAAATTGAAGAGACCGCTCGGGCGATTCAGAAAGTCATGAGCGTCGCCGCAAAGAATGAGGTCAATCAGGCACCGAAGACGGAAAAAAGCCGAGCCGCATAATCTCGCGGACCGTTCGGATTTGTACATCAAGAGCCGCTACGAGCGGTTCGCCAGGAGCTTTCGCTCCATGAACCCGAGGAACACTAACGATATTTCCGACGTCAAGTTCCTCAAGAGAATGAAGTAAAAATGCGTCCCAATAACTTCGATCTCATTCGCCTTCTTGCCGCACTACAGGTGGTCTATTGCCATACGTGCTGGCACTTGGGGATTACGACGGGTATTGGCGATCCAACGATTGCACATTTGATTCACTGGTTTCCGGGTGTCCCCATTTTTTTCACGATCAGCGGATTCTTGATTTCGAGGTCGTGGGAAAGATCCAACAACTGGCGAGACTATGCCACGAAGCGTGTATTGAGGATTTATCCGGCACTGTGGGTCCAATTGGCAGTAGGCATTCTGGTTGCGACCTCGTTCGGCGTGATCACTCCCACCCTCGCGGCCAGTCCGTCTTTTGGACTGTGGGTTATTTCACAGTCCACGTTCGTGCAGGTTTACAATCCATCGTTTATGCGAGGATTTGGCCTTGGGGTTTTAAACGGAAGTCTTTGGACGATTCCTGTTGAATTGGGTTTCTATGTATCGTTGCCAATCCTCTATGTCGGATTCGTGAATCGAGTCAACCGTCGCTGGGCCGACTGTGGCCTGGGTGCGTTAGCACTTGTTTCGTTCGCGTACTGGTTCCAATTGTCGGTGTATGCCGACCCCACCAGCAACTGGACGAAACTTCAAATGGTGACTCCGCTGCCGCATCTTTACATGTTTCTGCTGGGAATCGTGTTACAGCGAAATTTCGATCGCCTTCGGCCGTTTCTGGAAAATCGAGTTGTATTCTGGTTGGCGGGATTTTCCGCATGCATGCTGCTGCTCAATCCCTGGGGGCCGGCAACAGTATCATCGTCGCCGATACCGGTGTTGCTGGCGCGATTTTTACTGGCAATGACCGTCCTGTCATTTTCTTTTTCGTGGCGTTCGCTAAGCGAATTCGTGCTGCGAGGGAACGATATTTCGTATGGCGTTTACCTCTACCACGGACTGGCGATCAATGTCCTGGTACAACTCGGCTGGAAGCAAGATCCGTGGTACTTAGGTCTCGTTACTCTCGTCACGGTCATTTGCGCCACCCTTTCATGGTGGTTAGTCGAAAGTCCGGCGGTATCGATGAAGTCGCATAAGACCGGATTTGATCAGCATCCGCCACCAGCTTCGATCGCTTTGGATCGGAATTTGGATTCGAATCAAATCGCGCGCGAAGCCGCTTAACTTTGGAAACTCGATTGATTGTTTCGAAATCGAGTCAAAATCTTCCTGGCTTCCGTGTGCTGCAGTTGGTCGGAAATCCAAGTCGGAATGCGGCAGGGGCGCGTCGAAATCGTTAAAATCGTTACAGCTGGCGAACCTTGACAACGAGAATTCACGGGAACGAAATTCGAGTGCGGTCGCGGAATTCCTCAAGCCGATCTTGTGACCGATTGGTAGACGTAATTACGATACCATGACTTCTTCCTGAAAAGTTCGTCCCAATCATTTGGAATCCCTGCCGTGACAAAATTGCAACGAATGTTGACGTCATTGGTCGCTGCGATTCCCGCCGCGTATCTTTCCTATGTGTTAGTCATGGCCATGCTTTCGTACTCCGAAAGCCTTTCGACCATCTCTTACGTCGTGATGGGATTGACGCTGTTGTCGGCTGTCACAGCGGTGATCATTCCGTTCGGTGTGATGTTTGGCGGTAGTCGTAAACCAGCAGCAGCAGCGCCAAAGGTTGACAAGAAAAAATCAACTGGCGATGACATCGAAGCCGTCGATGAAGCCGTTGAAGTCTCTGATGATCCGAGTGAGACGATTGAGGCACTGGACGATGACGAGATCGTCGAAGACGGTTCCGATTTTGAGCTGGCAGACTCGAGCGAAGAAATCGTCGCTCAAGACAGCGACGACGCGTTTGAGGATTTTGACCTCGATGAAGAAGAGGAAGAGGTCAAACCAAAATCCAAAAAGAAAAAATAAGGCATCTTCTTTAACTGCTGGCACTACGATAATGTTTCAGCGACCAGTGGAACACCGTTCTTGCAACGGCAAATGCAACTGCTGCCGAAACGAGCGTGAAAAGTCCTAACCAGCCTGGGGTAAGCACTTTTCCCAGCACCACGCGAGCTGGGACCGTGATTACCAGTAGGATTGGTAATACGTACGAGAACAGAAATCGAAAGACTTCAGCGGACGGCGAACCGCTGTAAATGTCGCTTGGATAACGAGCAAAGATCGTGACGTAGAACCAGAAGTCGAGCAGTCCCTGGTTTCGCCCGAAAAAGATGCTTGTCGCAGCCAGTCCGATCATCAGGCTATAGAAAAACGTCACGGCGGCAGCGATTAGAATCAGGTACATGGCAACCTCTGTGATGGTGACCTGATGATTCGCACCTCGGATCGAATAGAAAAGTAATCCCAGTGCGAATGCCATTTGCGAGACCATTGCCAATTCCATCTTTTCCAATGACACAAGAAATTGTGTGTCGATCGGTTTCAGTAAGACAAAGTCAAGATCTCCGGTACGGATTAACTCGCTGAAGCGAGCACAGTTGGGCATGAAAAACGCCTCAACAATCGCGTTGACCAGCATTCCCGTGGCCATAAAGCCAAAGTACTCTTCCCGGCTCCAGTCGTTGATCTGACTGACGTTTCGAAAGATCAAATCAAACATCACGACTTGCACGGAAAACCAGAACCCGCGAGTGATCAGGGTGATCAAAAAATTGCTGCGAAACGTGAGTTCGCGTATCAGCGAATTGCGAAAGAACGTCGCAAACACACGGCGATATTGTCGAGCGGCTGCCATCAATGAGAACTCTCACTTAAGTAACCGGAAGATGTCCCACTGTGCCGGAGTCTTCGAAGTCGCAGTGTCTTCGCTATTTTTGTTGCAATCGAAGAACGCTGAGTGACCGAAGACGGTCATGCAGTGGCACCATCAGTTCAGCAAAGCACTACGAAATGTAATCCACGCCGCGCGGTCCAGACTTCACCGACCCAACAATCCAATTCTCGCTTCCCGCTCGCGTCAATTGACGACGAATGCTGTCAACGAATTGAGGCCTGACGATGAGTGTGAAACCGATTCCCATATTGAAGACGTGGTACATCTCATCCCGATCGATATCCCCAAGTCCTTGGAGCCATGTAAACAAGGTAGGAACAGGCACCGCTTTCCGGTCGAGTTGCAGTCGACAGCCTTCCGGCAGCAGTCGTTCGATGTTGTCCTTCAGGCCGCCGCCGGTAATGTGAGCCAGGCCGGAAATAGCGACCTTCACTCGATAAGATTTCAAAATGCTCAAAATCAGGCGAGGGTAAAGCCGTGTTGGTTCCAGCAGAACCTGGCCGACTGTTTTACCCAGTTCAGGAATCTGGTGATCGACCGACAACCCCGCCATTCCGAAAACCACTTTGCGAATCAGGCTATATCCGTTGGAATGAAATCCGCTTGACGGAAGCCCAATGACAACGTCTCCGGGGCGAATCGCTTTCCCATCAATCAGTCGAGTTCGCTCGGCCACGCCGACACAGAACCCCGCCATGTCAAAGTCGCCATCATGGTAAATATCGGGCATGATAGCCGTTTCACCACCTAAAAGAGCGGCACCGCATTCGACGCAGCCATCGCTGACCCCTTTGACCAAGGCACCGATCAAATCAGGATTATCCTTCCCGAGTGCCAGGTAATCGAGAAACAGCAGTGGTTCTGCACCCAGACACAAAACGTCGTTAACGGACATGGCAACCAGATCGATTCCGACTGTGTCGAATTTGCCCACCAGCTGAGCAACTTTCAGCTTGGTTCCGACACCGTCCGTTCCGGATACCAGCACAGGATCCTGGTAGGACGCGGCTCCCGGTCGACTGGAATGGTTCAACCGCATTAAGCCAGCAAAAGCGTCTGCGACCGGAATCACTCGCGGCGTGAACGTCCGCTGCATCATGCTGGGCAATCGCCGCATGGCTTCATCGTAAAGCTCAAGATCAACACCCGCGGACTTGTAGGTGACGTTCGCCATGCTCGTAAAAAACTTTCGCAACGAAGGGGCAAAAAGACAAAATCAGCCGGGTGGATGATAGCGTTCGATGTGTCAGTTGTCAGTCCGTCGCCGATTCCTGGGGACTGATCTCGTGAAGCAAATCAATCAGACTCGGATTGAACCCATTCATGAACTTCAACGTTTTGTTTGTGAAATCAGGTCATTGGGATGACGCGACTCAACAGCAATGCTGGGATAACCAGAGCCGCAGTCGCCAGAGCATGAGCTCTACCGTATCCCACGCTGTCTGGTGTATTCAGGAACCAGTAAATCAATGTCGCATCAATGATCACGATCGAAAGCAGCATCACTTTGATGCTTCCCTGAACGGTTTTCGGTGAGGGATTTCTGAGAGCCTCAATGGCTCGCCGATTCACCGTGAACGCGACCAACGCGAGCATCGCCAACGTGACGTCAACCGGCGAACGGTTGGGCCAAGTCATCATCAACCACACGAGGACCGCGAAACCCACGTTCATGATCATCTGGGCTAATCCCAGTTGCCACCGGTTACTGATTCGTGCCTCGGTTCGGGCAAATACTGTCACGCCTGTGATATAAAGGCCGAGGCCGAGTGCCGCAACAAGCAGGGTTTGGCTGAGCAAACCAGGCAGCCAAGTGCTGCCTCCGAGAAGGATATTGAGGAATCGGCAGCTTCCCATGGCGACCGGACCCAGCGGGGTTCGCTTCAGAAAGCTGTCGTATGCAAGAATCGCAGCCACAAGCAGTAAAGAGACTTGCAGGGAAACCTGACCAACCGTCGCAGCTGCCGCAACACCCGCGATCATCAAGGTCGCCCCAAGGATCGTCGCGGCCCTCAGCGAAACACGTCCAGATGGGATTGGGCGACCGGGACGTTCTGCCGCATCCTGCTTTACATCAAAAACGTCGTTGAACACCATTCCGGCGAGATAAAGACAGCAGGACGATGCCAACAAGCCCACAAACTTTCCGGGTTCGTTCCAGCCGAACTCTTGATTGACAAAATCATTCTCGAATACTTTCAACGGTCCGTAGATGAATTGGTGTGTCAGCACGAACCCCAAGACGATGTCTGCCATCGCAGTAAAAACAGTGGGAAGTCGAAGCAATTGAAGGTAGGCCAGCATTTCGAACCTCAGGGTAATGGTCGGTTTAAAGTTCCCGGATTATGCCGAACAGTGATGTGAATGGCCAATCGCTTGGCGTCGACGCCGATGTTTCAGATTTGATCATCGCACTTCCTGCAAGAATTTCTCGCGCGGCAGTGAAACCGCGTTGAACTGCCGCCATAATACGCATCGATAAATCTTTACATCTCTGATTGAGAACTGCCAGAACTTCACCAAGATCGCAAGAAAGCCCGCTCATTATGAAAATCGTGATCACAGACTATTCGTTTCCAAACCTCGATGTGGAAGAGGGGATTCTTAAGCCCTTGGGTTACGAATTGGTGGCGTGGAAGGAAAAGCGGTCTGCAACTGAATTGACTCAATTGGTCGCCGATGCTGATGCGGTCATCACGCAGTTTGCGCCGGTCAATGCGGAAGTGATCGCCAGTATGCAACATGCCAAGGTCATCGTTCGGTACGGCATCGGTGTGGATAATGTCGATCTCGATGCCGCGAAAGCTCGCGGAATCCCGGTCTGTAATGTTCCTGACTACTGTGTGGATGAAGTGGCCGATCACACTCTCGCCTTTATCCTGGCAACAACTCGACAGGTCGTCTCAAATTGTGTGCTGCTTCGCGAGGGAAAGTGGGGCCTGGCAACGTCCCTCGATCAAATGAAGGCCATGCGTGATCTGACCGTCGGCGTCGTCGGCTTCGGCCGGATCGGACGCGAAGTTGCGGCGCGTCTGCGGGCCTTCAAATGTAAAGTCCTTGTTCATGATCCGGTTGTTGCACCGGCAGAAATCGAGCGATCTGGGTGTGTTGCCGTGTCATTGCAGGAACTGCTGGCAACATCTGACGTGATCACACTGCACTGCCCGTCGATGGCACAAACCAGGGGAATGATCAATCGGGAATCGCTCGCAACCACGAAGCGAGGGGTGATTATGGTAAATCTGTCTCGCGGAGACCTGATTGACTCGGCCGCATTGACTGAAGCTCTTCAAAGCGGTCAGGTCGCGGCTGCGGCGCTTGACGTGTTTGCTCCGGAACCGATTCCTGCCGACCACCCGATTCTGAAAATGAGCCAGGTGATTGCCTCGGCACACATCGCTTCGTGCAGCGTCCCTGCTGTGCGAAAGCTGCGAGAAACCGCAGCAAATCTTGCAGTAATGGCACTTCGCGGCGAGTCATTGCCGAGCGTTGTCAATGGCGTTCGCAAGTGACAACGCCAGTGATATGGACGTGGTGAGATCGGGTGGAGCAAAAGCCCCGATCTCATTTCTTCAGCAAATGATCACCGGCTAAGCGGAATCGGCAGAAAGTCTTCGCTGAGCGAGAAAGAAAAAGGCAACCGACAAGATGAGCAATACGGTTCTGGTCACAGGCGGCGGCGGATTTATCGGAACGTGGGTCATTCGGGAATTGTTATCTCGCGGACTTAAGCCAGTTGCATTTGACCGGCAAGTCAACGCCGAACGATGGAAAAGGATTCTCGGCGACGAAGCGTCCAAAGTTCAATTTGTTGCAGGAAGTTTGCTTGATCGCGAATTACTTTCGCGGGTCGTCGCTGAACAGCAGGTCTCGCACATGATTCATCTGGCGGCATTGCTGACTCCAGATTGCCAACAAAGTCCTTATGGGGGCTGTGAAGTCAACATCCTGGGAAGCGTTGGTTTATTCGAATTGGCTCGCGTGAACGCTGGTCAGATCAAAGGAATATCGTATGCCAGTTCGTACGCGGTTTATGGTCCGGAAGCAGACGATAATTCACTGGGATTGAAAGCGGCTGATAACCGGCCACCTTCGTTCTATGGCGCGTTCAAAATGGCGTTTGACCTGATTGCCGAACAGTACTGGCGTCATTTTCAAATTGCTTCGGTGGGAATTCGACCCCACGTCGCCTACGGCCCGGAACGAACCGTTGGGCTGACGGCCGGGCCGTCTCAAGCAGCCCGAGCGGCGGCTGTTGGTGAGCCCTACACCATCAATTACCGAGGTTGTGTCGGCTACGATTACGTCGAAGATGTCGCGTTGGCGTTCGTCCGGTCGGCTCTTGAGACTCCGGCTGGCTCAACCGTCGTCGATCTTCCGAGTCAACTCGCCACAACCGAAGAATTTGTCCAGATTATCGACCGAGTTGTCCCTGGGTCCGGCTCCCGAATCTCCGTGAATGGACCGGAAATTCCTTCGAATATCCCTCCAAAACCTCATTTTATTTCATCACTCTTCCCTGATTGGCAACCTGTGACTCTGGAAGACGGAGTCCGTCGGACTGTCGAGTTTTACCGAAAGTAATTTTTTCTATGAGCAATGACACCGAGGCGAAATCGATTTCCATCGAATCGCTGACAAATTTCTGCGTTGAGGCACTCACTCGCGTGGGTATGTCGCGCACCGACGCCGAGACGACCGCAACGATTCTCGTGACGACCGACGCGATGGGGGTCTTCACTCACGGCACGAAGGCGCTCTCTGGATATCTGAATAAGCTCAAAGGGGGCGGATATCGAGCAACAGCCACTCCGCGCATCGAACGAGAAGGGGCGGGTTGGGCGATCATCGATGGCGAATCTGCTCTCGGTCTGGTTGGCAGCGATTTCGCCATGCGAACGGCGATGGCCAAAGCTCGTAACGTCGGAATTGCTTACGTCGGCCTGAGAAATACTGGGCATATCGGCGCAGCGGGTTACTACGCAGCGACAGCTGCACGAGCCGGTTTTATCGGCATGGTGACTGGAAATGACATTCCAAGTGTAGCAGCACCCGGCTCGCGAGGTGCCGTCCTAGGCAGCAATCCCATTGCTTATGGCATCCCGGTCGGTAACGGCGACCCCATTTTACTCGATATGGCAACGGCTGCCGTTGCTGGAGGCAAAATCTACGCCGCACTTCAACGCGGCGAACCAATTCAGCCCACCTGGTTGATCGACCATGAAGGCAAACCGACAACGGATGGATCACTCTATCCGGATAAGGCAGCGCTGGCGCCGATGGCAGGACACAAGGGTTACGGATTCGGGTTGTGGTGCGAAATCCTGTCGGCCATTCTGCCCGGCGGTCATATGACGTGGCAGGTCGGAAGCTGGATCTTCGACGACCCCGCTCGCCCGTCGTATCACAACGCATCGTTTATCGCGATCGATGTGGGCGCGATGGTGCCCCTGGATCAGTTTGAACAACGCCTGCAACGTCTGATTGACGAGATTCATGCTACACCGACTGCGGGTGGCGTCGAACGAGTAATGCTTCCAGGCGAGAGAGAATGGGCTCAACGCCGAAAGTCAGAAACTGATGGGATCATTCTTCCGCAAGATGTGATCGACAAAATTCGTCAGGCGGCCGCTCACGTCGGAATGGAAGCCCCTTTGTAGAAGTACCATCTTGTTTCTTCGTGCAGCAAAAAATCTGCACCAAGAGGGCAAGGCTCCCGCCGAGCCGCGAAGTCGATGCGTGTACCTATTTCGAGGCGCGACAGGAGTCTCGACCTCCGAGTTCTGTTCACCGCCTGTCGACCTTGCAATTGGGGGGGAAACACTGTCGTAGTTCTGGTGTCACTTTGACATCACTCCTCAGTGAACGCAATCGTTTGAGTGTCCCCAGTTTCAATAATCCAGCCTGTGTCATTCTCGTACCGGCAACGTTCAACGATTCAAGGCCGGTCATTTCCGCCAGATCTTCAGCCGCCTTATCAGTGATACTAAAGCAGCCTGCAACGTAAAGAGTTCTCAGCGTCGGGATCGACTTAATGCTGTCCAAGCCATCGTCATCAACGTCTGTCTGTGATAAATCAAGATGCACAAGGTTGGGAACGTTATGAAGATTGGCAAGTCCAGCATTCGAGATCTTGCTGCCGCTCAAGCGTAATTCACTCACCTTAACCAGTGGAAAGTCGCCATTCGGCGATCGGTCAGTCAAAGCCAGCAGAACGGAATCATCAGGAATTGTTGCTTCGATCACTGTAATCGAACGTGACGTTGCCAATTGTTGCATCTGTTGATCGAGCAATGTTCGACCTACAGTAACTTGTCCCGGCAGTCGAATCCCTCCCACGCCCAGACCTAATTTTCGTAGACGTGGGATCAGGGCGATCGACTTGATTTCCGAAAGCGATGTTTGCTCATGAATCCCGATCGACAGCTCCGTCAATCGATACATTTTTTCCAAACCGGCGAGTTTTGAATTCCGTGTACCAGGTAGGGCAAGCGATTTCAATTGCTGAAGTTCTGCCAATACCTCCCAGCTATTGGGTTCCAACTCACCATAAATCTGCAAGTTACTGAGGTAAGGAAGCCACTTGAGCCTGCGCAAGTCAGAGGGAGAAATCGGAGACGGACGCACGATTTTTCTCGTTGTTCCATTCGAGAATGTAATCGTCGACGAACGTCCGCCGATTAATGTGATGTGGGTAATCGGTTCAAACGGCTCTATATACGCTGGCCCGATTTTCGCCTTCCAAGAGGCTGGAAAAACGGCGACTCGATTCGCCGAGCCAGCCCCGTCATTAAGCCAGCGTTCAAGTTGAACACCCCACCAATATTGATAAGCTTGCCAAATGGTGCCGGCGATCATCATTGCGGAAAAGAGGATGTAGGGAAACCAGGGCGATCGTCGCCACCGTTTCCAACGCCGAAAGATCGTAAGGCGCTCAGGAGTGTTGGGCGTCAAATCATTCCCCTTCGCAATTGGACTTCGTTCGAGATCCCACATGATAACCAAGTAACCTTGATGGTTCATAACTCTCAAGAATCACATTGTGAGTTTGGCGAAAGCTGTTAAACTACGCGACGTCGATTAAATCACGGTAAGGATGCTGTGATTTCCGGCCTCATTTCACCTTGAATTTCGATAGGGTGGGTATGCGCTTCGAAACTTCGCAAACCACGCCAGCTTTTCTTGACCGCCGTTTACAACTTCGAATGCTGTCATTCGTCGGACTAATCGCGGTCATCATGTTTACGCTCAGCGCGTTGAACTACCGATCGGCAACAAAAGATGCTGGAGATCAGCGGCACGCTAACGTATCGCCGGATTTGCTGAACTTCGAAGTGCATCGTGAAGAACTTGACCTTAAACCGGGCGAATTCGTGATGCCGGTTGCAGAGGATGACGGTGTCCGCGGACAGTCACCACGATTGCGATCGGAATCCACGGCGGAGGATCGCGAACTTTTCGCTCCTCGAAGCAAAGAACGAATCCGCGATGACACGTCGGGTGATAAATTGTTCCGACGCCGCAGGTCGGTGCCCAAACCGATCGAAGAGAATGCGTTTCATGACGGTTTGGCGACAGTTGATCCAGTTCCATTTGATGAAGATCCAATTCCCGTTGCGCAGCCAATCAACGAAATTGACCGGATGACTCCCGCCGAGACGTCAACCGTCGACGACGACTGGAATTCTGAACCGATTCCAACGACTCGCATCGGCGAACTTGAACCGATTCGTGAACCAATCCGTCGGCAGCTCCCCGATGAAATTACCCCCGCGCCCCGGCGCGATTTTCCAAAAACATCGCTTCTTGACGATGGGCCTGAGCCATTTCGTCCCAATCACGTGGAAGCCAGCGAAATCCCCCCTTCACGCGACGAATTCAATCCGCGTGGAGACGAAATTGTCCGCGAAACCCCAATTCCCAAACGCCATCCGAAAAAGGCACCTGTCGCGAGTGAGTTTGAACAGGACCAAGACCTGTTCGACGACCAAAATCGTCAACCTCCGATTGATCTGCGGCGACGTGACGAATTCACTCGAAACAATTCATTTGATAAGGCTCAACCGACTTCGAATGAGGTTGCTGCTGTTCGAATCGATAAGCGATATCTCGATCTCGTCAAGGACAACACCATTGGAGTTCGCCGTGACGAAGCTGAGGTCTTTTATTGGTTGCTCGACCACGCCCGACGGGTCCCCGCTTTATCTTTGCAACGGGCGAGTGATCACGAGGTTCAATATATTAATCTGATGACAGAACCCGATCGTTATCGAGGTGAGCCGGTGACGATTGAGGGTGATCTATTTCGACTTTACGAATTTGAAGCGGGTCGAAATCAGTACGGTGTCACCAAGGTCTACGAAGCTTGGGTCTTTACCGGTGATTCAAGCCACCATCCGTATCGGATCGTCTGTACGAGTCTGCCAAACGGAATCGAACCTGGTGAGAACCTGCGGAAGCCGGTTCGCATCACCGGTTATTTCTTCAAACGCGAAGGCTATCGTTCGAACGGCGGAGTTCATATCGCCCCGACATTGCTAGCCAAACGAATCAACATCAATCCGATGCCAAATGGAATTCCACTGACATCAGGAATTCTTCCGTATATGACTGGAGCAATCATGGCTTTCGGACTGGCGCTACTTGTTACAGTTGTCGGATTTGCGATTGGTGACGGTCGAGCATCCCGGAGCGAAATGCAGCGGTTACAGCGTCACCCACAGCCTTCGTTCGTCGGAATCCACCTTCCTGAAATCATTTCCGTTGAAGAATCGCTTCGGCAACTTGCTGAACAGGAGCGGGAATTGGCGGTCGGCGGTGCTTATGGCCCTCTCTTTTCGAAACAGATGACTCTCGAACACGCCGTTCATGATTACTCCAAGTCGCACCAGGCTCTGAATGAAGAAACTCAGCGTCAACATCGAAAGCAGACGGGAACTCTTCAAAGCTGGGCAGCAAAAAAACAAGCGGCACAAGCGGAAATCGATGCACTGCGCGAAGCTCAGGCCGAACGACAAGTTGGATCGGACAGTCTCGCCGATGAACTGAACTCCGACATGCTTGATCCCGCTCGAAACGTGCTTGTCCGACCTAGGGATCTCGAACAACCTCACGGTACCCGAGCTGTTTCAACCAACCACGAAATCCCGCCGACAAAGCTTACTCGTAGCGGTCCATCGTCTACGTCGACGGTGCGTCCAGTCGCAGCCGTTCCTCAAGCTCCGAATCACATTGCACACGAAGCGACCAGATTATCGGAGTATGAAGAAGAGATCGCCAGATTGACGGGGCTTCAGACCGAAATTCGAGCGATCAATCCGTTTTCTGATGAAGAGTCGGAAAAAGCAATCGCGTCTCAAATCGTAGAAGGCCAGTTCCAACTGGAAGAATTGGATCATCAAGAGACTGTCGATAATCTTGACCAAGAAAATCCATCAGATCATCACCATGCGTTTGATCGGGCTGATCGCGAGACGGTCTCATTCTCACTTCCCCCTTCATCACGTTTCGGTCAGGCAAGGCACGACAATCAGACAGATGATTCGGACATCGCTGATATGTCTGACATCCCAAATGTCGATGAGTCGATCGACGATTCGAACGCGGACGCTGGCGAGAACTCAACAGAATTTAGAAGAACCCGCAGAAATCGGCGCGACTGGCGAAAGGGCAAAACTGCCTGATTTGCAACATGGAGTTTGACTGTCGTCGCGAGAGATAATGCTGGTTTCCGAAAGAGTTTCGAACGAATAAACCGAACGTTCCTTTTCTCGTTTGAAGCAGGTTCATGAGTCCAATTGACCCGAACTCACTGATTCAGCGTTACCGAAAGGTGACAGGGATTTCCGCGATTTTATTACCGTTCACTGAAACGGATGAAATCGATTGGAAATCATTTGATCAACACGTAGAACGGACTGTTGAAGCAGGTCTGATCCCGGCCGTGAACATGGACACGGGGTATGTTAATCTGATCGATCAGCCGATGCGAGATCAGGTCCTGCAACGAACGTCTGAGATCCTTGGTGGCACTCAATTTGTCGCGGGAGCTTTTGTTGCGGATCATGATGGTGTCCCTTTTCAGCGAGATGCCTATCTCAAACAGATGATGGCGATTCAGAAACGCGGTGGAATACCGATTGTATTCCAGTCGTACGGACTCACCCGTCAACCAGGCCCGGAAATCATTTCAAGTTATCAGCAACTGGCAGAAGCTTCAGATCGATTCCTCGGCTTTGAACTCACGACCGATCTGGCTCCATTCGGTGCGATCTACGATATCGAAACTTTCACAGGGCTGTTGTCGATTCGTCAGTGCATCGGCCTCAAGCATTCATCATTTCACCGCGACCCCGAATGGCAACGCCTTTTGCTGCGGAATCGACTGAGACCCGATTTTGTGGTCTACACTGGAAATGATTTCGCCATCGATATGATCATGTACGGCAGCGATTACCTGCTTGGCCTGAGCACGTTCGCGCCGGATCTGTTTGCGCTTCGAGACAAATATTGGGCGAGTGGCGATTCACGTTTCTACGAGCTGAACGATCAACTTCAGTACCTTGGAAACTTTGCCTTTCGCAGCCCGTCGCCAGGCTATAAACATTCTGCCGCACAGTTCCTGAAGCTGCGGGGCTGGATCGGCACAGAACGGACGCACGTGAAGAGTGTTCATCGTCCCGAATCGGATCTCGAAATCCTGCGAGAGATCGGCGAACGATTGAAGGTCTTCTCGCCGTGAACCTATTGCGAAAGTAAGAAGCATGTCTCGATTTGCAATCTTAACGGCGGGCGGTGATACGCCTGCACTCAACGCCACAATCTACGGCGCTGTCGAGCGGGCTAATTCCCTCAAGATCGAAATCGTCGGTTTGATACGTGGATTTGCCGGAATCCTGGACCCGCGCGTTCCCCATGTCCGCCTGAATCCACTCTTTTCAACGATTCCCGAACTCAACCCAAACATGGGTGGAACGTTGCTGGGGGCGTCGCGCACCTATATCGATCGCGGCCAGGCTGAGATCATGTCTGAGATCAAACAGCGACTTCAGACGCTCAAAGTTGACGGAATGATCTGTATTGGGGGTGACGGCACGATTAACGGGATGCAGCCTCTGTGTGAATTTTTCCCCTGCGTGCTGGCTCCGAAAACAATCGACAATGATCTCGGCCTGAACTATCTCGACGAAGTGAACGAGCTCATGATGGATGAGAGTGAAAGCGGAGGTCGCCGACGAACCGGCACATCACTCGTTCGCCCGAACATCAGCCTGGACGAAATCGTCAATTACGTCACACCTGGTTTTGCCACTGCGGTATTTGTTGTCGTGCAGGGTATTGAACGAATTCGTACGACCGCCGAAAGCCACAGACGAATCGCAATTATCGAAGTGATGGGGCGCGACTCAGGATTCATCCCACTTGGTTCAGCCTACGGCCAACCAGACATTATTCTGATTCCCGAGGCACCTCTTGATATGGATCGGCTTGAGCACCGCATCGCAGAACTGTACGAGCTGCAAAAGCATGTTGTGATCGTTTTGGGGGAAGGGGTCGTTGATCAGGATGGTCGACAACTCGGGGCCGCAACAAAAAGCTACGATCCCGCAGGAAATATTATCTTCAACGGAGCAGCCGAAGAGCTGAAACGACTACTCTGCAAACGGTTTGGTGACGACTATTTTGGTACCCGTCGAAAACACGAATCCGCAGACTCTGCCATTTTCACGCGAAAAGTCGGGCACACGCAACGAGGCGGGTTTCCAATCAAGTTCGACCGGTTTCATGCAGTCCAACTCGGCGGAAAGGCCGTTGATCTCTTGGTTGAAGGTCAAAACAACACGATCGCAACACTGCAATGGTCTCAAGAAAGAGGATTCTTTCTTGATTCTCTCGGAGCAAACAAGCTGCGCGACCAATGGGGAAAAATCCATCCTCGACACGTACACCCGTCATTCTATGACGCCCAGCGATTTCAACCGTCGCTGCTGGGTAAGAACTATCTCCGCTCGGTCCTGACAGGTGCAATCGGGGCCGAAGACGTTGAACAAATCCGAGCCGATATGTTCAGCCCCGGGAAGCTTTCGACTCGATATCAAAGTGTGAATATCGATATCCAACGCCGAATCGAGACCCTGATTTAGGGAGTATTGTGCCACTGCTTGACCGTCCTCGGTCAAGCAGTGCTCTTCGATTTGAGCACAGATAACGAAGCCACTGCGTCGGAGAAGACTCCGATAAATAGCACCAGGCGAGTAAATCCAGAGCTACACTCGCTCTTGATGTCGCTTCAACGCCGCATTAATGAAACTCTTAAACAGCGGATGCGGTTGATTTGGTTTCGATTTGAATTCCGGGTGGAATTGAACGGCGGCAAACCAGGGATGGGCTGGCAGTTCAATGGCCTCAACCAGCTTGCCGCTTGGGCTGTTGCCTGACAGTAACATCCCCCCCTTCTCGAAACGCTCGCGATAATCGGGATTGAACTCGTAGCGATGGCGATGACGCTCAGAAATTTCTCTGGCTTCATAGATGCTCGCCATCAACGATCCCTCTGTGAGAACGCACGGCTGAGCACCTAGCCGCATTGATGCCCCCTTCTTTTCCACAGTTCGCTGTTCTTCAAGCAAACAAATGACCGGGTGTGGAGTCGCAGCATCAAATTCAGTGCTGTTGGCATCATCCAGTCCAACGACATGTCGACCGTACTCAATGACGGCGACTTGCATACCAAGACAAATTCCAAAATAAGGAATCTTATGTTCCCTGGCATAGCGCACCGCCTGAATCTTCCCTTCAATTCCGCGGTGCCCAAACCCACCTGGGACAAGCAGGCCATCGATTCCCGCAAGTATGGAGGCTGCTTCCTGGCTTTCCAGCGACTCGGCCTCGATCCGCTTGACGATAACTCGCGTCGAGTGTGAGAAACCCGCATGATCGAGCGCTTCATAGATGGATTTATACGCATCTCGATGCTCGATATACTTGCCGACAACAGCGATGTTGACGTCATGGACCGGATTTTTGATCCGATGGACAAGATCATCCCAATCGTCCATGTCCGACGGGCCTTCGGGCAAGTGCAGTTTTTCCAGAATCAGCTTGTCCAGGCCATACTCGACAAGTCCGCTAGGGACCTCGTAGATCGAAAACTCTTTATCCTTTTCGACGATGACAGCACGTTTCTCAAGATTACAAAACAGGGCAATTTTGTCCGCGTTTTCCTGACCGAGATCCCGTTCTGTCCGCACAATCAAAATGTCCGGTTGAATGCCGATCTGGCGAAGCTGTTGTACGCTGTGCTGAGTCGGCTTGGTCTTCAGTTCTTTGGCAGCCTTCAAATACGGGACCAATGTCAAATGAATGAACAGGCAATTCTCACGACCGATATCCAGAGGCAATTGACGAATCGCCTCAAAAAATGGTAAGCCCTCAATATCACCAACAGTACCACCTAATTCGGTAATCACGACATCGACATCAGGACCTCCAAGCCCCCGTACTGCCGCCTTGATCTCGTCTGTGATATGAGGAACCACCTGGACCGTTTTGCCAAGATATTTTCCGTCACGCTCTTTCTGGATCACCTTCGAATAAATTCGGCCTGATGTGTAATTGGAATCACGCGTGAGCGGACTGTTCGTGAATCGTTCGTAGTGTCCCAGATCCAGATCTGTCTCGGCCCCATCATCCAGAACGTAAACTTCGCCGTGCTGGAAAGGACTCATCGTTCCCGGATCAACATTGATATACGGGTCAAGCTTCTGCATGCGGACCTTCAGCCCGCGTCGTTCCAGAATCGTCCCGATGGAAGCCGATGTCAGTCCTTTACCGAGCGAACTAACAACGCCGCCTGTGACAAAAATGTGTTTGGTCTGCTTGGTCATTATGGAACTTTGGAAGGAGACAAAAGAGGAATGAGGATTTCAGAAATCAGAACTCAAAATGAATAACACCAAAATCGCACTTTATTCATCCGTCATCCTTCTGCCTTCAGCCTTTCAACAAACCGAGCATAGTCCTCTGGCGTGTCGATGCCAACCGAGTGATGTTCTACAATCGCAACTTGAATGCGAGCACCGGCTTCGAGAGCGCGCAATTGTTCCAGCTTCTCAAGTTGTTCCAGTCGCGAAGGGGGAAGCTGAGTCAATTCCAATAAAAAATCGCGTCTGTATGCATAGATGCCGATATGTAACATCCACGGATGTTCAGATGCTAAAACTTCGGCAGGATCGCGGTCGCGGCAAAACGGAATCGGAGCACGGCTAAAGTATAGAGCCCGTCCATCCTTCCCTGCCACAACCTTAACGCAGGACGAAGCTTGCACCTGCTCTAATGACCGCATTGGCGTCGCTAACGTCGCCATCTGTGCCGTCGGGCAATCGATCAGTGCCTGCACAACCGCATCAATATTCGCAGGATTGATTTCTGGTTCATCACCTTGAATATTGACGAAGATTTCGCCATCCGCACAGCATCGGCGAGCAATCTCGGCGATCCGATCGGTTCCGCTCGGGTGTTCTCCCGTCAATTCGCATCGACCACCGAAGTTTCTGACGGTCTTGGCGATTTCATCACTGTCGGCTGCAACGATCAACTGATTCAGCCGTAGCGCTTTTGATGCTGATCGCCAAGTATATTCGATCAGGGGACGGCCAGTCTCAGCAAGCAGCAATTTTCTTGGCAGGCGGGTCGACTGCAATCGGGCGGGAATAATGCCGTAAACGTTCATGTTACTTTTTACTTTTGAGTGCTTGTCAGCTGAAGCAGATGTTGAAAATCGACATCGTTCCGCAGTGGATCGAAATCGGTTTCGTTGTCAATCAGTTTCAGCAACTGGCGATCCATCCGGAATGCTCGGCCCAACCACGAAAGGGCGTCATCTTTCTCACCCGCCAGCGAATAATAACACGCCATGTTGTAGAGCACGATCGGAACGTCCTTATGGAACTGATACGCCAATTTCATCACATCAATGGCTTGTTGAAGCTGATCAATCCGCTTGAAGCACCAGGCCATTCGCATCAGGGCATCTAGATCAGTAGGCCTTTCGACATGAGCTGCGCGGAACGCATCAAGTGCAGTGGCATGATCTTTCTTCAACAACAGCGCTTCGCCGCGCAGCATGCACGCGACGTAACGCTTGTTGCCAATTTCCTGAATCTGGTTCAGCTCGCGCAGCGCATGATCCGGCATGCTGAGTGCCACATAGCCTTCGGCGGCTAAAAGCTGACGTGTCAAGATTTTTTCAGGATTGAAAGCCATGACAAAACGAAACTCATGAGAACTACGAGATCGGTCTTAGTGAATTCTTGAACTGATCAATTCTTCCAGTTTCACGATATCCGCCGAAAATTTTCGAATCCCTTCCGCCGTTTTCTCGGTTGCCATCGCATCTTCATTCAATTGAAACCGGAAAGATTTTTCATCCAGAGTGATCTTCTCTAACTTCAATGAAGCGGCGGCACTGGCATCCAGTTTCTTTGGCAACGGTTCGGTGGAACCGGCGAGTTCCCCGAGCAATCCGGGGCTGATCGTCAAAAGATCGCATCCGGCCAGTTCTGTGATCTCACCCTTGTTTCGAAAACTGGCTCCCATGATTTCGGTCTTGTAGCTGAATTTCTTGTAGTACTCAAAAATCTGCGTGACCGACTTCACGCCGGGATCTTCGGCAGGAGCGTACTCGCGTTTCATCGCGGCCTTGTACCAGTCGAGAATCCGTCCGACGAACGGGGAAATCAACTTGACCCCTGCCTCGGCACAAGCGACAGCCTGAGCGAACGAGAACAACAGCGTCAGATTACAGTGAATCCCCTCCTTTTCAAGGACCTCCGCCGCCTTAATCCCTTCCCACGTCGATGCGATCTTGATCAGAACACGGTCGCGGGAAATCCCGTTCTTTTCGTAAAGGCCGATCAATTGCCGAGCTTTGGCAATTGTCCCGGCGGTATCGAAGGAAAGACGTGCATCGGTCTCGGTCGAAACCCGCCCCGGGACGATCTTCAGAATCTCCATCCCGAAATTCACGAGAACGTGATCAATGATATCCTCGATTTTTTTTGCACCCGATAACCCCGAAGTCTTCCTGTCGGCAACAGCCTTATCGACAAGATAGGAATATTCAGCCTTGGACGCAGCAGCCAGAATCAGCGACGGATTGGTAGTCGCATCCTGCGGCTTGTATTGCTTCATCGACTCGAAGTCACCCGTATCCGCCACGACGATCGTGATCTTCTTAAGCTGTTCAAGTTGTGATACCGACATGAAAAGGTTCCTACGAGGTTCGGTCGAGGACTGAATGAATTCGATGCCAGTTTTACTCGCTACGGTCAACGGAATCCATCACCAGAAATCCAGGAAAACAGATCGAGAAAAATGTCAATTCGCACAAGCGATTTCAATCGCTTAATTTTCAGGAATTCATACCGTCGGTAATTCAATCCAAAGCGAGTTGTCCTCAATTACCACAGCAAAACACGGCTGCGTCAAATGAGCATTTAAACAATGATGCCCGGAAGCCACATCGAATTGCCATCCATGCCAGGGACAAGTCACAATCTGTCCCCGCATCGACCCTTTTGCGAGCGGTCCCCCGGCATGGGGACAAATCCCATCCATCGCATGAAAGGCACCACCTACGTTAAAAACGGCAACAATTCTTCCGCCAGCAACAAACTCACGCCCTTCACCCAGCGGAATGTCAGAAACGGCAGCAATTCGATGTCGACTCAAAAATCACCTCCAGAACACATAGGTCCCATACGTCCTATAAGTCCCGTTTCTTCAATGAAAACTCACGCAAACGCTTTATCCAACGCTGCTTTCGTCTTTTCAAAACCAGTCTTCGCAACTTCCAAGGCGTCCTGTTTCCAATAGTCGCGATTGAAAAGTTCCAGCGAAACAACCCCTCGATAACCGTTGTCACGCAACGTCCTGAAAATCTTGTCGAGCGGTGCAATACCGTCGCCAGGATAAACTCGATGAGAATCATTAATTGTTTCGCGTGGTGGGGCTGCTGGATAATCATTCACATGGAAGTTATGCATTCGCGACCCGGCAAACATCGCCAACCCTTCGAAATCTGATCCCCCTTTGAAAATGTGATAGACGTCGAGCAGAAAGCAGGCGGCGGGATGGGCTGCTTCAATACCAACGTACGCCACTTCACCCATCCGGCACAGAGTTTTCGCAAATCCCCAAAGCTCTAATTGGGGCAGAACCCCTTCTTTTTGCCCCAGTTCGCACAAGGCACGATATCTGGTCGCCAATTTCAGGGGATCAAGTCCCGTTTTGTCTGTAACGCCAACTGGAGGAGCCGCAATCCGAGTTCCGCCAATGTCACGCACGAGCCCCATACAGCGTTTGGCCTCTTCCAAACCCTTCTGTCGCTCCTGTTCATCTTCGGCAAGGAACGCAGCAAACCCAATCGCACTTTCGACCGTCAGCCCGGCGTCAGCAATGCGCTTGCGCAAATCGGACAACATCCCTCCCCCTTTGACGTAGGTGTCGATTTCTCCAATCCAGGGCTCAATCCCGGTATAGCCAGCTTTCGACGCCACTTCGACGGCACCAAGAATATCGATCTTATTTCCCTTGTACTGGCATTCGCGAACCGTGCTCGTATTTAAACAGAGCCGAAACGGTGTGCCCGAACTCGGGGCCGCTTCACTCCGTTGTAGTGAAGCAAGTGACGTTGCCCCAGCGGCTGCTGCGGCCGAAGTCGCGAAAAAACTGCGGCGGGAAAGTGACATCGACATGAGGATATCTTTCGTGAGAAATCGGATGGATAACAGGCAATCTGAACCACGAATTCAAAATACGATTCGTCGGACTTTGGGTCTTCTTCAGGAAAAAACTCGTTCGCACAGTTTACTTCGGATGATCATCAGTGGAAACTGCCGTGACGACAGCAAGTTCGGCCACTGGGCTGAACTTTAGCGAATGCGGACCCGGGCGTCCGCGCTACGATTGATCCTTGCCGCGATAAATCTTCAATGCTCTTCATTCTCGATAACTACGATTCGTTTACTTACAACCTCGTTCAACGGTTTGGCGAGATCGATGCGCGTTTGGACGTACAAATCGCCCGAAACGATCAAATCTCAATCGCCCAAATTGAAGCCATGCACCCGCAGGGGATCGTGGTGTCGCCAGGCCCCTGCACTCCTCACGAGGCCGGAATCTCGATGGAACTAATTCGGCAACTCGGCCCGAAGATTCCGATTCTAGGTGTTTGTCTTGGCCATCAATCCCTTGCGGAAGTTTTTCAGTCGCCAGTCGTACGAGCCGAGCGATTAATGCATGGAAAAGTCTCGGCAATTCATCATACAGGGGCAGGAGTCTTCGCAGGCTTGCCTAACCCCTTCACTGCCACCCGTTATCACAGCTTGTGCGTCCCGGAAGCAACGCTCAGCCCGGAACTGGAAGTGACCGCATGGGCCGAATTTCCTGGGCATCCACGCGAGATTATGGGCCTGCAACATCGGAAATATCCGATCCACGGAGTTCAATTCCATCCGGAAAGTTTTTTGACGGAATCGGGGATCGAACTGTTGAAGAATTTTTTGAAAATCGCCGGTGAGATCTGACAACATTGACGCTTATAGAATAGGTGCCACTGCTTGACCGTCTACGGTCACGCAGTGCACTTTGACTGGGAAAAGGCGAAGACACTGCTTCTCCGAAGACTCCGAAGCAGTGGCACAGAATCCGAACTCAGATGTTTAACAAAGCAATCTCCCATGTCGGAAACTCCAGCTCCACCAAAGACACTCGCCGCAACAACTCGTCATCTGGTCCAGTTGGCTTTGCGAGTCTATTTGCTCTGTCTCGCACCGATCACGTACTTTCAACGATCCCTGATTTATCACCCGAATCGATGTGAGCGGCTATTGGCCAGTAATGCCAATTTGTCGCTTGCCGTGGCAGAGGTGACGGTGCGTACGCATGACGGTTTGAATCTGCATGGCTGGCTCACTCTGATGGGAACATCGCGCGGTTCTGATCCCGTCGATGCCAAGCAGGTCTTGGCTAACGGACATCCTGTCGTCCTGTATTTCCCGGGAAATGCAGGTGACCGGTCGAGGCGAGTCCCACAATTCGAGGCTCTCGGATCGCTGAACGCCCATGTCTTGCTCGTTGATTATCGAGGATACGGCGACAACCCAGGCAAGCCTTCCGAAGCAAGTTTCGCCAAAGACGCCAGGTCGATCTGGAACCATCTCGCCCAGGAATTAGGTGTGCCGCCGGAACGAATTGTCATCTATGGCGAGTCGTTAGGTGGCGGGGTCGCCACTCGGTTAGCAAGCGAGTTATGCCAGGAAGGGATCGAACCGGGCGGACTGATTTGTCAATCAACCTTTAGTTCGCTCGTCGCTGTCGCTCAGGTCCATTTTCCAGTTGTCCCGGTTTCCTGGCTGCTTGTTGATCGATACCCCTCGGACCAACGAATCACCAAAGTCACTTGCCCGGTTCTTCAGATTCATGGGCAGCAGGACTCAATCGTTCCATTCTCGATCGGCGAGAAATTATTTGACGCCGCCCCGCCAAATTCCTCTCAAGGGATCGCAAAGCAGCAAATCGTCATGCCGCATACCGATCACAACGACGTCTATTCAGAGTCGAGCGACCACGACAAATTGATCAATGGCCTGAAAGGGTTTCTCGACGCAGTCGATGACCGCTCGAAATCCAAAGTAAAACCGGAAACCAACACACTTCCGCTGACGATCGACCCAACCAAAGATGAAACTCAATTCATCAATATCGACTGGACGGTCGTTGGAGCAATACTACTCATAGCTCTTGCCATCGTCCTTTGGTGGTTTTCCCGATCACCAAAAGTCAAACCGTGATAGCGAGATAGAACTTTTCATCGCGTTTTCGTTTAACCCGAAGCCATCGGCGCAGGCGGATCGGGGCGTCCAGCCGATCTCTTCGAACGTTGCCAAGCATGGCTACTGGTGTTTGATAAATGGCAGAAAAAAGCAACCGCAATGAACAAACGAATGATGACGCCTCGGGCATGTCATCGCTGCCGGTTGACTCGCTTCTCTTCGAGGCGCGGTTAAACGATCAAAACATGCATTCGCAGAGAATGGTCAAAACCATCACGGCGGCGGCTTACCGCCGCTGTGATGGTCCTTCACTTCAACCGTTCACGCAATCGATGCAACTCCTGTAACGCCGCTATTGGTGTCATCTCGTTGACGTTTAACTGACGCAACTCATCGATGATCGGGTGTTCTTCCTCTTCAAACAAAGCCAGTTGTTTTTCGTTCTTCTTTTTCGTTTTCCTTACTGGAATCTTTGTTCCGCCTGACTCGTCAACATGATCGTTTTCCAACGTCTTTAAAATTACCTTCGCTCGATCAAGCACTGTGCGTGGAACCCCTGCTAATTGGGCCACATGGATTCCGTAACTCTTATCTGCCGAGCCTGGAATGATCTTGTGCAGGAAGATGACATCATCTGCATCTTCACGAACCGCGACGTTCCAGTTAACACACTCTTTCAACGATTCGGTCAATTGAGTCAGTTCGTGATAATGAGTCGCAAACATTGTTCGGCAACCGGTCACATCGTGAAGGTATTCCGTGATCGCCCAGGCCAGCGAGATTCCATCGTAGGTGCTTGTCCCCCGTCCGATTTCGTCGAGAATCACCAGGCTTTGTTTGGTCGCCGCGTTGAGAATCCGTGCTGTTTCAGTCATTTCGACCATAAACGTACTCTGCCCTTTGCCCAGTTCATCACTTGCACCGACGCGGGCAAAAACCCGATCGGCAATCCCGATCCAGGCCGCTTTTGCAGGGACAAACGAACCCATTTGTGCCATCACCGTCAGTAGAGCCGCTTGACGGATATAAGTACTCTTTCCCGCCATGTTCGGGCCGGTGATCAATTGCATCATGCCGCCAGAACCATTCGCCGCCAGTGATTCTTCTGGTTCTGTTGAGGCATCTTTCGATGCCCCCTTTTGCGTGGTGCCACGTCCCTTCCCCATTCGCACATCGTTCGGCACGAACTCGCCACTCGGTTTCAGCCGGTCAAGCACCGGGTGACGACCTTCACGGATATCAAGTACCGGTTCCGTCGTGATCTCAGGTCGACAGTAACCCGCACTAACTGCGAGCGTCGCCAGTCCCGCCAACGTATCCACTTCTGCCAGCACTTCGGCGATCTCGCGAAGTCGAGCCGATTGCAGTGCGATCCGTTCGCGAAGAGCATTAAACAACTCTTGCTCGAGTTGAATCGCCTGCCCTTCCGCACGCAGTACTTTCTCTTCGTACTCTTTCAATTGCGGAGTAATAAATCGTTCGTTGTTTTTCAGCGTCTGTTTGCGAATATAGTCCGCCGGAACTTTTTCCGCCTGGACTGCGGTGCATTCCAGGTAGTACCCGAAGACGCGATTAAAACCCACCTTCAGGTTCGGGATTCCAGTCCGTTCGATTTCCTCGGCCTGATACCGAGCGATCCAGTCTTTCCCACCTCGCGCCAAGTCCCTCCATTCGTCAAGTTGAGCATGAAAGCCTTCGCGAATCATCCCGCCGTCGCTTGTCAGCATGGGGGGCTCGTCAACCAGCGACGATTCGATATCACTGCGAATTTCAGGACACAGATCCAGCCGTTCTTCCAGTTCCACCAGTCGACGTGCTTTCCGGCCCGATAATTTCGCCTTCAGCTTGGGAAGCAGCGCGAGCGTTCGAGCCAGACACGAAAGGTCTCGCGGCGAACATCGGCCCGTCGCCACACGTGCCGTCAGTCGCTGTAAGTCGTAAGCCTCTTGAAGCTGCTCGCGTAAATCACGACAGAAGACGGCATCGGTCGTCAACTCTTCGACCGCATCCAGACGCAAGTTAATCCGAACCGGATCAGTCAGCGGGTTGGAAAGCCATTCACCTAGTAGCCGGGCACCCATCGGCGTCACAGTCTCATCGATGACGGCCAGCAGACTTCCCTCCCGCTGCCCATCGCGTAACGTCCGAGTCAATTCAAGACTGCGTCGAGTCGCTTCGTCGATCAACAGGCTTGATCCACGCCGGTACGGTTCAAGTCGAGTGATATGCCCCAGGCCACTCTTTTGTGTTTCACGGACATATTCCAATAGCGCACCCGCAGCCGTCACGCCGGGAGTGTCATCGTCGATATCGAATCCCGACAGCGAACGTGTCTGGAACTGGTCAAGCAGAGTTCGTTTACATTGATCGACGGCAAACGACCAGGGAGGTCGATCGCTGACCAGCATCCCCGTCATCTGCATTAACATCTGGACCAGCGGAATATCATGTGAATTGTCCGGAACAAGACATTCCGCCGGCCGGATTCGAGCAATTTCATCGACGACATGATCATTGGCCAGATCCGCCATCACGAAGCGTCCGGTCGAAACTTCGAGCCAGGCCAACCCACAAACGTCTTTCGTCGGAAAGACACAAGCCAGAAAATTACTCTCACGAGGATCAAGCAGCGAATCTTCAGTCAACGTTCCTGGAGTCACCACGCGAGTCACATCACGTTTAACCGGCCCTTTAGCCAGTTTCGGATCTTCCATCTGTTCACAGATGGCCGCTCGATAACCCGCTCGAACGAGTTTTTGCAGATATCCATCCAATTGATGATAGGGAAACCCGGCCATGGGGATCGGGTTCGGCGACCCCTTATCACGGCTGGTCAGCGTCAGTCCGACCGCTTTCGAAGCCAGGACCGCATCTTCATAGAAAAGTTCATAAAAATCCCCCATCCGGAACAAAAGAATGGCCTGAGGATGCTGGGCTTTCACTTCCAGATACCGCTGCATCGCGGGGGTGGGAGCACGTTCGGGCGTAGTCGTCATGGATGAGCAAATCAAGTCGGTAAGTTAAGGAAGCCAGAAGAATTCCAGCACTCTAACGACCAGCAAGGAACTCGCCCACCATACCATCACTTATAGCTCAATCAATCGCGCGTCGACCAGGCGAGCCGGGGATGTCAATCCCCGGATTCCTCGATCGTCCTTCCGCATAAGCCACCAATGCACGAATTTCACGTCCGTGATCAAAACAACCAATTGACCACTTCCAACGACGTTTTAAGCAGCCCCATCGGTCATTGATCGGCCGACGGGGTTGTATTCGTTTTGGCCTGCGGTTTTGTGTCCTGGAAGGACTAAAGCGATTAGCCGGTGGTTGAGCGGAGCGACACCACCGGATCAGGTTCGATGTTGGACATTTCATCCTGGAAGGATGACAGGAGCGTTGCTCAGACGTTACGGCATTTTCCGAAATGACACCGGCGAACCATCGTTTTTCTGGAATCCCTCCAGGATTCAAGACCTTTTCGGTCGTCATATCCGGTGGTGTCGCTTCGCTCAACCACCGGCTAATGGCTGAAGTCCCGTCGGGACAAAGACAAATACCAGATCAAACTTTTCATCGAAACTCGTGATCTGCGTTTTGTGCCACTGCTTGACCCTCCTCGGTCAAGCAGTGCTCTTCAATCATCGGTCGACAACGCCAACACACCGCGTCCGAGACGATTCGAAAGCTTCATCACGAACCAAAAAATTCAAATTTTCCATCGGGGGAAAGTGCAGGGAGGGTTAGTCGAAAGCAAGTCGCTTCGACCGGCTGGCACAGTCGCTCGTTGGCGTTGGCCAGCCTTCGCACGACCCGTTCTGTTTAAGGAACCCCGAAAATGTCAATGAATTATGATCAATGGGAAGCCGCCTGTGGAGTCCGCAGTGGACCGAGGCATCGTCTGGAGGCGAATCAGGCGCCCGAGGCGACCTATTTCCCGCTCGCACTTGTTCCTTACGCTGCTGAAGTCGAAAAGCGTTGGGGACGACCCGTCTGTCAAGAGCTTCTGGTGCATCGATTGTACGAGTACCTGCGGTTCACTGAACTGCTGGAACTCAAATCGATCAACCATGTTGGCACCCTGATTGCATTCGACGAGTTAATCGTGCCGATGTCGCGTGAATTGCGAAGTCAGGCGTTTCTGCTGATTCGCGACGAAGCACATCACGCCACTGGGGCCGACGATGTCGCTCACCAGATTGAACTGGCGACCGGCGTCAGCCGACTCCCTTCGGCAAAACCACAATTCCTGCATCGATTGGGAGCGATGCGGGAAGCGCAGGACAAGGATCTGGCTCCGCTGATCGATGTCGCCTTCGCGACGATTTCAGAAACGTTGATCAGCGGTTCGCTGGCTCAGATCCCCAAAGATCCGAACGTCGTCAGCCTCGTCCGAGGCTACACCGCCGATCACGCTCGGGATGAAGCTCGACATAGCAGTTACTTCAGCGAGTTCTTCGCCAAATTCTGGCCGCAACTTCCGGTTGCGGTCCGAGAGCAGTTGGGTCTGCTGTTGCCCGAACTGTCACTGGCGTTTCTGGAACCCGACTACGCATCGCACCAGCGCGTCCTGGAGGCCATTGGACTGTCTGCAACGGAATCGCGGAAATTGGTGCAGCAAGCGTATCCTGCCGAGCAGGCGGCCACAGCAGTTCGCCGTCCCCTTCAAGGGACAATTCGCCTGTTCCAACGGGTCGGAGTGTTCGATGACCATCGGACCCACGATGCGTTCGCGGAACGCGGGTTGATCGGGTAGCCCAGGATTAACGTGGCAACTGTCGTTGCCACGTCGAATGTCTCAATGTGTGGTGGCCAGCGTGTTTTTCACGCTGGCCACTTTTGTTTTATCGGAGGTGGCCCGGAATCGAAACGGATCAAATCGGCGTTCGTTCTTGCGAAATTGAATCCGGACGGGTCGCAAGTGGTGACTTGGACAGCAGACGCCACTTTGCATTTGTGGTCTACTTCTCCGGGTTCTCCGGGGATGCCTGTCTGAACTTGAAAGTACGACAGAAATTCGATCCGTTCCAGGTGTTTTAGCCCGGACCAGCCACACATCATGTATGAGCAAGATACGGCACTGATCTGCGATCAGGACAGGCCTCTCCGCACCTGGTAATACAAAAAGTCGCGCTACGGCACTCTTTCCATCGCCGCTACGGCAATGTCCGGCGGAAAAGATGTGCCGAGGCGGCGTCGATCAGGAGTCCCGCTTCCGAACA
>CAILLA010000227.1 GCA_903834925.1 uncultured Schlesneria sp.
CGTTGCTGTTAAGGGCGACACAAATGGTACCAATACAGATTGTGCTGCCCTTAACAGCAACGCCGTGATTTTTCTTCGGACTTCATTTTCATGTGCAAATGCTTCGGGGTCCTCGGAGAAGCAGTGTCTTGACATCAGCATTCGTTTTGCCGCTGGGCACTGCTTGACGGAAGACCGTCAAAGCAGTGGCACGATCTTCAGTGGAACCCATGTTTTCTCGAAAAAACATCCTTCGCGGCGTTGCCCATAACAGGGCGGGCGTAATCAAACTTGCACGCCCAGACCGGACGTGGCCGGATTTGTACCGGGATATCCGTTCGAATCCTGCATTCCATTACAGGTCACTCGCCGTTTGCGAAGCGGAGCTTCGAAGAGGGGCGTTACCAAGCTGGAGCTTGGTAACGAGTAAATACGAGAGAACGGAACGAGATATCGACGAATTTGTGTTATTCTTCACAGAATACAGCCTCCGCATTCTTCGTTAGAAACAAGCCAATACGAACCTCCTTTTTCTGGATGGACGGAATGTTTTTTAGCCACCCGTTGAGGAACTTGACGTTAGAAGTGTCGCCAAAGTCCCTAAGGTTCATGGAGCGGAAGCTCCTGGCGAACCGCCTGCGGCGGCTTACCATTCACACCGTCATCACGTTGATCTGCTTGATGGCCATCACTTCGTCCATGGTCAGCGCACAACAACTTGAAAAGCGATTGCCGCTGTTTAACGGATCCAATCTGAGCGGCTGGGAAGGGGACCCGAATCACTGGCGAGTCGAAGCCGGGTCAATTGTCGGAGTCATTCCGAAAGGTCAGACGCTGGGTAAAAATACCTGGCTCGTCTGGCGGGGTGGTGAGATCGCCGATTTTGATCTTTCGCTGCAATTCAAGTTAACCGGTCTTCCAGCGGCTAATTCGGGGATCCAGTTCCGTTGCCAGGTCGAGAATGTTGACCACGTTTCCGGCTATCAGGCGGACCTGGATATGGGAGCCATCTGGCTGGGACGAATTTACGACGAACATGGTCGTGCTCTGCTCGTCGAACGAGGGAGTCGCGTCGAGATCGCCCCAGATGGAACGCGAAAGGTCGAAACCTTTGCCCCTGCCAATCAATTTGCCGTTTTATTCCGCGAGAACGACTGGAATGATTATCGAATCGTTGCCATTGGTGATCGGACATCGGTCTATATCAATGGAACACTCTTCAGTGAACTCCGCGATCAACAAACGAATGAGCGGGATTTGAAGGGATCACTGGCATTTCAACTTCATAGCGGACCCGAAACGCGAATCGAGTTTCGAAATATTTTGCTTGAACATCTGCAATCGGACGATCAACGACTACGTTCGTTTCGCATCAAACCGCAACCGGTTCTCGATACAAGAAACGTCGGAATCATTCCAAAGGGAGCTGACGGAAAAGATCTGAACCTGGGGTTTGAAGCGGGGAATTTGAATGATTGGACCGCGACGGGTGATGCTTTCAAATCCCAACCGGTCAAAGTGGACGGGATCGCCCAGCGCTGGCAGGGACAAGTCAGCAATAAGAATGGAGACTTCTTTATTGGTGGGTATGAAATCGTCGGTGACCCAGGGATCGGGACTCTCAGGTCTTCACCCTTCAAGGTGACTCATCCCTACGGCAGTTTCTTAATTTCCGGAGGCGAAACCCCGGCCACTCGTGTTGACGTGATTCTGGTCTCAGAAGACGGCAAGGAAGAATCTGTCATTGCCACGGCAGTTGGTAAAAACCGGGAACAAATGCATCGCGTGGCGGTCGACCTGCGAAAAGTGCAGGGTCGATTGATCGCCGTTCGACTGGTGGATGAGAATCCCGGCGGCTGGGGCCACTTGAATTTTGACGATTTTCGATTTCATGATGAACCTCCCGCAACCCTGGAGAAAAGTTCCGAATGGCGATCGACGTTTAGCCCGCTGCTCCAGCATCTTGTTCCTAATCTCGTTGATCAGGACAAGGTTTTACCGGGCAACGAGACGATCGCGAAAATGTTCGTTCCCGAGGGTTTTTCCGTCGAAGTGATCGTGGCCGAACCCAACTTGCATCAGCCGATGGCCTTCACGTTCGACGCGAAGGGGCGTCTGTGGGTTGTCGAAGGACATTCCTATCCGCAAAAGCGACCAGAAGGGGAAGGGCTCGATCGCATCCTGATTTTCACTGATACCGATCACGACGGGTCGTTTGAAACACGAACCGTTTTTGCCGAGGGATTAAACCTGGTCAGCGGCATGGAAGTCGGTCACGGCGGTGTCTGGATCGGGGCCGCTCCACAGTTGCTATTTATCCCTGACCGAGATGGCGACGACAAACCCGATTCCGAGCCTGAAGTCTTACTGGACGGTTTCGGGTTCGCCGATACACACGAAACGATGAACAGTTTTCTCTGGGGCCCGGATGGTTGGCTCTATGGTAATCAAGGTGTCTTCAACACATCGAAGATCGGTCGACCGGGGGCACCCGACAATCAACGCACTTCTCTGAGTGCCGGCGTCTGGCGGTATCATCCGACCCGGCATCAGTTTGAAGTGTTTGCTCATGGAGGAAGCAACCAATGGGGCCTTGATTACGATGAAGTAGGTCAGATCTTCATGACGTATTGTCGCAGTTACTTCGGTCGCGGTGATACGTCGCACGTGATGCAAGGGGGACATTACTGGAACCAGGTCAATTCGGGTTACGCTCCGTTCATCTCCACGCAGGCGATTCCTGGACGTCCCTGGATGGTAAATTATCTGCTCGCTTCAGCGCGCTACGGACACGGGGAAGGAGGTTCTGGAAAGCCAGGCTCAAACGATGTCTACGGTGGTCACTCGCACGTTGGCACGATGATCTATCAGGGTGACAACTGGCCGACGGAATATCGAAATCGACTGTTCACTCACAATCTGCATGGCCATCAGATGAATCAGCAGATCAATCGTCGTGAGGCAGGTGGCTATAACACCATTCATGCCGGTTACGACATGCTCTTCTGCGGTGATCAACAATACATTGGAGTCGATTTGCAATACGGCCCGGATGGAGCGGTCTACATCAGCGACTGGTACGACCCGCGACACTGCCATAATCCGAACGCCGAGCAATGGGATCGCAGCAACGGGCGAATGTATCGCATGAAATACAACTCCACTTGGAAACCAGCGCATGTCGACTATACGAAGGCGACCGACGACGAACTCGTTGCGGCTCATCGGCATCACAACGAATGGCATGTCCGGGCCGCTCGGCTGGAATTGAGTGGCCGAGCTGCTCAACGTGAAATTGCGAAGTCGGCTGTGGCGAAACTGGAACTATCGGCGTTAACAGACGATGACTCCGTGAATCGTTTGAAGGCCATCTGGACCCTGCACGGCATTAACAAGCTTGGCCCGGCGATCATTAAATCCGCTCTCGAACATCCGAGCGAGTACGTGCGGGCGTGGGGAATCCAGTTGGGCATTGAAGTTGCTGGCCAAACGAAAGCCGACGGCACGAACACGAACTTGCGCGTCGGCGACGTGGACCTGGGTACAAAACTGGTTTCGATGGCCAAGTCCGATGATTCACTATTTGTGCGTCGTTACCTGGCTTCGGCTGTTGGTCGAACGGGTGTAACGGGCTGGCAAATTGCCGCCGCCATCTGTGATCGTCCCGACAGTTCATCGGACCGGGACTTGCCACCGCTCTTGTGGCACTCATTAGCACCGAGGGTCCTCAGCGACATTGATCGAGCGTTTGAATTGGCCGAGACAACAAAAATCCCCGCGATGGCGGATGACATCTATTGGTATGCCGCAGCGAACTCCGACTCCGCTCGTGAAAAGCTGCTTTCGAAACTTTCCCAGCAAGAGGGCCGCGCACGTCTGGAACGATTGGCAACCCTGCAATTTGCGGTACGCGATGCTCGCAATCTCAAGGCCCCGGCGTCATGGACGAAAGTCTCCAATTCGCTCTACTCGTCCGAAGATCAACAGGTTGCCAACTCTGCGGAAGCAATCGGAGCCGCATTTGGCGACGAAACCGCATTCCGACGAGTCCGGCAGCGAGTCGCCAGTGGTACGCTGGACAAAGACGCCCTGATGAAGTCGTTGCGGATGCTGTCCAGCGATCCCTCGGCAGAAAATCTGCCCGTCTATTTGAAACTCGTCACCGATAAAGCAGCGGCCGCGCAAGTGATTCCGTTGCTCGCACGGTTTAATTCGCCAAGCGTCGCGGAAGCGTTGTTGAAACAATTGCCTCAGTTACAGGACGCAGCGTACTCGTCAGCCATGGAAGCCCTGTGCAGTCGGACCACTTGGGCAAATCTGGTCCTTGACCGTATCGCAGACGGGACCCTTCCTAAATCACATCTGACGGCGTTTTATGCCCGTCAGATGGCAAGCCTGGGAGATGCAGCACTGAAAGTACGCCTCGAAAAAGAATGGGGCCGACTCGGTCAATCCTCATCCGAGTTAAAAAACGAGATCTCCAAACTCGCAACCGCATTCAAAACGGCACCGTTGTGGGCCTACAGCGATGATGCAGGTGCCGTCCACTTCAAGAAGTTGTGCTCGCAGTGCCATTTACCGAACGGACAATCGTCTGCGCTCGGCCCCAAGTTGACCGGCTCAGGAGCCAAGGGAGTGGAATATGTCGTCGAAAACGTAATCGATCCCAACGCGGTTGTCGGTCGTGATTATCAATCGCGCATCATCCAGACGACAGGTGGTCGCGTCATCTCGGGATTGATCGAGAAGGAATCCGAAACGTCGATCACAATCCGCACATTGAACGACAGCGTCACGATTGCCAAAAGCGAAATCGAAGAAACCAAGATCTCCGACAACTCGTTCATGCCAGAAGGGCTATTAAAAACTCTGAACGATCGCGAGAAGATCGAACTGCTGAAGTATCTCATGCGGCAATGACAAAACTGGAACTCGCACCAGACGGTCCTTTTTTGCTCTGAATAGCAACGCGCGTGATTTTCTTCGGACTTCATTTTCATGTGCCACTGCTTCGGAGTCCTCGGAGAAGCAGTGTCTTGACATCAGCATTCGTTTTACAGCTCGGCACTGCTTGACGGAAGACCGTCAAAGCAGTGGCACGATTTTCAGTGGATCCCATGTTTTCTCGAAGAAAAATCCTGGCGTTGCCTGATGGGGCTCAGCAACCCGTCCAATTCGATGACAATCGGTAATTAACAGTGTTTGTTTCCACCGTGCGAAGTAAGGAACGATCGGAAATCGGTCGACTTTTCCAGTGGCCGATTGTGTTGGCAGGCATTCGCCCATCCGCGAAGCGGAGCTTCGAAGAGGGGCGTTACCAAGCTTGAGCTTGGTAACGAGTGAATACACCTTGCCCATTGGTGAGTCGATCTTGACGGAACTGACTGATCTGCCTACAGATCTCGCGCAAAATACCGACGAAAAGCGACCAGGCAGCATGCTGCGGGACCCGAGAAAGAGTCGATCATGGATGCATGGGCAGTCAATCAATCCCGAAACGGCGTTCGTCTTCGCCATCTTTTGCTTCCGGTGTTATGCGTCACGCTGCTGGCGGAGGCCGCGCCTTGGATTTTGGCCGACGACAACATTCAGCAGGTAAGTGCGGTTGTCAGTTCATCAGATGACGTCGGCTGGCCGCAGTTTCGAGGCTCAGATGGACAGGGTCATGCGGAAGCCGCCGAGTTGCCCTTGACCTGGTCCGAAACCGAGAACGTTCGCTGGAAAACAATTGTGATGGGGTTGGGTTATTCCTCCCCCGTCGTACAGGGAAAACGGGTATGGGTGACATCGACGACCGACGGACGTCGAAATGTCCGCGCCATGTGCTTCAACCGCGATACTGGCCGGCTGATTTTGATGACTGACGAGTTGTTTGATGCGACGAAATCGGGACGCATTTTATCAAAATATGGATATGCTTCGCCGACGCCCCTCTTGGACGGTGATCGGGTTTTCGTTCATTTCGGTGCGGCGGGCACGGCCTGTTTGAAATTGGATGGAACCGTTGTCTGGCAACGAGTGATTCCTTACTACCAGCATCATGGACCGGCGACTTCGCCCGTGCTCGCTGACGGAACACTGGTGATTATGTGCGACGGGTACGAGCGTCCGTACTATGACGATCATGTGCAAGAAGGGGTCGATGCCAGGCAATTCGTAATTGGACTCGATCCCGAAACCGGTGAAACTCGATGGAAAACACCACGCGACAGCGACCATTCATATAGCACGCCGCTGGTCGTCAACGTCGGTGGCCGAAATCAGGTGGTCTGCCCCGGAGGAAAAGGGGTGTGGGCCTACGATCCGAAAGACGGCACGGAATTGTGGTACTGTCGCTACACGGGTTACTCCGTTGTCCCCAGGCCAGTCGCCGCTCACGGACTGATTTTCGTCTGTACCGGGTACGATACGCCATCGCTGTTTGCGATTGGAGAAGGTGCTACCGGTGACTGCACGAAGACACATATTGCGTGGAGAGCACACCGAAGCGTACCGCTGCTGTCGTCACCGATCGTCGTGGGTGATTACCTATATCTGGTGAATGATCGGGGCATCGTATCCTGTCTCGAAATCTGCACAGGAAAAACAGCATGGTCAAAACGACTGGAAGGGACTTTCGCTGCATCTCCGATTTCCGCTGGCGACCGGATCTACATTCCGAGTGAAGAGGGAATCACTTACGTCCTTAAGGCCGGGCCGAACTTCGAAGAACTGGCTCGTAATCCCCTGGACGGTAAACTCGCCGCCTCACCTGCCGTGGCGGGAAATTGCCTCTTTTTACGCAGCGAAAAGTACTTGTACTGCATTAGTGAGGTTAAGGTTTCAACCGCGTCTGGTCGCAGTCCGAACTAATGGGATTGGCGACGGCGCCCTCGGTCGCGTACATCGACAACCGTCAAACAAAGGAATCTATTTCCTTGACGGATCTGGTCTCCTTCCCTCCGTCGATGCCTTGATCGCTTCGACTGTAACGCTCGTCTGGTTTGATGAGCGACCGGGAATTGAACCATTTATCGCGAGGCCGGCTTCGTTGAGAGGTGAAGGCACTATTCGCGAAGCGGAGCTTCGAAGAGGGCGTTACCAAGCTGGAGCTTGGTAACGAGATAAATCACGCGATCAACGATAGGTCATGAAAGTGGCTGGGGGCGGGATTGAACCGCCGACACCAGGATATATAATCCTGTGCTCGGACTCGGCGTCGGCCACTTCCAAAATCGGCTGGTCCTGATCAGGAGACCATACTCTCAGGAGATGTCCTGATTTCATTTGAGTCTGGTCTAATTGATCAAGAGCGGGCATCGTCTTCTTGTTCCAAGGAGCGTACTTTGAATAGTCCATCAACGGCGACTTTCACAAAAAAGTGAGATGTCGCATCCGTGCAGAAACAGGCATCCGTGAATTGACTAGATCACCTGAAAACTGATCGAAATCAATTATCGTCCGAATCCAGACACATCAGAATTCCCAAACGTCGCAACGCCTGCGACGGTTAAACCACTTCGTTGAAATCACGCAACGCAAAAATGATACGACTGGAAAAAGTCAAAAATAATAACTCCCATTCCGACTCCAACTCCGACTCCCACTCCAACTCCGACTCCGACTCCCACTCCGACTCCGACTCCCACTCCAACTCCGACTCCCACTCCAACTCCGACTCCAACTGGCTATGGCACAAATCATTTCAGAAGCTCCTTAAAAACTCCGACTCCCACTCCGACTCCCACTCCAACTCCCACTCCAACTCCCACTCCGACTCCAACTGCCTATGGCACAAATCATATCAGAAGCTCATTAAAAACTCA
>CAILLA010000228.1 GCA_903834925.1 uncultured Schlesneria sp.
AAAAAGAAAAACCGCCTGAGCGGTTGATCTATATGCCATTTAAGAACTTAAAGGCGGTTTTCGAGAAACCGGATGGTTCCGTTCTTGTCCCTTATGCTGATTACATCAAGCTTTGGGAAAAGGCGTTCGGGGACGGAATGCGCAAACCAGATCACCCGCCCGTTTCGGGTGTGATTTCTTCAGCCAGCTATTCAGCGAAAGTCGAAAAAGACGTCGCTCAGATCTCTGCGACGCTCGTCGTTCAGGTTCTGGAAAAGGGGTGGGCCGAGATTCCGGTCAAGTTCGGCGAAGCGGCAATCGGCAAGCTGACATCCGATACGGGAAAAGTCCTGCTTCGCGGTACGGGAAACGGAACTTATTCTTTACTGCTACCAACGGCGGGCGAGCACAAAATTTCGCTCGAACTGACCGCGCGCGTCCGAACAGCTCCTGAGGGGAAAAGTCTTGAACTGGATGTCCCCGCTGTCGGAATCACGGACTTTGAACTGTTAGTCCCGGAAGCCGACCAGACAATGGAACTGAAACCAAAACTGGCGACTCAGCCAGTGGAAGTTGCAGCAAAAGAATCAAAGATCAAAGCAACGATCGGTTCGACAGAAAAAATCTCGGTTCGCTGGCATCCGCGGGTCGGAACCAAGCCCGACATGGAACTGCTCGCCAGCGTCACAAACCACACTCTGGTGACTGTGGAAGATGGGCTGATTCACACAGATGCCTGGTTGACATACGAAATCCTTCGCGGACAGTTGGAAAAATTCAAACTTGCCGTTCCGAAAGGGCATCGCATCCTCGACATCACATCGGATGCGAAAGTCAAAGAATGGAAAGCTGTTGACGAAGAGAATCGGCAAGTTGTCACAGTCGAGTTACTCAGTCGTGCCGACGGCAAAGTTCAATTGGGAGTTCATACAGAACGAGCGGCACCGGTTGAAGCTTTTGATATTGCCGGTCAGGACGGGACGACTGCGTTTGGCATTCACGCGATGGATGTCATTCGCGAAAGCGGCCAAATCGCGGTGAAATCCGGAAGCGAGCTGACTTTGACGGTCGAGGAACAACGTGGGCTTCTCCGCGTGGCAGAAGGTGATGTCGATCCAAAAATCAGACGTCCGGGAGCCTTATATTACAACTACTACAATCCCTCGCTTCGATTGAAACTGCTTTCGAAGCCGGTCGAGCCACGGTTGATCGTCGACCATGCTTCGCAACTGGTCTTTCGGGATGACCAGCTTCGACTAAGGTCAGTGTTGAATTACACAATCGATCGGGCTGGCGTGTTCGAACTGAAGTTTAAACTGCCGGACGACCTGACGATCGAGAACGTCATTTGCGACAAGATGAAGCAATTTTATGCCTCGCCGGACAAAACACTCTTGACAGTAAGCTTGAGAGAAAAGACGTTTGGAACGCTTGCGTTGATGCTCACTTCGATTCGCACACTGGACCCGACTGCCGAAAAAACTGACCAGGTTTTGCCGCTGCTGGAACCGCTGGGGACTGAGCTTGAAAATGGCAAAGTTCAGATCTACGCCCCGGAAGCGATTGAAGTTAACACGGATGACGAAAAGCTTGTCTCAGTTCAGCGTGATCCCGCACCTCAACCCGAAGCCGTCCCGAATGCCCGCTTGGTTTCATCATGGTTGTTTAATCGACGACCGATTGAAATCCCCATTCGAACCGTTCGCAAATCGACTCGACTGACCGCCGTGGTGGGAACCCGAGCGTACGTCAAACAAGGGCAAGTACAGGTCACAACTCATCTGACCTACCTCATTGAATATGCGGGGATCGATACCTTTCGATTTTTGGCACCCGAAGCGGTCGCTGATCGGTTGCAAATCACTTCAACCACCGACGGTTCGTCGCCCCCTATCAAAAAGAGTCCGGCCGTTGACGGCTGGGTCACATGCACAGTTGTGTCGCCACGCGATGTGCTTGGAGCACAGCCGTTTGAAATCAAATATGACCTTGTGCCGAATGCGGGAGCAGGAGCAAATAAAGAGTCCGCAACGATTGAGGCGATCCAGGCGATCGATC
>CAILLA010000229.1 GCA_903834925.1 uncultured Schlesneria sp.
AGCGATGCATGGGTCAAACCTCCTGTGATTCGTTCACGTCCCTGTGATTATAGCCTGTGCGGGTAGGCATTCGTGAAACAAAATTACTTCCTGAGAATTATTCGCCGGTTCGTCAACAACTGACAAACGCTCAGCAGTCTTCATTGTCCAACGGCCAGCCATCGGTTCCATCGAACGAGCTGACCAACTAACCATCTCACACGAACTTGGCGCTGCGATCAACAGTCACTCTCCGAAAGGTGCCCCCAACAATTCAATCGCGGGACCAACTTCTGGCTCCTCGCAAAACGGGACAACAAGGCAGCCATCCGTAAGAGACGGCTGAGATCGAGGCAAAGTTCGCATTGATAGCATCCTTTCTTTCGTTGCGAGACGACCGAGCATCGTTTGCTCCGGCGGGTCGAAATGCTAACAAAATGAATCGCTGCGCGCCACGAAAACTCCCCTTTTAGAAAAATTTCTTGAAAAATTCTTGGCACCGCCCCGCTGACTCACTTTCAGCTGTTTTCAGATTCAAAGGCCAAATCGTCACAAAGAAGGCAAAATTCACTTGAAAACAGGCCATAAAGTCTCGGTCGCCCCTCCCGACAGCCTTCTTCCGTTCCTGAATTCGGGATTCTGAAGCATGTTACCCAATTTCCCCCGACATATCGGTTTCCCGCAAGACGCTATGCCACGACCACCAATCGATCAAAACCAATCGTTATCAATCAACAATGATTGATCAACAATGATTGATCAGAACGGAAGTGGTCGACCTAATCCCTCTTCTTTCGCTCGTTCGAAAATTCGCACGGCGACGGCGAGATCCTCCAGACCTAATCCGACCGACTTGAATAGCGTAATGTCCTCGGGCAACGCACGTCCAGTTTCTCGATCCACAACGATATCCGACAATTCATGCACACGAGGCCAGTCGAAACTACCGTCTTCGATCGCCGGAACGAAGTCACCCGCCTCAAGCTGACAGGCCTCAAGGCTGTCACAAACGACGTGATCCGCCCGACGGATTGTCGTCACGTCAATTTCGGCCTTTGACAAATAATTGCTGCCGACAGCGTTGATATGCGTCCCCTCTTCAAGCACATGTCCATCGAACAGCGGTGTTTTACTCGTCGTCGCACAGATGACGATATCTTTTTCAGCAGCTGCTTCGTCAGGCGAATGAACCGCCACGGTCGGCACGTTGCAGTACTCGGCCATTTCATCCGCGAACGCCCGGCGTCGATCGTCATTCCGGCTGTAAACCTCAACCCGCTCGATTCGCCTGACGCTGCAAATCGCTTTTAACTGCGAACGAGCCTGAAAACCGGTCCCGAAACATCCAACCACGCGAGCGTCGGGTCGAGCCATATATTTCGTCGCGACGCCCGATGCTGCTCCCGTACGCATCTGCCCCAGCAAGTTCGCCTCAATCAACGCAACAGGCTGACCATGTTCGGCGTCGGACAGGACGAACTGAAACCGCGCGCCCGCACGAGTTGTGACATAAGACTTATATCCAACGAATCCCAGGTATTCTGCCGCTGCCGATAGAACGTGGATCGTCGCCCCTTTTGCACTGGCTCGTCGTCGAGGTTGATTCTCGGCCTTGCCAAACGCTAACTGGCGGAATGCCTCTTCAACGCATTCGATCGCCGAGTCCATATCGAGCAACCAGGCCACATCGTCTTCCGTCAAATAAATCGCAGACATTTTTGTCATCCCTCATTTCAGTTCGGGTGTGAACGACTTCTCAATCCGACGATCGGGAATCAACCAAATCATTGCTACGGCAATATACAGCGCGCAGGCAAACCAAGAACTGACAAAAGAAAAGGGGTTTGCAATCACCCCGTCGCTGAAGGCTTCCAAACGGCCTTTGGTCATGCTCAATCTCTCGTTGAAATCAAATTTTCTGAACGCAACCAGTACGAAAAATCCGGTGCGGGAAACGCCTGTCGTGTCGTGTCATCGAGTCGATTAAGGATATTCGGTTGCCGAATCCCTGCCAGATACTGAACATCATAAATTTCTGTGCATCCCGATGTGAATTCAAACATTCCGACCGTCCGACCACTTTGCAGATCAACAACCGCGATCCCCGAAAGCAGTTTCTCAAACCGCTTTTGAACCGGCAGGCCCCCGAAAATATGTTTCTCGCGAATCTGACACATCCCGATCACAGCATACCGACCGATCAGACATAACCCGCGTAGGTACGCAGGAAGCACCGCGACTACAACCGCCTCTTTCCTGGCGGGATCGTAACAGAGTAGTTCCCCGGCCCCCGAATTGAGCAGCCACAATCGACCCTGAGACCAGCGAGGTGAATGCGGCATCGACAATCCACGAAGCACTACCTCGTTCGATTGCACATCCATCATCAGACCACCCGACGACTTGTTGTCGCGCCAGCCCCCAACATAGTCTGTTTCCCCCATTGCTGTCACATACTGAGGCCACCCATCAACCACCGCCAGGCCGTTCAGATGACAACGGTCCTCGGGCACAAGTTCGGAAACGAACGAAGGCTTCCAGCGAGGAACAAAGCAATGCTGGCGACTGAGGCCCGCCAGACAACTGAACCGAGACGCCACGATCCATAGTTCGTCGCCCGCATATGCCACGTCGTGAACGTTCAGATCACCGGTGTAATAACTCGACCGAGGGAGATACAACGCGTCATACCGGTTCGGCTGATCGATCAAGTAATCCGGAGCCAGCAGCGGGGCGTTTGCCAGGAACGTCACCTCATTACGAGTCGCCAAAGCCATCTGGCCCGGTGCGATTGCCAGGCCCATCGGCTTGTCGAATTCCCGCATCAAGAGCGTCGGCTGACCTTGATGCCAGCCAATGAATGCGAGCTTACCCGCCTGATACGTCGTCACCGCCAGCGTTCCCGGCAGTTCAGCCAGCCACGTCGTGAACGATGGCGAGACCTGACAGGCAATTCTCGACCCTGCTTCAGCAGCGTAATCGGGAGTTTCCGCCATCAGTCAAATCCTGTTTCGAGTCAGATCATCACGGCGCACAGCTCTATGCCTGCACATTCAGTAGCATGCCCCTGTTGCCGAAGGGATGCAAGATCGCCCTATCGCCCGACGCGCAAGCGAGGGATCTTTCTCACAAACAGTGGACGGCAACATCATCGTAGCTTGGGCTTCAGCCCGAGCATTCTTTCTTCTTCATTCGTGCGATTCGTCAGATTCGTGGTCAACCTCTTTTTTTACGACGAATCCGACAAATCTTGCGAATAATCAGAGAAAGATTCGCGGCCGTTGACGCTGATTCATTCCATGCTTTTTGATACAAGTAAGACGGATGCAGCATGATTCGCCACAAATGAACAAAATGACTTGCTCATCAAGACAAGTTCATCATGAGGTGTCACGACGATGAGCGAGCAAACCAATAGCGAGACTGCATCCGACGACGACGCGGGTACCAAACCCATTTCCGTATTCATCAGCTACGCGCACGAGTCCGATGAGCACCGTCGACGAGTCTACGGATTGGCCGCAAGCCTCAGGCGTGACGAGTTTGAAGTATTGATCGATATCGAGAAAAAGACTAAGGAAGATTGGCCGCTTTGGATGAAGCGGCAAATTAAATCGGCTGACTACATTCTTTGTATCTGCACCGAAGAATATCTCAAGCGATTTGAACTCGACGGGCCGCCTGATGGGGGCTGGGGTGTTGGGTGGGAAGGGTCGCTGATTCGTAAGATGTTCTATAAATCGAAGTCGCAAAACGCAGGCGTTTTTCCATTCTGTTTTCAGGTTTCCGATCAACAATTTATCCCTGAGGAAATCGATTGTTTCGATCGATTTGTCATTCCGATTCCAGATCAGAACCGTGGATATGAAAGCTTGCTTCGGAAGCTGTGGAACCGGCCTTCATTTGCAATTTCACCACAATACGCCAACTCAACGGCGACTGTTTTACAAACAGAGATCATTGCGCCATTGTATTCCCCACCCAGTGGCCCGAACCCCGACAAATCCTGTGAATCCGCTGCGTCCGACGGCACGGCGACCCAAAAATTCAGTCAAGCCGAGTTGTCTCAGGCGTACAAACAGACAGCCAATGACATCAATCGGTTGATTGAAAAGAATGAAAAGTTGCGAGATTTTCTGCAACGTTTTTGCCCAATCGCTCTTGTCGCTTCTGGATCAGCTCGTGTTGTTTCAGACGGATTACAAACTGGTGAGATCAAGGTTCATGACATCCTGGAAGGGATTCACGCCAATCTAAAAACTTTTTCCGGTACTCAAGTCGATTGGGAACAGCTTCGATCTGCTGTTGGCGGTTTTCTTGTTTTTGCTGTTGATGCGGAATGGGTTTTGAATCAACGACTAGCGGCAACCGATGGGGCGATTCAATACCCGGGCGGACGCAGCGGTCGGTATACAATTTCGTTCGGATCGGATCAGAAGGCAAACGTGTTGCCATGGCTGACAGCCGCTTTTTCCGATGGTTTTGCCAGTCTGGGACGAATTTTTGGAACGATCGACGGTCGCGCGCACGAACGTGAACTGAATGTCAGTCCTCCGGCTGTTGGCCGAGGAGTCCTTGAAGCAGACAAATTGACCGATTTGAAGCTTCATTTCATTGAATGCATTTTCGGAAAGACAGATGTTGATCGCGGAAATCCAGAAGATATTGACGCCTACATCGAAAATGTCCGACAACGGTTGAAATATGTTGCAGGTCGGCGCGATCCCTACTACACATCCAATGAAAAATACCAGGATCTCGAAACGGTCATTCGAAAGGAATTGAAGCTGCAGCATCTGCTGCTGATTTTTTCCAATCGACAGGGTGTTTTGGATACTTTGATTAATGATCCGCCGAATCGAGTCGCCTTGCTCAATCTCGCTTGGGAAATCTTCGACGAGATTTCCAGGCACATCAAATAAAACAACGAAAGTAACATGCCTTCCGACGACCTGTTTTCTCCGGATCTGAACGAACCCTTAAAAATTCCCGCGCAAGAATCGTGGCCGGAAACGTTCCATCGGTTCGACCAGAAAAGTATCTGGGCCGTCAAGGCGGCACTGGCTTCGGGGCGACCGCTACTGCTGCGAGGTGAACCGGGGATCGGCAAAAGCCAGTTGGCTCGGGCTGCTGCATGCCATTTGGGTGTCCCATTTCTTCCGTTTGTTGTCGATGAACGGAGCGAACGGGATGAATTGTTTTTTACGTTCGATGCCGTCGCCAGACTGGCTCAAGCGCAAGTCAGTGCGGTGATTGCTCAGACCGATCGTGGGAATGACTGGCAAAAGGCTCTGGCGGAAGAGAACTTCTTTCGTCCGGGAGTGATGTGGAAGTCGCTCCATTGGCAAGACGCACAAAAGCAAGCCGAACGGTTTTCGAAAAATGCGAGACAAACAGACAGCCGCAGTTCGTTTCCTGACTGGAAACCTGCTGCCGACGCTCGCTGCGGACCGGTGGTCCTGATCGATGAAATCGACAAGGCAGACCCGTCGGTTCCTAATGGGCTGCTCGAATGCCTGGGTAACCAGGGATTCCAGATCCCTCAATTGGGTAAGACCATCACGCTCGGCAAGGGAAACAAACCACCGCTGGTGATTATCACCACCAACGAAGATCGCGAGCTTCCCGCTGCGTTCTTAAGACGTTGTCTGGTCCTGCAAATGGAGTTTCCCGAAGAACCAGAAGCGGCAAAAACGTTTTTGATCGAAGAACGTGCCCGAGTCTTCTGGAAAGAAGAACAAGTCAGTAAGACCGTGTGTGAGACGGTCGTGAATCTGTTGCTGGACGAACGAAAGAACGCCAAACAGGACGGGGTCACGGTCCCCGGTGCGGCAGAATATCTGGATATCTTGCGGGTGCTCGTCAACTTGTGCAAAGCCGAAGACCCGGTCGAGCGAGACACGATACAGCTTGATGCCCTGACGAAAATCAGCGATTTCGCCTTGAAGAAAAATCGCGAGGAACGGTCATGAACAAGCTGGCGGCGATCAGTCGCGCCGATCTGCTGGCCGCTCAACTGAGTTCCGGCGGTCTGGACGATTTCACCGCTCAGCTGCTGGGATTTCAACGGAAATCAAAGGCACCGCCGGTTCAGAAATCGCAAATCGATCCGAACGCGGGTGAAGCAACCAAAGACACGCCAGATACCCCGCCCTCCCCTGCTCCCGAACCACCGATCGAGTTCCCCGAGGAAAAACCTCGACTGAAGTTTCTGATGCCAATGCGGTACGAAACTCTGAAACTGGAACCGATTTCACCGGATGTTGGAAATCCAATCTCAGACGATGAATTACGGGTCCCCTGGGACAAGCCAGGCTTACGACTTCGACCACTGATTCGCTGGCCCCGGCTGTCACCCTTCCTGAAGCAACGCATGGGGACCGACTTGACCGGTACGTGTCTGGATCTGCGCCGGTTGCTCCGTCTGGCGACCAACGGAAAACCTCTGTTGCAGTTACCACGCCGGACCCGCCGGGCCTGGGCTTCGCAGGGGGTGATCATTTGGGATCAGTCGTCGGAAATGTTTCCCTTCGCAGAAGATGTGGCATGGTTATGCCATCAACTGAAACGCGAACGGGGTCACGGCGGTCTCCGGGTGATCGAATGCAAAGGTTGCCCCCGAATTCGTGATCTGGCCGCAGTTATACCCGGAACACCAATCCTGGCCCTGTCAGCAATGGGACAATTCACAAACGACGAAGTCGCGCGAGCCCGCTGGCACGCGTTTGGAAACTGGCTACAGACCCAGGGTCACCATTTTCAAGCAATCAGCCCCGTCCCCAAAGATCGCTGGAACCCAGAACTCGCCCAGACATGGTCGCTGGTCAACTGGGACCGCGGGCATCGGCTACCAAGAGCACAATCTTCGTCCCATAGGTCCCATAAGTCCTATAAGTCCCATTCTTTGTCGACAATGGGACTTATGAGACCGATAGAACCTACGGGACAAAAGACCCCCGCTGATGATCTTTTGGATTTGCTTTCGCCTTCCAGCCTGGTGGAACCAGCGCTGCTGCGTGAAGCCCGGATGTTGATGGCGGCGCGATATCGCGGCCAGCAACCTGTCAACGCCGGGACCGAATGGGATGCTTGGCATCATGCTGACGGCTGGCACAGTATCAGCAGTTTCGGTTTTCTGCCTGGGGAAGTTTACGATGAACGACTCGCCCGTCGACGTGAGCTTGCCGACCGCGAACTTGTGTGTCAGATTTCGAACGCAATTTGCATCCAACATGAGACCTGCAGTTCGGTCATTGCCGCTGAAGCGGAACTCAGATCTTGCTTGACTGGAGCCAGTGACGAAGACCAACTGGCCAAGGTGAAATCACTGCTGGATCGAGTGATCGACCGGTTAAAGCGACTGGCCAGGCATCCGCAGAATCGGGAAGGCCGGATCAGTGGCTTACCCGAATGGTTTCCTCAGATGATTCAACGGCTGTCACCTGACATTCGTCAAGACCCGGCGATCGAAACGACCATCGCCGAAGGGTTGGCCCTGGCGCACACGTGGCTGAAGACCGACGTGGAACTTCCGCGAGGGGTCAACGTCGATCGTTTCGATGAAGCAACCCGATTGGCGGCAGCGGCAATTGAAGATGCAGCCGATCCGATTGATTACATCGTGGGAATGCATGGCAGTCATCTTTCATTTTTCCCGGCTGATTCCGACCAGCGGATTCAAACGCCACTCGGCCGGATTCGCGCGGGAGGAAGCCAACGAATCCAGATCGCCTCGTCCCCATCGTCTGAAACGACATGGATTCAGTTGAACGGCGAGTATCATCCGGGAATTCGACTGAAATCACCCCCATCAGAACTAACGATCGAATCATCGCACAGTCGACTTCATTTCGCCGGGATTGAGCGTCCTGATTGGGCACAAAGAATGTGGTACGACAAATTCGGGATCGCGGCGGAATTCAAAATAAACGATGTCCCGTTTGTATTGCGATGGATTCCGCCCGGTCATTTTCTGATGGGGTCACCTGACGATGAACAGGGTCGATATATCGACGAAGGCCCGCAACATGTTGTGACGATCAGTCGTGGGTTCTGGATGGGTGAGACACCTGTCACGCAAGGACAATGGGCCGCAGTGGGCAATGCGGCTGATTCGGGAAAAAGGTCAAAGATGAAACTCAAGGCCAATCCCAGTCGATTCACAGGCTCGGAAAACCTTCCGGTAGAACAGGTTTCGTGGGAAACGTGTGTCAGTTTTTGCAATGTTTTGACAGGACTTGTTTCCAGAGAAAAAAACTGGTTTCAGTTACCAACGGAAGCCCAGTGGGAATACGCGTGTCGAGCAGGGACGCAGTCGGCGTTCAACGATGGTTCAGCCTGTACGGAACCTGAAGGAAATGACCCGGCACTCGCTATTCTTGGCTGGTTCGGCGACAACAGTGAAAAGAAGACGCATCCTGTGAAACAGAAACGGCCCAACCACTGGGGACTTTACGATATGCATGGCAACGTTTGGGAATGGTGCCGCGACGGAATGCGAGATTTTGCGGAAGTGCCGGAAGACGACCCGGTTGGACCGATGGAAGAAAGCGCCGGCCGCGTGGTGCGCGGCGGCTCCTGGCTCTACCCGGCGCAGCGCTGCCGCGCTGCTTACCGCGACCACGACCCCCCCGGCAGCGTCTGGGACTACTTCGGCTTCCGCTTGTTCGCAGGTCAGGAACCAGTTTTGGGAGCGGAGCGACCGGTGCCGTAGAGGCGGAGCCGTGGCTGAGGGACGAAGCCCGTAGGCACCCCCGCGAAGCGGGAAAAATTTTCGGAAATTGAGGTGCCTCATGAAGATCAGTTTTTTCTGGATTCCCGCTCGCGATAGTTTCGACGCCGAGGTTGAACTCAACGAATTCCTTGCGTCACATCGAATTGTTCAAGTTGAAAAAGGATTCGTCAGCGCCGCCGACGGTCCTGGTTGGTCCGTATGTGTCCAGTCGCAGCCACAAAGCACGGCACAGGCGGCGGCCCAACCGAAGGAAAAGAACAGCAAGATCGACTATCGCGAAGTCCTCGACGAAGAAAGTTTTCGAATTTTTGCCATCCTTCGCTCATGGCGTAAAGAGAAAGCGGCAGAACAGAGTGTGCCGATCTATACCGTCGCAACGAATGAGCAATTGGCAAGAATTTCGCGGGAACGAGTCCAGACGCAATCGGGTCTGGAACAGATCGACGGGTTCGGTCCCTCGCGAATTGGAAAATATGGCCAGGAACTTGTGGCGCTTTGTCAGCAAACGATGTCGGCACCGGCGAGACCATGAAACGCTACGGTCATTTAACAGCGAGAATTGCAACATGGCAAAACGTCTCGGCGGCGGCACAAAAGGCTGCGGCCGGCTCAAGTAGTTCTGCCGATGTCACGGGGTTTCAATTGACTTTCGACGCCAACTTGCACCGCATTGTTGAAGAGCTTTTGACGGGTGTGTGGAAGCCTCTTCCCTATTTGCGTTTCATGGTTCGTGATCCGAAACAACGAACAATCAATGCGGCACCATTTTATGATCGAGTCGTCCATCATGCCTTGATGAACGTGGCGGGGCGCTGTTTCGAAAACGGTGCCGTCGATTTTTCGTTTGCCTGTCGTACAGGGCGCGGCAATCGCGCTGCGGTCAAACGGGCCGCAAAATGCACACATCGGTATCGGTATTTTCTGAAGCTGGATGTTCGGCGTTATTTTGATTCGATTCCGCATGACATTTTGATCCGGCTCTTTCATCGGAGATTTAAAGACCGCGATTTTCTGATGCTGATGGAACGTATTGTTCGCAGTTTCCAAGTAAATGATGGCGTGGGACTGCCGATCGGTACCTTGACCAGCCAGTACTTTGCAAATTTTTACTTGGATGGCCTGGACCATTGGGTGATGGAAACGCTGCGTTGTCCTGCGTATGCTCGATACATGGATGACATTGTGCTCTGGTCGGACGACGAAACAATGCTTGAAACTAGCTTGTGCCAGATTACGGCGTGGTTGAAGACCGAACGGCGATTAGTGCTGAAAGGTGAACCGCACCCGGTCCGGTGTCACGACGGGCTGTCGTTTTTGGGATATCGCATCGTTCCAAATGCGATATTACTTTCGCGTCCTTCGCGAAAGCGATTTTCCGCACGACTGAGGCAATACGAACGGGAGAACGGGACTGGTCGCATGACCGACTGTGAGCTTCAACGGCGGGTTGATGCCTTGCTTTCCTTTACCGACGTCGCGCACTGTTGTCAGTGGAGGGGGAAGTTAATCTCCGACTACGACAATCAATTTGGAATTGCCTGAATGGGGACGTCGACGAACACCGAGCCACGAAGACCTCAAGCGCCAACCGCGTGGTGCGCGGCGGCTCCTGGAACAACCAGGCGCAGAACTGCCGCGCTGCTTACCGCAACCACAACCACCCCGGCAACGACTGGGACAACAACGGCTTCCGCTTGTTCGCAGCTCACCCGCCGGACAGCAGTCCGACGGCTGACCCGGTCTTCGTGCTGCCGAAGCTGCGCTTCGGCAGGAATGTGGCCTCCGAGGACTGGTAGGGACGTCAGCAGACATTTTCGAAAGCCCTCGGAGGTTTTTTCATGGCGAATGTCGGAGAAATAATCGTCGATGAAAACTGCTGTTTCCGACCATCTGCCTACGGTTCCGGTCATGATTCCGCCATTCGCGCCGGAATGGGCCGAAATATTTGGCGAGGATGAATTTGGCGCTTTCGCAGAGTTTTCATTAAACGGCGTCCGTTTTATCTGGCGCTGGGTTCCACCAGGTCGGTTTTTGATGGGATCGCCATCGAAAGAAAATGGTCGATTCGACGACGAAGGTCCCCAACACTGGGTGACGATCACCAAGGGATTTTGGTTAGGTGAAACGCCTGTGACGCAGGCACAGTGGATGTCCTTGATGGATGTAAATCCATCTCAGTTCGAGGGTGATGAACGGCCGGTCGAATCGGTGAATTGGTACCAAAGCATGGCTTTCGCCGAAAAGCTTAACGAACGGATTCCGGGACTTTTTGCATCTTTGCCGACGGAAGCCGAGTGGGAATTCGCTTGCCGAGCGGGTACGCAAAGTGCGTTTCATGTCGAAGGTTCCAAATGTACCGAGCCCGAAGGGCTTGATCCGGCGCTCGATCGATTAGGTTGGTTTGATAAAAACAGCCGAGATTCGACAAACGATGTGAAACTGAAATTGCCGAATGCGCATAGTCTTTACGATATGCACGGCAATGTTTGGGAATGGTGCCGTGATGGAATGCGAACCTATGGCGACACGCCCGAACGCGACCCGGTTGGACCGATGGAAGAAGGCGCCGGCCGCGTGGTGCGCGGCGGCTCCTGGGACTCCCAGGCGCGGGGCTGCCGCGCTGCTTACCGCAGCCACAACCACCCCGGCGACGACTGGGGCAACGACGGCTTCCGCTTGTTCGCAGGTCAGGAGCCGGTATTGGGAGCGGAGCGACCGGTGCCGTAGAGGCGGAGCCGTGGCTGAGGGACGAAGCCCGCAGGCACCTCCCGCGAAGCGGGAAATTTTTTCTCAGATTCCTTCGCGATCTTAATATTGCTCACCTTGATTCCTTTGCTCGGCGCGAAGAATCCAGCGTTGCTTTGACTTGGACGAAAGTAACCATCATCGCTCCGAATGATGTGCATTGTTCGAGAACCTTAGAAATTTCAATCCGCATCTTCTCAAATTAGAAATTCCGTCGGAATATCTGCACAGCTGCGTCGGCAAAGTTTGAATCGTTTCCGACGCATGCTCATCACGCGGTGCGATGATGGCTACTTTGGATGAAACTCAGGAACTCGACTCAATCAGTCACGTTTGAGACCCGACAAAATCAATTGAAAAAAAGAATCCGGGGACTTACGTCGCCCGGCTCGCCTCGACTGTTTTTTCGTGGTTTTCGTGGTTCAAATTCTTGTCCAGATTGGGTTGCCGGGCGAAGAGGACGTGCGGCACGTGCTTTGGGGGATTTGAATTGTTCGATCGGGTAGGGCAAAGGCCCGTTAACCACCCTCGTGGAGGGGTTGGGGTTCGTTTTTTTGATCCGGTTGACCGTTCCCTGCGTTCTGATGAAGGATACGCTGAAACGATCGACGTGTTTATTATCCCGTAGGTTGCTGAATGTGTGTTATCTGCAGGGAATACCTGATGTTAACCCGATTTCGACTGTTGTCCGCCCCAACCTGCTGTATCATCAATGAACGCACACGCATGTTCAGCCGTGCTTAAGTTCAATTGCGGTGAGAATTACCCGACAGACTGGACGAATCTTCTCGTCCTGCTGCGGTGATTCATCCAAAGGTAACCATCATGTCTCAGGACCTGATTCCTGCGTTTCCAGATCATCCCGATCGACCGGATCACCAAAATTGGCATCCGGGAACAATTTTTGGTCTTATGGCGACCGCCATCTTGCTGCCGGTCGCCGCCTGGGCAACCTACGCCGCGTGCCGGATTGATGTCGGGCCGGACCAGTTTGCGGTGCTCATCCGCAAGACGGGGACCGACCTGAAAAACTCGGATGAGGTTGCGCCGGACGAACAGCACAAAGGGGTGCAAAAGAAAGTCCTCACCACCGGTCGTTATTTCTATAACCCGTACGACTACGACTGGGAAATCAAACCCTTGATCGAGATCAAGACGGGGAAACTGGGTGTACGAGTCAGCCTGACCGGCGACGATCTGCCGTACGGCGAATTTCTGGCTCAGATGACATCCGATGACGATGCGAAAACCAAAGGAATCGTGCCCGACGTGCTGAAGCCAGGTCGCTACGCGATCAATCCCTATGTCTTCAAGGTCGAAACCGAGCATGAACCGGTCACGATTCCTGCTGGCTTTAAGGGGGTTGTCACGAATCTGGCCGGGCCGTTCCCGGCTGATCCCAATGAATTACTGGTCAAGGAGGGGGAACGAGGGGTTCAAGAACGGACACTTGATCCGGGGACTTACTTTGTCAATCCGTATGTGACACGAATCAGTCAGGTCGACTGCCGTAGTCAACGGTTCAACCTGGCCGAGAAAAAGAATATGGGGTTTCCTTCCAAAGATGGATTCTGGGTTTCGCTGGATGGACGCATCGAATTTCACATCAGTCCAGATAAGGCCGCTGAAGTCTTTGTGACTTACAACGAGGATCTGAATGGCGACCTGATCGACGAAGAAATCGTCCGCAAGATCATCCTGCCGAATGCTCGTGCCATCTGCCGTATGGAAGGAGCTAAAAAACTCGGTCGCGATTTCATTCAGGGTGAAACGGCAATGTCGTTTCAAAAGGAATTCGAAAAGTCGATGAGGTCGTCATGCAACAAGCTGGGTGTCGAAATCGTGCAGGCATTGATCATTCGCATCGAACCACCCAGTCAGATCGCTGTCCCGATCAGTCTGCGGACGACGGCAGAGTTGGATCAGCAGAAATTCAAACAGCAGATCATTCAGCAGGGTGAAGAAATCAAGCTGGCGGAACAGACCGAACTGGTCAAGCAAAAACCGGCTCTGGTGACCGCCGAAAAATCGATCGTCAAGCTGACGACCGATGCGATGCGCGAGCAGGAAGTTGCCGTGACAAAAGCGAATCAGGAGCTGGCGGTGGCGAAATTGAAACTCGAAGCCGCCAAGGATGAAGCAGCAGCGATCCTTTCCAAGGGGGAAGGAGACGCGCAAGTGATCAAGTTGGACAACGCCGCAGACGCGTCAGGCTGGAAACGATCGGTTGAAGCGTTCGGGAAGAACGGTGCCCAGTACGCTCAGTATGTCCTGTATCAGAAAATCTCGTCGGCTTATCGATCAATCATGGTCAATACGGCTGACAGCCCCATCATGAAGATATTTGAGTCATTGCAAGAGCCGGTGAAAGATAAACAGTAACAAAGCACAATGTCGGTTGAATGTCGTCCGTGTAATGCTCATCACGCGGAGCGATGATGGCGACTTTGGAAGATCTTAAATCACAAGTTTTATCAACGACGATTTTTTATTCAGCAATGCTGCAACGTTAAAGAGGCCACCATGTCAGTTCGTTCAGGCGGTTCACGATCCCTGGTTTCGCTGGTATTTACCATCGCGGTGCTGGCGGCGATTGGATTTGAGTTCTTTCAATGGACCTATTGTTACTGGTATGTCGACAACGGCTATTCCCTGCTGTTGACGTACAAAGGTCCTCCCTTGCCAATCTGGGGATTGAACCTGGATGCGGCTCCTGAAGGGCAGTTGGCCGAGGTTGACGATCATGGCCATCCGAAACAAAAAGGGATTCTGGCCCAGATGGTCGGTCCCGGTCGGCATTTCTATTTTCCACTCTTTTGGGAATGCCAGAAGGTTCCCGATATTGTCGTAGATCCAGGTAGCGTCGCCATCGTCATTAGTCGTGTCGGTAAGAAGCAGGCTGCGGGTCAATTCCTGGTCGATGGCGATATCGGTCAGACCGAATATCGCGGGACGATGCGAAAGTTGCTGGGACCAGGTCGGTATCGCATTAATCCCAAGGCGTATGAAGTCACGCTGATCAAGGGTGAGGAAGTCAAGAAGTCAGAAGGACAGGCCAAACGGTCTGGCTGGGTACTGATCAAGCCGGGTTATGTTGGTGTTGTCACAAACTTGACCGATAATCCGTTGACCAATGCCGTCACGGGGATTCAAGACAGTGTCCTGCCGCCGGGCTTGTACCCCATCAACCGGGAAGAACAGCAGATTGACGTTGTCAACGTCGGTTACCGCGAAAAAAGCATCATCGCCAAGTTAGTCACTAATGAGGAAGGTCAGATGAAACTCGATCAAGGCGGCGAGCCGACAGTGGTCAATGACGGCAGTGGATTCGAGTTCAAGTCGGACGATGGGTTTCAAATCCGGATCGATTTCACCGCCATCTGGGGGATCATGCCCAACCAGGCAGCGGATCTGATTCGAAAATTCGGTGACGAAGAAGCGGTCGAGGACAAAGTTGTCATGCCGCAGATTGAAAGCATCTGCCAGAATCATGGACGCAAGTTGAAGGCAGCCGAATTCCTGGATGGTAAGATTCGCCAGACCTATCAGACGGATGTCTCGAACGATTTTGCTCAGGTACTCGACGGCAAAGGCTTGAGCGTGCTGTATGGCCTGGTACGGAATATCTACATCCCGCAGGATGTACGGGTACCGATTCAACAGGGTTACATCGCTGACGAATTGAAGATCACTCGCGAACAGCAGCAGGTGACCGCCATGACCGAAGCGGACCTGCGCGAGGCAGAGGAAAAGGTGAAGCTACAGACCGAACAGATCAAGGTCGAAACAGAAAAGCTGGTTGCTGCCAAGCTGGCGGAAGGAAAGAAAACCGCCGCTGAGACTGTGGCCGAAACCACCAAACTGGTTGCTGCAATTGCTGCCAAGACGGCCGAAATCGACAAGGACGCGACGGTCTTGATCGGTACGGCCAAAGCCAAAGCTAAGACACTGTCGGAAGAAGCCAAAGCAGAAAAATTCCAACTCGCGGTCGAAGCGTTCGGTTCGGGTCAGGCCTACAACCAGTGGGTCTTCGCCCAAGGGTTACCGGAAGATCTTGAACTGAACCTGATCTATTCAGGCGAAGGAACCTTCTGGACCGACCTGAAAGGGTTTAGCGAGAACATGCTCGGCAAGCAGCTGAAAAACCAGCAAAAGGGAACACAGCCAACTCCAAACCGATAGAACTTAGTAAGTAAATCCTCTCGGTTTGTTCTTGCGAGAACGACCCAAACGATTTCAAAATGGACTGGATCGATTTCATTCTCCCGTCGGCCGCAGTCGGTCTGGTTTGCCTGTGGGGCGCGTTGTGTATTCTTTGCATCGGCGGCTGGTTGGTTCATCGTCAGAAGCGACCGCCACTGTCCGAACAACAAGAACGTTCCATCCAAGAAATCCCCGGGATAACGTGGCGCGATCCAGCGTATTGGATCTTCGCCTTTTTCTGCTGGCCCGTTCTGGTTGCATTGATACTGGATTACCGTTGGCAACGCGGTAAACGATAAACCGACGATCGCCTGCGCCGATAACAGGCTTTGATGGCAGGAGGAGGGGCTGGCGGTCCCGGCGCTAAAGACGCTGGGCTTTATTCCGACGTCGCTTTGCGCTTTTATGAGCGATTTCGTTGCCCGCATGAGTTTCACAGGACCGTAGGCTTTCATCGATTACACTTGTTCCGTAGAGTGTGTCGGTCGAATTGGTGGTTTTTGGAAACATTGGAATTTTCATAGGGTTGATGCGCGGTGCAAGCTCATATCGTTTTGTTGCCTGGTGATGGGATTGGTCCGGAAGTGGTCGCTCAGGGTGAGCGGGTGTTGCTGGAGATCGGCAAGCGATTCGGACATACGTTCCGATTCAGTACTCATTCCATCGGAGGCTGTGCGATCGACCAGTGCGGCAATCCGCTCCCCGACGAAACACTGGCGGCCTGCAAGGGGTCTCAGGCGGTGCTGCTGGGGGCAGTCGGCGGTCCGAAGTGGGATGATCCGAACGCCAAGACTCGGCCGGAAGCGGGACTGCTCAAGATCCGCAAAGAACTGGGCTTATTCGCCAACCTGCGTCCGATTTTTGTGTCGCCGCATCTGGTGTCAGCGTCGCCGCTTAAGACGGAAATTGTCTCCGGTACGGATATCCTGTTTTTCCGTGAACTGACCGGCGGGATCTATTTCGGTCCCTCAGGCAAAGAAACGATTGACGGAGGTGAATCCGCTTATAACACCATGGTCTACAGTACCTACGAAGTTGAGCGAATCGTTCGGCTGGCGGGTGAAGCGGCACGTGGTCGACGCAAGAAAGTGACTTCCGTTGATAAAGCCAACGTCCTGGAAGTTTCGCGGCTGTGGCGCAAGACATTTGAACGTGTCATGAAGGCGGAATTCCCCGATGTACAGTTTGAAAACGTGCTGGTCGACGCGATGGCCATGCACCTGATTTCCAAGCCACGCAGCTTTGACGTCGTGGTGACCGAGAACTTGTTTGGCGACATTCTGACCGACGAAGGGTCGATGTTACCTGGATCGATGGGAATGCTTCCGTCGGCTTCGATCGGCTCATCAGGGCCAGGTCTGTACGAACCGATTCACGGGTCGGCTCCCGACATCGCCGGTAAGGGAATCGCGAATCCGTTGGCGACAATTCTGGCAGCGGCCATGCTGTTGCGTCATTCGTTGAAGCTGGAATCGGAAGCGGTCGTGATTGAAAAAGCGGTCGACCGAGTCTTGGCTAAGGGTCACCGAACGGCTGACCTGGCGGGAGGCGGTTCCAGCGTGGGAACTGCCGAAATGGGATCGCTGGTGATTGCGGAACTTTCAGCGTAGGTCCCGATCAAAAACAAGAATCGAAAAAACAGGAGGTAAAGCTCCTGCTGACCCGTGAAGTCGGTATACGTACTGACTTCACGGGTCAGTTGTTTGGTGTTACGAGCGTTCTCCCGAAAATCGCGGAATGCGTCTTTCTTCCGCGTCGCTAACCGGGCAACGGCCCCGTCGATCCGCATGCGGCATATTCTCGTTCACTAAGATCTTGCAAAACCTCCCACTCACCGCATAGCCACTAGATTGTCGCTGGCGACGAGTTCTGTAGAAAAACGATTATTTTCGTTTTTTTCGTGATTTTTCCCATTGCCGGACACGATGCGAGGTCTAGAACCTTCGCGGCTCGTGCAGATGAACGGCTCGCCGCCGGCTCGGCCTGGTGAATTCCAATGAACTGTCTGCACAATTCTCATGTGATTCGTCGTTAACGCTTATTATTAAAAGAGTTAAGAAAATGAAGCTTTTGAATTCGTGGATTTCTGCTGTTGTTGTTTGCTCAGCCATCGCCAGCCAGGCAAATGCCGACGTTTTGATGCTCGCTTCAGGGGACAGCACCGGCGACACCTTCGCCGTGACGAACGTGACGTCATTTGTTGGTGTTGGAAACGTCTCAGTTGAAACCAAGCGAGAAAAGAGCCAAGCGTCGTCAGCTTTTGTTCCAGGCAGTTTAATTAATAAGTCCAACCAGGGTACATGGTTAATGAGCCAAAGCGTTCAGCACGAAAAGACGGCACGTCAAGAAAAGGTTTCATTGAGGACGGTGGCTGGTCGTGGTCAAAAAATCACCCCGACGCTACCGACTGGTACGGAAACGCGACCTGTTTCGACATTCGCACAGTTTGTACAAATCTTTAAGCACACGCAAAACAGCCAAGACGAACTTAAGGCGGTTCACGCAACCGTTGGCGATGAAATTGCCCCGAAGACCTCGAGCATGGCGTTCATCGGCCTGTTTGCCTCCGGTCTGGCAGGGATTACGGGATTGGTCACGGCAAGCCGTCGTGGATTCTTTCTCCGTGCCGCAAGATAACGCCCGACTCGCACATTCTGACGATTTATCGCCATCAAGGACAATTAACGTGACAGCCTCAATGCAAAAGCTCGGAAACATCTCACCGACAATAGGTAGTTTTCCGATTCTCATCGCAACTTGCCTGTATTTGACGGCCGTCGATTTCATGCACCATTTGTTGCGGCCTCAGTTGCAGGACCTAGAAACCTTCTGGTGATCCAAGATCGCATCGAAATTTGCTCATTAACCGCAATCGTTTTTTTCGGAAAAGGAAGTAGGCAATGTTTGCGCCGATCAAGAAGTTTGACAATGTCCCTTTGACATCAGAGCGGTTCACGCCGTCAAGCATCGTCGCCAGCCTGTTTTTAACGCTGGCAGGTATCCTCAACTCATTTTTTTCGCCATCGAAACTCAGCGAATGGGATCGTTACTAAGCGCAATACGGGTGACGAATGGCTCTTATGCAGTCTTTCTCTCGTGACTCAGTACTCAAATTTAGACTCGGGACACCCTCCGCTTTCGTCGTGCTGACGAGCCCCTGGCATCAACAGACGCACAATACGCTGCGTAATATTGGTTTCAGTAACCTACTTCCGAAAAATCGCGGAACGCATCTTTTGTCCCGTTCTCCAAACGGACAGCGTCCCGTAGGTCATGATTCTCAGCTCAAACAACTCCCTTGAGTACATTGCCGAGGCTAGGATGAGTTTCACTCGTCGGTTCCTTGGGCGAAATCGCTGTGGCCTTGGGTGCAATTCCCGTTTCGAGAACCCGAAACAAGATCCGTGATGAGATTTGCAGACTGTTCTTCTTGAGCGTCCGATGCTGCCAGTATCGAAATTGGTCGGCGATGCTCCGGCGAAACTCCACGGGCCGATTCTTGACTCCGACCAACTGTATCGTCGGATTTTAGCCGCCTCGTCGTTTGGTCTGAATGAAATGTGCGACGCGCGACGGTAGAATCTATTCCTACACTTCTCAGCGTTACCACTTGTCAGGAATGGCTCTCAAATGTTGGCCGATAACAATCGATCAATTACAGCTTCCGATATCAGACGGTTCGCATTGTTTCTCGCCGTCAGCCTTGTACTTCAGGCTTCGCCTGCCTTCGCTCAGCAAAAGCCGTTGATCATCGAATCGTCGACCATGCAACCTTCGGTTTCTATTGGGCGACCCATGCTGACCTGGTGGGACGTCAAGATCCAGGACAAAGGGCTTGTCACGGGCAAATTTCGATTCGTCGTGCACTCTGAAGGATATCAGTTTGCGACCGTGGAAACGGAAGAGTTAACACTCAATGGTCCAGAACAGCGCATCCGAGTCTTGTTGCCAGCGGTGGATTGTGCTCAGTTCATCGATCGACTTTATGTCGATATCTCGTTTCGCGGAAAGAAATATTCCGGTGAACTCGGTCAACAGATTCTGCGAGTCCCGTTTTCTTCCAAATCGGTATTTATGTGCCTTTCTGGAGAATCGCGAATCGTTCGTAAGAAGTCGCCGCAACGTGACAAAGTCATCGAACGGTTAAAGTTTGAGAACCTGGTTCCCGTGCTATCAAACAGTAAAATGGCAATTGACGAGACTGAATATCTGCAAACAATCATTGCCTCGATTGATCCAGCCGATTTCCCGGCAGAACCGCTTGCTTACTGTGGTTATGATGTTGTGATTCTGCTGAATGATGAATTTCGAAACCTTCGAAAACCTCAGCTTGAGGGAATGCTGGCATGGATCAAGGCGGGGGGAAGCCTGTACGTTGAACCAAACGGAGTCTTAGAACCTTACCACATTGACTTTCTGCGAAGTCTGACGAAAGAGGATCATCGAGAACTCCAGTTTCAGGTGGACGCGGCGGGTAAGTTGCCTGCCGATACGATTCCCAACGATCTCTCGACCATGTCGATCAAATGTGGACTGGGCGATGTCGTGATTCGAACCGAGAACCCCGATCAGGAAATCAATGCGCCGATAGAGACTTGGAGGGGGATCGTTACCCCACTTTGGAAATGGCGATTTCGACCCATTCCGAGGCCCGATCATGTAGTGCATGAAGTTGGTCAGAATGGTCGTCCGGTGGAAAAGAAGATTCCGAATTCCGATCCCTGGGGCTTTTCGATGTCGCTTTTTTCTCGAACATCGCTTCGGCCAGAACAATTGCTGGATCGCTTGATGCCCGAAGGGGTTCGAATGGTACCATTGTCTCTTCTGGCAGCCATTTTGATCGCTTTCGTCTGCCTGATTGGGCCTGGTGATTATTTTGTACTTGGTTGGATGCGGATACGAAAGCTGACGTGGCTGACGTTTCCCATCGCGACCTTGGGAGTCACCGCACTTACTGTCTGGCTGTCAAACAGTTATATGTCGGCCGCAGAAACCCGACGTGCCCTTGTCATCCGGGATCTCAACCAATCGGGAGATATCGTCCGCACGAATCGATTCGAGCTTTTATTCGTGGCTTCTACTCATCAAGTCGCAACGGATGTCGAAAAAGGCTTGTTCACACCGCTCAATACCGGTTTATCGTTTAACGAGGATACGCGCGTATGGGCGGGGGGCAGGCAAGGTTTTGTCGGTCAAAATGGCCGGGCTATCGGTATACGGGATCGTAATTTTGCCGCACCGATTGCTGCCGGGGATGGACAAGCACGCACCGTACCGACTCAAGTTCAAGGACGGATTCCAACCCAGTTTGCAGCGACGCAAGACCTGGCAAAATGGACCCCACAGATAAATCGCCTGATGTCGATTCCAGGAACAGCGGCAAGCCCTGAAGTCGATTGGTCTGAGTTCGATTTGAAAACCGCCGAGTTGCAATCGTTATCTGGGCACCAGATTCCCCCGAAGCTTGTCAATCTCGCAAAAGCACGTTGGGGCGAACAAGTCATGGTCGCTTGTCTCACCGGCAAAGACCGTTGGGCCTATGATCATTCGCAAGGCTGGCGTTCTGAAAGATCAGCGAACATCCCTTTCCAACAGCTCAATAATTTTCAGATCCAAGGTATTCCACAAGACCAGGTTACCATTCAGATGCTGCAGGAACCGGATCTTTTCCGCTGGATCTACCAAGCCTCGGTGGCAGCAGTCGATCAGGGGACGTTTCGATTAATGAAACAAACGGCACCCAAAGGGGGAGCGATCGGAGATGATCTGCCGCTATTAGACTCCAGCGACCCCAAGGCATGGTTGCTCGTGATCATCGTTCCCGAGAAGGACGACTTCGTTGTCTATCGAAAGCTGATGAAGTTTCAGGATTGACCGAGTGCGACAAGCCGCGAAACATCGGCTCGAATTTCATCCGGGTCAACATACAGCGACCATTTCGCCGGGTCAGTTCCCTCGAACGCTGTCTGGATACGATCGGTGTCTCGCGATTCACTGCGGATGGCTCGAATAAAAACACCGATGATCTGATCCGGAAATTCCCTCAGAAAGCTGCCGTAGATGTCAGGGTCCTGCTCGCCTGAATCACCGATCAGGACAAAACGACGTTGGGGAAACGCAAGCAAGATTGGTTCGATTGCAGTCCGCTTGTAAGCTTTCTGAGGTGACTTGCGCAGCTTCTTCGCCGCTTCACGAAATCGAAATCGTTTCAGGTGAAACGAACCTGGTGGATAGCCTTCCGTACGACAGAATTCGTGCAAGGGTTCGTAAAGTTGCCAGGGGCTTCCCGAAACAAAGTGAAATACCGCACCGGCAATTGCACAATCGCGGTAAAGTTCGGGCATCCGCGGCACCGGGACAAAACGCTTGGCAAACGTATTTCGGAACAGATCACGTCGGTTACTGACGTTACTGTGTTTAATCGTATCGTCCACATCCGAGATGATCGAAACCCCATTCGGCTCGATCAATTGCAGTCTTCCGGCGAATTCGCGTTCGTCCGGTGCATTCAATACCGCCTGGCATCCCAACCAGCGACCGCTGTTCTCGATGGACTGAGCCAATCTTGATGCGAATTCGTCAGGGACTTCAACCGTCCCTTTGAACAAACCCATGTAATCGGATTCGGCAACGGGGAACTCACGGTCTCCGATCAAGATGTTGACAAGACGCCCCTTCAGGCCCGACATCAGGAATTGCCGCATTCGCTGGCGAAAGTATTCGTCCGCCGAACGATCGATCCGCATCGCCCGCTGGATCAATCCCATCACTGGCGAACGACGGAACCACGGCAACCGCGGATCGAACACGCAACCTTGCACGACCAACGACCACGATCGCCCATCAGGCGTCCTTGATCCGAATGACGGATATAAAACGATTTGCTCTTCCCGTCCCACGGTCGTACGGTTACGTCGAAATGAACGAAACAGTGACACGGGCGTCAACCTCGGGAGAGTTACAGGACTTTCTCAATGGTCTCGCGCAGAACGCTGCCCGATTTCTGAAGCGCCATTTTTTCTTTCGGCCACAGCTCGACTTCGATCACACCCAGGACTCCCTTTCGTCCTATCACGGTCGGAACCGAAATCGCCACGTCGCGCAAACCATACGCCCCCGATTGTAACGAAGAGACGGGCAGAATCCGACGCTGATCCAAAGCGATGGCATGCACAACGTCCGCAATCGAAACACCCACTGCGAAACCGGCTCCACCTTTCTTCTTAATGACTTCGGCACCGCTTCCGCGAGTTTTCTTTTCGACGTCGGCAATCAGTTGAGAATTCACGCCGGGGTATTTATCAAGTGGAAGGCCTGCAATCTGAGCGGCAGACCAGATGGGAACCATACTGTCGCCGTGTTCGCCGTAGATTGTCACATCGACCTGGGTCGGTGGAACGTCAAGCCGCTGGGCGAGCATACTTCGCAACCGTGTCGTATCCAGCACCGTGCCAAGGCCGATCACCTGAGACGCAGGAAGCCCAAGTTCCTTGATGGCAAGATAGGTCAACACGTCAACCGGGTTGGAAACGACGAAAACAATCGCATCTTTGCGAAGCCCCGAAGATTTCAGTTCTGTCAGAATCCCACGGAACAACACCACGTTGCGATTGATGAGGTCCAGGCGGCTTTCGTCAGGTTTGCGGCGAAGTCCCGCTGTAATCACGACAACGTCGCTGTCGGAGCAGGATTTCATGTCACCGGATGTGATTTTCTGATCGGCAAGAATGCTGGCACCGTGCAACAAGTCCAAAGCCTGACCTTCGCACGCTTCCTGATTCACGTCGACCAGATGAATATGCCGCACGATCTTGCCCGCTTGCAGAGCGAACCCCGCACACGAACCGACCAGACCGCCACCGCCAATGATACTGACTTTCATAATGGCCTTTCCTCGAAGGTTTGTTTCCAGCGTTGAGGAAACTGTTCCCATGCACGTTGGTAGGTTTGTTCCAACGGAACGTTTATGTAATGTTCGGGTGTTAATTCCTACTTATTTCATCGCAGCAAGAACTTGTTCGGTGATCAATCTGACCAGCGATTCCATATCAACGTCCTGGCTTTGCGCTGGCTTGGCTTCCGTTGTTGTAGCAACAGATTTTTGTCGTTCAAGGTAACCGGCATACTGAGGTGGTGGCTCAAACGCGATCGGTTCAAGCTTGTTCTCTTTGTACCCATCGCGGAAAGCGGTATTGCCGCAAAGATCGCAGTTCTCGACGTGGAATCGAGGATCGTCAAATCCCAGTTTCTTCTTCAGATCGAGTAACTCGACCGACTCACGTTCGTTGAGGTACGTCACTTTGCCTAACTGCTTGGACAACAGCAGGATTCGGCAATAGGCATCAAGGATTTCGGTCTTCCAGTAGGCATCTTCCAAAGATTTTCCAAACGTCACGGTACCGTGATTGGTCAGGATAATCGTGTTGGTTCCATTCCCCAGGAACGGCACAACAGTATTGGCAAACGCGTGTCCGCCTGGCGTCTCGTACGGGGCGATGGGTACTTCGCCCATGAAGACTTCGATCTCGGGCAGAATGCATTGCGGAATCGGTTCGCGAGCGACCGCAAATGCCGTGGCATGCGGTGGATGGCAGTGAACGACGGCCTTCACGTCTGGTCGGTGTTTCATGATCGCCAGATGCAGCAGCACTTCGCTGGTTCGCTTTCTCTTACCGGCGATCTGAACCCCTTCCATGTCAACGGCACAGATGTCGTCGGGAGTCATGAAACCTTTGCAAATCATCGTCGGTGAACAAAGGACTTCGTTTTCACCAACGCGGATCGAAATGTTTCCGTCGTTGGCGGCAGCGAATCCCTTATTATAAACGCGACGGCCGATTTCGCAGATCTCTTCTTTCAGTTTCCGATCATTAATACCGGAGTTCCATTGGGTGGACATTTTTGCGTTTCCTTTTCTCGTCAATCTTCGGTTATTCGACTTCGATCGTATCTAAAATACAGGCGTTGTAGGCGTCGAGCGGTTTGTAGTTGGGGGCAAACGGATTGGCCGCCTCACCCCCTTCACTGAAACCGATCTTTGAGCCCGGCGATGCACCAAGTTCGTCATAGACGATCACGGCTTCATCACGACCTGCTGCGTCTCCCTTGAGTCCCGCGACATTGAGCGGTACGACGACAAGCCACGTACCACCCACAACTGTCGGGTTGCACTTGGACAATGTCACCTTTCCGATCACTTCGCCGACTCGCATTCACTTTCCTTTGTTTCGATGGATCACATTGGACCACTATTTCATAAACCTGCCGGTGGCCGTGGTCGCGTTCCCGCACAGTCACGCAGCAGGTTTCTGAGTTCGATAAATGTCTTTCCAATCGGGCTGATGCAGACCACGTTTGCGCTCAGCGTCCGCACGACCTGTTCCCATTGTTTTGGATTTTGCATCACTGCTGCGCGAACTCGATCATTACGATTCGCTTTGCAGGCAATCAGTTCCGCTTGCTCGGTAAAGATCACCACTCCGTCACATTCGGCAGTACTCACGAGGCTTGTGGCCAAGACTGCAGCTTCCAGCGGTTGACCCACAATCTCAATTTTCCAGCCATCAGCCAGTCGACGAAGCCCATCCTGTAGTGATCGGACTGTCGGTGTGACCGTTTGAAGAATGACCTGCCACTTGGCTCGCTGACCTCCACCTGTTCCCGCAGATTTGTCGAGCCGAGTCCACGACGTCCGTTTGGAATTGAGCCAGTCACGAGCTGACGGAGTCAAAATCGAATTTCGTCCGATTCGCAACGATTGCCCGGCTTTCACCGACTGCTCGAGGACATCTGCAGTAATGACCGGAACAGTCAATTCGATCGCAACAAGTTTGGCCGGAGCCGGAGGCAAAGCAACGACCGATGGCTCGGAAACCACAGGAGCAGATGTCGCAATCACCGGAGAATTGGCCGTCGCCAAAGGAAGCGATTGCACGGGAACCGTTTGCATTCTGATCTGGGACTGGCTGATGGGACGTGCAGAAGCAAGCTGAAGCTGAGCCAGCACGCCCCTCACAATCTCATCAATCAAGCCCTGGTTCACGGTTCTGTCCATTATTGCTTTAAAGTCGCGTTCGTCTTTTGTTTACTCGCATCACCAGACATATTGCCGGAGTTCAATCCACAATCCCCAGCACATGCCATCGAGCGGGGGTGTTGTCGGCGCCGACCATTTCCTTTGCCGTTTTTCCATCCGAGGAAATGATGACCGTATCTCCGCGTCCTCCGCCTTGATTATCGATGACTAACTGCGGTGCGCCATCTGGACCACCGTTAGGGCCAAGCGGCTGCACAAGCAGCATCCGCCAGCCCTTCAGAGAGGGATGTTTCACCGTCGATGTTGCTCGGCCGACAACCTTGGCGAGTTGCATGTTTCGTCCTTAAATCACCCGCAGATCGTCCACAAGCACGCACCGTCGTTGTCGGGTGAATGTCATTGGGTTTGTCACACCTTCACCCGTTGGCGTTGCGATACTGAAGCTCAAGTAGCCTTCTCCTCCAAGCCCAAGCCCCGCCATCGACGGGCCGTTCTTGACGAACAACGTTGTATCCATTTCTCGGCCCATGCGAGTCATGTGCCGGACGTTGCGAGAATGGATCAGGCTTGTGTGTCGGAAGCCATGCTCGAATTCCAACGCCAGTTCGACTCCGTGCGAGAAATTCTTACAACGAACAAAGGGAACGAACGGCATCATTTGTTCTTCGGGAACGAATGGGTTCGTCGTATCCGTCTCGCCATAAAGCAATTGTGTCGTACCGGGAACTCGCACACCGATCAGCTCGGCCAGCTTGGTTGCATCCAGTCCAACGAGTTCGCGATTGAGGTGATAATGATCGCCTGGTTTTGTCGGTGGCGAGAACGCCAGTTTCGTCAAAGCATCGATCTGGGAAGGATTGAGTCGATAGGCATCATGACGACTCATCGTGTCCATCAGCGAATCAAAAATCTCTTCTACAGCAAAGACTTCTTTTTCACCGATGCACAGGAGGTTGTTGTCATAGGCCGCCCCCTTGACGATCGAAGAGGCGGTGTTTTCGAGGCAGGCTGTTTCATCGACAACCACCGGAGGATTACCTGGTCCGGCGACGATCGCCTTCTTGCGGCTCTCCATCGCAGCCCGGGCTACGGCAGGTCCACCAGTCACGCACAGCAATCGAACACCACGATGAGCGAAGATTGCCGCCGCGGTCTCAAGCGTTGGCTTTTCGATAATCGTGACCAGGTTTTCCAGACCCGTCGCTTTGTAGATCGCCCGGTTAAAGCGGCGAACCCCTTCGCAGGCGATCCGGGCACCGCTCGGGTGAGGATTCACGATCATCGTGTTTCCCCCGGCGATCATGTTGATGATGTTCCCGGCCAGCGTCGGCAACGAATGCGTCACAGGCGTGATCGCGCCAATCACACCAAACGGAGCGTATTCGGTAATCGACAAGCCGTGATCGCCACTGACGGCGTCCGTCCGCATGAACTCGACACCAGGAACAAGCTTGATGATCTTGAGCTTTTCGATCTTATGATCGAGTCGTCCAATCTTCGTTTCTTCAAATTCCAGCCGACCCAATTCCTCGGCTTGCTCATCGCACATTTTGCGTACGATTTCGATGACCGTACTGCGGGCAGCCAACGGTGATTCACTCAGCTTCTTGAATCCCTCTGTGGCTGCAGCCACAGCTTGATCGACTGATTGAAAAACCCCCAGATCGCCGTCTCGCTGAGGAGCCTTTGGCGTTTTCCCTAATTGCGCGAGTACTTCCTGGACAACACTTCGAATGGTGTCAGCATTGGCTTGCATGTCTTTTGCCCCATCTCTTATTGAATTGCCGCGCGACGATCGCGGTGATGTTTCATTTCAAAATCAAAAATATCAGTTCATGAATTGGTCGATCTCTTCAACCCATTTCTCGAATCCGCGTGCTGTCGGAAACAACGTCACCATCAAAAGGACCAGGAATGTAGCAGTCGCCAACGAGAACCATTGGCCATTGATGATGTACGCAATCAAATTGAACAACGTGGCTCCGACCAAAAGCGCCATCGCGATAATCATCCGTATTTGAAACAATTCTTGAAGCTTTTCCGCAATCGAGCTGGCTCCCTGAAATTTCAGTGCTTTAAGCTGAGATTTGACGAACATACTCGGAATAAACAAACGCAACGCGGTGATCTGTGCGGCAAACGCAACCGCCAGATAAGCCAAAACCGGTGTCGCGGACCTCACACTCCCGCCGACGGCTGCTGCAACGAAACTCAGCACCGTCGTTCCCAGTATAATACCGGCGGCAATCAGCTGACTCTTGCGGATCATTGCGGGAAGACTCGAGTCATTCGAGGGTCGATTGATCATCCCGTTCCCCCCTTCGCAGAATCGCCCTTCGCGTCAAAGATCGATCGTGAACCGAGATGCACCGAGTCGACAATTCCAATAATCGCACAGTCAATCGGCAGAGGTTTTGTCTGAGGCGTAAATCGGGCACTGGAGCCTTGCACGATCAAAACGACTTCCCCTTCGCCTGCGCCAACCGTATCAACGCAGATGAATGTTCTTCCCGTCGATGCCAGTCCTGATTGATCTTTCTCATTCACGCGTAAGGGTTCAACGACAAGCAACTTCTGGCCGACCATCGCGTCAACCTTCTGCGTCGAAACCACACTGCCTGTCACGCGTGCGAGAAACATTTTTCGTCCTGTTTGTAGTCCACCGGTCGTTCAGTGGTCGCTTCTGTCCTCTCGCCTCGCTCCAGCAACGAGAGCCATCAGCAGTGAAGATCCAATCCCTATTTCCCCACGGCTTCCACTGTCTGTCGCGCCACAACAATTTCTTCATTCGTCGGGACGACCCACACTTGAACCCGACTGTTATCGGTCGAAATGCGGCTTTCGCTTCCCCGTGGCAACGATTCGTTCTTTGTCTTGTCGAGCTCGATCCCGGCCCATTCCATGTCCTTACAAACACCGTCGCGTATGATCGAAGAATTCTCACCGATTCCGGCGCTGAAGACGATTGCGTCCGCACCACCCAATACCGTCAGATAGGAACCGAGATACTGACGAATCGATCCTATGAAAACGTCTAACGCCAACTGAGCCCGAACATGTCCTTTGGCAGCGGCCTCTTCGATGTCGCGCGCATCCTGACTGAGGCCACTCAGCCCTAAAAGACCGCCCTTACTCGACAGATCTTCCAGAATCTGTTCCAGCGACTTACCCGTTTTCCGCAGCAGAATCGGCAAGGCAAATGGATCAAAGTCGCCGACCCGATTGTTATGCAAAAGACCGGTCTGGGGACTCATCCCCATACTAGTCGCTTGCGACTTGCCACCACGCGCCGCACACAACGAATTGCTTCCTCCCAGATGACACGTGATGATTTTCAGATCATCACGTCCCAGAAGTTGCGCCATTCGAGTATTCAAGTAGCGATGACTTGCACCATGAAAGCCCCATCGCTTGATTTCATACTCCTGCGACCATTCGTAGGGAATGGCATACAGTCGATTGGCTTCCGGGATGGTGTCATGAAATGCCGTTTCAAGCGCTGCCACGAGCGGAATCTGTGGAAACGCAGATCGAAGCTGACGCATTGCTTTGGCATACATTGGATTGTGAGCTGGAGCAATGTCGGACAAGTCCTCCATCTTCTGAAGCAATGCATCGTCAACGACGCGAACACCACTCAGATTTCCGGCAAACACGGCTTTGAAACCAATCGCCGCAACTTCGCTGACTGACTTCAGGCAACCATGTTCAGGATGAGTCAACTGATCAAGACACATCCCGACTGCGGCCGCATGGTCACCAACGGGCAACGTCGATTCTTGTTTCTTCCCATGAATTTCCACGAAGCACGCGCTGGCAGCCTGACCGATTCGGTCAATGCCACCACGAGCCAGTTGAACTTCACTGGGCAGATCATAGAGCCGGTACTTGAAGCTGGTCGAACCCAGATTCGCGACGAGTACTTTCATGGTTTCCTTTGCGGATCACGGTGATCACAATCGTTGGCGACGTGTGTCATCAACATCGATCAGATGAACGCTTCCAGCAAACTCTTTTCAGGACGGGCAATGATATGAGCACTGACGAGTTCGCCGATCTTTGACGCAGCGGCGGAACCGGCATCAACAGCAGCCCGTACCGAACCGACATCGCCCCGGATCACGGTCGTGACATAAGCGCCACCAATCTGGATTTGCTTGACTAACGTCACGTTGGCGGCTTTGAGCATTGCGTCGGCGGCTTCGATCTGCGCGACGAGGCCCTTTGTTTCGATCAAACCAATTGCTTCATTCATAGAAGACAGTCCGTTCTGCGGGAGAGTGTTATCGGAAACCGACGATGGCGGTGTTGCCACGGCGGTGATGGTCGGGGTCGGCGCCGATTTCGTTCGGCGCGGGGCGCGAACAGGTGGCTCGACCGTGGTTTTCTTTTTTGCCATACGATTAGTTCACGCTGCTGCTCGCGCCTGCTTTTGGCTTTGGCAGAATGGCAGCGAGTTCTTCATGTGGTCGAGGAATAACCTGCACGCTGACAACTTCACCGATTTTGCTGGCGGCACCTGCCCCGGCATCAATCGCAGCCTTTACCGCAGCGACATCGCCGACGACAAACGCAGTCACCAGACCACTGCCAACCTTTTCCCAACCAACCATCTGGACATTGGCTGACTTGAGCATCGCATCGACGCCTTCGATCAAGCAGACCAGGCCCTTACATTCCAACATTCCGAGTGCTTCCATTGCCTTAGCCATTGTCAATAACCTTTGCAGTTCAGGGAGAGAAACGAATCACAGTTTCGAAATTTTTGAAAATTAATGCGTCTTGCACGCACATCCGTGGGGTTTAATCAATTCCACCGAGGTCGCCGCTGTCAGGTTGATCGCGTTCCCCTCGTCGGTGTCGAGGTGAACTTCCAGCTTTACTTTCGGATCGCCACGGACGACCAGATCTTCCAGTGTCGTCGTGCAACCAGGCGAGACGACTCGTAAATGCATCATGTCGCCACTCTTGACGCCGTAATGTTCCATGTCTGCAGGACCCATGTGAACGTGACGCATGGCCCGGATGACACCCGACTTCAATTCGACCACGCCGACCGGACCGACAAGCACGCATCCCGGTGTGTCATGGTGATCACCACTGACTCGAACGGGAGTATCAATTCCCAGAGAAATCGAATCGGTGAATGCCAGCTCCACTTGAGATGGACGGCAGGGGCCGAGCACACGAACTTCAGGCAACATCCGCTTCCGAGGCCCGACAACCATGACTGTCTGTTTTGCGGCGTAAAAACCGTCCTGGTACAGCCATTTCATCGGTTCAAGTTGGGCACCTGGGCCGTATAGAATTTCTACGTGCTCTTGAGTCAGATGAACGTGCCGGGCCGAGATGTTCACAAGCAATGGGTTGCGCACAGGCGCAGAAACCGACTTGGGAGCGGCTGCTAAACCCAGCTGTTTTTCCAGGACCGATCGTACGACACGTTCAATGTCGGCCCGATTTAACTCTGTCGGCATTCAATCTTCTCCGTCGACGATACGTCGATCACCGTCAATTCGACGCCAGACTTTTCAACCACCTGTCGCCAGGTATCACTCAACCCTGAATCGACAATCATCCGAGTCACGCTCGACAACTCACACAGGAACGTCAGCGCAGAACGACCAAACTTACTGCTGTCTGCGACCACCCAAACTTCTTTCGCCGCCTTAATCATCCGTCGTTCACACTCAACCAGTAACGAGTTGCTGTTGAATAGCCCCTTTTCCGTGATCCCTCCGGCACTCATGATCACTCGCGGAACATTCAATTCCGCCAGTGATGCTTCTGCCAAAGGCCCCAAGGCCACCCCCGTCCGGGGATACAGGTATCCGCCAATCAAAATCAACTCGACACTCGACTGCTGCGCCAACAGATTGGCAATCGGCAACGAGTTCGTGACAACTTGCAAGCGTTTGCCTGCAAGATGTCTAGCCACTTCCAGCGTCGTGGTCCCCCCATCCAGCAAGATCGTTTCGCCCGGCTGAATCAGATCCGCGACAACCTTCCCAATCTTCTCTTTCTCTGTAGTTTCTCGACTTGTTCGCTCTTCAAACGGCGTTAATGACTCGCCGGTATAAGCTGCACCACCTCGAGTTCGTCGGATTTGACCGATTCCGTCAAGATATTCCAAATCCCGTCGAACCGTGGATTCACTCGCCCCAAGCTTATTCACAAGCTCTTGAAGCGACACAAAACCATGTTGCTCAATCAGTTGTAGGATCTCATCGCGTCTTTGATCGAGGATCATAACCAAGGGCTCTTCCTTGACGAACGTTGGCTGAATTCCTCAGAGTTCAACTTATGTCTCCCATCCTAACATTCTGAATGACTGAAATCAATCAAATCCTGTCAAATTCATTTAACTGATGACGGAATTCTAAAACCCTTGGTTCGGATCGGAAAAACAATAACCGCACAAGACGCCCGTCGATGCTGTCGACCAATAAGCTGGTGGCAGTTGATGCCGAATCAGACGAAGTTCGGTCGCCGAGAAATCCAGGGCGAAACAATCGGAAAAAGTTGCCCAAGCTGCGTAAGCTGTGATCGCTTGCGTGTGTCGGTTTTTATAAGACCTAATAGATCCTGTACGACTTACGGGACCTATATCGCGCACATATCGAAAACCATCCTCGGACAGCCTTCAGCAACCGTTGTCAGCGGAAAATACGCGCGACTTCAGAGTCTGCACGGGCTGAAGCCCATGCTACGCCTTTAGTAATCGCCGCCAGCGAAAAAGACGCGCGACCCTTCAATTTCCAACCGGCCTGTGGCGAACATACGAATGGCTTCCGGCAACGCCTCGCATTCGGCGACAAACACGCGTGCTGCGAGTTCTGCGGCAGTATCCTCGTCTAGAACTGGGACTGTTCGTTGCAGAATGATCGGTCCGTGATCGTATTCGTCGTCCACAAAATGGACCGTGCATCCACTGACTTTGCAGCCTCGTTTCAATGCCGCTTCATGAACATGACTCCCATGAAAACCCTGTCCGCTGAAGGACGGAATTAACGACGGATGAATGTTCACAACTCGCCCCAAATAATCCGCAGGGATTGTGAGCAGGGCCAAAAAACCGCCGCAGATGACTAAATCGACCTCAGCCTGACGACACTGAGAAAAAATTGCGGTACTGAATTCATTCACCGAGGGAAACGATTTCCGCTGAATCACTTCACATGGTAAACCGAGTTCTGCCGCTCGGGAAATTCCACCGCAATCCGGTCGACTGGCGATTACAAGCCCGATTTCCGCATCAAGTTTCTTCTCGCGAATCTTTGCACCAAGATTTGCCAGGGTTGTACCGCCACCCGAAATCAACACCGCCAGACGAACGGGGCGATTCAATGCAGCGACGAAAGGTCGGTAACGAGCCAATTCAAGCATCCTCGGGTTCAGGCGCAGAATGCTGAAGTAGCGGATTCGGTGCCGGGTGTTCGCGGGGAGGAAAATGGAGAAACTCTGGTTCAATCGCCAGCGGCGGTCGAGGTGGCATTTCTTTTCGATTGGTCTGCCAGATCATGTAACAAGTCAATAGGAAGCCCATCGTCGTCAATCCGTACCATTCGATTCCCCACGGCTTGTAAACCGTCTTATAGGGATGTGGCTTCCATTCGACGTCGCCAGCGAGAATCATGGGTGCCTTGCGAGTCATATCCTGGGCATCGTACCCATACATCTTGAAAAAATAGCCAGTAAATTTGACTTCCTCCTGGATATCGCCATTCACCGGCATTCGATCGTCTTTGCTTGTGAATACGACAACGGCCGGGCTTCCCTGCGAATCACTCGTATAGACCCAGCCTTCATAGGCATGGTCCAACCCCAGCGAATTCTTGCCGAGCTCAAACCTGGTCAACTTGCGCATCACACCGTGAAGAGTGACCGGTCGCCCGCGATAAAAATCCGAATGAGTGAACAAATCGACGAACTGAGGAAAATCTTCCGGCCGGCGACGGTGATAATTTGGGTTTAATGTCCGACGTTCGGCTTGGATTTCAGCAGCGATCTGTTCTTGCCTTCGAAGCGGCACTTCGGACGCCAGCCTCAGAACCCGTAAATATGCCTCTCGCTCTTCATAGCGAACACCGATCGTGTTGTCTTTCACCGTCTCCATCAACCGAGGGTGAACCGACTGACCATGATCAAGACTGGGCGGGTCTTTGAAGTCCAACAGTAGTTCGCGCTGTCGCTGAAGTACCATTTCGTCTTCCGTCAGCGGGCGACGAGGTGGCCTTACGTCAGTGTCACTTCGTTCCGAAACGAAGATCGGCTCGCGTTCTTGAGCAACGCCGTAGGTCAACTGCCAGCAAAGCACCAAGGCCACAACAACAGTCAAGATCCCAATTCTTCTATTCATGCTGACACCTCCCGATTCCGTGCGATTCGTGATCGACTCCGCCAACCACGTACCGCGCATTCTCGTGCGAAGTCCTTGGAATGTCGAGAGTTGTCTTTCAAACGGCAGTCAGACCTGTTTCGCACGGGGGGCACTTTCCGAAGATCCCGCAAGAATTATTGATCAAAATCGATGCCGGTACAGGACATTGAACAGCCAGTTTCCAATCAATGCGGTGATCAAAAGCCAGCCAAAGCAACGTGACCAATGTGGCGATGAAATGTTATCTGGCGTGCTGAGCAAAAACAGACGGTATGGAAACTGTGCCAGTACAGCAAAGGCGAGTAGCCATCCGACCCGATGTGTTCTCAGCGATTGCGACCAATCGCCGTGAGCAAGATGAATGAAACTACGAGTTAATCCGCAACCTGGACATTCGCAGTTGAACCAGACCTTGCTGACGCACGACTCGGGGATGGGATAGCCAGGCAACGACCGCAAGACAACTCGCTGGTCGTTACGTACCTGTAGCACCATCGCCAGAATGACGACGGTTGTTGCAACGACGAGCATCGTCCAATGCCGTTCACGACGTCGAGCGATGGCATACGAATCATCGTCAGAACGATCGGTCATCGCGATCGACCCACCATCATTGTTGCCATGGAATGATCTGCTATTTTGTAATAGTAAACACTGTCTGACATTTGTTGCAGCGAGCCTTCTTTCCAAGATTGGTCGACACAAGTCGAAATTCCGTCGAGCAACTGGGGCACCCAATGCGCATCATTTGAGGTTTGTGAGGTTCATCGTCAAACACAATTTCCATCGCTTCACTTTGCGGTGTTTTTTTCGGAATCGCCTTTGCCGTCGTTGTCTCAGCAGGATTGTCGTCAGGCAGGGCAACGGAAGTTGATTCGCGAGTTTCGACTTTCGGCTCGGCTGCTGTTCCCGATTTTTCACGCGGCAACTGCCGATTTTCTGAGACGGGATCAGCGGGCGAAGTCTCTTCGACCAGCATACTGACCTTGTCCAACGGCAGATCTTCCAGATTTTCTTCAACCCATCGTGCCGCTTCTCCGTTCAAGGGACTTTTCACATTGTAGCTTTGATAAGCAAGCATCTCACCGATTCTCGCAACAATCGACTTGAGTGGCTCGCCAGCACTCCAATGGTCTCCGACACAGATTGCATGGGGTGCAATATTGGGATGGAAAACGGGTGTTAACATGCGACACAGAGGAGGTGTCCGAGGATAGTTGCGCGGCAATGAAATCTCGACCAAATGGCTTTTCACCTCTTGCAGATCGTCGCCCACCTGCCGCAGACTCTTGATCCGATATTCGATCTGATACTGCTCTGGGGGATCGCCGATCGCTTGGATCAAACGCAACCGAGGATGTTGCCGAACGTAATCCACAAGATTTTGATGATCGGCCTGAAGGCGCCTTAGACGTACGTTGCTCATGGTGCGTCGATTTCGAGTTGTTGTTCAGGAAGTTTGTATTCGGTCGGCAATAGCGGCAGCAGTGTATGAAAGGCGATCGAGAAGCTAAGCCCCTCTGCGAACCGCTTGTCCTTCGTCCAGGTATTGATTCCGACCAGATGACCGTCGCGATCGTAAAGGCCCCCACCACTGTTGCCGGGATTGATCGCCGCACTGGTTTGAATGACGCGAATCTCAAGTGGCCCTTTGGACTGCAATCGCATTTGTGAAATACCGCCCGGCGTATAAGTCCATCCAAGCCCATGTGGATTGCCGATCGCAAATGCTTCATTGCCGACGGTGAGATTCGGATCAGCGTCCCACACTGCCGCTCGAACCTCTTTTGACGTGACCGGCATCGTGATTAACGCCAGGTCAATGCCGTGTGGGGCGATCCAGACAAGTTGTCCGGGGGTGACCGGTTGACCGACTGATTTCACCGTCAATTGGGTCCCTTTGGGAAGCGGGCTTCCCCCTGGGTTTCCGTCGCCAGCAAACTTCGGATCAACTACATGACGATTTGTCACAATCCACGCCACCTGGTCCTTGATTCGAACAATCACTCCAGATCCAATACCGACCCCACGCAAATGCGTAAGATCCGCAGCGGTTTGAATCAGAACATTCGATTTCATCGCCCGATTAATCGGTGCAGGGAGTTCATTCAGGGCCTTGGGATCAGGATCGAATTGGTCGATGACCGTTGCGTGCAACCCCGGTGCATCGAGCACGATCAGCAGCCCAACCGTCCAACCGGCAACATCAATGACACCCAGGACAATCCCCGCCACCGCCATTGCGGCACCTTTCCATTGGCGCGTGTGCCCAGAAAGTGCAAGACAACCGACGACGATGGCAATCAAACCCGTAATAAGTCCAAACAACGGAATCCCTAAAATCGCGATGACCAGCGAGGCGATTGCCAATCGGCTCCATCGTTTTGGGCCGGTTGAAATCGGGTCGCGCGGTACAGACGGAACCCAGCCTGCAACCACGGGTCGCGCAGGAGCTTGCGGCAGGACATTTGCAAGGTCTTTAGTCGAGACCTTTAACACCGTCCCGGAGCTCACATCAAGCGGGCGATTTCCGGGCGAGCACTCATAAGCCGCGCACCCTTCGTTGGCAAGCCAGCAGTCCCAATGTTGTATGCCGCCACAATCCGGACAGGACGTCGTTTGATCTCCCTCGTGAATTTCAAGCTGACAGCGGCGACAGATGGTTCCCTCTTCGCGAAGCCCTGCAACGACCATTTTGGGAGTCATCATCATCGGAGATACCACAGAAACCCGCTAAAATTCGGACGCAAAAAAAATTACCATCAGTACTGAGTATATCGCCGAAAGCCCAAGAGCGGCATAGGCCATCACCTGGTAAAGCGGTCCACATTTTTGTAATTCTTTTCGCTTCGGAATGAGCATGACTGCACCGACGATACCCGCTAATGGCGCAAGACAGCCGATTAAGCTGACGACAAACAGTGCGATGGTAGTTGTTTTAAGCAGCGCTAACTTCTCATCAGAAATTGTCTGACGCCGCAAATCGTGGACGGTCATCGGATCGACCGTGCTGAAATCGGTTCCACAATACCGGCAACGAAGCGCGATCGATTTGATTGTTTCGCCACACGCAGGGCACTTTTTGTTATCCCCCCATGCCGCTTGCGGCGAAGCAACAGTGGCATCGGATTTGTCGATTGACGGAGCTTCAGTACACCCATACGTACTGCATCCCCCGACTTCCGACCAGCACTCACGGTGATGAACCTGCTGACATTGAGGACACGTCACGGCAAATTCGTTTTCGCCGATCGATGTCTGACAGATGGGACAGATGGCCCCGGGCTCGCCCGGTTTCAGTTGTGTCGACGTTAAGACACGAGCATCAACCGTGAGCGCGATTCCCGTTTTACATTTCGGACATCGAAACGTGCGTTCACCCGCGCCAGAGGGGAGGCGAACCCTCGCCCCACAGTCACAAGTAATGATTTCAGGGTCACTCATGTCTTGTATTTCGCATAGTCAGATCGTTCCCTGCTTGAATCATTGATGAGCGATTCACGCCTTTAAGAGTCAAGTTGTGGCGATTCTATCTCGCATTTTCTCCAATCGCCCTGAGGACAGCAGCGACGATATTCCAGAAGACGCCGGCCGCGAACGACACGCCGAACATTTTGGGTCCCTTCGATTTGCCCTGGATCATCCAGACGATACCTGCGATACAGCCGATTCCTGAACAAAGAAGCGCCACGACCCAATCGCCGGTCGACATATCCGCATCAAGGTCGCCCCCTTTCGATTTCTTTTTGGCCGCTTTTTTGAGCTTGGGGTCGAAAATTTCTTTGCAGAAGCGGCATTTGGCGGCATTGGCCACAATCATTTCGCCGCACATCGGACACGGCTTGCGGCCATCATCCTCTGCTTCCGCGCCACTCAAATCATCAAACGGATCGCCATCTGAAGCTGCGTTATCATCAACAACCTCGGCATCAAAAATCTGCTCGGGAATGAGCACGACCGCACTGCATTGAGGACACTTTGCCTTTTTACCGGCAGCGGAATCAGGCGCTTTTAATGTCTTGCCACATTCGCCGCAATTTACAGAAATTGACATCACTGTTCCTCAAAAGTGAGCTTGGGTAAACCGATTCGAGTCCAACTTCAAGTACGAGATTCTTTCAGGGAAAACTCCAGCACGGTCTTTCCCAAAACGATTTGATCGCCGTTTTGTAATATCTGACGCTTGATAGGAATTCCGTTGATGTAAGTCCCGTCAGGAGTATTCGTGTCCTCCAGCTCGAACCGTCCACCGCGGTTGTAAATGATCGCATGTCGTGGTTCGATCGCGTCATCCTTGAAGAGATAGATTTCGGCTTTGGGTGAACTCCCCAACGTCGTCGTGTCTTTGAACAGGACGAACTGCTTTCCGGCAAGCGGCCCCTTGCGCATCACCAGCCAGGCAGTCTTTGTCCATCCTTCGACAAGGCCGACAAACAGCCCGACCAGCAAGCCAATACAGGCAAAACCAACGGCTCGACTGTACGTGGCCTGCCCATCGGCGGAAGTCAAAACAAAAGAAATGGGATCGAACAAGATGCCGCCAAGCAGCCCACCCAGGACTCCGCCAACGACACCGTTCATGATCACTTTTTTCTCGCGAAGCGCAATCCCCTGTCCCAGTCCGGCAGGGATACTAATAATGGCCCACGCGGCGCCACGCCCCATCATGAAAATCAGAAGGGCAAATCCCGTTGGCATTGTTCCCGGTTGCGGATCCCGCCAAACACTAACGGCCAATGCACGCATTGTTGCGAAAACAATTCCCGTCGGAATCAACGCAATAATTCCACCCACGAATCCGACACCCAGACCGACAGCACCTGAAATCACGGCTCGCTGTGCATTTCGACACATAATCCCTTCGGCAGCACCAAGAAACAGCCCAACGCCAGCGGCAACGGTTGGAAACATCAGAAAAGTTGCTGCGTTCGGTTTGTCATGAATGGCGTTATCGTCGAAAAAGGGTTCGACGATGGCCCAACTGACGAGTGCACCAATCGCGCAGCAAATCGATAGATAAAACCAGCTCGAATAGACAATTCGTGCGAACAATGATTGCGGCTGTAACTCGCCCACGTCGCGACGCATATAATCCTGAGTTTCGATATACGTTTCGACCTCGGGTGCGAACAGGTCTTTCATATCGATGCGAAGCGGGTCGGACATTATCGAACTCCTGTCTAAAGCTCGGCGGTAAGAATCTTCAGTGACAATAGCAAGGGTCGTTACTTCTTCGTTGAGTTGTTTTTCGGGTCTGTCTTTTCTCCTGCCGCCGAATTGTCTTGTGATTTTTTCGCGTTGGGCTTCGAACCGGTCTGAACCGGTTCTCGTTCGACGGACGAGCGTTCCTCGCGTTGAGCACTCCCTTTTGACAGTTCCAGAATCTTTTGTTCCACATATTGTCGCACTGCTGCGAACTCTTCCGGGGTGTATAAATAGAGCTTGTCGATATGCTTCAGATGGTCGCGGACTTCGTCAATCGACTGAAGGGTCTTCTTCCAATCCTGGCGAGTTTTGTCGGCCACCCTTCCCCCCTCTTTTTCTCCTTCGTCCGCTTTCGCCGCCTTCGCAAGATGGTCCAATGCAAGCGGCTTAATCTGGTCAGCGATGCTGTTCAATTCTTTTTGAACACCCCTCAGTTCCACATCAAGATCGGGTCTTAGTCCTTTCCAGATCCCAAAGTGAGCGACGGTCCCTTCGATGATCGCCCGCTGTTCAGAGCTTGTGCGCCAACCTGCCAGAATCCAACCCATCAGGAACAGGCCCATTCCCGCAAGCATCATCCAGGTCGGACTGGGGGCTGCACCATTTGATGAGCTATAGACTGACATCGGAATCGCTTCGGCGCTCTTGGAGGATTCCAAGGGGGCTTCAGGCATCCCGGTCACATCCGACCCAGGGGGGGCAAGCTGAATTTCCGTCCCAACCCAGTAATGTGGCGACGGTGAAGCGTTTCCGTTTCGCCATTCAAACACACCTTCAATCTTTCGTACTGGATCAATTACAAGTGCGATCTGCCCTGGTCCGGAAAAGAAGTTCTGCTGAATAAAGAGATCTCGATCCGAGAGAAAAATTCCGAAATTCGGGTGCGAATGATACCAGCCGACGATTCGCTGGTCCTGGAATTTTGTGTCCATCTCTTTGTTGATGTGCGACCACGATTCGTGTGTAAACGTCACTTCGGCGAATTTCTTTGCAGCGCTATCACATCGGATATAGTTTCGCACGGTGACAAACGGTCCGTCGGCATCGCGCCCCCAATCGCCAACCAGGACACCACAAATCTCGAAGCTGACATCTTCGGTCGCGTGTCCCTTCATTGCCGAATACACCTGAGGATCGAAATGGACGCGAAACGAAGCGATCCGAGAAATCGGGAACGTGGCTGTTGACAGCGACTCGTTCGCTAACTGGCTCACATCGGGACCCGTATTTGGCGAGACTGACGACGACGGCTTTGATCGGCTCATGAATTGTCTTGCCTCAATGATTCACGGAACGGGCCGAGCAGATAATGGACCAAGTACGTCAGGGGCATCTCCCCCAAACTCGTAGAACTTCTGGTTCAACCCACGCCGACCTGCGATTACATCCCACAGCGGGACACCAATCTCAAACAGCGTCCGATCGAGAAATGCTTCGGTCCCATTAATCGTGTGATATATTTGCGGTGTCCGGTTCTCGCTGCATTTTGGACATTTTCCTTGCGATTCGGTCACTTTACCCAGGGACGCCAGAAAGGGCTCGGTGATCCCGCATTTCTCGCAGGTGAGTCCTTCAAGCAAATCGTTATTCACCTCAATCACGGAATCAGCACCGAGATCCGACCGGACCCGATCCAAAAATTGCCTGACGGTCGTGATCGTCGTTCGCCAGGGTAACACGTCGACAGGATTGTCCGCTTCATGAGAAGGACAGTCGGCCAGTCGCGTATACGTCACGGTGTAACTCTGGTGGTGTAAGCCATCAAATACGAAACCCTGACCACTTAACGTGGGAAGCCCATGCAGCAGTTTGATTGCCTCTTGAATTTGTATTCCCGCGACGACTGATGCCGTCGTCGGTGTCGTCGGAACCTTGCCTTGTACCATTTCCTCGCGCGTCAGGAGCGCACAACTCCGTCGAGCTTCGAGCATCTTCCAGTCGATTTCACTCATCGTGCATTCGTAGCAAGGACCAATCGCCGGGTCGAAGACTCTGGCAACACCGTCCAGGCGTTCGATCGCACCATCAATCCAAACGCGTCCGGCTCGTGCGGCTCCACGGTTGATCGAAACCCGTGCCTCGCGATTATCCAATCCGCCCAAAATCACATCGGCCCAGCGATAGATCCCCTGACCCAGGTCATAAACCACGTTGCCGTGAAATGACTGAGTCTTCATCTCGGGGTAAATTTCGCGAGCCCGCTCAGCCGCAACCTCTGACTTTTTTCGCCCGCAATCCGCTGCGCGATACAAAATCGATCGGGAAAGATTCGAGTTCTCAATCAGATCAAGGTCGGCGATAAAAACGTTGCCAATACCGAGTAGCGCCAGGTTTTTTAAAAGTTCATTTCCTAACGCTCCGGCACCGATCACGACAACATGAGCGTTCGCCAGGCGTGGCTGGTCCCACCACTCAATGAGCTCAAGCCGAGAAAAACGCCCGTCGAGCTTCGATTCCGCTTCCGTAAAATTGAGGATCTCACTCACGGAAGAAACTCCCGTGCCCCATCGTGTACCGAACGACCATGCTTCCCCCGGCAGTGATCTCTGGCTGAAGCCGCAAAATATCCCCGTCACGCACGCCAGCTGTCGAAAGCGTTTCGCTATCGAGCAACTGCCGTCCGCTCGCACGATGATGAAATTTGTAACTCATCATCTGACCGTCGGGACTCTGCCGGGGGAGATTCATCTTTTCCACGAGAACAGCAATCAATCGATTGATCGCAGCGTCCGAAGGAACTTCCACGGTTTGTTTCTTGTTGCCAGTCGCATCCCAGACCTCAATCGTTAGATGACTCATTAGGGTGCCGCTCGAAGATGAGAAATTTTAGTTACGTGTCGGAATTCGATATGAACAAATGTGCCAAGAATCTGCCACACTGATTCCAGCCTGTCAAGCCGCGCATATTGCACTCCAACGATGCGATCATGGAAATGTGATATGCTGAAGGATAGCCTGTAGCAATTGATGTTCGAAACCTCTGTCCAAATGGAGTAGTACGATGAAGCAGCGAGGATTGGTACTGATTGCGTTTGCATTGGGAATCGCCGTGGCGCCCCTGGGTTGGGTCCTGACAACCGGCATCACGACAGCTGTCATTGCCCAGGATGTCGGTAGCGAAGACTTGATCGACATTCAACCTGGGGAGCGACAGCCCAAGGATTTGAAATTAAAGTCAGGACAAGAACGCCTGGTCGAGGAACAACCTGCTGATGATCAGCCCAATCCTGTGGCCGACTACCTGGATCTGGCGAAGCAGAAGGCCCAGTTGCTGACGCCTGACGAATTGGTTCGTGAGACTCAAGTTCTTCGCCGGGAATTGTTGGAACTTCAGGCGACACTGAAGTTGCGTAAGGCCGAACAGCAGTTGCAACAACTGATCGACGAGCATCCTGAAAGTGGTGCTGCCCAACGAGCACAAACGTTGCTGGATGTGCTTCACAATCCTCGCTCGAATTCGACGTTTGGGTCACCGCAATTAACCCCCGAGCCGGAAGATGCCTTTGAAGATGTTCAAATCAGAAAGCGAGTACGTCACGTCGAACCCAATGTCTTCGAACCCAGCGGCAACAACGATCCGTTTAACGCCCCGCCTGTTCGACAAAACATTCAACCTGTTCAACCGACGAAAAAAATTGTGCCGAGCTTGGGCCCAAGTCGAACATGAACGATGGATTTCGATGATTGAGAACGTTGGGGTTCAATGTGATGCAAAAGCATGATGTCACAGTGTGCCCCAGCAATCATTAAAGGAGTTACAACTCAACTTTATGCCATCTCGCCGCATCGCGATCGTCTTTGAATTCAGCACATTGAACGGCGGCGAGCGTTCAATGCTGGCGGCTTTGGACTGGCTTAACGCCAACGATTCCAAGTTCGAATTCGTGGCAATCGGGCCTGGAACCGGTCGTCTCGCTGACGCACTTCAACAACGTCAGATTCCACTACACGACTGGTCGTTGAATGACCTGTCGGGTGTGCGTCGCCCGGCGGAGGAAATCGAAACTTCGCTTTGTCACATCATCAAATGCATTAAGCCGGATCTTGTCCATGCGAATTCACTCGCCATGAGTCGAATCCTTGGTCGAATTTCCTCGCGTCTGAATAGACCAACGACAGGTCATCTGCGTGACATTATCAAACTGAGTGCGGCCGCCGTCACGGATCTGAATCGCAACCAGAAACTGATCGCCGTTTCTGAAGCGACTCTTCACTTTCACGTCGACCAAGGCTTGGGCGAGCGGCAAATCATTGTGGTTCACAATGGAATTGATCTCGATCAATTCCAGCCGCGATCCCTCACCGGTTGGCTACACGCCGAACTGGGCCTGAATCGCGAAAGTCCCCTCATCGCATGTATCGGGCAGATTGGACTGAGAAAAGGACAAGACGTCCTTGCTGCAGCAGCCCCGAACATCGTGAAACACGTCCCAAACACCCATTTCCTGCTGATCGGCACACGAACCTCGCAGAAGGCCGAAAGCATCGAGTTCGAACAAACAATCCGCCGCCGCTTCAACGAAGCGGGCCTTGCCGACCATCTGCACCTCCTAGGAAACCGCGACGATGTTTCCAGAATCCTGGGCGAGATTGATCTATTGGTCCACCCAGCCAATCAGGAACCATTCGGTCGAGTCCTGCTCGAAGCCTCGGCAGCAGGAGTCCCAATCATTGCCACCAACGTCGGCGGAACGTCAGAAATCGTGCTCGACAGTATCACCGGACGCCTGATTCCGCCCAAAGACCCAATCGCCCTGGCCAAAGCCGTAATCAAAAGTCTCACAGGCAAAACGGAATCCCAACAATTTCGCCACGCCGCCCGAGAGCGAGCCCTAAACGAATTCTCGATCAACATCGCCGCTCAGAAACTGTCCGAGTTCTGGAATGCCGTCCTGGACGAGACACAAGAAAAGACTGGAATCTGACAACACAAAAAACGCCTCAATGGACCAGACAAATGAAAGAAATACAAGAGTTTTTTGGAACACTAATCTGCACTAATCTTCGCTAATCAGAAAATGCTATTCCAAGAGTGAACGCTTCTTTGTCTGACCGATTTACCCCTTCAACTCCCACCTCTCTGCCTTCCTCTTATTAGTGCAAATTAGCGTAGATGAGTGTTCCCGAACTCTTTCTCTTCGTTTTCAATTTTAGCAAAAATCACGCTCGGATTTCCATGTCTCAATCGGCGGAATTCCCATTCCTCAGCTCCAAGTTTGACGTCGACTGGCAATTTCTGCCGATCTGTAACATTCGCATTTTGAACCACCCGGCATTGTCTTCCCCGCTTATCCAGGTCCGCGTAATTGCCGTCTGGTCGTTCAAGTCGTTCTGCAAATTCCGTCGATAGCGACGATAGGTGATTCTGTGAATTCCGCCAGATGTCTGCCATTGGATGGCGCGCTGGTTGTTTAATCAGCACCTCATTCAGACACAGAATTTCGCGCGGGCTTTCATTCGCAAACGTCAGTCAGTTGATTTCGGGATCAATGCCCGCACATCAACGGATGTAGCCGAAATGGGAATACGGAGTTCCGTCATGGACGGTCGACTCGGGATGTTGGCGTTGATAGCCGGACTGCTGCTGGGGCAGACTCCGGCCTGGGGAGCGCCGTTGCCGAAGCCGACCCATACGAGCAAGACGAAGTTCCGTATCCCCTTCAAATTCGACGCGGCTCAGCTCAAGAAGATGAGTGCTCGCGAGATTCAGCTTCACGTTTCTCAGAACCAGGGTGAAACCTGGGAACTCGCTCAGGTTCTTCTCCCCGATGGTGGGAAGTTTGAATATACCTGTGTGGGCGAGGGCGAATACTGGTTCTCGGTCAAGACGCTGGACGGACAAGGTCAACTCAATCCGACACGCGGTTCATACGATACCGGGTTGATCGTGATTGTCGACAACACGACACCGATGCTCGATATGTCATTGCAACAGACAGACGTGGGTAAAGTTCAACTGCGTTGGCGAGCCAGCGATACAAATCTCGATATTAATACACTCAAACTGGAATATCTGGCCGCCGATTCCAAGGACTGGCAGTTAATTGATGTTGCTCCCCGCTCACGGGGTGAAACGTCGTGGTTGATCGGAAAGACTGGCGTCGTATCGGTTCGGGGCAGCATCTCGGACTTGGCCGGCAATGTGGCCAACGCCCGGACTCAAACCGATGTCGATGCCGCGAATTTTCCTCCATTGAAGCTGCGGCAGATTCCACAAGGCAAAATTGCAAACAAGTCTGAAGATGAAAACGTCGGTCGAGCCGCCATCAATAGCAGCGTCTCCACAATAGCGATTCCCGACCCCATCGTGGGCGAGCAAGGGGTCAACGAGTCGCCGCATAAGTTCGTTTCTCAACGCAGGCAAACTGTCGACACTCCTCCGTTACCCCGTCGGGGTAACAATCGACAGCGCTGCGTCACATCTCGCCAGTTTCAAGTTGGTTACAAACTGGACGATGTCGGTCCATCAGGCATTGGCGCGGTTGAACTTTTCATTACAGAAGATAACGGCCGCAAGTGGTACAAGTACGGCGACGATCCAGACCAAAAAAGCCCCTTCGACGTCGAGGTTCCTCACGATGGTGAATACGGGTTTGCAATTCGAGTCCGTAGCGGAGCTGGATTATCGAGCGATCCACCTGTCCCTGGCGATCCACCCGCGATTGTCATTGCCGTCGACCAGACCGCACCGGAAGTCGAACTGCTACCGATTCAACAGGGACAGGGAGCCAACTTCAACCGGCTGATGATTCGCTGGAGCGTGAAGGAAGATCACCCCTCGGACAAGCCGGTCTCGCTGTACTATGCCGCGAGTCGAACAGGCCCGTGGGAACCGATCAGCGGTTGGAAAGAAGACCGCAACAGCGAATACGAATGGACCGTCGGTCTCGGAATGCCTTTCCAGTTCTACGTTCGCGTCATGGTCCGCGATGCCGCAGGCAACATCGGCAAAGCCGAAACATCACAACCCATCTCGGTCGATCTTTCACGGCCCACCGCTCAAATCATCGACGTAGAAACCCCAGTGATCAGCCCGAAATAGGATCTCTTCGGGAGGGGTGAGGCCCCGCCAAGCCAACGCCGCGTGGAAACCGGCAGGACGAAGCTCCTGCTAAGCCAACATCCGAATTTCATCGTTGGTCATGCGCGGGACTCACGTGAGTAACGGTCAACGCAAATGTAGCTCAAATTTAACCGAAGCGCCATTTGTTCCGGAACGTTGGCCATAGCCTCGTCAACAACCCCAGGTTGCCTTTACGCTGATGGAGTTTCATGCAACGCCGTTGGCGTAAAGACCGCCGTTTGTACTTCGTTGACCACGCCACAAAATGAAAGAGAAACGGGAACAGAACGCCTCTGTTCAACGTGTCAACGAAGATGGGTCATGAGAACAACGCACGTCCGTCATTCAGACGAATTCGATTGCTGAACTGGCACTCTTCCGTCGCAACGCGAAAGCCCGTTGCCAGCCCAGGCCATCGGCCCTGGATAACCGCCACCAAAAACATGCAAAACCCCAACGGGGTGGCCCGATCTGACTTCGGTCAGCGTATAAGTCGGGAGTTTGCTTCATCGGTCACAACGGACGAAGCAGTTTGATTCGGAATACGTACTCTCAATCGTAACAAACATGGATCTCGGGTTCAGAAACATCATTTGCTTCGCCTTACGTCACCTTCCGGTCTTGGTGCGGCCGGATTCGGACCGTCCCGTTGGGACTTTGGATTGAAGATTGGATACGAAACATCCGTCGCGACCGAGTCCCAATTCATTCGACGACATCGCCGACGCGGAGTGGGGACCTCCCCCTATCGCTCAATCCAAATTTCGGATGTTTCTCGCGGCATGTAACACGCGGATAACTTCGACCCCGTCTGGCATCGGCCGATAGAAGATCACGTAGTTTCCAATCGGAACTTAACGCACATCACGACCTAAATCGTTACGCGATTCACCGATCATTGGTTGTCGCGAGAGCATTTCCAATTTCGCCTGAATCTTGTCGAGAAAACGATCCGCTTGCTCGACGGTGTCGCGTGCAATGTAGCCCCAGATCTGATCAAGATCGAGAAGTGCTTGTCGCGAGGTTTCGATGTGCGACATCAGGATCTCGCAGATTGTTCGATCAGTCGGTCTCTTCCACGACGCTTAATGTCCTCAATGTCGAGGACTGTTTTCTCGCCCCGGTCAAGTTCATTCAGACCGATTTCGATGTCATCACGCAGAGCGTCCCACTTACGTTCGTGGTCGCGAAGCAATCGTAGCGCATCGGCAAACACTTCCGCTTCGGAACGATACCGACCGCTCGCCACGGCATGCTCGATGAAGCCTTCAAACTCCGGAGGTATTGTGACCGTCATGGTTTGGCTTCCGCTAAATCACATGGTACTTGCACGTTGATGACCAACATTCGTCGCAATCATCGGCTGGATTGTCTCGAAGAAACGTTCAAAGGATTGTCGCGGACACCCCGCACCGTTTCAACGGATGAATCGAGAATCTTCGATTCCTCGGGCCAAATTCGCTCCCGCCTGGACAAGCCACGGCGGAAAGCAAGAGCGTTACGGTAAAGTTCCGATCATTGGATCGAGACGACGGCCAGGCAACGGAATCTCGAATCGATTTGACGGCCACCTGGTCGACCGTGACTACGCAATGAACCGGCCAGAATTCGGCGAATCGCCTAACTCACAACCGTGTTCCCGTTCATGGGACGACCGGACCGACGCGGAACCCAAACGGGCGCAGTTTTTGCGCATCAGGAAGTCGAAGAGATCGGATTGCATTTAGCCGCGAAGCGGCGCAGGAATACAGCCTGGGGTTTCAACCCCAGGTACGATAAACATCAAGCGCGGTTCAAGCTCCGAAGGAGCGGAGGAGGAACCTCACGTTGCCCAGGAAATACATTCCAGGTTCACCTGGCAAACAGCTCGCTTGAGATCATCCCATTAACGTTATCGTGAGATCTACCGTGGGAATCCTGCGCCCTTATCAGGGCTAAACATTTTCTAATTCGGAGCGTTCCTGGGGTTGAAACCCCAGGCTGATTTCCTGCACCGCTTCGCGGTTAAACCCATTTTCCGCACCCTTGCTCGCGACTCAAAATCGCGTTTATCAACGCGTCCTGAATCACGGGGAGACCGACATCATGTCGGTGGTCGAGGTAATAGCCGACTCAAGATCTGTGCCGGGGATGGGATCTCGAGGAGTTGAAGAATCTCTCGCTGACGAGGAGTGAGACTCGTAGGACGTACAATTTGGTTGTATCGGTTTTTCTCGATCAGGAGTGCGTAGTTGGCGAATGCTTTGAGTAACGTCAATGTCGTCGTA
>CAILLA010000230.1 GCA_903834925.1 uncultured Schlesneria sp.
AAGTTCAAAAAGTACCAAAGCGCCCACCGGGTCCCCAGCCGAAGAATAAGTGGTCAAACGGAACCATTAAAGACAGAAACCGGTAAATGGTATCGTTTGAAGCGCCCACGAGTGGTATCGTTTGAAGCGCCAACTGACAGGTGGGTTGGCAGCCTCCCAAGCGAGAATGGCCTTGTGAAGAGATGTGCCTACAAACTGGGGCGTGTGATAAGCAAGCCGCAAGCACTTTGCTAGCAGTTCCGGCGCGACTTCGTTGCCCTTGTGAGCGGCAAACGTGTGCCGAAATGCGAGCGAAAGAATGTCTATTAAGTGATGGCCGGAGCAAACCTGCCACGGGTCATGGCCCGCACGGCATGCCATGGTCACGTGTTGCTCTATAGCATCCCAGTCCAACGAATGTTTTTGGCTTTTGTTCCTGACTTCGGTAAGCATCTCGGTTATGCTGATCTGCAACTTGGATGAATCTACAAATTTAGAAAATGACAAGTTGTCAAATACTAAGCCATAATCATTATTAAGTGATACCAGAAGTAAATGTCCAAGGGCAGTTGCGCCTTTTGCCATAGCATATCCAACAAGGCCGCCGTGCTGGTTTGCAAAGGCTTCAATTCGCTCGGGTACTCCAAATTCAGTCAGTACCCGTTCAAGTGCGGTTGACCGGAGCATTGTGCATTCAATGTCGTGATCATCAGTGAACAGCAGGTTAGGCTCGTCAATTCCATCGAACTGAATGTTGCGAAAATCAGAATCAACGATTGCGAGCGCACCGTGGAAATGAGATCGATTCAGTAGTCGAATTGCTTCAACGACATTGTGTTTCCCATAGCCGATCTCCATCCTGCACGATTCGTGGTCAATCAATTCGCTGAAGACCAATACATCGTGCGGACCCTCAAGGATCAAGAAAGATCCGTGATGGAGCGTCCGCTTCATTCGGAGGGCATTTGCGATATGTTCTGGCTTTATACAGTTCTGCATCTGTTTTCGTCACGCATCTGTTGGAGCTTGTAATTCGACAGTCAAATCCCATCGGTCACTGATAATCTGCGGTGAGTGCGTCGCGATCAAAACATCGAATTTGGACAATTGAGTGATTTCACGCAAATCCTTCAAAAATTGTTCTTGCCAAGCGATGTGCAAGGAAATTTCCGGCTCGTCAACGACGATCAACGCGTTGGTTTCGACTCGGAATAGCATTTCGTAGAGTAATACTAGTTCGTGCTGCTCCCCCGTTGAAAGGCTAGTGGCCGCTAGAGGCTTGTTTTTGCGAGTTCGAAATATGAACCCTTCCTGTTTATCGATTAACATTGTCTTAAATAAGAATCTTTTGCTAATCAATTTCTGAAATAGACTAATTCGAGAATATAGATCGTCAAATACTCCCAGTTTGCGCCGTGCATCGGCAACGTATATTGAAAGCACATCGAGTTTTGAGGCGTCCGCGACATGAACGGAATAAAAAGGGTCGCTTTCTCGGTCCAACAGACCCACATCCGTCAGTTTCTTTTGGCGATCTTCAAGTTGCAGGAGGTTTTTTCGAAGATCATCCAAACTGAGTTGCGAGCCGGGTGCCGCGACGAGCCGATGCGGGAACGAGCGATCGAGCGACTGTGACAATTCCGCATATCTACCTAGCGTCAACTGGATTCGATTCGCGAGCTCGGCAGCATACCGCGTAACAGCGGCCGTCGGCGTGATATATCGATCTCGGCGATTTCCACGGAGCGGCTTCTCGTTAGATTCCAATCGATGTGCCTGAATATAATGAACGGTGAAACCTTCAATGAGCGATAATAGCGACGCTGGCATCTCTTTCGTTCGGGGGCGGACGTGTGGAGGGAAGTGCTCTGGGAACCTGACTGCAATTTCGTTCAGCGTAAGCAGTTCCCCAGTTCGGTCGTCTATCCATTCCTGCGACCCTGTGCGGGTAAGAAATGGCATAAACTCATCGACCGAATTTGGAGTAATATTTGCAAGGTGAAACACTTCGAAGCTATCTTGCCGAGATTCGATAATAATCGATCGGGGTTGGTCAAATTCCTGTAGACTGTCCATGCCCCGCCTCAATCGCAAAATCTCGCCGTTGTCAAAGGCCATTGTGATTGACTCGAACGGCAGTTCCAGAAGGACGGAAAACTGGCGGTTGAACAAGGCCGACACAATCCGCAGAAGGGCCGTTTTTCCGTAGCCGTTTGGACCGTGAACAATGGTGATACGTTCGTCCATGTTTAGCGGGACAACATGGTCAAAGAGCCCAAGGAGCTTTTCGGTTCTGATCTCAGTAAGTCGCATTACTGCAGCCCAAAGCGTGTGGATATTGTGCCAAAGGAACAGATGTTACGCAGACCGATTCCTGTAGGAAAGGATACTTGATCGAATTCCGACTCGAACGATTGATACTCGGGGACTGGGGACACTGCACTTCGGCCAAAAGTTGACTCGTTCAGGAAGTCAGCACTCGGTCGCAAGGGACTAAATTTAAGAGTGTTGTGGCGAATTCTAAACCGATTGAAGCTTGCCTTCAATTTCCGTTGGAGGTTCTTAGTTTTGAAGTAGTGCAGTATCCCCAAGGCGACGCTTGGCCATGTCAGCGTTCCGTTAGAGCGAGGGAAACGGAGTGAGTACCAGCCACAATGGCGACTCTATTTTCCGCCAATCAAGCTTGCGAGATTGCGCCCTGCGATTGGGGGGTGGAAGCGGACGTCCTTCCTTTTACATGAGTTCAACCCACTCCTCAACGATCTGGCGCAATTCACGGTCGACTTCAGTTTCATCAAAACCGTGGCAGCACCGACCGATCACGCCAGGGCATTGTCCAACGAACATTCCGTCTTCATCGGACCATTCAACAATTTTACATACTTTGAAGCATCGGTCACGATTGATGTTTCCATTTTCGTTTTTTGACAAATTTCGAGCCATTTCTGTTTGTCAAATATTTCGACTGCGGAGTTGATCTCGAAGTTGTTCCAACAATGTCGTCAACTGCTCGTCACTGTGGTCGGATAATTCCTCGCGGGTTGATTCCACTGCTCCAACCAATCCCTGTAACGTCTTGATCCGGCCGAATAGTTCCCCTCGCTCGATTCCTTGCTCGATCCCCTTCTCGATCCCTTGCTGAATCCCTCGTTCGATTCCCTCTTCGATTCCCTCCTCGCGAGCCGATCGGGTACGGGCTGCTTCATCACGAAGAAATTTCAGCCGAGCTTCATAGCGCTGCTTCTGTTCTGGTGTCTTCGCAACCACGTCCAGAACACTGGCGGCTTCGCTGAAGATTTCGTCCGGTAATAATTGTTTGATCTCGTCCATCGTTAACGTCTCCGCTCGTAACAGAAAATACGACCATTGCTCCAACGGGCTCGCATACCGCAAATTCTCTTCTGTCACTCGTAGGTTTGACAACTGCAAAACATGAACTTGCAAATCCTCCGTCAAGATCACCCCAGTCTCCGACCGGAGCGCGAAATGTAAATGCAATTCGGGTACCTTGCGAAACATCGGGTCCGTCAACACACAAATACTGATCACGGGTCGCAGTGACTCGTATTCTTGTCCCTTGCCTAGCTGGTCAACGTACTCGCACGCCGTGTAGTACGTCAGTCGCTGCCCCATCCCGGCGGGGACTGACGTTTGCATCTCAATGATGAACGTCCGACCGTGTTCATCCGTTGCAAGGATGAGATCGG
>CAILLA010000231.1 GCA_903834925.1 uncultured Schlesneria sp.
CCTATGAAATACGAGGAATGATCGAAGTCGCGCGAACTTGCGCGAACTTTTTGGTCAAATTTCTTGGGGGACTCGATTTCTGGAACATGGAAGAAAAGATATTTGAACTCGTCAGGTCGAATTTGGCCAACTTGGCCAAGTTGAAACACAGCTAAAAAGTCTACGAAATACGGAAGTTGGCCAACTTTGCCAACTTTGTTTAGATGATTTGGTGGGCCTCGAAGACTCGACCGCACCCTACGACGCTTCGACACGCGGGACCGACCGAACAGAAAAGTGGGCGTGGCGGGCGCCTTTCCCTCCTTCCCGATTTTAATCAATTTGAAACTTGAAGAGCACTGCTTGACCGAGGACGGTCAAGCAGTGGCACATTAGGCCGTGAGGGCTTTCGGCCGTATCGGTCAATTTGCGCGGAGGCTACGCGCCTCCACTACGAAGACTGGGAGCCGCCTCTTACCACAATCGGCTTAATCGCAGGCTGAATCGACGAAGCGATTGGCCTACGCCGTCGATAATGGCATAGGTGACGGGGGTGACCAGCAAAGCTAATAGCAAGCTGAGTGATTGTCCTCCGATAATGACTTTGGCCATGCTGGCTCGGGCACCAGCTCCGGGGCCTCGTCCCAGTGCGATCGGGACCATTGCTGCGATCAGCATGACAGTTGTCATTAAGATTGGCCGAAGACGAGTGTGATTCGCTTCCAGGATTGCTGCGGTCCGCTCCATCCCAGATGCCCGTAGTTCGTTGGTCTTGTCAACCTGCAGGATGCCGTTTTTCTTCACGATCCCGATCAGCATGAACAGGCCGAACATGGCATACAAATCCATCGGAGTTCGGAACATCAGCAGTGACAGCAGGCCGAACGGGATGGTGACTGGTAATGCCGCAAGGATACTGACCGGGTTTAACCAGCTTTCGAATTGTGCGGCCAGGATCAGGTACATGAACAGGACACTCAGCCCGAGAGCGACCATGAAGTAATAGCCGGTTTCACCCAGCATCTTGGCCTGGCCTCCGAAGGTGACTTCGTATTCAGGTGGCATGTTCAAATCCTTCGCGATGACCCGGGCCTGTTGAATCGCTTCATTCAGTGAGACCTTGTCGGGATGCGCCAGCAATGTCACGGTTCGTTGTCGGTTAAACCGGTCGATTTGACTTGGTCCGCGCGCTTCGGTCACCGTCGCCAGACTGGATAGTCTCACTTGTCCTGCGGTGGGGGACGGGACTGTTAAACTCTCTAGACTTTGGGGTGTGGCTCGAAAGGGTTGGTCGGCTCGCAGCCAGACGTCGTACTGTTCGGTCCCTTCCTTATAGCGAGAAACGATCTGGCCACCGACCAGGACGTTCAGGCTGTTAGCAATCGTTTGTACGGGAATTCCGAGGTCACTGGCTCGGTCACGGTCGATGGCGACCTGGACTTCTGGTTTGCGAAGGGACAAGGTGGAATCGACGTCGACAAGGCCGGGAATCGCGCGAAGTCGATCGATGAACTCGGACGAATACTTACCCAGCTTGTCGATGTCCGGGCCTTGGATACTGACTTGAAACGTGCGGCTGTCCTGCCCGTTCCCGCCGATGGCCGAAACGTCCGAAACAGCCGTTCGAAGGTCGGGATATTCCTTCAGGATGGTACGGGCACGTTCCTGGACTTCGAACTGAGTGTATTCGCGTTCTTCCAATTCCTTGATGCGGAAGTAGATGGAGCCTCGCGTGACATCCCCTTGTCCTTTTCCTGATCCGCCAGTGTTCTGGCCGATAATGGTAAAGCGGTGGCGGACACCTGGAAGGCGGCTCAATCGCTGTTCGATCTCGGACAGAACCTGATTGGTTCGGTCCAGCGTGTAACCTTCCGGCGTAATGTAAGTCACCTGGAACTCGCTTTGATCATCTCGCGGCACCAGGTTGATCCCCAAATTCATAACAATGGGAATCGTGGACAGGAAGGCGAGAAGGCTAATGAACATCGTGATAAACCGATGCATCAATGACCAGGCGAGTACCCGACCGTAGAGCACATCAATCGTTCGATAAACGAAGCCACCTTTTGATTGCGCGTGCCCCGCTTCACTCGGTTCAAGCTTGAGGAAGTGAGCACACAACATGGGTGTCAGCGTGAACGACACAAACAGGCTCATCACAACGGCGAACGCCACGGTTAAGCCAAAGCTACTAAAAAATCGTCCGACGATTCCACCCATAAAGGCAACGGGGACGAAGATTACAACCAGCGACAAGCTGGTGGCGAGAACTGCCAGGGCGATTTCACGAGTTCCATCGCGTGAGGCGGTAAACGCGTCCTTGCCGAATTCTTCCATATGGCGAAAGATATTTTCGTGAACCACGACGGCATCGTCGATCACAATGCCGATGGCGAGGATCAGGGCGAGCATCGTGATATTGTTCAGGGTAAATCCCATGTAGTGCATGAATAGAAATGTCGGGATGATCGACGTGGGGATGGCCAACGTGGCGATGACGGTCGTCCGCCAGTCGCGAATAAACAACAAGATGGTCGCGGAGACCAGGACGGCAGCGAGCAGCAGATGGAAGTTCACCTCCGCCATCGATTCGCGGATAAAGCGTGCCTGATCCTGGATGATTTCAACTTTGATGTCAGCTGGGAGGGCCTGTTTGATTCGTGCGAGCCGAACTTGCACGGCGTCCGAGATGGCGACCGTGTTTGTGCCTGATTGACGTTGGACGAACAGGCTGACCGCGTTGAGGCCATCCAGACGGCTCAGCCCGCGAGGTTCTTCGATCGAATCCTCGGCTCGACCGACGTCCCGGATGCGGATTGCATGCCCCTCGCGATTGGCCACGATCAATTCATTAAACTGATCTGAGGACTGCATGCGACCAAGTGTCCGCAGCACGAGTTCTCGCGAGCCCTGATTGACGATTCCACCGGGGATTTCGATATTTTGCGTTTGCAGAGCGACTCGAACGTCTTCGACGGAAAGTTCGTAGGAGGCCAGTTTTTCGGTGTTAACGATGACGTTGATGGCTCGAGTTCGTGCTCCTGAAAGGAAGACGGCGCCCACGCCCGAGACAGTCTGCAGTTGTTCCTGGATCTGGCGTTTGGCGATTTCGGTCACTTCCCGCACATCACGGCGGCCCGAGACACCGATCGTCATGATGGGGGCGGCATCCAGATCGAACCGGTTAATGACGGGAGGTTCCATTCCTTGTGGCAATTGATTCAGGATGGACGAGATTTTGTCTCGAACCTCTTGAGCCGCGACGTCACCGTCTTTGCTCAGTTGAAACTGGATCATGATCGTCGCCATCCCCTCACGGGTTGTCGAACGCAGATCTTCAATTCCCGAGACCTGATTGACCGCTTCTTCGATCAGTTTGGTGACAGTCGTTTCAATTTCTTCGGCACTGGCACCGGCCAGACGAGCCGAGATCGTGACGGCACTCAGATCGACCTTGGGAAAGAGGTCAACTCCGAGACTGTAGTACGAGACGATGCCAAGCACGACGGGGATACCGACAAGTACCCAGGTAAAGACTGGCCGACGGATACAAATCTCAGAGAGATTCATTGGAAAACGACTTCTGTTGAGGTACTTATTGTGCCGGGGTCAAGTCACGAACATTGACTTTGGTGCCGTCCGCGATCACCGATTGACCGCTCGTGATGACCTGGGCACCACGAGGTAATTGCGGTTTGATGATTTCGACCCATTCCGTCGTTTGTGTTCCGAGTGTCACGGGGACTTCTTTGGCTTGTCCATTTTCATCGAGGAAAATTTTCGTGATTCCAGCAAATTGAATGACCGAGGAAAGAGGGACGGTTGTCGCTTCGGGGTCGACTCGAGTCAAGATTGCCGCCTTGGCAAAGCTTCCGGGTTTCAATTCACCGTTGGGATTCGGGACCTGGATTTCGACTTGAAACGTGCGTGTTGCAGATTCCACTGTCGGGTAGATTCGAGTCACGGTTCCGACATAAGGGGTCGCAGATGTTGCCGCAAAGACATGGACCTGTTGCTGGAGTTTTATCTCAGAACTGAATCGTTCGGGGACCGGGACACGCAGTTTCAAAATCTGATTGATCACCACGCGGAAGATCTCGGTCCCAGGTCGGACGAGAGTTCCTTCGGAGACCGATCGTTGAGAAACGACATATTTGACGTGATCGATTCCGGGGACGGAAACTGATGGAATCGGGGCTGCGATTTTGGTGTTTGCCAATTGTTCACGAGCGACTTCTAAACCGACTTGCTGCATTTGAATTGTGGCAAGATCCGTTTCAGCGGTCAGAAGTTGGTTTTCATATTCTGCCTTGGCCGTCCGGTAGTCACTCGCCGCGCTTTCGGAATCTTCGGGGGAGACGGTTTTCGAGGCCGCAAGCCGACTGATTCGATCGTTTCGCGATTTGGCGTAATCCATTTGCGACTTGGCTTTCGCCACGAACGGCACGATTTCTAAGTCCAATCGCGAATCGGGCAGGGCCTGTAGTCCCAGTTTTGCTAATTCGACTTGCAGTGTGCGATCTGCCTTTTGGACAGACAATTCATAATCGGTGGGGTCGATTTCGAGTAATTGTTCGGTCGGTGCGACGACGTCGGAAACATCGTGCAGGACCTTGCGGACACGACCTTCAACTCGGGCAGAAATCGAAACTTCTTCGAAACCGTGGAGTGATCCAAATGCCTCGACCAAACGTTGTACCGATCGAACAGAAACCGGTTCCGTTGTGACGGCGACTGTAGCATCGTGTTCCGCAGTCGTTACGGCGGGTTCGATTTTTTCTTTTGTATGTTTTCCAACCTGTGCGAGAGCGGCCATCCAACCCAAACCAAACGCGGTGATCAGCAGGACAAAACCGAACAGACGTTGAATCCAGCGACGACCAGATGGTTGAGATTCCCGATGATCGCCAACTGAGGTTCTCTCGATGTCGCCCGTCGATGGGTGACCCGAGTCTTTCGATGTGGGATGAATTACGTCCTGACCCATGAAACTTTCCTAATCTCTTTCAATGGCGAATTCGATGTTCGCGGCAATCTGCTGGACTTGTAAAGGACCTGCGCGAGCAATCTTACGTCGCGATGGATTGTTCGTTGGGTTCAAAGTCATCAATATGGTAGTCTTATAGCAACGAAACGAACCTTTCGCCTCCATTGATTGAGAACGTAACATGTCCGGCGCCGGATATTCCCCTGAAGAGCAACGAAAGCGGAAGCTGGCTTCCGATTGTCTAAAACGAGCCACGGAAGCCTTAGCCAAGGGAAACTGGGACTACGCCGTCGAAATGTTCATGACAGCGGTGAAGATGGTTCCTGACAACCTGATGTATCGACAGTCGCTACGAGGAAGCGAAAGGAAGAAGTACAAGGACAACAAGACGGGTGCCAGCATGGCATTCCTGAAGTTGTCGAGCATTCGATCGCGGATCAAAAAAGCCCGTGGAGCGAAGAACTGGGTCGACATGGATCTGGCGGCAGAAGAAGCGCTGGCGATTAATCCGTGGGACGGTCAGTTCAATGCGGACCTGGGTGAAGCGACTCGCGAACGGGGCTTTCTCGAAATTGCATCATTTGCCTATGAGCAAGCGACGGCTCCCGACGGCGCTCCAACCAACAAAGACTTTTTGATCGCGTTGGCCGAAGTCTATGAGCTGCGGAAGAATTTTACCGCAGCGATTTCGGTACTCGACAAGGTCATGGCGCTTGACCCACTGAATGGTGCGATTCGTTCCAAAATCCAGTCACTGGGTGCGGACATGACGATCCACAAAGCGGGCTATGACGATGCCAAATCGACTCATGAAGTTCGCGAAGACAAACAACAGGCGATCAAGCAAGGTTACGAAGAGTCGGTCAAAGGGGATGTCAAAACCAATAAGGAAGTGTTGGGGCCTGGTGAATCGGTCGAAGCGGACTTGCAGCGGATGATTCGCAAAGAGCCAGCCAATGTGGCTCATTACCAGAAGCTGGCCGATTACTATCGGCGTGAAGGCAAACTGGAAGAATCGGCGAAGACTTATAAGCTGGCACTCGATGTTAGCGGTGATGCCAACATTCGCGAACAGATGGAGGATGTCGAACTCGATATGGTTCGGCGTAATGTGAACTTTGCGAAGGAGGCAGCTGCACGCGATCCAAACGATGAGCAATCACGAGCGATTGTCGTTGAACTGGCGAACGAGTTGCTGTCGCAAGAGATCGAAGTCTTCAATCGACGGGTCGATCGTTATCCGAACGACCTGAAACTGAAACACGAACTCGCGAAGCGGTACATGCGGTGTAAAAAACACGACAAGGCGATTCCGTTGCTGCAGGCTGCGTCCAAGGACGTCCGGTTAGAGGCACAAGTTCTTGCCAGTCTCGGTACCTGTTTCCTGGCCAAGAAGCAGAACAACCTCGCAAAACGTCAGTTCGAAAAAGCGTTAGAGAAGTTGAACTCAACCGAAAATCCGATCCCATACAAAGAATGCTGTTATTATCTTGGACGGTTGGCTGAAGAAGCCAACGACAATAAATCCGCCGAAACTTATTACTCCGACATTCTTGCCATCGACTACGACTACAAGGATGTCGCCAAGCGACTGGAAGAGATCCAGGGTGGTGATGAGGAGTCTAACCAGATCGATATGGGACACGGCGAAGACGCCTAGACAGAAATGCGAAGATGCTCGCCAAACTGACGACTTATTCGCTGTTGGGAATCGACGCTCTACCTGTCGAGGTTGAGGTCGATATCTCGCCCGGCGCCATTCCGAAAACGATCCTGGTCGGTTTGGCCGAAGCCGCCGTTCGCGAGAGTTCCCATCGGATCGAACGAGCACTCGTGAACTGTGGCTACGTCAAACCGATTGATCGGATTGTCATCAACCTGTCCCCTGCTGATCTTCCCAAAGAAGCGGCATCGTTCGACCTTCCGATTGCATTGGGGTTGCTAGTCGCCAGCGGACAGCTGGCTTCGGATGTGCTGGCTCAGTACGCCGCGATTGGGGAACTGGCCCTCGACGGGACGATCCGCCCTGCAAAGGGTGCGTTGTCGATGGCGCTGTCGGCGAAAGAACAGGGATTAAAAGGTTTTGTCGTCCCTGCGGCGAATGCCCAGGAAGCGGCAGTGGTCGAAGGGATCGAGATTATCCCTGTCACGTCGCTGACAGAAGCGGTCGGCTATTACAGCGGCCAGTTAGATATCCCACCGCAGCCGTTCAGTTGGACGGATGCCGTGGCAAGCTTCGGCAAATACGGAGTCGATTATTCGGATGTTCGCGGGCAGGAATCGGCAAAACGAGCAGTGACTGTAGCGGCGGCAGGGGCACATCATCTGCTGATGCTGGGTAGCCCTGGAACCGGTAAGACCCTGCTGGCCTCGCGACTGGGGACAATCCTGCCGGAACTGGCTCCTGAAGAAAGCCTGCAGACGACTCGTATCTATAGTGCTGTCGGGCGATTGCAGCCAGGTCAGGCGTTGATGTTGCAGCGTCCGTTTCGCTCGCCGCATCATACGATCAGTGAAGCCGGCCTGGTCGGGGGAGGAAGTATTCCGACGCCGGGTGAGATATCCCTGGCACACAACGGAGTTTTGTTTTTAGACGAGTTGCCCGAGTTCAACCGCAGGACGTTGGAAGTTCTGCGTCAGCCATTGGAAGACGGCTGTGTGACGATCAGCCGAGCCATGGGTAGCCTGACATTCCCTGCCAACCTGATGCTTGTCGCCGCTATGAATCCGTGTCCCTGCGGCTATTTCGGCGATCCCCGTCGTCAGTGTCAGTGCAATCCAATGCTGATCGAACGCTATATGAGCCGGATCAGTGGACCGCTGTTGGATCGACTGGATATCCACATCGAAGTCCCACCAGTTCCCTTCCGGGAACTTTCCAATCAGACCGCAGGAACCAACAGCGAAACGATGAAGGCTCAAGTCGTCGCCGCGAGGGAAATTCAACAGCGACGTTTCGGAAAAGGTTCCTTACGATTGAACGGACGGATGCCACCGTCACAGATCCGGATCTTCTGCAAGCTGGAACCCGACGCCGAATCGCTGCTAAAGAGTGCCATGGAAGAAATGGGCTTGTCAGCGAGAGCTCACGATAAGATCCTACGAATCGGCCGCACGATCGCAGACCTGGAAGCAAGTGAAAACATCACCGCCGCCCACTTGAGCGAAGCAATTAACTACCGGACGCTCGATCGGTCGTATTGGAAGTGAACCATTCAGGCGAATACTTCATCAATGACTTCTCCTTCGTTGACCGTCGCTCGTTCGGGGCGGCCTTGAAGCTTATACGTTAATTCGTAGTGATCGAGGCCCAGGGCAGCCAGGATCGTTGCGTGCAGGCTGTGAACGTGTACGGGACGATCGACGGCGTGCATTCCGAAATCGTCGGTTGAGCCGACGATCTGGCCTCCTTTGACGCCGCCTCCCGCGAGCCACATCGTGAATCCATACGGGTTGTGGTCACGTCCGTCCCCTTTTTCGCTCATCGGCGTGCGTCCGAATTCGCCGCCCCAGACCACGAGCGTTTCGTCGAGCAGTCCGCGTTGTTTGAGGTCACGTAAGAGAGTTGCTATCGGTCGGTCGGTGGCTCCGCAATGTTCGGTATGATTCTGTTCGATCTTCGCATGGGCGTCCCACTTACTGCCGGAACCGGAGTAGAGTTCGATAAACCGAACGCCTCGCTCGACAAAGCGGCGCGCAAGCAAACAGTTCTGGCCGAATGCTTGAGTTCGCTTGTCGCTCAGGCCGTAGGCGGTCTGAGTCTCTTGGGTTTCTTGAGTCAGGTCGACCGCCTCGGGGGCGTGGGCCTGCATTTGAAATGCCAGTTCATACGACGCAATTCTGGCTTCCAAGTCAGTGTCACCACGACGGCTGGCAAGATGTTCGCGATTGAGTTGGTTGATGTAGGCCAATTTATTCCGCTGGCGTTCGTCGCTGATTTCCGGCGGTGGGTTCAGGTGGAGAATAGGCTGTTTGCCGGTCAGGAATTTCGTCCCTTGATGCCCCGATGGCATAAACCCGGAACCCCAGACCCTGTTCCCGCCAGGTGGTTCGCGATCGCTATCCAGCAAGACGACGAAGCCTGGCAGATTGTGGTTTTCGTTACCAAGTCCGTAGTTGACCCACGCACCCAGGCTCGGGCGTCCGGCAAGTATGCTGCCCGTGTTCATCTGCGTGACACCTCCGACGTGGTTCAGCGCATCGGATTTACATGAGCGGATCACGCAAATATCGTCGGCACATTCACCAACGAGAGGATACCAGTCAGAAACTGGGATGCCGCTTTGGCCATAATTCTTCCAAGTCCTTTTGGAGGCGAGCAGCCCGTTTTCGGTGACACCCATCGGAGTGATCACGCGTTTAATCGATGGGGGCAGTGGCTTTCCTGCATGCTCGTTGACGAGCGGTTTTGGGTCGAAAGTGTCCAGATGACTCGGCCCGCCATCCATGAATAGGAAGATGACGTTTTTGGCCTTTCCTGGCAGATGCGGCTTAAGTGCCGGCCCTCCGGCTGCGGTGGCAGATCGACGCTGATCGTCGGCCATCAGTCCTGCGAGTGCGATCGCGCCGAATCCACCGCCTGCTCGACACAAGAAATCACGCCGTGAAGTCAATAACTGGCAATGCGGAATTTGAATTGCGGACATCGGGTGACCTCGGCAGGGTCGCGGCGCGAACGGGACTTATGGGACCCATAGGACATTTGCGACTTGGCAGGAATCGTTGGTTGCAGACTGTTACATCATATCGGCATTTATGGCGTGTGCCAGCGCTGGATTTTCTGAAGAGCCGTTCTTACTTGGTTCCCAGTTCCTGCAGCCTTGCGGCAATCATCATCTGGAACACGAAACAGACCAGTCCTGTCAGGATCCAGACGGTGATCGTGGCGGGAAGCTTCCCCCATAGATCTTGTAACCCATTGGGGCCGACCGCAAGAAACATCAATTGCCAGACGGGGCAACATGTCGAGATTGGCCCCATCATGAAGAAGGCCATTGGTAATGCACCCCATTTGACGAACAGGCTAAGCAGCGCGACCAGATGGAGAAAGATCATGATCCCCATCACTGTCGCCCAGAAGTGAGGTTCGATCAACAACTTGGCAAAATTGGCAATTCGAAAGTCTGGCAATAGAAGTGCCGAACCTGCCAGGCAGATTGCCGCAGGTGCCAACCCCATCAGACAGCCAATCGCTTTCGAATAGCCGATATAGGGAATTGACCGGGGAAGCATTAACAGTGATGACATTGTCTGCAAACGAATTTCGTCATGAAACACTCGAGATGCCGAAATGCAGGCTTCGATAATCAAGATGGCCAACATACAGCCGAAGTAGATTCCGCCGACATCGTTCAGGCTGATCCCCAGCCAATTGCGATTGTAGACAGATACACCGCAGATCAGTGCGAACAGCATGACATAAGCCAACAGCTTGCCAACGAACAGCGAATATCCACCGCCGATGAACTGAAAGTCTTTCCAGACGAATGGATTACTCCAACAGCGGCCTGGACTGAGAAATTGAACTCGACTTGTCGATTTCAGGATGACACCGCGCGAAGCACCGCCGGGAGCGGCGTTGTTTACGCTTGGCCCGAAAAGTAGCCAGGCAAGGCCAAAGCAGACAATGCCGACGGCAATATTGGAAATGACCTGTTGTGTCAGAATCGGTTGATTGAAACCGGTCTGCATCACTTCTTGTAGTTGAAAGTAAATGCAGGATTTTTCGATCCATTCAAGCGAAGTCAATATCGCTGTCTTCCACCAGACGGATTTCGTCCAGCCTGTCGCGATAAGGTCTTTTAATTCGAATCCGGCAATCGGAGGAAGGACCGTGTAGAGAATCATCAGCAGGGTCGTGACAGCGGCTGCATTTCCACCCCGTTGAAAAACGACCGAACAGACAAGCGCAGTGTTTGCCAGCAAAACGGTGAAGGCCAATATATCGACGTAGGCGGCAAAAATCTGGTGAGTAGTCACACCTCCCAGGGTGACCGCAAGTAGCATGAAGGGGAATTGGACGACCAATAGCAGCATGACTTGAATCAGCCGACTCGTCGATTTCCCAAGCAGAATACCGATATGGTTTAGCCCGGCCATTTGAAGCAGGCCGATGGTTTCTTCTTCTTTCTCTTCTGTGATTGCGGAAGAGAAATAGCCAATCCCCGCACAGGTGATGAACAGGACGTTTAACCAGGCGATTTGCGAAAAGAACATCAAGCCTGGTGCGCCGACGAACGCACTTTGGATTGTCGCCATCAGCATCGAAAGGTAAATGAATCCGACGAAGGCTAATCGGAACAAATGATTCCGTAGCTGCCGCGCATCCATCCTCAGTGCTCGGGTCAGTAGTGCGACTAAACCGTAATACATGGACTAACTCGAGAAAGTGAGACGGTCAAAAACAGTGAAATGACATTTCGACACGGGGAGCGAACCTCACAAATGATGAGGATTCACTTGCGGTCGTTATTATTTCACCCCTTTGGTTGTCAGGTCCATGAAGGCGTCGTTCAAATGCCGTTTATCTTCGGCAAATCCCACAATCGGAACTCCGAGGTCGAGTAATCCTCTTAATAACGTGTTCGTATCGGTCGCCGTCCAGTCATAAGAGACTCGGTACTCGGGTCGGCCTTCGACTTGATCTGCGTCGACGACTCCGTGCAGACCTTTCATCCGATCAACGATCCGATCCACTTCTGAACCAAGTGTTACTCGCCACGTCGGATGCTCGTTTGTCGAAGCCTGCAGGCCACTCATCGAACCGCTGTACATCACCTTTCCCTTGTCGATGATCGTCACCGCATCGCAAAGTTCGGCCAGTTCAGGAAGGATGTGGGAACTGATGAAGATTGTTTTTCCCATGGAACGAAGTGCCTTCAGAATCTCCATCAGTTCGATTCGGGCACGTGGATCTAAACCAGATGCAGGTTCATCGAGAAGCAACAGGTCGGGGTCATTCACGAGAACACGAGCCAGACTCGTGCGCTGCTGCATCCCTCGTGACAGTCCGCTGATAAGATCGTTTTTTCGGCCTTCCATGTCAGTCAAGGCGAGAACTTCGTCGATCACGCGCGTTCTTTGGGCGAACGGCAACCCATAGGCCGCAGCAAAGAAGTCGAGATATTCATAGACCGTCATCTGCCGGTAGGTACTGAAGTGGTCGGGCATGAATCCGATTTTGCGACGGACCATCTTTTGTTCGTCAACCACGTCGTGACCAAACACCTTGACGATACCGAATTGTGGCCGCAGCAGGGTGCAAATAATTTTGAGGGAGGTTGTCTTACCGGCTCCGTTCGGTCCCACGAACCCGTGAAGTGATTGTGGCATCACCTTGAAACTGACGTGATCAAGTGCTCGTCGACCCTTGAAGGAATGAACGACGTCATCGACTTCGATGACAGGTCGTTGAGAATTGCCGTTTGTCGAACTGCTCATGTTAGGGCTTTCGGCATGGAAGGATGGTGGTGAATATCTGGAACTATTTGAGACCGATTGATCAAATGATTACGAACGACTTGAGTCACTGCACGAACATCGCAAAATCGTGAAAGCTTGCTCGTCCTGAATTCTGTTCTTGAAATTCACGGCAGCAAATCATCAGAAGCATGTCATTTGGCTGGTTTGACGTCTGTGGTTGACAGGTTGATGCAGTACAAGACACGACCTTCTTGATTTCCCAGTCGCTTATTCTGAATCGCAAATTCTCCGGGCATTTTTTTCGCATAGATATAGATGCGAATCATATTGGGTGGCAGTCGCAACTGTTCCGCGTCTTTGACACGGCTGACGCTGAGGCTGCGAGACAGCAACAGATCGAACATCTGGTTATATCGGTCAACCTTTGTCGTTTGATTTCCATATTGGTTATAAGGATTCTGATACCCATAGGGATACTGACTGTGCTTTTGTTGAACCTGCAACATGGCAACAGCGTTCCCTGCCTCTTGAGCCAAAACAAGCTTGTCGTCGCGCCAATTGAGCATGTAGAACGTGTTACCGATCAAAGCAAATTGCTTCTCGGCATCGTCTTGTTTCAGCCCGATGACATCCATCTCAAGTTCTGCCAATCGGCCATCCTGAATTTTCAACGACGACAACGTAAGCTTTGGGCCTTCGAACGGCATTTTCGCTCGTGATGCCAGTTCACGGTTCGAAAACGGGGGGATATCGACCTTGAATACTGCTTCAGCCCCGTTGTTAATCTCACCCTTAACCTGTTCGTGTTCGTTACAAGTGGAATAGAGCGAGCCAAAAGCGTTGTGTCGGATTTCATAATCTGCACCACCCGTCACGAAAATATTCGACCAGCTGGCAACATCCATTTGTCCATCCGGCAGTGGCTTGGCAATCGCAACAGTATGGACTGCGGTCGCTTCACCGTAGCCGCGCTGGCCGACGTAAGAAAACAACAGGCTGAATAGCGCGACGGTCCCAAGCAGACCAGCATAGACAACACGAAAATCAGACCATTTTTTTCCCAAAAGGTAACAACCGGGGAATACGAGCCCAATATAAACCCAGAACATCAGGTGCAATAGGACCCAATTGTGATCGGGTTTGGTCATCTGTTTGAGTTGACTGAGGAACGAGTTCGACTTGAACGGATCGGTTCCATCTGAGAAACCGATATTCGGATTCACTGTGCCCTGCTGAGAATCATCGACATGATCGACGATGTCATCAGACTTTTCCGTGTTTGGAATATGGTAATTTTTCGGCAACCCGGCACAGATTTGCCGAAGTTCTTCTTCACCGAACTGTGGTCGTGTCAGGGGAACTCGCAGAACGCGTCCGGCACCATACATCTGATCTTCGAGTGGTGTTTTGAGGACGCTGAGCGGTCCTGTAAAGTCAGGGAACTTGCCACTCGCCTCTTGCAGAACCACAACAGTTCCACCCAGGTAGATCCAATCGAGAAACGCCTGACGTCGCGCTTCTTCCCAACGAGGGACGTGGTCGAGTGCGACCAACTGCAAAGCATCTGTTGCTGTCACAAACGGTGGAAACAAGTTATCCGGCAGATGAAACTTGATCGAGCCACCCTTGGCCATCACGCCGTTAGGATCATCAAGCACGACCCGTTGATATTTGGCGACGCGAGGGATGGGCAAATCATAGCTCCCTCCACGGTAAGAGATCCGCCAGTTCTCGCTGCTATACCCTCCGTCGCTTACGATGTAAGGATAAAACTGGATCCACTTCGACGAATTCGGAGACAACGTCACCGATTCGACGAGTGTCGCATCGACGGTTCCGGCTCCACCGAGTGATTTCCTTAAAAGCACTTCGCCGCTGTAGGGCTGTGGGGTGGGATTATTGAGGAGGACCGAAAGGACGTTGAATCGGTGCGGAGCAACTTTACCGTTGAACCCCCACTTGTAGTCCGCCACGTCCAATGCGGAGGCGAATGACGACAGGCAGGTCCAAATCAGACCGAACCAAATGGCAAACAGAAACCAATTGAATCGACTTCCTTTTAACTTCGCTTCTTTTGATTGCTGCGTCAAATTCCATGAACTCATGTCGTCATCCTCTCCCGAGTCGCACCACTTCATCGGCTCGTTTCCATTTCGCATCAATTGCGAGTTTACGAGAAGTATATCAAGGCATTCCGTCTGAGTGCGAATAAGATGACACCAACGATCAAAAAATGAAACAGTGCGGGGCAAGAAAATCGTTCGACAGAATCATGAAAGTTCCAGGTTCTCTTATTGGTTGGCGAATCTCCGAGTTGCGGATTGCCGTTAGTTGCAGCTTTGCGTTGACCAATGAAGGGAACGACGCATAGAGTAACGGTGTTGGGAATTTGCCGCGTTTCCATCGTTTTTTGCTTGGTGTACTTGTATCCGTGGGGCGGACGGTTCAGTATGTTGCCCAGTACCGCCTGCCAAATTTCGGCGGCGAAATCTTGTCAAAAACAATTGAAGGAATTGGACGGATGTCTGCGGAAGTGGAACTGCTGGATTTGAGTCGCAAGTTGCTCAATTCGATTGATACCGGTGATTGGGCGACATATGCATCAATGTGCGATGCGTCGATTACCTGCTTCGAACCGGAAGCCCTTGGTCATCTCGTTGAAGGATTGCCTTTTCATAAATTCTATTTTGATCTTCCCGCAACGGCGACCAAGCCTGCAAAACAGTCGTCAATCGCTTCGCCAAACGTTCGCTTGATTGGCGATTCCGCTGTTGTTACGTACGTTCGAGTTGTTCAGAAACTCGATGGCCATGGGGCACCGGTCACTGCAGCCGCCATGGAGACACGCGTCTGGCAAAAGACTTCTGCTGGATGGAAGCACGTTCACTTCCATCGAACCCCTTGCTGACCCGACGCCGAACGCTGAATTTAAAAGAAAACTCATGAACACTGCTTCACCATTACGGGCGGAGCAGTGGTTTTACGTTATTCCGCTTCCGCTGTCTTACGGAAAAAAATTACCTGACCATCCCGTTCGATCGGGGGGGAAATCCACTTGGGGTCGACTTTCAGCTTTTCAATGAGCGATTCGCGATTTGCCCTGTCCAGAACCATCGTATTGATTCGATAGCGATCGAGAGTTTCTTTCCATCCTTCCCGCTGCTCGATCACCTGCATATAGGCAAGCCAGACGTCGCGTGGAATCAGATGTGCGTGCGAGTTAACAAGCAACTGTAGGTCTTTCGGACCAACCCATTGAACGTAATCGGCCCATTCGTATGTGACAAAAATCATCCCGCGCGGTGGGTGTTCAATGAGATGCTCAGCGGCAAAAACTGGCGTGTCCCGAGAAACCGATTGAAGCTTGTCAGCGTGTTTTCCAGTCAGCAGGGCAATTCCCAGCGGACTGAGGATAAAACAGATTCCCGAGGATGCGATCGCAGCCAATGCCCATTTCGAACTTTGAGCGGGTTGAGGCACTACAAAAGGTTCATCGTTCCATTTAAGCCAAACGGCGAATGCATGTTGAGCAATGACTAATGCAACAACCGGGGCCAGCCAAACAATCATTCTTGAGCACCAGAGCGAGGAAAGCCCCAATCCTAACGAGGCCAGAACTTCCCAACTCCGAATCCGCCGAGGAGAAATCCGATAAATTGTCGCCAGTAAGATTGCCGTCACGGCGACGATTTGCCCCTCGTGATCTTTGATCGTCAATGGTTGCCATTCGGCCAAATCTTGCAGGTTTGTATTTGCAGAGAAACGGAACGCTTCCCGGTAAAGTCGAACTGTGTAGGGGTTAATCAATACTGCAGTGGCTGACAGAATCGTTAAACCGAAAACGCGGCGAGTTTGCCTGTCATGAACACCGCGTCGGACACTGCCCGTTCGAACGAGCACATCCAAGCAACGGCCCAGGCAAAAGCACCCCAAAAGTCCAATCCCGACACAAAATGACGGATGAAGATTTGCCCACAGAGCGAAAACGCCTGAAACAAAGACGCAGTTTGCCGTGAAGCTGGCTTTACCTACAAGGCGGGTGAGAAGGGCAACAAAGCAGACGATTCCGGCCAGTTGCGGCCGCAAAATCATCAAGTGGTCCCCACCGACAATTAAAAAAATGCAAAGCGATAAGATCGCGAAAAGACCACTTTTCGTCTGGCTGTAAGTACGCCAAGACAACATTGTGCAGCAGGACGTTATGGCGATCGCAAACAGACCCTGTAAGCCAGCAAGTTGAAGGCGTGGGGTACTGACGACAACAAAACCAATCAATTGACTGAGCCAGGGACCGTCAATAAATCGAACATCTTTTGAAAGCGGCAACAGCGGTTCCGTCACGGGTAACGATCTTGTTGTCCAGAGATATCGACCGTAACTGAGATGCCCCCAGATGTCCGTATGCCAGATGGGAAGGTAACTGAGGTAAAGGAAAAGCAGCGCGAGTACGAAAATGATGGCGGCAACTCCCCGTGACGTTCGGAGGCGCTCCAGATGCAAAACGCGCGGAGACGAGTCTCTTGACAGCATTCGTTGTGACGATGAGCATTCGATCTCGGAGTTTCGTTGCATCATTGCGTACTCTTTACCGACCGTTTTTTGTTTCCGTTCAATTTAAAGAAGCTCTTTCATGCAAATCTTGTTGGTCAACGACGATGGGATTCACGCCCCGAGCCTTCATGCACTCTATGCCGAATTATGCCAATGGGGCGATGTTACTGTTGTGGCTCCTGCGGTCGAACAAAGTGGCGTCGGCCATTCGATCACGTATTTGCATCCGCTTGTCGCCCATAAAGAATACAAGAATGGCGAGTTTTTCGGGTGGAAACTCGAAGGAAGCCCGGCAGATTGCGTCAAACTGGGTGTCCTGGAGTTCTGTCAGAAGAAACCAGATATCATCGTGAGCGGCCTTAATACGGGAGCCAATATTGGAATCAACGTGTTGTACTCGGGAACCGTTGCAGCAGCGATTGAAGGAGCATTCTTTGGGATACCTTCATTTGCATTGTCGCAGTGGATGGATGGACCACCGGATTTTGCTGCGACCTCTCGCCGAGCAGTTCCCATCTGTCAAAAACTACTTCCAAAGACCAAGCCAGGGCAATTGTGGAATATTAACTTTCCACCCCCGAAAAATGGCTGGCCACGAGGTATCAAATTCGTCGCGATGGGGGTCAATCGAGTCGCAGAAGAAGTCGAAAAACGAATTGATCCACGTGGACGGACTTATTATTGGAGCGGATTGAACCCAATTCGCAGCCATTTGCTGGACGATGGAACGGACATCAAACAACTGCAAGAAGGGGATATCACGATTACACCGCTGCACTTTGATCTCACCGAAAAGGCATATCTCACGCAACTGCAAGCGGAAACTTGGGAATTGCCACAGTAGCGAGCATTCGCATTGTTCGCTGTGAAACTTAAGGAATGGGACGGATGGAACTTATGGGACTGATCCCATACGTCCCATTCTGCGATTCCAAGATCAGGCCTGGACTCCCAAGGTGTTAAATCGAATCGGAACACCTCGTTCGGCAAGATATTGCTTTGTCGCACCAATCGGGTGAGTTCCATAATGGAAGATGCTGGCAGCAAGTGCCGCACTCGCGTGGCCTTCCGTCAGAATCGTTCTGAGGTGTTCTGGATTCCCGGCACCGCCACTGGCGACAACGGGGATTTGAACGGCATCGGCAACTGCTCGAGTAATCGGTACGTCGTATCCATCTTGCGTTCCATCGGCATCCATCGACGTCAACACAATCTCGCCAGCGCCAAGCCGCTCAACTTCTTTAGCCCAGGCCACCGCTTCCAAGCCCGTTGGGACTCGACCGCCGTTAACATGAACCTCCCAGACCTCGCGTCCGTCGCGTTGGACCCGTTTCGGATCGATATTCACAACAATACATTGGCTTCCAAACTTTAATGCCGCTTGCCGTACAAAATCGGGATTCTTGACAGCGGCCGAATTGATCGAAACTTTGTCGCAACCAGCGTTCAAAAGCATGCGGATGTCTTCCAGGGTTCGAATTCCCCCGCCGACAGTCAAGGGCATAAAACAGACTTCCGATGTACGCCGGACAACGTCCAGAATGATTCCACGTTGCTCATGACTGGCCGTAATATCAAGGAAAACCAGTTCATCTGCCCCATCTTCCTCGTAGCGGGCTGCAACCTGCACGGGATCACCGGCATCGCGCAGATTAAGGAAGTTCACCCCTTTGACGACTCGCCCCGCGTGGACATCAAGGCACGGAATAATTCGTTTGGCAAGCATGAATTCAAAAACAACCAAAAAGAGAAGTTACTTCGTCACGATCAGTGGAACTCTAAAGGAATCAGCCTGAAAACGTCAAATCGAACCGTTTAGTCGGCGCGGATTGTGTCGATCACATCGTTGGACAACGTCGCTTTGACATTCTCATCTTGCCGAGAATTGCTCAAATCGCTCTGCTTTCCGCTCATTTCCATTGTACCGTGTGGCGGATGGCACGGGGCAAAACGAATTCACGTCTCGTTTTCTACGTAAAATGCTCCCCAAATAAAGCGACACGGCGGAAAGGATTCTGTCATGCAGCGTATCCAATCGTTCATTTTCTTGTCCATTTTGACGTTTTCTTGCAGCCCGATCTGGGCCTGGAACGATGTTGGGCACATGGTCGTGGCTCGAATCGCCTACGACAAATTGACGGATTCAGAGCGGGCCGCAGTAGTGGCGGTACTTAGGAATCATCCACACCTTAAAGAGTTGCTTCTTAAGGACCGACCGTCACAAGCCTCGATCGATGAATGGTTGTTTCTCAGAGCTGCGACATGGCCGGACAATGTTCGACCACCTCGCGACCGCCATCGAGAACCCGTGTCATCACATTCGGTCTATCGATTTCACCACCCGACGTGGCATTACGCCAACTTTGAATATCGAAGTGGTCAGAGTGAAACGACGCTTCCGAGCCACCCGTTACCACATCATCCCGCACCATCAAATCATGCCGACCAGACGAACATCATTGAACAATTGGATCATTCCTACCTCATCGTTCGCCGACGCGAAAGAGAATTGTCAGAACCAGAACTCGAATTGCACCCGGAAGAAGCCCGTGCTGTGCGGATGTGCTGGCTATTTCATTTGATGGGAGACATCCATCAACCGCTCCATGTCACTACCTTTGTCGAACCTCGAATACCCATCCTGCAACATGGGGACGACGGAGGTAACAAGCTGGCAATTCGGGTCAATCACGCTTCAGTGCCGAGAAATTTGCATTCTGTATGCGACGACATCCTGGGGACCAACCCCCATTTCGAAAAAATCAATCAATTGGCCGAGCGAATATCGCATGAGCCGCGATTTGCCGTATCGCGTTTACCCGAGTTTTCTCGACGAAGGCTCGCACGGGAATTTGCAGAAGAGAGTTATCAGGCAGCGAAAGAAACGGTCTATCAAAACGGCCATCTTCACTATGGGTTGTGGTCCCGGGTCGAAACTCATGAATTGTCGACCGAAAATGTTCCAGCGATGACGCAACAGTGGATAGATCAGGTACACGCACTTGCGGAACGGCGTATTGTACTAGCAGGTTATCGGCTTGCTGAGCGGCTGAAATTTATTGTTTCGCAGGACGTGTACGGCGTCGATTCGCTTGGAAAAATCAGCTCGCCGACAATCTTTATTCAACCAGCGGGACGATCTGTCAGATGACGAATAGACATTCATTGCAATCAAATTGAAGACCCGTCTGGACACAATTTTTCAGATCGAATATACAGCCCGCCTCCCTATCTCGATTCATGTCAGTATTTCGTTTCATCGGTTTGGTCCGGGTGACCTTGTACACAAGTGTGTTGAAAAACAACTTTGGTCGCGGCATTCGGTCTCGGTTATCTCCCTTCGTTGTTCGCAATCAAAAGAGTGCCCTTCGATGAAGTATCGACTCATCGCCACGCTGCCGGTGTACCTTGCACTTTATACCTTGTCGTTGACAGCAGCCTTTGTGCTTCGCTTCGACATGGAAATCGGTGCAGAGGTTTCACGCCGGTTGATCGAATCATTGCCCGTTGTATTGCTCGTTAAAGCGTCGATCTTTACGGCGACACGGGAATGGCGACGACGACATCGATATACGACGATGAATGATGTCGCATCGATCGTTTCGACGGCGAGCTTAAGTTCCGCGATCTTGTTAACGATTCATTTGTCGGAAGGATTTGGCAATAACTTGCCTCGTTCCGTGATTGCAATCGACTGGTTATTGACAATTCTTGCCACCGGACTACTACGAGCCACCGTTCGAACGGCCCTTGAGAGTGCTCATTACCATCGAACCCAGCCCAAGAAGTTACGAGCGTTGGTCTTCGGTGCGGACTCAAAGTCCATTGCCATTTTACGTGCACTTCAGTCCGCGAAATCCGAATACAAAGTTGTGGCACTCGTCGATTTGTCGGGTGACGCAGCCAAATCGCTGATCGGCGGTGTTCCTGTCGTTACGTCGACTCGAGGCGTATCCCGGATCGCCGATCGATTCAGTGCAAGCCACTTGCTCATTCCAAATGGAATCCCCGGACAGATCGTGCGAGAACTGCATCAGGTTTGCCAGGAACACGGCCTCACGGCTCGCGTGATTCCCGATGTTAACGAAATTGTGGCAGGTCGGGTCAAGCTCACGATTCGCGACGTCACGATTTCCGACCTCTTGCGACGTGAACCGACGCAATTGGACATGGCTAGTATCACAGGGTGTATCGCAGACAAAACGGTCCTTGTGACCGGAGCAGCAGGAAGCATCGGGTCTGAATGCTGCCGTCAAATTGTCGACCTCAAACCAAAAACACTGATTCTCGTAGATCAGTCTGAATTCGGAATGTTCCAGATCGAACAGGAACTTGTCACTCGAAATATCACGGATGTCAATCTGGTCTATGTGATTTCGGATGTGAATGATCAGGTAACGCTGGGGCGAGTTTTCGGCGAATATCTTCCCGATCTGGTTTTCCATGCCGCTGCATACAAGCACGTGCCATTGATGGAACACAATGTTCAAATCGCAATCCGAAATAACGTACTCGGAACAAAGTCGATCGTTGACCTGGCAGACAGATTCGGAGTCGAACGCTTTGTGATGATTTCGACCGATAAGGCCGTTCGTCCAACAAGTATCATGGGATCGACCAAATTAGTCGGAGAGAAATATTTGCAAGCGGTTGCAACGAAATCCAAGACCAAATTTATCACTGTTCGATTCGGTAATGTGCTGAACTCTGCCGGGAGCGTGGTCCCCACGTTTCGGCGTCAGATCGTCGAAGGTGGGCCGATTACCGTTACGCATCCCGATATGACTCGCTTTTTCATGACAATCCCTGAAGCCGTACAACTTGTTTTACAAGCCGGAGCAATCGGAGATAACGGACAGGTTTTGATCCTCGATATGGGAGAGCCAGTTAAGATTGTCGATCTCGCTCGAGATATGATCGGGCTTTCTGGACTGCGTTACCCCGAAGATGTGGATATTGTGTTCACAGGACTCAGGCCTGGTGAAAAAATGTACGAAGAACTCTTCTACGGAAACGAAAAGACCGCCAAGAAGATTCACGAGAAAATCTTCTGTGCCGAGCGAGAGCCGATTGCTCCCAGCACGGTTAAACGACACATTATGGAACTGGAACGAGCCTCGCGAGGAAGTGCGAAGGAATCGCGAGAAGCCATCCGTAGCGTCATCGCCGAATACGTCAATGACGACGTTTCGACTCCAATGATTCGTCCGTTCCAACCGATCGAAGAACCCATTCGAAAAGTCGCTTGAGCATCGATCTCGTCGTCCGAAATGGTGTTAATCGTAACCCGTCGTTCGAAAAGAACAAAATGATGGCCGAGCTTAGCGAATAACCTCGTAAAAATCTGGGTGCCACCTCGGAAATCTGATCACTTCAGTGGAGATGACGTCCCTGCGACGGTATGTTGCTTTGAGTGTTATCCAATACAGACACGCAAGGCCACAAAATGAACCGAATCGCACTCGCCGCATCGCTTTGTATTTTTCTCTCACGATCAGTTTTCGCCGGACTTGGAGATAGTCGGCTCGATATTTATTTTGTGGATGTTGAAGGCGGAGCAGCGACTGTCATCGTTACGCCTGAGGGGGAGTCAATTCTGATCGACTCCGGCTACCCCGATAATGGCGGACGCGACAGAGACCGGATTCTGGACGTCCTTCAAAACGTCGCCAAACTCGAACATCTTGATCATGCCGTTGTATCACACTGGCACCTGGATCACTTTGGCAATCACGCAGCAATTGCAGCGAAATTCAAAGTCATGAACTTCTGGGACCGTGGTATTCCCGATTTGCTCATGGAAGATCCCGGGTTTAACGACCGAGTTGCTCCGTATCGAGCAGCAAGCCAGAACCGATCCAAAACGTTAAAAGCAGGCGATTTCTTACCGCTGAAAGGCGGGACAACGCCAATCAAAGCTCAAGTTGTCACAGCGAGCGGGGAAGTCATCCCGAATCGAGGTGAACCCAACTCATTTGCATCCGAATCCAAGCCACAACCCGAGGACACGTCCGACAACGCGAAAAGCATCAGCCTTTTATTGAATTATGGCCGGTTTAAGTTTCTCTGTTGCGGTGACTTAACCTGGAATACGGAAGCCAAGTTGATGACACCAAACAACCCCATCGGCCAGATCGATCTGTTTATGGCAACGCATCATGGGTTGAACGTGAGCAATAATCCTGTCATGGTTCTGTCTCTCGATCCACGCGTCTGTGTCAGCTGCAACGGCCCGACGAAGGGGGCCGACCTGGAAACTATTAAAACGCTGAAGCGAGTGAAATCCCTCCAGGGGATGTATCAACTTCATCGCAATGTGAGACTTGAAGAAAAGGATCAAGCGCCCGTTGATCAGATTGCGAACCTTGCCGAAACGGCAAACTGCAAAGGAACCTGGATTAAGGCGTCTGTCGCAAAAGACGGGGCAAGCTATACCGTTCAAGTCGGATCTGACGGCAACCCGCGTAAATTCGAGTCGAGATAATCTGTTTTCATTGTTTGCTGTCACAATCAAAACATCAGCAACAATGACGGCAACATTGGGGTCGAATTCAAAAGCATTGAACACGGAATTGGGAGTTACGTCATCGCCTTGCGGATGGCACGAACGCCGACGGAAAGCACTTTACGATTGTGATGGATATCCCACGTTTGCTTGCCGAGACCGAATTGAAAAAGGTCGCATGGTTTGAAGAAGTTGATTCGACGAACGATCGTGCCTTGCAACTCGCAATTCAGCCGGAACTGCCAACTCCTTATTTGATTGGAGCTGATCGACAGGTCTCGGGGCGGGGTCGCGGAACAAATCGGTGGTGGGGTTCTGATGGATCGCTGATGTTTTCCGTTGTGGTTGACATGACCAGTTTTGGACTCATGCCGGTTGACTGGCCGCGGTTTTCCCTGGTGACCGGATTGGCGATCTCGACGATGTTATCGTCATTTCTTCCGGGGTCGGCAGTGGGGCTTAAATGGCCCAATGATGTCTGGGTGCAAGGACGAAAGGTCTGTGGAATACTGATCGAGCAGTGCGATCGATCTCCCAACCGACTGATTGTAGGCATTGGCCTGAATGTGAATAACTCTTTTGAAGGGGCTCCGGAAGACCTGAGACAAATTGCGACATCGATGACCGACTCGGCAAGCGGAAATATTTTTTCCCGAACGGATGTTCTCGTACGCTTCCTGAATGAATGGAAGACCTTGACGCAGTATGTTGCCGACGGTTCCATTAATCTTGTTGAGCGTTGGTCGCGAGCATGCGTCCTTTCTGGTTATCCCGTGAAAATCATCAATGGGAACTTGGAAAGCATTGGCGTATGTGCTGGCATCGATTCAGACGGAGCGCTACTTTTGAGGACAGCATTTGCTTTGGAAAAACACTACGCTGGCACTGTAAGGTTGCTGGAGTAGAACGAAGTTTGAGCCAGAATCAATCCCTCTGCTTCTCGTGCTTTGTCAAACTTCTGATTTCGAGTGCCACTGCATGACCGTCTTCGGTCATGCAGTGCTCTTTCACCGGCAGAACGAGATGCCACTGCTTCTCCGAAGACTCCGAAGCAGTGGCACAGGGGCCTAATTCAGTAGTTTGACAAGGGGCTAATACTAAGCCGATTGGTTTCGCACTCGACCGTTATCATCATTTCCATTGCTCCGACAAAAACTTTCGCAAAACCACTGACTTCACTTGTTCGACGTCAGTAAATCGCAGTCGAATCACATCGAAACCACTTTTGTCGCGCGATGAGATTTCGGGATCGATGCCCAAGTTTGCAATCTGGCCCAACTGAACCGCACCTGCCTTGACGGAGATTGACAGTTCCAAGGCAGAAGGTCGCTTTGTCAAGAGCGATGCTCTCGGCATTTTGTCGATCGTATAGTTCACTATGATTTTTTGCGTCCAATCAACTTCGGCGTTCGGAAGCAGTTCGCTGACAAGAGTTATGAGTTCTTCCAGGACAATCGGTTCCCATACGATTGCGCCCTGAAGAAAACCCTTTCGCATCAAATGCCACTTTCGGCCAAGTTTTTTCCACGGAGTCAAATCCTCCAGATTGAGTGACTCGGGATTCGTTCGATCAATAAACGATTGCACGGCCTTCGCAAAAAAACGTTGAAATGCAACGGTCTCGGTTTCAGTAACATCGACAATCGAAATCGTAATGTCTTCAAACGGCCCGTTTGTGGATGGACGAATTCGAACGCGCGGTTGACGATTATAGACCGGGATTTCGTCGAGATCATTCACGTCTTTGAGTCCAAGTTCGGTGATGAGCGTTGCTTCTATAAAGGTCCGTTTTGGAACTCGAAACTTCAATGTCAACAACCATTCGTCACCCGTATACGCATGCAGGAACCATCCAATCCCTTTGGCTTTTGCGGCCACTTCCACCGTGCTGCGCTCATTCCAGTTGGTGGGACTGAACTTTTCTGACGCTTCCAGTTCGTCGATAATCCGAGCGAGAATGACTCCTCTCCATCGTCGTGGTTTACCATTGTTTGCTAACCCGTCGATCGTATGCCACTTTCGTCCGTCGACTTCCCAGGGCATCTTGGCATCCGCTCCGATTTTCGTCGGATCGAGATCCCCAGCTTTTTTCTTCCGAACGGCTTCTGCATCAAACGTCTCGCGGTCTCCACGCCCTCCGTCAGCTAAAACCTTCGCAAGAATTTCCCCGGTAAAACTACGGTGGGCAGCTATCGTTGACTGCTGGTCGCTGACGTCTGATACGGCAAATGAAGTAGGCGATTTCTTTCTACTCTTGATCCCTATTGGTCGGCGAGATTCGTTGTGTGAATTCAGTCGACTAATCGCGAGTTCAGAGACATCCTCCGGGGTTCCTTCGGCGACAATCCAACCACCTTCGGCACCTGCCTGCGGACCGAGGTCGATTATCCAATCGACAGTCTTGATCACATCGAGATTATGTTCGATGACCACGACTGTATTTCCGGCGTCGACCAGACTATTCAGAATCTTCAGCAGTTTACGGATATCATCAAAGTGTAATCCGGTCGTTGGTTCATCCAGCAGATAGAGCGTTTTTCCGGATTGAGGACGAGCCAGTTCGGCAGCCAGCTTAACCCGCTGCGCTTCTCCTCCAGACAACGTCGGTGCCGGTTGTCCAAGAGTCAGATAGTCGAGTCCAATTGCAGCCAGGACCGAGAGCGGTCCACGAATCTTTGGAATGTTATCAAACAGTTCCAATGCCTGACCGATCGACATCGCCAGCACGTCGGCAATATTCTGACCCCGATAAGTCACTGTCAGTGTTTCAGCGTTGTACCGCTTTCCTTGACAGGTATCACATTCAACCCAGATGTCGGGCAGAAAGTGCATTTCAATCAACTTTTGACCATTTCCCTCACACGCTTCGCAACGCCCGCCAGCTCGATTGAAACTGAAACGCGTGGCACTGTAACCACGAACCTTCGCCTCGGGCATTCGTGAAAACAATTCACGAATATGTTCGAAAACACCCGTATAAGTCGCGGGATTTGATGCGGGTGTTGTCCCGAGCGGTTGCTGATCCACAACGATGATCTTGCTGAGAAATTGCAGGCCGTTGAGTTCGTCATACGGACCTGGTTGTGCAGTCGCTCGGTTGAGCTTTTGAGAGATCGCACGAGCGAGCGTGTCATCGATCAACGAACTTTTTCCGCTTCCGCTCACACCGGTCACTGCCGTCAGTGTCCCGAGTGGAATTCGCAAGTCGACGTTTCGCAGATTGTGCTGTCGAGCACCCAACAATTCGAGCCAACCGCCTCCGGGAGGAGTTTCGTAGGAACCAGGCTCTGGTTCGATTGGAAGAGGTTCGTATTCGACGATATCTGCAACGGGTCCGATCCCAGGGACAATTACCGGTGTTCGATTTGCTACCTTTTTTGTGGCAGACTTTTTGATTGCCGACGCGTCTTGAACCGTAATGCGTTGTATCCGCCGCCGTTTCGGAATGACAATCTCTTCCCGGCCAGAGAGATACTTTCCTGTAAGCGACAATTCGCTCTTTTGAATTTCGCGTGGCGGCCCTTGTGCGGTAATCGTTCCGCCAAATCGACCAGCAGCAGGACCAAAGTCATACAGCCGATCGGCCGCTTGCAACACTTCACGATCGTGTTCGACCATGACAATCGTATTGCCCAAATCGCGAAGTTTTACCAGTGCTGTCAGCAGACGTCCGTTGTCACTGGGATGCAGGCCGATTGTTGGTTCATCCAGCACATACAGAACACCGGTTAAAGCGCGGCCGATTTGACCGGCAAGTCGAATCCGCTGTGTTTCGCCTCCAGAGAGAGTTGGCAAAGTTCGACCGAGCGTGAGATAGTGCAAGCCGACATCGACAAGAAACTTCAGTCGTGAAGTTGCCTCAGTCAATAAGTCTCCTCCAATCCGCTTCTGAGCAGCCGTCAACTTGAGTTCGCTTAAGAATGTCAGTGCGTCTTGCAGCGGAAGATCGCAAACTTGCTTGAGCGTCTTGCCCGATTCAGCGCCCGGCAACGACTTCAAAGGGACAGAGCGTTTCGGTTGAGGAAAAGCGACGAAAGCACCTTCCGGATTCGACGCAATTTTCACCGAGCTTGCGTCGTCCCGTAGTCGACTCCCCTGACAGGATGAGCAGGGGACGTCGCCGACAAGGCCGTAGAGCTTCATGCGATAGTCGTACGAAAGGCTTGCCGCTTGTTCGATCGCCGGATAAAGCCCTTTGTATTGAAAGCGTACGGTTCCCGATGTTGATCCCGAAGTTCGCGACGACTTCGACCTTCTGGGGGACTGCGAAATTGCGTCTTTCGAGGAAGAGATCAATGGAATCCATGTTTCGCCAGTCCCAAAGAGTACGGCTCGTTGTTGGAGCGGATCTAACTGAGAAAACGGAACATCCAGCGGTATGTCGCATTCCATCGCCATGGATTCCAGCATTAACCGAAAGAGCGGTGATTTCACCGGATCAGGCCATGCGCTGACCGCTCCTTGCCTCAAAGAACGAGTCTGATCCGCGACAAGCGCCCCGAGATTTGTCCCTTGTTGAACGCCAATCCCTTCACAGGTATTGCACCAACCAAGAGGGCTGTTGAACGAAAAGTTATGGGGCGCAAGTTCCTCAAATCCACGCCCACACGATTCGCAGGCCCGAAACAAGCTGAACGGAAGGACTTTCCATTTCTTTTCGTCACGACTGTCGTCCACAATCGCAACTCGGATCAATCCCTTGCCAAGATCAAACCCAAGTTCGACCGACTCAGCCAGGCGAGATCGGCTCGACCTCGAAATCGTGATCCGGTCGACGACAATCTCAACCGTATGCTTTCGCTTTCGATCGATTTCTGGAACATCCTCTAAGGCATAGGTCACTCCATTGATTCGAACTCGACGGAAACCCTGTTCTCCGACGCGTTCCCACAACTTTGAGTATTGCTGGCCGACCGTGACTTCCTGCGGCGCAAGAACGAGGGCTCGCAGATTTGTTGAATCCGTCGATGGCGGCAGGTCGGCCTCAGTTGGTCCTTTCTTTCCTGGATTCTTCTGGTCGGTCGTCGATTCCGCGTTTGTGCTGAGATCAAGCAGGCGTTCGATCACGTCGTCGACGGTTTGCGATTTGACGGCGATTCCACAGTCAGGACAGTATTGGGTTCCCAGACGCGCGTACAGAATTCGCAGGTAATCATAAATTTCCGTCACTGTCCCCACGGTCGAACGGGGCGTATGTCCAACGGTCTTTTGTTCAATCGCAATCGAAGGTTGCAACCCGTGAATGTGGTCAACGCGTGGCTTCGGCATCTGACCCAGAAACTGCCGTGCGTAAGATGAAAGCGATTCGACGTATCGGCGTTGCCCTTCGGCGTAGAGCGTATCCATTGCAAGAGAACTTTTGCCCGAACCACTGGGACCGCAAAAGACACTCATCTGATCTCGTGGAATATTCAGGTCAAGGTGTTGCAGGTTGTGTTGAGCCGCTCCGCGTACCACGATCGAAGTGTCCGCACCTTCTGATGATTGCCTGAGTGGTACGGAGGTCTGCCAGCGCGAGCCTATTTGCGAACTTACGATGGTCGGAGCATTTGCTCCAGCCGACTTCTTCTTCGCGGTCTTTTTTGACGAGCCGGATTCCACTGGTGCGAGGCCCGCAATATTCCGCAACGCCTTGCCTGTGTACGATTCCTCGCACTGAATAACTTCTTCTGGCGTCCCTTCCACAAGAATGCGACCACCTCCGGATCCACCTTCAGGACCTAGATCAATAACCCAATCTGCTGTCTTGATCACATCCAGATTATGTTCCACCACGATCACGGTATTGCCCGCTTCAACAAACCCGTGCAAGACACGTAGCAAGTGCTCAATATCAACGAAGTGCAGTCCCGTTGTCGGTTCGTCGAGAATGTAGACAGTCTTACCTGTCGATCGCTTGCTAAGTTCTTTCGCCAGTTTCACGCGTTGAGCTTCGCCGCCGGATAGTGTCGGCGATGGCTGACCGAGCTTGATGTAATCCATGCCGACGTCATGCAGCGTCTGAAGCGATTTCATTAGCTTTGGATGGTGCTCAAAGTGCTCGAGACCCTGCTGAATATCCATTTGAAGAACATCGTTGACATTCTTCCCTTTGAATCGAACTTCCAGTGTCTCTTTATTGAAGCGTTTCCCCTGGCAAACCGGACACGTGACCCAGATATCGGCCAGAAAATCCATTTCCAGTTTGTTCGAACCATTTCCCTCGCACGCTTCACAACGTCCACCCGGCACATTGAATGAAAAACGACCGGGCTTAAACCCACGTAATTTCGATTCTGGCAACTGCGTGTAAAGATCTCGAATCAGATCGAATAGTTTCACATAAGTTGCGGGATTCGACCGAGGGGTCCGACCAATCGGACTCTGATCAATATCGATCGCTTTATCGATGTGCTCCAGCCCAACGATCTTGGTGTATTCGCCTGGACGCCCAATTCCCTTATTGACGTCGCGATTGAGGACCTCCCATAAAATGTCGTTGACGAGCGAACTCTTTCCAGAACCGCTGACTCCCGTCACACAGATGAATTTTCCAAGCGGAAATTTTGCGGTGACATTGCGTAGATTATGATGCGTCGCTCCCTGAATCTCGATGGCATGCCCATTTCCTTGACGACGCACTTTAGGAACTTCAATTGTCCGTCGACCGCTAAGAAATGCTCCAGTGAGGCTGCGCTTCGATTGTTGGATGTTTTCAACGGTCCCTTCGGCTACGACTTCTCCCCCGCGCACGCCAGGACCTGGTCCAAAATCGACCAGATGATCAGCGGCCTTCATTGTTTCATCGTCATGCTCGACAACGATGACCGTATTTCCCTGATCTCGCAGATCTTTGAGGCTATCAAGTAGCATTGTATTGTCGCGCGGATGAAGGCCGATCGAAGGCTCGTCCAGAATATAAACCACGCCTACCAGTCCACACCCGATTTGTCCCGCCAATCGGATGCGCTGACTTTCACCACCAGAAAGGGTCGGTGCCGTTCGGTCCAGCGTCAGGTAATCCAAACCGCATCGAAGCAAAAAGCCCAGGCGTCCACGAATTTCCTTCAACGCTTCCGATGCAATAAATTGCCCGGTGTCAGAGAGTTCGAGTTCGTCAAAAAATTCCCACGCGGCTAACGTGCTCAATGAACAGACTTCTGGCAGCGACAGTGCCAAGGGTGGTGTCCCCTTGGATGCGAGCCGAATCGCGTCACGCCGCGATTTCTTTTCCTGATCGTTTCGTCGATCCAAGGCTGTCCGCCGTTCCTCGTGTGCGATTTCAGCACTTTTCGAGGTCAGTCGATAACTGCTGGCCTCTATATTCAGTCGTCGACCACCACAGCTGGCACAGCCGGTTTCATGCATATACTTTTCAAGCTGAACTCGTCGCATCGGGTTGCGTGTCTTCCGATATTCATCCAGCAATTCCGGTATGAACCCGGCATAAGTTCCCCCGCGTTTCCAGACACCATTTCCTGTTCGATAGGCGAATGTGATATTTCGTGATCCAGTTCCATAAAGGAACAGATGCTTTGCGGCATCAGCAAGATCTCGCCATTTTGTCTTGAAAAACGAATCTTCCTCCAGCCCAAGGTCGATCTCGATCGCGCGGGCAACCCCCTTAAGAATATGCTTTCGCCACTTGCCCACGGAACTGAGCTTCCCGAGCACGACGATCGCACCCTTTTGAATCGTGAGCTGATCATCGGGAACCAGTCGATCGATGGCAAAGTCGTATCGAATCCCCAGCCCCTGACAATCGGGACACATCCCTTGCGGACTGTTGAAACTGAACAACTGCGGTGAGGGTTGCTGATAACTGATGCCACAGTGAGTACAGGCATAGTCGCATGAAAAGAGCTGCTCGACCGATGACTGCGCATTAGAATGAGCATCCGATTCCAGCGGATTGTCTCGACGAGAACTGGATTTCCTGGTGGCAGCTTTCGTTACTCTGGCCGATGTCGCGGTTTCCGAAGAATCTTGCTCGTCATCGGCTGCCATCGACTGATCGCGATCGACTTCGCGGGCGATGACCAGTTTACGCTCCGCCAGATTCAGCGCAGTTTCGATCGCCTCGGCAACGCGTGCACGAGGTGTCTTTCCGGCGACCAGCCGATCGACCACGACGTCGATCGTATGCTTCATTTGCTTATCAAGTTGCAAATCGTCTGTCAGTTGAACGATTTTTCCATCGACACGAGCGCGCAAAAATCCCCGTTTGAGCAAATCGACAAATAAGTCTTTAAATTCACCCTTTTGCCTCTCGATGAGTGGCGCAAGAACCTGGTACTTGGTTCCTTCGGGGAGCCGCAACACATTGTCGAGAATATGCTCGCGGGTCTGAGCTGTGATCGCGCGGCCACATTGATAACAACTAGCGGTTCCTACGCGCGCAAAAAGGACGCGTAAATAATCATAGATCTCTGTGATTGTTCCAACGGTACTGCGGGGATTTCGACCGCTCGCCTTTTGCTGAATCGAAATGGATGGAGCCAGACCGGTGATCGAATCCACTTCGGGTTTCGGCATCTGCCCGAGAAACTGCCGTGCGTATGACGAAAGGGACTCGACATATCGACGTTGTCCTTCTGCGTAGAGAGTGTCGAAGGCGAGAGAACTCTTCCCCGACCCGCTGACGCCCGTCATCACAATCAATTTGTTTCGCGGCAAAGTCAGGCTGATGTCTCGCAGATTATGCTCGCGAGCACCACGAATCACGATATCAGAAGCAGCCATGGGCAAAACAACATAAAAGAGGGATCGTCGTCGTCCGAAAAACCAGTCAAGATGTTACGAAGTATAGACCAGCCATACGCGCCAGCAAGCCTGACCAAGTGTCCCTTGTACTCGTTCGTCCGTGAGGGTTCTTCTTTCGACGTCGGATTCGTTATGATTCGTCAGGAATTGCCTGGACACAATCGGAGTCAATAACGGTTGATAGATCGCCTTTCAGGAACTGGATTGCAAATGGATCAATTGATAAAAACAGGGTTGATACTCGCGTTGGTCTGTGTTGTCGGTTGTGGCCAATCAAAGACTGTCCCGGTCGCCCCCGCGCCTGTTACCGAGACGACGTCACCCGAAGCGGTGAAACCGATACTAACAGATTCCAAACCGACCACTCCCATTCCCCTGGTGACGACCGCGAAAGAAGGGACTGCGGAATCGACATTTCAACAGACACTAATCGCGTTTCAAGAAGGACGACTTGAAACCGTTTTCGATTTTTTGCCTCCGTCATATCAGGCGGATGTTAACACGCTCGTCCATGACTTTGCTGCAAAGATGGATCCTGAAATCTGGTCCACCACCTTCAAATTGCTGGCGAAAGTCGCCAACGTCTTGAAAACAAAAAAAACGCTGATTCTGAGTCTCGACGGAGTCAAGCGGGCGCCGCAGATCGAGTCGATCAAGCCGCACTGGGATGCGATCGCAACCGGAATTCAGGACTTTGCAACCAGCGAAGTAGCTGATCTTTCCAAACTGAAACAGGCCAATGTCCGCGAGTTGCTCGCAGCGGGATGCAAGCCGCTTCGTGGAATGCCGCTTCCACAGTTTGGTGACTTACAAGTCACGACGATCAAATCCGACACCAATACGGCAACCTTGTCATACCGGGAAACCCGAGATGCCGAGCCAAAGCAAGTCGATTTTGTAGTGATCGAAGGAAAGTGGCTACCGAAATCGATCGCCGACGGATGGTCTTCCGGTATCGCCGATGCCAAGGCGATGCTGGAAGATCTTCCCAATCGAATCTCGGCGGTGAAGCCCGAAGCCATGAAACAGATCGATGCAATTGATGGAATGGTCGATCAACTGCAAAGTGCAAAAACGTCCGACGATTTTAGCACTGCTGTTGCACCTCTAGTTTTCACGATTGCTTTCGGAGCCCAGATGGCTCAGCAATCAATCAGCGATGCCGCAACATTCCCAAGGAAAGGGAATGCAGCTCATTGTATTGTCAACCGGGAATTGAGCGACCGCGAGTTAACGGCATTCAAAGATGCGGTGATGGCAAAACTGAACGACTCGTCTGCCGATGCCGACTATGAGCTGATCCCGAACAACGGAAAGACTCGCTGCCGGTTTACTCCTGTTTCCGATGTCAGCGGTCTAACGGCCCTCGTGGCGAAACATTTTGACACCGCAGAGGTTCGCCTGGACCTCGAAAATAGAACGATTTACGTCGAATTCAAATAGATCGCGACATCCCCTTCGCAACGATACCAATATGCCACCTCAGATAGTTTTGCCAAAACGACGTTATCTCGTTCGCTTCAACCCCAAACGCGTGCCGCATTTATTCACGGATGTCCTGGTGATTGGTGCTGGAATCACTGGCATTCGTGCGGCACTGGCCATTGATCCCAAACTGAATGTTGTTCTTGCAACGAAGGATCGACTCAAAGAATCGAACAGCGCTTATGCTCAAGGTGGCATTGCTGGCGTCTTCGATCCGGTTGACGATTTCGCGAATCATGTCGCAGATACGTTGGCGGCAGGAAAGGGTTTGTGCAATCGAGCTATTGTCGAAACCGTTGTCAGGGAAGCACCCGCTCGGATTCGCGAACTCGTCTCGATGGGTGCACATTTTGATCAAACGGATGGCGAAATTGCATTGACTCAGGAAGGTGGACACAGCCACCGACGTGTCGTACATGCGCTTGGAGACGCGACGGGGAAAGAGGTGATGCGGGCATTGATCGAGCAAATTCGCAGCGCGCCGCAAGTCGATATTTGGGAAAACACCTTTACGATTGACCTGCTGACACACGAAGGCGAATGTCGGGGAGCTCTTGTTTGGAATGCGAGTCACGGTAAGACATTCGTCTGGGCCAAGCAGACCATACTTGCCACGGGTGGAGCCGGTCGGCTTTATCGCGAGACGACCAATCCTGAAATTGCCACGGCGGATGGCCATGCGATGGCTTTTCGAGCGGGATGCGAATTGCGTGATATGGAGTTCATGCAGTTTCATCCGACGGTGCTTTATATTGCCGGTTCGTCTCGCCATTTGATTTCCGAGGCGGCGCGAGGTGAAGGAGGGATTCTGCGAGATTGTACGGGCCACCGTTTCATGCCTGACTATGATCCCGCCGCTGAACTGGCTCCGCGTGATGTTGTCAGTCGATCCATTACTCGTCAGATGGAAAAGACACGTCACCATTGCGTTTATCTTGATCTGACGCACCTGCCAAAATCACTTGTTCTCGAACGGTTCCCGCATATTCGACAAGTCTGTACCCAGTTTGGTCTCGACTTATTGCGAGACCAGATTCCCGTTCGTCCTGGTGCCCACTATATGATCGGTGGAATCACCGTCGATGACGAGGCGCGTACCTCGCTGCCGCGCTTGTGGGCAGCAGGAGAAGTGACATCCAGTGGACTGCACGGTGCGAATCGACTTGCCAGTAACAGCCTTCTGGAAGGATTGGTCTTTGGTCTTCGAGCGGGAATCAACGCTTCAGTCGCGGCAAATGGAGAGTCTGACCAGTTTACGGCACTCGCGTTGAAAACCGACCCTCAGCAATTGTTGCCGATCGAGGGAGCATTCGCTGAAAATGACGATCCGCTTGGATCATCATCGTTGAAGCTGGACGACTTATTGAATTCGCTCAACAGCGAAATGTGGCGTAATGTTGGAATCGAACGAAACGCGAACGATTTGGAGTCGGCGCTTCGACAGATCGAGTTCTGGGACCGATATGTCGGGCCACACGAGTTTGCAATCACCAAAGGTTGGGAATTACAAAATCTTTTGCTTGTGGCCCGCCTTATGGTGGTCTCTGCGATGACGCGTCAGGAAAGCCGGGGGACGCATTACCGCAGTGATTTTCCGGAAACCGATCCGAAACAAGCAGAACATATCCGTCTGTTGTCGCAACCCTGATTGGCATCGCAACAATTGCCACCTGCAATGAGTTTGGTTCAGCTCCAGAAGTTTTCGCCGTGCCAATTCATCGGAGGCTGCGTTTGAACTTCGACGTCCCCATTAACTTGCATTTGGCAGGCGAGACGAAGATTTGTTTCGTTACCCAAGCGTGCGAAAAAGGTTAACGGATGGGCGGTCATCGAAACCTTTTCAAACAGGCTTTGGTTCGAAACGTTTTCAAGCCCCTTTTTCACCATAACCTTGCAACTGGTGCAAAGCCCAAACCCCATGCAATTCACATAGTTGTGAGGCGTTGGATACAGCTGGACGCCAGCCTTGATGGCCTCGCGTCGAAGGTTCGACCCTGCTGGAACTTGGATCGTCTTTTTCTCATTAACAAAAGTCACTGTCGGCATGTTTGATGCTCTTCCAAAAGCAATATGGTCACGAACAGATTTGGCGACAACCGTATGATATTCTCGACGCGAAGTTGAAAGCAATGTTCGGAGACTCGGTAGAGGCACGAGTTTGCAGAAAATTGGAGTTTCGGATTTCGAAATCACGTTCCTTCGCCCGTTCGAGAAATCCTGATTTCGGGAAGGTTTCGGTCATCTCTCGCGTCAATCTGTTCAAAACAAGCGTTGATCGGGGTAGTACCGACAAATAATCGTCCGCCTGAGCAACAAAAGAATTGCTAAATTAAGAACCTTCCACCACAACAACCAGGACGTCAATTTCCAGGCTTCAATGATGTCTGACACACCAAACAAGAGAAATGCAATCAGATAGGCAATCTCCGTGCTCGATCGCCGATATCTCAACCAACGGCGAAAAACGAGCATTGCGAAGATGAACCACGCGGTTGCCTCGCAAAGATTAAAGTAGTGACAAAGATGATCTTGAAGCGACTTAACTTGTCCCGGAGGACGATCCCAAGTCCACCAGGTCTCGACAAAAAGCCAACCAAAAACCTCTTTTACTGACAAGCCTTCAACTCCTCCGGTTGCTCGATAACGGCATTGTCCAGTGGAGGTCACACTTCTCGCTAGTCCGACACTCAACAGGTTTGGTGGGGGTGCAGAAAGTGAGAACTGCCGCTACGATTCTAACGCGTTGACGGTCAAACTTCACAACACTCATCGAGATGCCTCAATATGAAAAGCAGCTTGCCGGTTATTTTTGCCTTGTTGACGGGATTGTTCTGGGGGACTTATGGCCCGGTTCTCGGACAAGCTCGGGCCTTTGAAAAAAGCCCATTCAAACCTTACGTCATGATCGGTATCGCCTACCTCATTTGGGGAATCATCGGCGGTTTGATTGGTATGGTTTCCAAAGGGGACAGCTTCACTTTTACGAGACAGGGCACAATTTGGGGGTTTGCAGCAGGGACACTCGGAGCCTGGGGGGCGTTAACCCTTACGCTCGCAATGTTTACCGGAGGAACGGCAATGCCACAGGTTGTTATGCCAATCGTTTTTGGAACCGCAGTCACCGTGAGTGCAATTGTTGCTGTTCTCACGACGAAGACGCAAGCTGATCCACGGCTTTGGCTTGGGATCATTGGCATGGGAATCTGCATCGTCACTGTGGCATATTTTACGCCCCATCAAGTTCCACATGGGGCAAAACCAGCTGAGCCACCGGCGGTAAAAGATCCTGCATGACCGTGACGGCCAGAATGAGTGGCAAAATGGGTAAGTCGTCACGTTCGTTTTCTCCTCATCCAATTCCTGTCGGCAACATCTGCGGAATTTACGATGAGGGGAATCCTGTTACTTTGCCACTGAAACCATTGCCGGAGATCAAAGGTATCCCTCAATAGCCTTATCCAATTCAAAATCTCAGGAATCTGGCATGACGATTTCCGCCAATCGACGCGAATTTCTCAAACTGTTTGGCGCGGCTGGTGTGATCTCATTGGGGGCGAATCCCGCCCAATTCCTCGCGCGGGCGGCTGATGTTGCGGGAAACTCGACGCCCACTGACGGTCGAGTCCTTGTGCTGATACAACTCGCGGGTGGCAACGACGGTTTGAATACGCTGATCCCTTATGGGGATAGTGCCTATTACAAAGCTCGTCCGGGGATCGGGATTCCGAAGAATCAAGTGCTGCGCATCAACGATCATGTCGGTCTTCATCCTCGGCTTTCGGGATTGAAAGAGCTGTATGACGAGGGAAATCTTGCGATTGTGCAAGGGGTCGGTTATCCACAAACCGATCGGTCGCATTTCCGTTCAATGGATATCTGGCAGTCGGCTCAACCCTTAAATCAGGCACCTCGCGACGGGTGGCTTGGACGAGCACTCGAATGGCAGTTCGACCACCAGCCGGAACGAGCCGAAGGCCTGACTTTGGGAACAGATAAACTCCCATTAGCCTTCGTCAGCGGACGAGTCAGCGTTCCGACGTTGCGTCGATTGGAAGATTTTCAACTTGTCGATGGTCATGGTCCTGAGTCTCATCAAAAGTTAAAGAAAGAGACACTGACCCGAATCCTTCAATCCACGGCAGAAGGAAAGCAAGAACTGGATTTTCTCCGCCGAGCAACAGCCACAGCACTCACAAATGCGGATCGCCTGAAAAGCCTGAATTCCAACTACAAACCCGCCGTTGATTACCCTGCCACGGGATTGGCAAATCGGCTGAAGTTGATCGCTCAGATGGTTGCCGCAGAATTACCTGCCAGAATATATTATGTCTCTCTGGATGGCTTTGACACGCATGCTCAACAAGAGGGTGGCCATGCCGCGTTGCTGGCGGAATTAGGCGGAGCAATCCTCGCGTTCCAGCGTGATTTGGTCGGTCACGGATTGGCCGACAAAGTATTGCTTTCCACGTTTTCGGAATTCGGTCGAAGAGTTTCCGAAAATGGCAGTCTTGGAACCGACCACGGTGCCGCGTCGATGCTTTTCGCATTGTCTCCCAATAAAGGGGGATTATACGGAACACATCCCAGCCTGACCGATCTGGAAGATGGAGATCTCAAGCAGACGTCCGACTTCCGGTCTGTTTATGCGTCGTTGCTGAACTGGTTGCAGATTCCCAGTGAGCCGGTTCTGGGTGAGCGATTTGCCCCAATCGGTTTTGCCTGATCAACGAATCCAGCGAGTTCGTCATCAACCGAGTGGTTCCGGTTTGCGATACACGACACCCGCGTCAACCTGATGAAACCCTGCGGACTTCAGAACGGCAATTCCGGCCACGTCCGTTTCCAAGGCATGCGCTTCAGCCAATTGAATCATCTGATCGCGCACACGTCGACAAACCTCGTCCAACAGTAACTGCCCATACCCCTTGCGACGCTGCTGCTCGACAACTTGCAAACCTGTGATTCCGATCGCTCGCAACTTCCAACCGGTTGCGTACACATCCAAGCCGACAACACAAACCCTTGCGATCAAATTTCCACCAGCTTTTGGTACCAGCCCAAGTTGCATGGAATCAAGACGGCCCTGTCGAGTCGACCACCACCAATCTTTTGGTTCGTAGGCCGTTGCAGCAGCCAGCTTTGATTGCCGTTTGGCATTCAGCAGCCGAACGCACATGACTTCCGGACCGCCCGGTCCTAAAGTCCTGTGAAAAACAAGATACCGCTCGACGGGGGCATACCCAAGCGCCGTTAAGAACGGGGCTGCTGCCGCGTCAGATTCGAGAAACCCTGCGGGCTCGGAACCTCCGTATAAACCGAAATAAAAGGGATCGCGTGGGGCGACACACCCTGCAAAAATTGTGTCTGCGCCCGCGTTGCGCAGATATTCCTCAGCCCGACGAATCAATTCACGGCCAATTCCCTGCCGGCGATATTGTGGATCAACGATGACGGCGCAAATAATGCCCGTCTTTTTTGACAACTGGTGTTTTGTTTCATCGGCCGTAAATCCCGCATGCACAAATCCGATGACTCGCTTGTCATCTGAAGTGGCGAGGATCATCCCCGCAGGATCGAAGTAGGTCTGGGCAATGACGAGCCCATCAAATACGTCGCAACTGACCCCTTGGGCGGCACCGCGACCCAATCCAGACTCGTTCCATAGACGCACGACGTGCGGCGGATCGGAGTTTCGAAACTGGCGGTAGGCCACCACGACTGAATTACCTTCGTTGCAAGAGTAACCCGGTGCCAGTGAGACACCGGGCTTCCTCAATTATACAACCGAACCATCGCTTAGCGAGTCACGGAATACATCAACAAATCAATAATCACGACTTCGACCCGATTTGTTCCAATGCAGCCGCAACGACATGGTCGACGTCAAAGCCGAAGTGTTTCTGAAGATCCTTATACGGCGCAGAAGCACCGAAGGTCGTCATTCCAATGACCCGTCCTGATTCGCCCACGTAACGTTCCCAACCAAATGTCGCCCCTTGCTCCACAGCGACGCGGGCTTTCACTTCAGGCGGCAAGACGCTGTTTCGGTATTCCAGTGGTTGCTTGCTGAAAATATCCCACGATGGCATCGATACCACTCGGGAACGAATCCCCTTCGCGACGAGTTTTTCGTGCGCCTCGACAACCAGACTCAGTTCACCGCCGGTTCCAATCAGAATTACTTGCGGCTTTCCGTCAGGTGCATCGGCGAGGATATACGCACCGTGCGAAACCCCCACTGCCGACGCATACTTGCTGCGATCCAACGTTGGCAGAACTTGTCGAGACAAAACCAGCGCCACGGGATGGTGCTTCAATTGCATAATATAGCGGTAAGCTTCGACAACTTCGTTGGCATCTCCCGGACGCAGCAAGACCAAACCAGGCATGGCCCGCAACGAAATCAAGTGTTCGATCGGCTGGTGTGTTGGGCCGTCTTCACCGTCACCGAGTGCATCATGTGTGAACACAAAGATCGTAGGAATCTCCATCAACGCCGACAGTCGCATCGCAGGTCGAGCGTAATCGCTGAAGACGAAGAAGGTACCGCCAAACGGGCGAATCTTCGATAGCGACAGCCCGTTCATGACCGCCCCCATCGCATGCTCGCGAACCCCGAAATGGAAATTCCGTCCGCCCGGGGTCGCGGCCTGATAACTACCGGCAGACGCAAATTTGAGCTGCGTCTTGTTCGACGATCCCAGGTCAGCAGATCCCCCAATCAGCCACGGAATATTCTGGGCCAGAACATTCAACACCTTGCCAGAAGCCTCTCGTCCTGCAACCCCTTTCGGATCGGCCGGGAAAGAAGGAAGATCGCGATCCCAACCCGCAGGAAGTTCGCGTTTCTGCATCTGGTCAATCTGAGTGGCCAGTTCAGGGAATTTTGCACGGTAGGCTGCGAACAGTTCCGTCCAGCCCTTATGTGCCGCAGCACCTCGAGCACCAATTCCGGCGTCGAAATGCTCGCGGACTCCTTCGGGAACCAGGAATGTCGCGTCCTCGGGCCAGCCATAAAACTGTTTAGTAAGACGAACCTCGTCGACTCCGAGCGGTTCACCGTGTGCTTCACACGTGTCCTGACGGTGAGGTGATCCATACCCAATATGGCTATCCAGGATAATGAGAGTTGGACGACTCTTTGTCTTGTGGAAGACCGCAATCGCCTGCTCAATTCGCTCAATGTCGTTGGCGTCCACAACCCGCAAAACGTTCCATCCGTAACTCACAAATCGAGTCGCCACGTCTTCCGTGAACGCAAGGCTGGTATTTCCTTCGATCGTGATATGGTTGTTGTCAAAGATCCAACAAAGGTTGTCGAGACCCAGGTGTCCTGCGAGAGATGCCGCTTCCGAGGCGACCCCTTCCATCAGGCAACCATCGCCGCAAACCGCATAAACGTTGTAGTCGAAAATGTCAAAACCAGGCCGGTTATATTGATTCGCCAGCCATTTTTGAGCAATCGCCATCCCAACGCTGTTCGCAACCCCCTGACCTAAGGGGCCTGTCGTTGCTTCAACCCCGGAAACCATGTGATACTCGGGATGGCCGGCTGCTTTGCTTCCCAACTGTCGGAATCGCTTGATATCGTCGAGCGAAATCGCGGGGGTCCCGTCCGTTTTGGACTCGGCATTGACCTGCTGAGTCCCGCTGAGATGCAGGACCGACCAAAGCACCATCGATGCATGACCATTGGAAAGGACGAATCGATCGCGATTTGGCCAGTTCGGGGCCTTCGGATCGAATCGCATGGTCCGATTCCAAAGCGTATAAACCAGCGGAGCCAGCGCCATCGGCGTACCAGGATGCCCGGAATTTGCCTGTTGGACTGCATCCATCGACAGCGTACGGATTGTATTGATCGACAACTGAACTATTTGATCATCTGACATGTGATTTCCCTTTGCCATTTCGTTCGTCAAAATGCACGCGTACTTTATCGATGAGACCTCATCCTTCAAAGTCACTTTGACCCGGAAGATCTTCTTCGTGCGGATTTTGCATTTGTTGGCCAAAATCGACGTCATTAACGGTTTCGTTACGGCTCAAAACCAAAAAACACAATATGATTGATGGTTTCAGTCAAAATTGGAAACGTAACAACAGGATTCACGATGCTGATCGGAATTTTTGCAGATAGCCACGATCATCTGGAATATATTCGGCGAGCCGTCAAAGTGTTCAACGATGCTGGATGCGAACTCGTCGTTTTTGCTGGTGATCTTGTCTCGTCCTTTGCCGTGCCCCCACTCAGGGAATTAAATTGTAAAGTAATCGCCTGCTTCGGTGATAACGAAGGGAATAAACCTGGTGTCACAGCGGGAATGAAAATCATCGGCACCATCGGCGAACCCCCATTGGGATTTAAAACGTCCGATGGGCGAAAAATTCTTGTGACCCACATGGATCGCTCACTGAGGGATTTAGAGGGAGATTTCGACGTCGCAATTTATGCACATACACACAAGCCGAGCATCACTCGCGATGAAAAAGGCCGATTGTTCATTAACCCAGGGGAAACCAGCGGTTGGTCACACGGACGCCCGTCTGTCGCCATTCTCGATACAACCACCCTCGAAGCCCGGATCGTCCAGATTTCCAAATTCTCCGACGAATTTGCGGCAACAAATTGATTTCGTCACTGGAAGGGCGAGGCGGGCCTGATCAAACGAATGGAATATGGGATGTTTGCATTGCCGGGGATGATACGACGTCAAAACGGAAAGCTGCGAAAATGGGTGCCACGGTTTTACCGTCTTCGGTAAGGCCGTGCTCTTCGGACAAGTTATCAAACGATGAAGTCACGGGCTTGTCGAAGACTCCAAGACCGTGGCACCCGTGTTTCGGCATTCCACAAAAATCGCTTACTTCGATCCCTCGGGCGATTGTATCTCCGTTGGTAAAGGGATGGCTCCCGCTGCTGGCTTTCCATGCCCGGCTTGAATGTACGCAGCACGTTGTTTCGCATAATCGGCTGGACTTAACACTTCAGCCCCGCTCGCAACTTCACCCTGTGATTCCGCGAAATAACGTTTCAGGTAAGAAACACACCATCCGCATCCCGTTCCCGCTCCGCCACATTCGCTGATCTGACTCGCACGCCGTGGTCGATGCACGCGAATGAAATTCAGGATTTTTCGCTTGGAAATATGGAAGCAGTAGCAAATCGTGTCGTCGGGTTCCATCTGCAATCCATACGAATGAGTTTTGAAATTTCAACCGACGATCCCAAGGATCTCTCGCCAAATTGATCGTTGTGAAGTGTATCCAACGTTCGTGTGGTTGACGACCGATGCATCGTCACGGCACGATACCTCCAGTGATTCCAGATCAACTCGACGTTGAGGTTTATTGAACATGAAAATTCTTGCGCTGGCGATGATGCTCTTCAGTCAACCGGGCGGGAAATTGTTCGTTGCCACGTCACTGACTCAACCCAAACAATTCACACCAGGAATTGAAGGACCACAGTGCGATCAAGCGGGAAATCTCTACGCAGTCAATTTTGAGAATCAACAGACGATCGGCAAAGTTTCGCCCGATGGTAAAGCGGGAATCTTTGTCACTCTTCCCGGCGAAAGTACAGGAAACGGGATTGTGTTCGACCAGCACGGCCGAATGTACGTGGCGGATTACGTCGGCCATAACGTGCTACAACTCGTCTCGTCCAGTTCCGGGTCGACAAACCAGGACTCGCCTGGAAACGCTGGTCGACAGCCAAATGATTGACGAAACTTGTGCGTCGTCAAGACTTAATGTTCGGGTTTTGTGCCACGGCATCGGAGTCTTCGGAGACGCAGTCTCTTCGCTTTTTTTCGAGGCAATTGAAGAGCATTGGGTGACCTAAGATGGCCATCAAGTGGCACCATAATCATTAAGATTTATCAACGTACGTGTCGAACGTTTTTTTATCGAAACCCCCAACAGGAAAACTCCAGAAAAATGACCCCTCAAGAAATCGCTGAAAAACTCGGACTGACATTTCCAAAATCGGAACCAGGCTACTTAAACCTTTGCATTCGTACGGGCAACTTGTTGATGACCTCGGGGCATGTCAGCGATTTGAAGGGAAAACTTGGTGCCGGCGTTTCTGTCGAACAGGGATACCAGGCTGCACGAGATTGCGCCGTCAAAATTCTGAGATCCGTTTTTAACGCTCACGGAACACTGAATGGGCTACGCGTGATCAAAGTTCTTGGCTGCGTGAATTCCACGCTTGAGTTCCACGAACAACATCTCGTGATCAACGGAACCTCGGATTTGCTACACGAAATTTTCGGGAAAACAACCGACGGATACCACGCAAGAAGTGCCTTAGGTTTCGCACAACTCCCCACGAACGCCGCCGTGGAAGTCGAAGCGATCTTTGAAATCAAATAAGGCGGTTGAGACCCACCTGAACCATTGAAGAAAAGTTGGCAAAGTTGGCAAAGTTGGCAAAGTTCCCTTTTTTCAGGCGTTTTTGCAGGTTTGAAGTTGGCCAACTTAGCCAACTTCAAACCCGTTGTGACTTCTGATGCCCCTTTTCTCTTCCATAAGTGCAAATTAGCGTAAATTAGTGTTCCCAAACTCTTCGTATTGAGGACTTTCGCACATACGTTTCCACGCAACTTTTTCTGCTCCGCGATAATCCGGCCACCAGGGAATTCGGTATCAAAGTTCGCGCGAGTTCGAGCGACTTCGACCATTCCACATATTTCATAGGGTTTTCGAAGCCATTTTCCATTTTTTCGTCGTTAAAAAGTTCGCGCGAGTTCGCGCGACTTCACCTGACTTCGCGCGACTTCACCTGAGTTCACCCGACTTCGCGCGAGTTCACCGGAGTTCGATCCAGATCACTATGCGTCATTCCTCCCAGGCAAGCCAACGATGTTAATCCTTGGATTCTCGTTGAATTTTCTAACCTCCACCAACCACGCTCCACCCGCCAAGGCAAACAATGATCCGCACGGATCAGCCCGCACCTCAGGTCGGTTGCGGCGGCGATCCGTTTTCAATTCATTCCGAGATGTTAAAGATCAATCGCCGTCGTCAGGTATTGGTTTCGAAAAATCCAGGCGAGCCGAGGATGTGAATCCTCGGATTCTTCGCCTTTCGACACTCTACTTAAACTTAAGTGCTTTCCAGCCACTTCGGCTCCGCCTCCGTAAACAATGGCGACATAAAATTACACTATATGGTATCGGCAGTCAATCGAAAAATAGAAATACGTTCTTAACATTTGGAACGTATTCATGGAATTGGTTCTTTAGTCACAATAAAGGTCACGATCATCGAGCAACTGAAGCCGCAGCCAGCGAAACGGCAGCCAGCAAAGTGTTGCATTTTTTTTGTCTACCCACATCCCGCAGCGCAGGCGGATCGGCGTTCAAGTGCCTCCTTGAAAAACCGAAATCATCGTTCGTTTGGATGGCCTCGGTCGTCAGATCCCGTTTTCGATTTTTCGCATTAGCCCTCACTCGTTGTTTTGTCGCACGGGCTGAAGCCCATGCTACGGGTTTTCGCGCACAATTCTCAAAAGAAAACCTTGAAGCGATAGTGGGGGCATGGAAACAGCCGGGGAGTTCAGCGAACTCCCTGGCTGTTTAATGAGTTATCAATTGTTTGATTCCCTTGTTTGAATCAACACGATAAAACCGATAGCAGCGAAGCGTACTGCTGATTTACGATCGGCGTCGACGAGCGGCCAAAAGCGCCAAGCCAGCCCCTACGGCTCCCAGGGCCAGCGACGATGGTTCTGGAACCGCAACCGCAGCCGCAGTAAACGTGATCAAATCATCGGTGGATCCCGTAACAACAAGATCACCAGATGATGTATTGTAAGTCTGGCGTCTCATGTGATTGTTTTGGTTCACACTGAACGGAGATGACAGGTCATAAAACGTTGGATATGTGCTGACATTCACAGCAGAGGTTGCCACGCCGACGCTGCCAACTGTGCTGAAATCAGCAAAACCAGCGTATTCGGCGACTGAACCCACACTTGGGATAACAATATTCCCCGAGAACGCTCTCATGTCGGTCGGGGAAGTAAATGTCGCAGTCCCGACTCCGTCGATCGTAATTGAGACAGTTCCCGGCAATGAGTACATGTCGTATTCGATCCCACCGCTATAAAAAACGCCGTACAAAATATTCGATGTATCGCCCGTTTGGGTCATCGAGAACGTCTTGTCGGTAAATGCCGTTCCATTCAGTGTACCGGTAATCGTGCCTTGGGATGTAGCGGTGTACTGCATCTGTCCGGCTTCGAGCTGACCAAAATCAACTAGCCAGAGGCTTGCTGCACACATCACCGCGACCATACGAACAGAAAATAATGCGCGTACCATCTTAAAACTCCGGTTACAATTCCGAATCTTTTGATTCTTCTTTCACTCGAAAGAAGTCGGCCCCGAGACGGCAGCGACAATCGAAGTCGCCAGATCCGTTCGGGTGTCTCACAGAGAAAAGCGAGTTTCTTGATTCGCGCGCCTCAGCAAACTTGAGCCTTTTTTCGATTTTTTCGAAAAATGTTCCGGAAACGTGGAAAACGCCAACGCTCTCGAGACTGCTTTCTAGTGACTACAGTCAAGTGACGTCGATACCTCTGAACGGACGACTCTTAAGCGCGCTGCGTTCTGACTGTCGTGCCGTCTCACCAATCTTATGAATGATTTGGAAGAGTTTGAAACACGGAGGCACGGAGGGCACAGAGGAAGAGGAGATAAAGAAAAGAACTTTAAGAGGGGGAAATGCATCATTCTTAAAGATCGTCGGCGTTCCAATTCTGGGTCTCATCCGAATAGGCGTTCCCTCTCCTCTTCCTATGCGCCTCTGTGTTTCAATCTCTTCAAACTCGAGAACACGGCGCTTTCCGAAGGATAAGAATTTTAAGCGGCCAAGAGAAGTAGTGCCCAAACACACGATCACTCGCCGTAACACATTATTTTCCAGAACCTTTTGACGTCAGGCGATCAAACGCCAAGCTTTTCAAAGTACGTAGCATGGGCTACAGCCCGTGGGAATCGACCATCCAGTCAGTTAAGCAGCAAGCATTGCCTGGCGACGGCGACGCAGTGGATAAGTTCAAAATTCATGTCCCAGTCAATTGGGACTTTTTCGAGATTGGGTTTGCCACGAGAATCAGCGAATTTCATTAGAATTTAACGCGAAGGCGGCAAGGCTGTAAGACGCCAAGTAAAGAAGTAACGGAAGTTCTTGCTTTGTTGTCCCTCGCTTGCACGTCGGGCTATGGTGGGGAAATTTTAGTCGACTCGCCGGTTGCGGCTCGAAGTTGCTTCAGGCGGTCGTTTGCTTCGGTGATCAGATACCGGGCCTCGGGCGGAATCGCCTTTTCTCGCTGTCTCAGCCCTTCATCGCCCGCTACCAGCAGCGGTTCAGCGTCGGTGTACTTCTTCTGTCCCAGCAGAGCCGCGCCCAGCAGCGACTTGTTTGCAAACGTTGCCCAATCTTCGGGCGACGTCTTTTCGCGTATCGCATGGGATTCTCGAAACAGCAATTCGGCCTCTACAAAGGCTTGAGCGTCCAAGAGCGACCGACCGGCAATGGTCAGTCGCAGGGCCAGTTGAGGACTCTCTGCGGGAAGCATTTTGCGAGCCTTTACCAGCTGTTCCTCAAGCAATCTGGTAAATTTGGAGTTCTCGCCGGCCTTGGCATAGGCGTCGGCCAGTTGCAAGCCGACCCAGTTTAAAACGGGGTGTTTCCCAGATGCCTGATGTGTCTGTTCCAGCAGTGGCAGGGCCTTCGCGACTTGCCCGGCGTCTTTGTAGTTCACCCCCAGATTGGCCATGGCGACAAGAGTGTCCGGGTGGTCCGTTCCAAGCCGCTTCTGCATGAGCGCGACGACCGACTCGAACAGCGGAACCGACTTATCCAACCTCTGGAGGGTCCAGTAACCGCGTGCGAGATTGTTCATGCTTTGGAGAGTGCTGGGATGTTCGGCACCAAGCCTGACTTTTTTCAGCTCGAGCGTTTCTTCGGTAAACTGCAAAGCTAGGTCAAGCTTTCCTGCAGTCATGTACGCGTCGGCGAGGTTGCTTCGCGTGATGAGCGTACTGGGATGGTCGGTGCCGATCTTGTCATTCTGGAGTTTCAGCGTTTCCTCGAACAGCGGCAGAGCGAGATTCAATCTCCCAGAGATTCGATATGCAGAAGCCAGGTTTAGCATGCTGCATAACGTATCGGGATGTTCAGATCCGAGTGTCTCCTTTCTGAGTGTCAGCGCCTGTTCGAATAATGGCAGAGCCGGGTCGAGCTTTCCGGCTTGCAGGTAGGCCGCAGCCAGGTTGTTCATGCTGAGGAGCGTATTCGGATGCTCAGGGGCCAACGTGGTCTGTTGCACCTGCAGCGTCTGTTCCATCAGCGGTACTGCCAGGTCCAGCTTTCCCGCTGCCTGGTAAGCCGAGGCCAGATTGTTCATATCGGTGAGCGTGCAGGGATGTTCAACCCCCAACGCGGCTTTCCGGAGCCTGAGCGTCTCATGCAACAGCGCCAAGGCCAGGTCGAAGTTCGCGGCATCGAGATGTGCCCGGGCAAGGCTAGCCATGATGGAAATCGTATCGGGATGTTCCGGGCCGAGATGTTGTCGGATCAGGTCATCAGCGCGTTTCAGGTGGTCGATTGCCGACGGAAATTCGCCGATGCCGCGATACGTTTCGCCGATCGTGGAGAGCAGCTCCGCCTGAACGAGGGGTTGGTTGGGGAAGCTCTGCTCGATCACGTCGGGCGCAAGTTGTTTCGCGGCGCGGTCAAGCAGGTCGCGGATGGTTGGGTTCAGCTTCGCTTCGGATGAAGTCCTGCCCGCCTGCAAAAGGGAGTTGGCTTGCATCGTCGAGTCAGCCTGCACCAGCAATTTGTTCTGCAAGAAACTCTTGACGGCCGTGGCGATCTCCCTTTCTGCTTCGGCTTGTTTCCGCTGCGCTTCGGCTTCCAGTCGTTTCGCTTCTGCCTCCAGTTTCGCTTGGCGCTCGCCTTCGGCGCGCGAGTCCGCCAGCCGCTCGGCCTTCATGGCGAGGTGCATAGCGCCCTGCGCAGCGACTTCGGCTTTGGTGGCCCGCACCGCTTGCCAGGTACTGATCGCAACACCCGCCACCAGGCCCAGAGCAATCGTCGCAGCCACGGTCAATCCAGCCTTGTGCTTCTGCCCGAATTTGCTGACTTGATAAAGTGTGCTCGGGGGGGCAGCCAGCACTGGCTCACCGCTGAGGTAATGCTGAATGTCAATCGCGAAGTCGTTGGCGGTCTGGTAGCGGCGGGTACGGTCTTTGTCCAAGGCTTTCATCACGATCCAGTCGAGTTCGCCTCGCACCAGCTTCGTCAACCGCGCCCGGTCGATCTGCCGAACCGTCGATGAAAGTGGTGCATTCGTCGAACTCAGCCGGGTACTGGGTTGGGGCGGATCTTCCTCACGGATCAGCCGTTTGATTTCGTCCCAGGACGCCTGCTTCAGTCTCGCCTTTTCCAGCGGTGTCGTGCCGGTCAGAAGCTCGTAAAGCACCACTCCCAGGGAATAGATGTCAGAGCGAGTATCGACGTCGTGATTGTGGCGCTGCGCCTGCTCGGGGGACATGTACGAAGGCGTTCCCAGCACCGTCTCGGGGGCCGTGTGTATGGTCTCGTCTGTCAGCGACTGATTAATTGCCTTCGCCAGGCCAAAGTCGATCACTTTGGGGATCGTGTTGTTGCCGAATGGGGCGACCAGAATGTTTGAGGGCTTCAGATCGCGGTGGATGATCCCCTTCTGATGCGCATGCTGGACTGCCGAGCAGACTTGTACGAACAGTTGCAGCCGCTCGGCCATGCTCGCAGAAGTTGCTAGACAATGTTCGGTGATGGGGACTCCGTTCACGTATTCCATGACGAAGTAGGGCCGGCCGGTTTCGGTGAGACCTCCGTCGAAGACCTTGGCGATATGTGGGTGATCCATCACCGCCAGCGCCTGCCGTTCAGCCTCGAAGCGGGCCATAACGGACTTCGAATCCATCCCCGGCTTGATCAGTTTGAGTGCGACCCGGCGCTTCACCGGCTGCATCTGTTCGGCGACCCAGACTGTTCCCATGCCCCCTTCGCCGATCTGTTCGACCAGTAAGTATCGACCGGCAATGGTGGCGCTCGGTAACAGGCACGGTACTTGAGTCACTGACGGCTGGGGGGGAGGACTCTTCACGGGGTGATCGAGCAGGTGCCCCTCTCGCTCGTGCGCAAGCAGCAAGACCTCAATCTGACCGCGCAGGTCGGAATCGTTACCGCAGGCTTGCTCCAGGTACTCCGCCCGCTCCCGGGCCGTCGTCAAAACGGCCGCGATAGCGAAGATCGATTCGCAGCGGTCCACGGAGTCGGTCATGTTTAGCTTCTCGCACGTTCTGGCAGTCTCATCATAGAGAAAAGCGTTTTTTATCTTTTGGGCGCCTCACTTTTTTTCGAAATTATTTCATCTTTTCGTCCAGGGCATTGATCAGCCAGGCGCGGGCGAAGGTCCAGTACCGACTTGCCGTGGCTCGCGAGATCCCCAGGGCGGTCGCCGCTTCTTCCTCGGAAAAGCCACAAAAATAGCGGAGTTTGACCAGTTCCGCTTTGAGCGGATCTCGGGCTGCGAAGTCGTCGAGGACTTCGTTCAGCGCAAGGAGCTCGGCCAAAGGGGCCGCAACCACTTCTTCCGCTGTAGAAAGTGGGATGCGTTCACGATCCCCGCCATGTACCGGGCGATGCTTCTGACGGGCGTGATCGATCAAGATCCGCCTCATCGCCTCGGCAGCGACACGAAAGAAATGGTTGCGGTCGACGAAGTGGTGATCGCCAACCAGCCGCAGATAAGCCTCGTGTACGAGTGCCGTTCCGTTGAGGGTATGATCGGGAGATTCGCCAGCCATCCGGGCCGCCGCGAGTTTACGCAATTCTTCGTAGACGAGCGGCAGCAAATCGGCGGCGGCCTGCGGATTCCCTTTTTGAGCTGCTTCGATAAGGCGGGTGACTTCAGTCATCAAACGTCCGTTTACCAATAGCGGATAGCGGAGTCTAAAGTCGATTCTTCGCTCGATCGCTGGCACGCTGCAGTATCGACCGTTCGCGGTCGGTCAGGCTTTCTGAGCCGTGTTCGTGGATCTTGGCGAGAATCGCATCGACTTGTTCATCAAGGTTTGACGTCACTTCAGGCTGAAAGACTTTCAAATTCCTCGCCGTGCTGGCTCGCCGGATGGTTCGACGTAGCCGGCTGAAATCGAAGAAATCACCGATTGACGAAAGGTGCCATCGCTGTTGCCGGTAGAGATAGCCGAACGCAGCTCCCCAAAGTTCTGACATGTAGGCAACGCTGGCCCATGTCCCCTGGCCGGAAAATGCTTGCATGATCCGGTAAACGTCTACAACGATGTAGATCGCCAATAAGACCCGAATCTGCATCGGGATCAGCCCAAAGAACAGAATCTCCTGCCGTGGAAAATGAGTGGCAAAAAGCGCCAATAACGCGATGACGCAGGGATTCGCACCCATTAACGGCATGGGCAAAAACAACTTCAGTCCAAAGCAGGTGAAGATCACCCCACAAACGAGTGCCGAAGCCAGGTAGAACCACAACAGCTCACGCGAACCATACATCCGTTCGAGGCTGGACCCTAGATACCAGACGGCGACCATATTGAATACGAGATTGAACGGTGCATCCCGGAAGTGACAGAAAACAAATGTCACTAACCGCCAGATTTGTCCGTGTAAAACTTTACCAACATCGAGTTTCAACCACTCTTCGACATACGAAATATGTTCGCCGAAAGTGAAAATCGTCTGTAGAAAAAACAAACCGACCGTCACGATGATCAGCCATTTTGTCGTCGGAACATCATGGCCCCAGGATGCCACACCCGTTCCATCATCATCGCGCATATAGTCGCGGTTGGTTGAACCCATCGTCCGTGTTGACCTCAAATCGTCCGTTGACCACCGAAGAACCCAACTGTCGTTGCCCCGGAAGTATAACCAGATCCCGTCATTTCTTCACCGACGACTCGTTCTTTTGACCGACAACGGGTTTGTTCGTGCCGGGTTGAGGCAATTTGGACGTCAATTCAATGTTCTCACTCAACATCTGCTCGATGTCGGCCTGAACACTTCTGACTTCGCGACGAAGTTTGTCAATCGTCAAAAGCGTCTGGTTTCGATCCTCTTCCGCTGCCGCGTTGGCGGCGACCAAACCGTCTCGGAATTCCCGTTCCACAGACTGGGTTTTAGGCAATTCGTCTCCACCCACAAGTTCCGCCTCTCGCAGTTTCAGCTTTGCATTGGCCTCTGCCAGCAATTTTACCTGGCCATTCAAAGTACGAACTCGGTCTGCCAGTGTTTCCTCGAGTTTCAAAATTGCCGTCAATTGCTTATCGAAGTTGTCGACATAGCTGGGTGGGACAAGATTACGCCATCGCCAATTGCCAGGCGCCCAGGTTCGAACCTCTTCTGGCGTCGCCCGCCAATTTGGCTTCAGTGTGGCACCAACATTCTGGATCTCGACCGGCATGAAGGAACCTCGGTAAATCGAAGCCCCATTGGCATCAATCTCAAATCCATGCATCAAAAGCTTATCCCGCAGACCAGCGTCCGACCCAAAGCCAACCCGAACCGTTCCATCAGCCGGATTCATCACAGCCGTTTCAGTAGTGACGGGAAGAAATCCCCAAAGCTCGCGTGATCGAAAAAGTTCGCTATTGAGCGAATCGATCTGAGACTGCAAAGCGACAATCTTCGGCGAAAGGTCGATGTATTTGTTTTTTGATGCGACCGACTTCGCGGTCCAGCTGTTCCTCACTTGCACCAGCTTTGCGGTCAGTACGGAAGCGGTGATCGCCATCAGGACCACGAGAAATGCCAGGACTTTGCCGGAAGTATGCATAATCTGATCCTTGTCGCGAAATTCAATCTCAGTTTTTTGTTTGGCAGTCCCGTATGACATACGGCCCGAGGCCGTCTATTGCACCACAATCCGAATCTCAAGAAAGTCGGCAATCTTATTCACAAAAATCGCAAGAAACGAGGTCGCTACAGACTGCTTTCTGTTATCGACCCAAACTCAACGAAGACGACAGCAGATTCTCTCAAGTTATCGTGAACGCGATTCCATCGATTATATCCACATTCCGTGGCGCACGAACCCCTTTGAGTCCCCCGCCACATCGCCAAATCTGACCCGCAAGGTCCGTTCGGAATTCGCGAAAATCGTTACAACCGTTTCAAAACGATATGAACCCCTCAAACGACGTGTTCTTGTCACAAAGATCATAGGTTTGGCTAAAGTGGACGGTCAAGGAGAAAGTCGCGTGCAATTGCCTTTCGTGGTAAGTCAGCTCACAATCTGAGTATGACGCTAACCCAAAATCTCTGTTGAGAGACCCATCCTTTGAACCAGCCACTCGACTCTCAGCCCTCGCCTGTTACAGCAGAAGCCACCGCAAACGGAACACCGGCCCTGGTCGGAACCGGTTTTGGTCAATGGATGGCCCTTGTTGCCGCCCTGTTAGGCTGGATGTTTGACGGCGCGGAAATGGGCGTCTTTTCGATGGTGGGTCGCGCTGCGATTCAAGACCTGCTGGGAATTTCCGGCCCGTCCACTCCTGAAAGTGAACAACGAATCGGATTTTATTTCAGTATTGTCATCTCCGTTTTTCTCGTCGGAGCAGCGACGGGCGGGGTCGTTTTCGGCTGGCTAGGGGATCGTATTGGCCGAGTCCGAGCCATGAGCCTTAGCGTATTAACGTATGCACTCTTTACGGGACTTTGCGGTTTCGCACAAACACCGCTGCAATTGGGCATCCTTCGCTTCATCGCCGCGCTTGGAATGGGTGGCGAATGGTCACTGGGGGTGGCACTCGTGATGGAAGTCTGGCCCAATCGGTCTCGGGCACTCATGGCAGGTCTGATCGGTGCCGCCGCCAACGCCGGATATTTGTTGGTCGGTATTATTGGAATTGGACTGACGGCGATGCTGACTCAGTGTGAACAATCGCTCAGCGGCCTCGGTTTGCCGGAATCGACCGTCAAAATGCTGGTCGCGAATAAGGGCTGGCGACTGATGATGATGTTAGGAACGTTGCCAGCGGCACTGACGTTCTTTTTCCGAATGTTCGTCCCGGAATCGGCAAAGTGGGAACGCGAGAAAGGTCGCGGGACCACTTCCAATTGGGTGACATCCGACTTATTCGGAGTTCTCATCGGTGCGATTGGGCCGGGAATTATCGTCTGGGTCTGGGCCGACGACCGAATCGGTGTGACGCCCCGCCTGATTGGAACCCTGGTTGGACTTGTGATTGCCACGATTGGCTACATTTTCCCGGCACTCAGGTTCCTGCAACGGACATTCAGCAATTCCACCGCCGCACAGAATGAGACGGGACGAACAATTCGTCGGATGTTGCTTGGGGCGTGTCTCAGCGCGGTGGCTTTGATCGGCACTTGGGGGTCGACGCAATGGTCCATGTCCTGGGCCGGACAATTGACGCAGAACATCAAACAGACGGACGAACCCACATCCGAGTTAAAAAACCCGGCGAGCGGCACGAAAGCCTTCCAAATGTGGTTTAAAGCAGCAATTTTCAAAAACCCACGCGAATACACCCAGATGTTTACGGCGGTTGGTGCCATCGTCGGGACAATTCTCGCCGCGATGCTGGGAGACTGGGTCGGTCGACGACCTGCCTACTGTACCTTGTGTCTACTGTCGATTGCGTCCGTAATCTGGTTTTATCAATTTCACTCAAAGTTTGACGAAGAATTCTTGATCGCGTCATTCATTCTCGGAACCTGCACCGCCTCATTCTATGGCTGGCTACCTCTATATTTACCCGAATTGTTTGCCACCAACGTTCGGGCCACAGGCCAGGGATTCAGCTTCAACTTCGGTCGAATTATCGCCGCGATTGGTACGCTTCAAATTGGTTCGCTACTTAAACTTGTCGACCACTACGAAACATTTGCAGGTGTCAAAGGGGGATATCCGATCGCCTGCAGCGTCGTTTGTGGAGTGTATGTACTCGGCATGGCACTGATTTGGCTGGCCCCGGAAACCAAGGGAAAACTGCTTCCCGATTAAGAGTTGACCGAAACTAGGTGTCGAGTAATGAAATGAACGACGACGCTGGCAATATCCCAAGCGACTTAAGCCCAAAACCTGTCGGAGATCCTGCGCCGATTGAAAACTCGCAGGGTATTTCAAACCGACCTGTCGCACTCGACAATGGACAGGTTGTGGATTCGCGTTTGTACGTCCCGGACAATCAGGACTGGGGAGTCGAGATCAAGCGAGACTCGGACCGAATCTACTGTTACGCCAAACAGCCGGGTCAGGACTGGTTCCACCTGATCTTGAACGGCGAGATCTACGTCACACGTCAGCATGAACGTTACTGTCTCAGCTGTGCCCTCAGGATGGGGTTCCTGACCCAGGATCGCCTTTTCTGGCAGCACCGAGTTCCCAAAAGGCCAACTCGCGTCCTGTGAGGAGCACTTCGGCTTCCTCATCATTAAAAAACGTCGCCCTTCGAGTTTGAAACGTGAATCATTGAGTCAAATTCCAGGATTTCTTCCAAAGTAGCCATCATCGCTCCGCGTGATGAGCATTCGTCGGAACCGATTCAATCGTTGCGTCAGCCTCGGAACAAATTCTGTGTTTGAATTCCTGAATTGAAAAACATGCTGAATTTGTATTCGCCTGGTTCTCGAACGATGCTCATCACGCGGAGCGATGA
>CAILLA010000232.1 GCA_903834925.1 uncultured Schlesneria sp.
CGAGCCTGAACAACTGGATCCACAGACCTCTTCGAGAATGCCATCCTTGGCCCCCTTTGAGCTAAGTCCATTAAATGAAAACACATCCGATCACAAAATGTACTCGCATTCAAAAGACGCGCAAAGTGCGTCTTGCACTCTACATGGGACAGCCCGTTGAATTCAAGATTGCTCAATCCCATGCCACTTGTCTACGGTTGCCCTTCACATTCAACACCTGGCAGCACCAGTACCGCCTACGCCACGATTACTGGTAGCAATACCGTGCTAGGAGATGGGAAATGCGTGTCACTTCGTGAAATCACCGACGGGACTTCCAATACGGTGATGGTGGTTGAGGCCTGTGAACTCAATATTCCCTGGATGAAGCCGCAGGACATCGATGCCGCAACGGTTCAAGGAGTCGGCGATCCGAACGGGGCAAGCAGTAAGCACATCGGAGGTACTCATGTACTCCTGGCGGACGGTTCCGTACGGTTTGTTTCGAATAATATCAACCCAAAAAATTATCAGGCGTTGATCACCCGCAATGGCGGTGAACAGATTTCTGACTTTTAGATGCAGATGTCGGGCAATCGGTCGTTGTCTTCGCTTGTCGCGACCCAGCCTTCGATATCGACATTGTCCACAAGATCAGGGTGACGATCCCAATCGCCGCTAGGTTGTCGACGGAAGGGCCTTGATACGAATCGATGCTCTGGTTCTGCGGGACTCATGACCAACAGCCTCCCCATGACCCGTTCGTAGATGTAGGGTTCTTGAAACTGTGCCGCCGCAAATTCCTCTCGTGTCAACCATCGCCCAGCTTCTGCTGGGCCGAGGCGATTCCGAGCCGGTGCAGGTGACATTTTGACCTCCGCAACTCGTCGCTAAAACCAAGGTCGATCCAATCGACCGGTCTTGATCACATATTGTCGTGTATCGTATTGCCGTACTCGACGCGTGGAAACACCGGACCCTCATCGTGTTACGAAGGGTACACAGATTCAATTCATTTGCACTTGAGCAAAGGATATCAGTTTTCATTTCACAATCCGGCCGGAGTGTGAAAATGAGATCGAGTCGATCAAAAAGTTGTTTCATTGCCGCTTGTCAGAACCAATATTGCATTGCACAATCGATTGAAACTGTGCGACCGACAAGAGTCGGAATGTGGCACTAATCCATGCTCGAATGACATGATTTCTCGATGTGATTGGCAATTCACTGGCGGGCAGTGGAAGCTTGCTTGTCAGTGTTTTGCTCCGGAAACGAAGAACGATTCAATGAAAACTTCCTTGATGTGTCGAGTTTATTGTTTCTGCCTGTTGCTACATGGTCTTGTTGGCACAGCCTGGGCACAGGGAAAAACATTACAGGATCAATTGGTTGCAGAAGGCCCAGCTTCTCTCGCAAAATCGGCGAGAACCGAAGGTGACCCAAAACGCGGGGCGATCGTCTTTCATCAACCCTTCCTCGCCTGCTCAAAGTGTCATACCGTGGGGCAGGCTTCCAGCCTCCCCGCATTGGGGCCAGACCTGACACGTTTCGAAAAAACCACCAATGGAGAATCACTCGCCGCATCACTGGTCGAATCAATCCTCGAACCATCCAAAGTCATTCGAAAAGGATTCGAACCGGTCATCGTACAATTGACTGACGGCAGAGCTGTGACCGGTCTGTTTGTCGAAGAGAATGACGACACGCTCGTGCTGCGTGATGTGGCACGGATTGGCGAATCGGTGACTTTGGCCAAATCGCAAATTGAAGAACGAGTGACCGGTAAGACTTCGATCATGCCTGCGGGTCAAGTCAATGTCCTGGCAAATCGGCAGCAGTTCCTCGATCTGATGGCTTATTTGATTGCGATTGCCGAAGGGGGGCCTGAGACAGCGAAACAATTGCAGCCACCGGCATCGCTGGTCGCTTTCGTCTTACCCGAATACGAGCGTGACATCGATCATGCCAGTCTGCTTCGCGACCTGGATGACAAGGCCTTCCAGCGGGGCGAGGCGATTTATTCACGGCTGTGCGTTAACTGTCACGGCACAAAGGACCAACCGGGCTCATTGCCAACATCTCTGAAGTTCGCTCAGGGCAAGTTTAAGAACGGCCACGATCCGTATCGGATGTACCACACGCTGACGCACGGCTTCGGGTTGATGGCACCCCAAACTTGGATGGTCCCGCAGCAGAAATACGATGTGATCCATTACGTTCGCGAAACGTATCTCAAACCTCACAACTCGTCGCAGTACGCAACAATCGACGCTGACTATCTTGCTTCTTTGCCGAAGGGAAGTTCTCGCGGGCCGGCTCCTTCGAATGTCGAACCCTGGTCTTCGATGAATTACGGGCCGTTTTTGACAGCAACCTACGAGGTTGGTAGCGACGGGTCGAATTTCGCCCAGAAAGGTATCGCAGTTCGTCTGGATTCAGGACCGGGGGGTGTTTCACGAGGGACTCACTGGCAGATCTTCGATCACGACACACTACGCCTCGCAGCAGCGTGGAGTGCTGAGCCACAACAGACGTCAAACTTCATCGACTGGCACGGCATCAATTTTGACGGTCGACATAATAGCCACCCTCGCATTTCAGGGCAGGTACAAATCTTCAATCCAACTGGGCCTGCCTGGGCCAACCCCGACACAGGCTCATTTGACGATCCAAGGATCGTCGGTCGAGACAACCGCCACTACGGTCCACTGCCACGCGACTGGGGGCGCTATCGCGGCCTGTATCAGTTTGGCGATCAGGTCATTCTGTCGTATTCGGTCGGTCGTACGAATATTCTGGAAATGCCAGGGGTGGCCAGTGTGATTGAATCCAATCCTGACCGCCCCGAAAGTTCTGGAAAGACGGGCGCGTCGGATCTTAAGCTGGATCGCACTACTTCCGTTTACACACGGACTTTTCAAATCGGTCCTCGACCAAAGAACTTATTGCTCAAAGTCGCGACGCACCCCAATCGTGCTGCGAACTTACTGCAGGCCGGTGTCGGAACAGCATCTCAACCTGATCCGCGAACCGTCGCAGTATTAATCCCCGATCCGTGGCCGGTTCCGACAGGGAACACTCAGGCGCAAACATTCAGCGGAAAGACGCGAATCGATATCGATAAGTCTGACGAATTTGATCTGACCGACCGAGACTACACGATCACAGCAAGAATCAAGACGAAAACGGGTGGGAGTATTTTTTGTCAGGCACCGACCGAAGGAAATTGGGCGGCGAATGGGAAGACTCTTTTTGTTCGAGGCGGTCGACTGACGTTTGACATTGGCTGGGTTGGAGCCGTTGCGGCAAAGACCAACGTGGCGGACGATCAATGGCACGACGTCGCCATGACGTGGGAAAAAAAGTCCGGTAAGCTAATTCTGTTTGTTGACGGGAAGATTGACGGGCAGGGGGCGTTGAAACCACAGGCCAAAGCAGACAAACAGACCATTCGAATTGGCTATACCTCACCCAACTTTCCAGACCCGACATTTTTCGTCGGTCAATTGAGCAATGTGAGATTTTATCAGAAGGTTATGACGCCACCACAGATTCAAAATGCTGCGGCAGATTTGAAAGACGAATACCTTGTGGCATCGTGGCCTTTGAACGATGTGGGCAACGACGTCATAAGCGACGAATCTCGACATAAGCATGATGGTCGCGTGACCGGCGCGGGTGAAGCCCCGTTCGATGAAACGAAAGTCCATATTGCGGCAGGGCTATCGCCGACCCCTAGCGGTGCAAAATGGTTGCGTGGCGATGGGGGAAGTTTGCTGCTGAGTCTGCCTGCAGGGAACGAATCGTTAAAGTTTGTGCTCTCTATGGCACCGCTTCGCCATTTCGTCGAGCCTGAGGTCCTGACGGCATTAGTGAGTCAACCTCCTTTGGATCTCACGTCGTTAACTCATGGTGGTCCACAGCGATGGCCAGACGAACTGAAAACAGAAATCGTGGTTGGGCCTGACAACGGTCCTTTTACGGCCGACGTTTTTTCCACACCTGTTAACAATCCCTGGTTCGCTCAACTCCGCTTGACGGGATTTGATTTCTACCCTGACGGTGACCGAATGGCGGTTTGCTCGTGGGATGGGGATGTCTGGTTGGTGAGTGGCATTCTGGGCAAACATGACCCTACTCAGAACGCCAGTGACGCAACAAAGTCGACAGACTCAGTTGCTGGTTCTATTGCGTCGAATTCACCGCGACAATTGACCTGGCGGCGAATTGCGAATGGGCTGTTCCAGCCGCTGGGACTAAAAATCGTCGGTGACCAGATTTACGTCACCTGCCGTGATCAGATTGCGATCCTCCGAGATCTGAACGGCGACGGCGAAACCGATTTCATCGAATGCTTTAACAGCGATCACCAGGTGACGGAACATTTCCATGAATTCGCGATGGGTTTGCAGACCGATCCCCAGGGCAATTTCTACTACGCGAAATCGGCGCGTCACGCATTACCCGCGGTCGTCCCCCAACATGGAACCTTGTTGAAAGTCCGCTCGGACGGATCACGAACGGATATCGTGGCCAACGGGTTTCGTGCAGCGAATGGGGTTTGTCTAAATCCTGATGGAACATTTATCGTCACAGACCAGGAGGGGCACTGGAACCCCAAGAACCGAATCAACTGGGTCACTCCCGCCAAGCCTGGCGAAGCACCTCCGTTCTATGGAAACCTGTTCGGCTATCACGATGTGACCGACTCATCCGACAGCGCGGCACAGCCTCCTTTGTGCTGGATTACGAACGCTTTCGATCGGTCACCCGCAGAACTGCTTTGGGTTACCAGCAAGAAATGGGGACCGCTCAATGGCTCGTTGCTCAATCTCTCGTATGGTTATGGAAAGGTGTATGTCGTCCCGTTTGAAACAGTCAGCCCAACTGGCGCGGATACGGGCGGCGGACCATCGAAGCTGGTTCAGGGTGGGATGTGCGAATTACCGTTACCGATCTTTCCAACCGGAATCATGCGGGGCCGGTTTCATCCCGTCGATGGCCAGTTATATACGTGCGGCATGTTCGCCTGGGCCGGAAATGCGACTCAGCCCGGCGGCTTCTACCGCATCCGAGCCACAGGTCAACCTGCGCATCTGCCGATCGGTTTGCACGCAGGAAAGAAAGGAATGCAGATTCGATTCAGCGATCCGGTTGATCCCAATAAATCCCTCGATCCGAATCGATTTGTAGTTCGCACCTGGTCATTAAAACGTTCCGCAAACTACGGTTCGAATCATTATGATGAAAAGGAATTGAAGGTCGCTTCAGTCAAGCTTTCTGACGATCAGCGAACGGTCAGTATTGAACTTCCCGAGATCCAGCCGACGTGGTGTATGTCGATCGAATACAAGCTAATCGGATCAAACGGCGAGTCATTTAATGGACTCATTCATAACACGATTCACGCACTTGGTCTTTAACTGCACTTTAGGGGAACGCGCGACTCGGAAATGATGTTTTAGAAACCCTGGCTCTCTGCGATGTTGTGAGTGTGAACAAAACACGTCACCGAGGGAGCCAAGGATGGCGAAGCGTAA
>CAILLA010000233.1 GCA_903834925.1 uncultured Schlesneria sp.
TGACAGAAATTCTGAAATCCGGCACGGAAGTCAGGTTTCAGCCACGAAGAAGTCCGATGCGGTGGCACAGAACCCGAATTATAATCGCTGAAAATAAACTAGAGCGAATCGGAGAACTTGGGGCATGAGTGAAATCGAACCGAAACCGATTGATCCGCACGTCCAACGCGCGGCTGACCCGGTCAGTCTTGCTGGCTTTCGAACGAGTCTGGCCTTGGATCGGACGACGCTTGCCTGGATCAGAACGACTCTTTCGATTGCCGGGTTTGGATTTGGGATGGTCGGATTTTTCCGGGCACTCGAAAAGCAGTCCCCGAGTGCCGAGAGCATTCGGTTACATAACGGTGCTATCCGTTTTGGAACGACGCTGATTGTGTTTGGCATCGTGGCAACGATTCTTGCCGCGTTGTCCCACGTGCGGTCACTACGCAGGCTTCAACGGGGTGAAAACCCCGTTTTGACGCATTGGCCGATGAGCGTCACATTGGCCCTGATGCTGGCCATCCTGGGGTTGGTCGGGCTTTGGTTTGTGTTTGAACGATGAGGATTGTGCGACCGTTATAAATGCTTATCGGCGGCAAGATGCCGCCGATACTGTGTGTGGGTAGGCGACGCCGTAGGGTTACAATGAGACTTCCCTAAATAAGTCGCCCACTTGGACAACGTTACTCGACGGGCATGGGAACGGGCGCTGGCTGTTCGTTCGCCGGAGTTGCCGAGGCTTCTGGCCCAGCGACCTTGGCGGGTGCTTCTGGCGACTGTTGAGTCGTAAACAAACCCAAACCCATTTCGGTCTGCTTGAACTTGTAGCGACCGGTTGACAGTGTGTATTTCGTATTTTGGCCGTTGCCGAGGTTCACATTGATGATCCAGATGCGGTCATTGGTAAATTTCTGCACGGAACCAGGTTTCATGGTGTAGGAAACGCCATTCAACGAATACTGGGCGTCGACCGTGTTCGTCGGTGGGCTGAAGAGGAGTATTTCGCCGTTGTCATAGGTGACAGAGGGACTTGATTCCGTCACCGCAGGAGTGGAATGCACTGGCGAAATGTCGGGATAAATTCGGCTCGGAGTCGTTTCATTATACACACGAGTCGAATCGTTTGGTTGTCGATTGAGAAACGGGGACGATTGTCTGATCGGGGGATAAGCTGGTTGCGAATAATAGATCCCGCCACGAATGACTCGGGGTCCTGGACTGTATTCATTGGCATTGGCGTAGCCGTACGTACGACGGGAACCATAAGCGTTGGCCGGATATCCGGTCTCGTACCCTCGATAGCCGCTATATCCGCCGTATAGTCCCCCGTAACCGGGTTCTCCAGGCCACGTATAATATTGAGCGAAAGCGACATCGCTCGCTGCGAATGTCGCGAAGCAGGCAACCAACAAAACCCATTTTGTTACCGAGCGTTGAAACATGATTGTGATCGCTCTTCAAATGCAACTGGTGTCTGTAATCGTTATCACTTTAGATTCAACGCCATGTGATCTGGTCTGACTAAAACGAACTTCACGAAGTACCGAATAATCTACGACGTTTTAATCGCCTTTACTGTCAAATCGCTCAGGCGATCCGCCCAATCGTCAATCGCTACGGCATGCGACGGTTGCGAACCCGTTCTTGAAGGTCCGCAATCTGGTTCTGGAGTTGTTCCAAAGTTTTCCCTTCGAAATCCGGATCGATACTCACAGGTTCATTCAATATCTCCTGCAGCATGCGGATGATTTCAATCTTCCCTTCGATCTTCCCTTCAATTTTTCCTTCGATCTTTCCTTCGATCTTTCCTTCGATCTTCCCTTCGATCTTCCCTTCCTTGCGTGATGCCTCAATGGCCCATTGCTGGTCGCGGATTGCCTTTTCTCTCGCATCATACATGGCTTTATCCTCGGTGATTTCTGCAATATGGGTAATGGTCTGTGTTGCCTGCTGGATGGCCGCTTGGGGAAACAGCTTCAACAGTTCCCCCGGTTCATACTCGTGGGCATGTAGCAACCAGTACAACCAGATATCCAGCAGACTTGCTGTCTCCAGATCCTGCTCGCTGAGATTATACCGCCCCAACTCAATCGTGTGAATTTCTAAAGTGTCATTCAGGATTCGGCCTGATTCCCGGTCCGCGAACTGGAAAGAGTGGTGTACTTTTTGCGAATCGCTCCACAGAACGCCATCAAGCAGACAAATCGAAAACGCGGGTTTCAGTTCTACATAGTCGTCACCGGCCTTGAGTTGTCCGGCATAGATCTCGCAACCGTAAAATACAATCCGCTGGATCAACCCGCTAAAAACCGTCAGTTGCATTTCGATATCGTAGATCGCTCCCGATTGATCGACCGCCTTAATATCCAGAATCGTAAGTTTGTCGTCCTTAAAATCCTGTAGGTTATACGGATTTTCGATCGTCACATCGATAATCGGTTTGGGCAATTTAAGGATGGCATTGAGCAAGCTGATCAGTGCCAATTTGTTTTCCGGGCTACCGAAAATCTTTTTGAACGCGAAGTCGTTGATGGGGCGAATACCAATCGGCATGATGTTTCATCCAGTGTTATTGGCAATCCTTGTCTTTTTGAATCCTCGTCGCAAGACAAACCGGTTGATCAAGATACCGGAAACGTGGGATCAACGCACCTATTCTGGTTAACGGAAATGCTCACAATGCCCCGCGAAATGCGATATCTGTGGCCACAGATCATTACGACTCAAATCAAAACTCCCGGCTGGATTATTCGTGTTTTTTAGCACTGACGAACGACCGTCGAGCGGCGGTTACTTCAGATTCCGATGAGAAGCGACCATCAGAATTGAAGCAATAGACCATTGAAGTGATTGTCCGCAGCGTTCAGCTTAGGGAATTTCCCTGCCGACCACGACGATGTGTTGGCCGCGTGGGATTGGTGAGACCCACGCTTGGGCCAGGACAACTCCGTCAACGCCTGCGACGACAGGCCACGGTGCCATATCGATATGATCAAAGTCGTGCAGGTAGCCGACAGTGTCACCGGCCTTGACCCTGGTTCCGCATTCCAGCACTGCTTCGTAGTGTCCGTCGAATGGTGCGACCGTAAAACAGGCTCGGTCAACCATTTCCAGTTTGCGCTGCGTTCCCGCCTTGTGGTATGCGATCGGTTCGATCTGGCCCTTTAATTGTCCGTTGTGAATCGCTGCCGCCAGAACGCCGTGTCGACCGTATCGAACCCCTTCGGGATTCACGGCACAGCCCCATCCCAGTTCTGTACCGACGGTGATTTTACCGAGTCGCTCGGCTTCGCTCGGCAATAATCCTGGCGTGACGTTCTGGTACACCATCAGGCTGGGAGTTCCGAACCAACGAGCGGTCTCTTCGATCTTTTTCGCCAGAACGGGGTCTTCGACGGGATGGTAATTGGCACAGATCGAAAACCGAGCCACGTTGCCGCCGGAGTGCAAGTCGATCACGACGTGGACTCGCGGCCAGATGTATTGCCGGACGAACGCTGCGATCCGATGAGTGATTCCAGATAATGCCGGCTGAACACCGGCTCCTTCAACGAACGCACGATTCAGATTGACCCGATCATCAGGACTGCTTTCACGAGTTCCCGCCCGAAACGCCGAAGGATTGAGCACGGGGATGAGAATGATTCGCCCTACGACATCGTTTAAATCGATTTCACGAATGAGGTGTTTCAGGACGACTGGTCCCTCGTATTCGTTCCCGTGATTTGAGCCGAACGAAACCAGACCTTCATTCGGTTTTGCGTTCGGACCGACGAAGACCGTCAGCGGAATCAAGTGGTCGCCCCAGATACTGTCGTGCTCCAGAGCCAGCCAATAATCACGGCGACCTGGGGAATCGAGATCAAGCTGGTTCGGACGGGCAACAACGCGAGACATATCAAAAAACTTTCTGAAAACGTTTCCAGGTTAGGCAAGAATGTCGTGAACGATCTGGCCATGCACATCGGTCAGGCGGAAGTCTCGTCCGGCATATCGGTAAGTCAGGCGTTCATGGTCAAAGCCGAGTAAGTGCAGCATCGTGGCGTGTAGGTCGTGAACACTGGTTGGTTTCTCAACCGCTTTGAAGCCGAAATCGTCGGTTGCTCCGTACGCCGTGCCCCCTCGGATACCGCCCCCTGCCAGCCAGACACTGAATCCATAGTGGTTATGGTCGCGACCAAGCTGTGATTTGCCGTCGCCGCCGAGTTCGACGGTTGGCGTCCGTCCGAACTCACCACCGCAAACGATCAGTGTCCCTTCAAACATTCCTCGCTGCTTCAAATCAGTCATCAGCGCGGCAATTGGTTGATCGATCTGACCCGCCAGTTGACGATGGTTCTTTTCGATCTGAGCATGATTGTCCCACGGCTGGCCGGCCCCATGCCATAACTGGACGTAACGGACTCCCCGTTCCAACAGTCGCCGAGCAATCAATGTCTGACGAGCATGCACACCCGGGCCGTAAAGCTCTTGAATATGTTTGGGTTCGTCTGAAACATCGAACGCATCGGCAGCTTCGGTTTGCATGCGGAATGCCAGTTCGAACGATTGAATCCGCGATTCCAGACGTGTGTCGACTCGTGATTCGCGATGTTCTGTATTCAAGGCTTTCAACAGGTCCAATTGCCGTCGCTGCATTGTCGATGAAGCGTGCGGACTGCGGATGTTCTCGATCAGTTTGTCGATCTGCTGATGCTGCGGATCAACATAGGTTCCCTGATAGATCCCTGGCAGGAAGCCAGATTGCCAGTTTTCCGAATCCTTGATCGGCAGGCCGTTGGGGCACATTGCCACGAAACCGGGCAGATTTCGATTTTCGGAACCGAGTCCATACAACACCCAGGCTCCAACACTGGGGCGAGCCTGAACCGAATCACCGCAATTCATCAGCATCAACGAGGGTTCGTGGTTGGGGACATGTGCGTACATCGAACGAATAACGGCGATGTCATCTGCATGGGCCGCCGTCTTCGCAAAGAGTTCGCTGATTTCCAGGCCGCTTTGACCGTATTTCTGGAAAGAGAAGGGTGACGGGAATGCAGCACCGGTTTTTCGCTCGGTCGTCAGATTGACAGGAGCGGGCTGGCCAGCAAATTTCTCCAACGCGGGTTTCGGGTCGAAGGTGTCGACATGCGATGGTCCGCCATTCAGAAAGAAATGGATGACTCGTTTGATTCGCCCAGGAAAATGAGGCGATTTCGCCGCGACGCCCCCTTCCGTGAGTTCCGTGGCTCCTCGGGCGTCGCGAGCTTTTTGATCTTCGAACAGACCAGCCAACGCGAGCGCACCCAGACCCATACCTGATCGTTCCAGCAGGGATCGTCGAGTCAGCGGCACGTGTAATTGATGCTTCATGTTGGTTCAGTCTACAAACATTAGTTCGTTGGCGATCAACAACACCTGAGCAAGTTGTTCCCATCCGCTGAGAAGTTTCGGCGTCGAACCCGCGAAATCCCGTTCGGACTTCCACGACAATACATTTGAGGCACCCGATTTTTCCCCGTTTGACACGTCGACAATTTCAGGTGCCCAAAGGTATTGATCGCTATTCAGATCTCCATTGATATCGACGACGAAATCGAGTGTGTCTCCTTTTTTCAAAGCTACACTTTCGACGTTCATCGTCTGACGCTGGTTATGAAGTACCTGCGACATCAGCATCCCTTCAGTGCTGGAAAAGATCCAGCAGCGGATTCCGTTCCCTGCGGCGACTTCATGGATTGCAGTCGATGAAATCGAAAAACGACCATCATGCGGTGCCACCCAACGGCGAATTGAACAGTGTTTGATGTCATTTCCCGGGTGACCTCCCTGAGCCGTCAATTGGACCCAGCCAAGTGTGGCGTCAGGGAATTGAGTCCCCCCCTGCCAGGCCGTACCGGAAAAGTGAGGCAACGCCTGAAACGTTTTCAGTTGTTTGGCCGTCTCATCCAATTCCCCGTAACCATATTGCCAAGCAAGCGACTCTCTCGTAGGGCCTGGTGTCGGTTCTGCGGTCTCGGCGTCGAGAAACTTTTGTGCAACGTCTAGCTGTTGAGCGGTCGGCTCGCGCTGAAAGACGGTCCGATAAAGTTGCCGAAGTTTTTGCTCAGGCGGCTCGTTGGTTGCCTCGCTGTTGATCCGTTCGACAAGTGCTTGTGCCTGCTGAGCCACAAAAGGGTGATTCAACGCGAACAGGGCCTGCTGCGGAACGGTGGTTTCGCTGCGGACGGGAATGTGCAAATCGGGATTGGGGAAATCAAAGATGCGCAATGTTGTTGCCAGAAATTGACGATCGACCAATCCATAAAGCGTCCGTCGCCGATTCACGGTTCCATTGCCTGCGAACAGATCAGCGGCTCGACCGCCCATCTGCGTGTCCAGACGGCCAGAAATTGCCAGCAGGCTATCTCGAAACTCTTCGAACGAAAGTCGCCTGACATTCATACGAGAGAGCAACCGATTCTCGGGATCGATCTGTGCGGCCAATGTTGATCGCACAGACGCCGTTGATGCGATTTCACGAGGAAGCGCGTCGGCCGGTATCAGGTCGCGATCCGTTTGAAGAGATCCGTCGGAACTCTGTTGATAGGTGCTGGAAAGCAGTATCAATCGGTGAAGTTGTTTTGTGCTCCACCCATCCACCACGAATCGACCTGCCAGCCAGTCGAGCAATTCCGGGTGGCTGGGCGGTTCCGCTCGGATTCCAAAGTCACTTGGCGTTCTTACCAGTCCGGCTCCAAAGTGATGTTGCCAGACTCGATTGACCCAGACTCGGGCGGTCAGAGGATTGGCAGGTTCGATAATTGCGTTTGCCAATTCCATTCGACCGCTTCCAGTCGTGAATGGAGTGGGTTCTGGTCCCGCAAGAACGGAAAGAAAATGCCGAGTCACTTCCGGGCCACGATTCACTGGATTCCCTCGCCGGAAGACACGGGAGGAGCGAATCAATGCTCGATCAACGAGCGACACCGCATGAGCCGGAGCCAGCGGGGATTGAATCAACCACCGATCAACCTCACCCTGCAGTTTCCAAAGTTCGGTGACCGAACCACTGTCGAAATATAATTCCGTCGAAACAATCGCTTCGTCAGGAACAAGACAAGGCGAAGCTGGGCCATACAGAATTTGCCGTAAGGCTTCTGAGTCTTCCGAAGGTAATTTCTCAGGCGGCGGACCGCCTGCTTTATTTGCGACATCGCAGGCATCTTTCCATTCTCGATCAACGTCCTGCAATAGCTTACCATATCGTTCTGCCACTTCTCGCATTGACTTGGGAGGTTGTCCCAACGCGGATCGGACGCGAGGGTTCGCGGCCGACAAGCCGTCTGAAAAATATCGGACAATCTCAGCGGACTTTTCAGGAAACTCGTCTGCCTTCAATTGCGTAAATCGCCGCCAGGGTCCGAAAATGGAGTCTTCGATTCCGGCACGGGATTCGAGCCAGGCTTCCCAGCGGCGAACGAACGTCGGGATCAGGTCTGTCGTCGCCAGCACCTGATCAAAGCCCTCTTCGGGATATTTCGAGAGTTCCGTTTGAGCGACAAGGTAGTCCGTAATTCGTTGTCGCACACGATCAGCCGCTTCGTTCCGCTTGGTTAAAGTGGTCTCTTTCAGTTTCTGCTGCCGTTGTGACAATTCCTTTTCAAAGGCGGCATAGGCATCGTCGCGGTTTGATGGATCGGCGATGGCCTGCATTCGTTCCGTCGAATTCAGAAACACGCCGTATAAGGAATAATAATCCGCCGTCGGAATGGGATCGTATTTATGATCGTGACAGCGGGCACAGGCGACGGTTAATCCCATTGTTCCTCGCGTGACCACATCGATTCGATCATCAATGATGTCGTGAGTCACCCCCAGGAAGCGACGCCCCAGCGTGAGAAATCCCATCGCTGCTTGAGCACCACGATCCTGAGCGGCTGCCTGGTCGGCAGCAATCTGTAGCAGCAGAAACTGGTTATACGGAAGATCGCCGTTGAAGGCGTTGACGACCCAGTCTCGGTAAGCAGGGGCATGGACCCAGAACCGTTCCTCCCGACCGTAGACGTAGCCTTTGGTATCTGCATAACGAGCGACATCCAGCCAGTGCCGGGCCCACTGTTCACCGTACCGCGGCGAATCAAGCAATCGTTCGACCAGCTTTTCATAGGCGTTCGCGGACGGATCATTCACGAACGTTTCGACTTGTTCGAACGTGGGCGGCAACCCTGTCAAATCAAGCGTCACGCGGCGAATAAGGGTTCGCCGATCCGCAACAGGCGAGGGAGAAAGCCCGGCTTCTTCGAGTTTGGTAAGAATAAATCGATCGACCGGAGTTCTTTCCCATTTGCCATCTTTCACCTCTGGCAATGCCGGGTCACGAACTGGCTGAAACGCCCAATGTCGACGCTGAGTTTCTGCAAGTTTGTCGCTCGTCTCCGTCAATGATGCTGGCCAAGGAGCACCCAGCAAAATCCATTGCTCAAGATCCTGAATCTGCTTGTCCTTGAGTTTTTCATTTGGGGGCATCTTTACATCCCCCACGTGACGAACGACGTTTATTAACAGGCTTTTGTCAGGTTTGCCTGGAACGATCGCCGGCCCATGGTCGCCACCGGTCAGCAGCGCGGCCCGAGAATCCAACCGCAGCCCTGCTTCTTGTTTGACCGACCCATGACATTTTTGGCAATGCTCAACCAGCAACGGACGGATGTTCGTCTCAAACAGGTTGGTGCCATTGTCGGCAGACAGGCCCATTGGTGCGGCGAATAAAAAAAATTCCAGGATGGACAAAAACACGAGCTGAGGCAAGCCGAGACGCCGCCCGGCTCGAATTTTTCGACCAACATTATTTAGAAGCCGAATCATCAATCCGTTGTGTCCCGTGGTTTAGCCCGCTTCTCAAATCAACGCCCGCAGCGACACTATAGATAAACAATCGTTGATCAAAACGCGAGAACCAACCAAAGAGAAAGTAAAACGAACCTCAGTGCCCTAGTTCGCACCAGGCTCGGCCGAGAAAGTGCAGCAGGTCTGACGCGATCATTCCCGGCTTGGAACGTTCCTCGGCGGCGAGGTCTCCTGCCAGACCGTGCAGGTGAACCCCCAGTTGGGCCGCTTCGAACGCTGGCATTCCTTGCGCTAACAAAGCGACGAGAACACCCGTCAAAACGTCGCCGGTTCCACCGGTGGCCATGCCGCTGTTACCAGTCGAGTTGATCGCGACTCGGGTTCCGTCGGTGATAACGCTGTTTTTTCCCTTGAGCACGACGACAACATTGTGCTTCTTCGCGAATTCTGCCGCGTGCTGCTGGCGATTTTCTTGAATCGTTTCAATCTCTAATCCCGTCAGGCGAGCGAATTCGCCGACATGTGGAGTGAGAATTCGAGCAGGGGCGTCAGCGGATCGCTTGAGGAAATAGGGGCGTTTGGCCAACTGATTCAACGCATCGGCATCAAAGACACTTGAGTGGGGTATCGTGTTGTAAAGATTTGTCACCAGATCCAGCAGTCCGGCAGATTGCCCAAGTCCCGGACCAACCGCTACGGACGTTTGCCGTTCGATCACTTCTTTCAATGGCAATGCCGCTGCATTTGTCAGTCGGCCATGTTCATCGTCGGGCAAACCGATCGTGAGATACGATGGTTCGTACGAGGCCACGATCTCGAGGATTCCGTCAGGGACCGCAACCGAGACCAGGCCAGCGCCACCTCGCAATGCCGCCGTACCGGAAAGACATGCCGCACCGCTCATCCCTCGACTGCCTGCGATGATCAGCGCCCGACCACAATCGCCCTTGTGAGCGTCATCCTTTCGAATCGGAGCGGATGGAACCGTGTTCACAAGTTGTAACGAAAGTAAATCAGACATCGAGTCCCTCTTGTCTTGATTGGCGAGCGATCAAACTCGCAAGATACCCACCTTTGAATCCGGCGTCGATATTCACGACAGCAACATTCGCTGCACAACTGTTTAACATTCCTAAAAGCGGAGCGAACCCTCCCAGGTTCGCTCCATACCCGACACTGGTCGGCACGGCGATCACTGGCACACTGACCCAACCGGCGACCACCGATGGCAACGCCCCTTCCATGCCGGCCACCACGACGATTGCGTCCCCCGTGGCCAGTCGGTCGCGCTGGGCGATCAGGCGATGAGGTCCGGCAACTCCGACATCCAGAACCAGGTCTGCCTCGCATCCCATCCAGCGGCAGGTTTCGACCGCTTCTTCTGCAATCGGCCTGTCACTGGTTCCCGCCGAGACGACGATCACTCGACCCCGAGGTTGTGGCGTCACATTAAGGTGCATCAGGGTTTTGGACACAGGATTGAATTTCGCGGCAGGAAACTCATTAGCAACGAATTCGGCCTGTTCCGGAGTGACGCGAGTTGCCAGCGAGTTCTGTCCTGCAGCCTGCTGTACACGAAAGACATTGCGGATCGCTTCGGGCGACTTGCCCGGGCCATAGACGACTTCCGGGTATCCACATCGACGCTGGCGATCGATGTCGATCTGAACATCCGACGTGATCGTCGTTACTTCAAACGTTTTTCGAAGAATGTTTTCGAGTTGAGCGATGTCCCATTCGCCTGATTGCCAGCGCAGTAGTAAGACTTCGAGAGAATCTTGTGACAACTTTTGAATCCTTAATCTTTCCAACGGATATTCCAGCCCTTTGTCAGGAGTTTTCATTAGGCTCGACGCGCAAGAGATGGTAATCGTTTGTTGTCCCTCGCGTACGCGTCGGGCTAACATATCACGGTGTCCCAGACGATTTCAGTTTAACTCTCGACTGGATTTTTTTGATGAAAAGCAAGAAATCGATGAATAATCCGCGTTAATAGTGCGGCGGTCGTTCATCGGCAGGTTCGCGTTGTTCGTCAACTTCGGTCACAAGGACCAGGCGACGTTCCAGCTTTGACATCTGATCGCGTGTGGTTTTCAACTCATCTTGAACCGCCAACAATACAGAATGCATCTGTTCCAATTCGTGTTCCAGGTGGGCCACGGTCATTTCAAGCCGGATGATACGTTCGAACGGATCGGGTGCGGACATATTAACGAATCTCAATCTTCATTTTCGAATTTTCAGTGTCGAAGGAATACCGAACTTCGGTACGAGCGTGATCTGTGGATGCAATTCGATTCGAGCATCCGGTTCGGTGGTGAAGCAGTACTGATGACCGACTGTTGCGAGGATAATCGCCGCTTCCATTAAAGCGAACGTGTTGCCGATACACGAGCGGGTACCACCGCCGAACGGATAATAGGCATACTTGGGAATCCGCTTAGCAAGTCCATCTTCCCATCGCTCGGGAACAAACCGCTCGGGGTTTGGAAAATAGCGTGGATCACGGTGATTGACCCACTGGCTCATGAAGATCGTGCAACCCTTTTTCACACGATAACCACCAAGTTCAAGTTCCTGCGTTGCTTCCCGGCCAAGAAGATACACCGGAGGATAGATCCGCATCGCTTCGGTGATCACCGCGTCGGTATACGGTAAGTTGGGAAGATCATCCGCCGTTGGAGTTCGACCTCCCAAAACCCGTTTCCATTCAGCAACAAGTTTTTCTTCAACCGGCGGATGCTTGGAAATGAGATACCAACTCCACGAAAGCGTTAGTGCGGTTGTTTCGTGGCCTGCGAGATACAGCGTCATCATTTCATCACGCAATTGACGGTCTGACATTCGCGTGCCATCCTCGTCCTGAGCAGCGATCAGGCGGGACAGCAAGTCGTTGCCGGGCTGCGTTCTCGCTCGGCCCGCCGCGATGAACTTGTCGACGACATCGTAAAGTTCCTTGACTGCCCGATTTAATGTGCGATTGGAACCAATCGAAATCCATAATGGCAACTTCACAAGATTCCGAAACCGGAGGCTCATCAGATCGAAGGCCAGGCGAAGCGTTTCTGTGAAACGGGTACGATCACCAGCGTCGTCGAGATCGAACAGAGTTTTGAGCGCAATCACGCTCGTCAGACCACAGAATTCGTCGTGAATATTGACCTCAGATCCCGGCGTCCATTTTGTGAGCATGCGTTCTGTCAAATCGGCCATCAGCGGCACGTACGACTGGACTCGTTGTTTTAGGAATGCGGGCTGGCTCAGCCGTCTTTGTCGCAGCCAGAAATCACCCTCACTTGTGACCAGGCCATTGCCAAGAACGGGTTTGTACGCACGTGCGCCAAAGTGCTTGATGTAATACTTGGCATCCGTTACGAGAACCTGTTCGATCAGATCGGGATTGGTGATCAGAAAGATTCGTCGTGGTCCTAGCCGAAAACTCGAAATTTCCCCATATTCCTGCGCGATATTCAGGAAGAAATCGAGTCGTCCTTCACCGAATTGGCTGAGACTTCCTCCGATCAACGAGCCTTTCGGACCAGGTGGCAACCCTGTTGACCGCAGCATGATTCCATCCCTCGTCTGAGAACTCTTGGAACCGTAACTCCGATACAAACCCTACCAACACTACAAACTAATACAGAAAAGCGAAGAGTTTTGTGAATGATTGCGGCTTTGTAAACGGAACGGGTATCATTCTCCGATGTCGGAAGACTCCGACGCTGGTTTTGGTGTTGTTACCCGGCCATGCAGATTTTTGACAGCGAGCACGAGGGAAAATTACTGTGTTTGGAACGATGGCGATGGTAGGTGCGACCGGAGCGGTTGGTCGTATCATGTTGCAGCTTCTTGAAGAACGACCGATGCTGGCAAAAACGTATCGGTTTCTTGCGTCGTCACGAAGTGCCGGTTCCAAATTGAAATTCAAAGGTCAGGAATACACGGTCGAGTTATTGGAACCAGCCGCCTTTAAGGGGGTTGATGTGGTGATTGCCAGTACTCCTGACGAAGTGGCTGCCGAATTTCTACCGTATGCCGTTCAAGCAGGATGCAAGGTCATCGACGAATCCGGGTACTTTCGGATGGATCCCAATGTGGCGCTGGTCATTCCGGAAATCAATCCGCAGGATGCCCTCAACGCAAAAGGAATTATTTCCAGCCCGAATTGCTCGACCACTCAGATGGTGATGGCGCTCAAGCCGCTACATGATGCCGGCAAAGTAAAACGAGTGATCGTCAGCACTTATCAGGCGGTCAGCGGTGCCGGACTGCAAGGAACGGAAGACCTGATCGAGGGGACTCGTGCGAACCTTGCCGGGACAACTTACGAACAAAAGGCGTTCAAGTCCCCGATTGCGTTTAACGCCATTCCTCAGATTGGCGGGTTCAAGGAACAGGGATATACGAGCGAAGAGATGAAGATGGTCTACGAGACTCGAAAGATTCTCGGAGACGAATCGATTCAGGTCTCGGCAACATGTGTTCGGATTCCCGTCGCCAACTGCCACAGTGAAACGGTTCTTGTGGAAACCGAGCGACCGATTCCTGTCGAAGAAGCAAAGCGGTTGTTCCGAGCATTTCCTGGCCTGCGTGTGGTTGATGAAGAGGTTCAAGGCGGCTATCCGATGCCAAACACGTCGACCGGCAGCGATCTGGTTTTTATCGGTCGAATTCGCAAAGACCTGACAAATCCAAATGGTCTGATGTTCTGGTGTGTCAGTGATAACCTGCGAAAAGGGGCCGCGACGAATGCTGTCCAAATTGCAGAATTGTTGGCGATGCACCACAACTGAAATTCGAAAATTTAACGTTGTATATGAACACGCGAAGAGTCCGAGGGCTTGCGCCGCCCGGCTCACCTTGATCAAAACATTCTTGGCTGCGGCTTTTGCGCAGCTTGATACCAAGAGCACTAAATTATGCAGTCGTTTCCGTATCGTGATGGCGAACTTTATTGTGAAGATGTCCCCGTAGCAAAGTTGGCCGAGCAGTACGGCACACCGCTATGGGTCTATTCAAAATCGTTTATCCTAGGTCAGTTGAAGCAGATTCAGACCGCATTTGCAGAAGTCGATCCCGTCATCTGTTATTCGGTCAAAGCGAATTCGACACTGGGGATTTTGAAGGTCGTACGCGACGCCGGATGCAGTTTTGACGTCGTTTCGGGTGGTGAACTGTATCGTGTCAAAGCAGCAGGCGGCGACACGACAAAGGTCGTTTTTGCCGGTGTCGGCAAGACTGATGAAGAAATTCGATTTGCCCTGGAAAACGACATCCTGATGTTCGACGTTGAGAGCGAGCAGGAGTTGGACGCGATCGCGGATGTGGCTGGTTCATTGGGCAAAATCGGTCGCGTTGCGTTAAGGCTCAACCCTGATATCGATGCGAAGACTCACGCAAAAACAACGACCGGGAAAAAGGGAAACAAGTTCGGGATGGACATCGAACGATTCCGTGAACTTGCTGCGAAAGTCCTGAAGGACAAGCGATTGGCCTTAAAGGGAATCCACATGCACCTGGGTTCGCCAATTCTAACGACCGACCCCTACGCTGCAGCGGGGCAGAAGGCGATTGAAGTTGTGGAAGGGTTACGACGCGATGGCCATGATATTAACTGGATCAATCTGGGCGGGGGATTCGGGATCAGTTATCGCGGCAACGAAGGATTGCCCGCATCCGCTTATGCCGAAGTGATTGTTCCCGCCGTTCGCCAGGCAAAATGTCGACTGGCGCTTGAGCCTGGCCGTTTCGTTGTTGGCAATTCGTGCGTGCTAATCAGCCGAGTCGTGTTTTCCAAGCGAGAAGGTGGAAAGCTTTTTGTGATTCAGGACGGAGGGATGAACGATCTGATCCGTCCCGCAATGTACGATTCCTTCCATCGAGTCTGGCCGGTAAAGCCTGCTGTCCCAATGCCAGACAATGTTGAAGATGCGATCGATGGTTGCGAAAAAACGGACGTTGTCGGACCGGTTTGCGAGTCGAGCGATTATTTTGCAAAAGACCGATATCTGCCGCCGATGAAACGTGGTGACTTGTTCGCAACGTTTAGTGCCGGAGCCTACGGCACGGCAATGAGCAGCAATTACAACACGCGACCTCGTGGAACCGAATTACTCGTCGATGGAACGAACGTCACAGTGATTCGTCGACGCGAGACGTACGCTGATCTGATCGCCCACGAAATCAATGATTGAATGCGGCGACTTATAAGCCGTAGCATGGGCTTCAGCCCGTGCGACACAACAATGTTTGCGGGCTGGAAGCCCACACGAAAAAACCTTCAACGCGAAGACAGCCCCCCTACTCCTAACCCATCATCCGACGCGCATGAAAAAACGTGAAACAATCGTGATTGGGGTTGGGGGGATGGGTTCGGCGGCTTGTGTTGAGTTGGCTCGTCGTGGCGTGAGTGTGCTTGGTATCGAGCAATTCCGATTGGGACATGATCGAGGGAGTTCGCATGGCGAATCGAGAATCATTCGCAAGGCGTACTTTGAACATCCTGACTACGTCCCGTTATTGCATCGGGCTTACGAGTTATGGAACAAGCTGGAAAAGGACGCAGGGCGAAATCTGTTCCGCCCGACAGGACTTGTTCTTTCCGGACCTGCCGACGGAGAAACGATTCAAGGTGCGCGACTTTCTGCTGAGCAACATGGGATAGAGCTGCAAAACTTTACCGCAAACGAGGCGTTAAAGCGTTTTCCTGGTTTCGTGTTTCCAGCGGAGCATGACGTCGCTTTCGAACCGGGTGCCGGGACACTGCTTGTCGATGATTGTGTACAGGCTCAGATTGACGAAGCCGTTCGGCTGGATGCAACAATGATCGACAACGAGAAGGTTGTCGATTGGTCATCGGACGGAAAAACGGTCCGTGTAAGAACCACGAGAAATGAGTACCATGCGAATTCATTGATTGTGACCGCGGGTGCATGGGCGAACGAGTGTTTGCGCAGCCTTGGTCTACCTCTCAAAGTTGTACGCAAGTTTGTCGGCTGGTTTCATTGTCAATCCGCTAACTTCCATGAAACTCACGGATGCCCGACGTTTTATTTCGAGATGCCTCACGGGACTTTCTACGGGTTCCCAAGTTTTGACGGAACAACGGTCAAGGTCGCAGAACATTCGGGCGGTGAACCAATCGATGACCCCGCGACTGTTGACCGGGAAAGTTACCCGAGTGACTTCGTTCGGTTAAATTCGTTTTTGACGACATGTTTGCCCGAGATCGACCCCGATCCTGTACGTCATTCCGTATGCCTGTATACTCGGACGCCCGATCAGCATTTTGTGATTGATCTTCACCCCGAATGGAAAAATGTCGCTTTCGCGGCGGGGTTTTCAGGACATGGATTCAAGTTTTGTCCGGTCATCGGTGAAGTCCTGGCCGACTTGATTCAACAAGGGCAGACTTCATTGCCGATCGAATTTCTTTCTCGCAATCGAACAGCATTGGTCGGTGAATTGTGAACCTTAACAAACGGTTCTTTGTCGGTTGGCCATGATCGTTAGTAATTTCCATGAATTCGTCATCCTCTGAACGCTTTGATGCTATTGCTTCGAACTATGCGACCAGCGAAGTCCACCTTAGCAGTTCCACGCTTGTACGTTTGCACGAGCTTTTGCCGAGCGTCCAGTCTGTTTGTGATGTGGCCAGTGGAGCAGGGCATACGGGGCTGGGATTTGCCGGGGTTGCATCACGAATCGTCGCTGTTGATCCTTCACCAAATATGCTTGTCGAAGTTCGACAATTGGCTTCGAAACGAAACGTTAATGTAGAAACGGTTGAAGCTTATGCCGAGTCAATTCCGTTGCCGACATCCTCTTTTGACTTAGTCGTTTGTCGATTAGCTGCACATCATTTCTCTGACCTGTCAAAAGCCATGTCCGAAATGACTCGGCTGGCAAAGCCCGGCGGATATGTCGCTGTCATTGATATGGAAGGGGATGAAGACGCTGATCTTGATGCGCTTAATCATGAGATTGAAGTCCTGCATGATCCAACGCATGTCCGCTCTTACACGGCAAAATATTGGCAAGAACTGTTTAAAACGAATGGCCTGCATGTGGAAGCGTGTGAAAATCGCTGCTGCGAGATTCCGGGAGGTTTGACGATTAAGCGATGGTGCGAATTGGGGGACAGTGGTGCCGAGGCTTTACAGGCGATTCAGGATCGATTGGCGACAGTCCCGTCCGGGTGGCTTTCTCAGCTTGACATCACAATCGACGAAGACGGAGGTTTTCGAATCCCGATTCGAACTCTGCTAATTCTCGGAACGAAGTCTGTTGAGGCGAACCTATGACAGTGCTGATCGCCACAGAATACTCGCAAGCGAGGGAACACCCTGTTAATGTGACGCCGAAGTCTCAATCGAGATTCCAATTCTCTCACTCAAAGAAATTCTGATGCAAAAACAACATGCTTCGTTCCCGTTGTTGATCGCGCTGATCGGCATAATCACCGCCTCTTTCTATCCTGACATGGCATCAGCCTGCACTCGCGTGCTCTTTATCGCCAAAGACGGCACGGTCATTACCGGTCGATCAATGGACTGGGGCGAAGACTTGAAGTCGAACATGTGGGTTCTGCCTCGCGGAATGAAACGCGATGGAATGGGTGGCACCAATAGTGTCAGCTGGGAATCAAAATACGGCAGCCTGATTGTGACGGGCTATGACATTGGCACTAGTGAGGGGATGAACGAAAAGGGGTTGGTCGTCAATGTGCTTGCGCTCGTTGAGTCAGATTATGGCAAGCCGCTGGAAGGGACGAAGGTTATTTGCCTGAGCACGTGGGCGCAATACATTCTCGATAATCATACGACAGTTGCTGAAGCGGTCGCAGATCTGAGGAAAGAGAATTTTCAGGTGCAGACCGTAGTGCTTCCCACTGGCCGACCCGCAAATATGCACCTGGCAATGTCTGATCCGTCAGGAGATTCAGCCGTCTTCGAATATGTCATGGGCAAACTGATTATCCATCATGGCAAGGAGTATAAAGTCATGACCAATTCGCCCATTTACGACAAGCAATTGGCGATCATGGAGTACTGGAAAGACGCTGGCGGCTTGACGAAGTCGTTGCCGGGTACCTCTCGCGCCGCAGACCGGTTTGTCCGAGCGACATATTTACTGGAAGCGATTCCAACGGAAGCGAAACCACAATACATCACTGGTGTGCCAGGTCGAAAATTTTATTTTCAGGCGATGATGTCAGTATTGTCGGTTATGAGAAGTGTTGGCACCCCGCTCGGAATTGATGTCGACAATCAACCCTGGGTCTCATCAACAATCTGGCGAACGATCAGCGACAACACCAATCGAATTGTCTTGTTTGACTCCGCGACCACACCTGCTACGTTTTGGGTTCGCCTCGACGACCTTGACTTGAAGCCGGGCGCACCTGTGAAGAAGCTGGAACTTGTAGGCGGCAAAGCCTACGCCGGGAACGTTGTTGACAAGTTTATCGAAGCGAAGCTTTTCAACTTCGCCTCGCTCGGTGAAAAATATGAAGCAGCGAAGTGATCTGCCCCAATCCTCACTCGTTTGGATCTCGGCATTGTTATTGCCACAGTGGGGAACGCCAGGACTTTTCTTCGAGAAAACATGGGTTTCACCGAAAATCGTGCCACTGTTTAACGGTCTTCCGTCAGCAGTGCCGAACTGCAAAACGAGTGCTGAGGTCAAGCCACTGCTTCTCCGAGGACTCCGAGGCAGTGGCACATGAAGATGAAGCCCGAAGAAAAATTCTTCACGGCGTTGCACCAAGGGGGCACATCACCGCAAAGGAACAGTTCCTTGACCCGCATTATTCGCCGTTGATTCGATTTTTTTCATTTCTCCCGTAGCCAACTGAAGTCCGGCGGCGAATAGTCGCATCAGGGTAGGAAAGTCGTTTTCAGCGAGTGTATTCGTCGGGATTTTCGGCCAATTGCCTTCAACTAACCGATGGTCAGACCACTTCCCGAGAATCAGTCGTCGAATCTCAAAGTGTTGATTCTGGCGATGATATTCCGCCGATTTGAGATGATGCGCCGCATCAACCGTCAGCGAAAAATTGCTGACAGAAGGTTGATCGATTTCGACTGTTTGAATGCGAACGACGTGAGACCCCTCATTCGTTTCCAAGGCTAAAGGAAAGCGGCCCATTTGAACCATGCCGGTCATCAACAAGGTCATCGTTGCTTTCGATGTTAATTGCTCGTTGTGCAGTAGATCGTTACATGTTTTACGCAATCCGCTCATCGAATTGCCCGTCGTGATTTTCGTGTTGCCGTGGAATCCAGTCTTATCGATCGTGCCGTCATCGATCTGCACATTTGGAAGAAGCGACATTTTGGGAAGTCGTATGATTGCCGGTTCGCCTTTGATGTAGATATTTGTTTCTGCAGAATTTCCAAGAAATCCGAAGAGAGGTGTTTCGTTCTTCGTCGCGACAACTTCGACCTTATTTTGGATCAAATCGATTCCAACAGTGACGGTGATCACGTCACCATTTGGCTGATTCCAGCAAAGCTCCATGTCGAAGATTTCGACTTTATTCTCACGATAAGCACGAATGATTTCTGTCAGCAACTCGGCGTGTTTCTCGATGGTACTATCCAGGTCCTCCATCAGCCCCAGCGTCGTTTCCGCAGACGTTCGCCAAGGTGAATCAGCGAATTTGCTGATTAATTGTTTGAACACCGACCGTGCTTCATCGGATCGTCGCATGCGAGCCAGACAGACCCCATGCTGAAATCGAATTTGTGGATCGTCGATGGCATCTTTCAAGAATTCAAACTCGACCAGGGCATGCGCCAATTCACTGGCATTCAGATAATTTCGAGCCACAATCCGGCGAATTTCTGGACGTGTCCGTTCTTCAACGGTCATCAGCGTCAACAGATGTTTCTGAAACCCGGTAATGTCCAGACTCAACGCCGCGAATTCGTCTTTCAGCGACAGCTCTTGAAGTTCGCTAAATCGCTTTTCGATCGGTGTTAAATCGTCGCACGCCAAGGTCGCAACTCGAGCATTATTGTCTTTTAAAACCTTTCGACATTCGTTACACATGCCAACGTCGTTTGCCATGAATGCGGCCCTGGCCAATCGCAAGGCAAACCCTTGATCTTCCAACAGATCCTTCTGGTACTTGGGAAATGCCAGTCGAATGGCTCGAACCGCGACCTGTGCTTTTTGTGTATCAGGCAGTTCTTTCAGGAACTGAGCATCCAGGAATTCTCGCAACTTCTTTCCGTCGGCGAACGTTGTCAAGACGTATGCGGTTTCGACACTGCTTGGGTAACGCTGCAGCAAATCGGTTTTGATTCGATTCGTTTTTGTTGTGTCGCCCACAACCGTTGCGAGAACCAAAGCATCGATCGCCAGACGTTTCACCTGCCGACTGTCTTGAGGTGCTTCCGTATATTTCCGCATAGCCTCTTCGGCAAGGGAAGTGAAATCGGAGTCATCTTGATCCCAGTCGTTCGACGACGCGCCTGCCTCTGTCGACTCCACCTTGCTGGGATCAGTCTCAGGCGGTGTCGCCAAAACAATTTGACTCGTCACAACAAGCAACGTCAACGCCACGAGCGTCAAACTGGCGATCCTTGCCATAATGAACCTCAATATCTGGGTTTGAAGAGCATCAACAATCCGTGAACGCTTCCTTGTTTCACAATTCAAGGTTGTTGAATGAATTCACAAGTTTTTCGGCTGCAAAATCAAGCCAGTATTCTTATCACTCATTCGAATTTGTGGCAAGATGATTTGAACATGTGTGAATTGAATTGCACTTCACGAACTCACATCGCATTGCCAGGTGCAAAATGACGTAAATCTGCTTAAAGAATCTGGTGAATCACTTCGCCGCGACTAATGGGAATCGGCCGTCCCAGCGTATCGTGAAAGCATTACTCCAGTGCTTTAATGGCTTTTTCCTTTCGTTTGCGCTTGGTCTCTTCCAGAAGATCCATTTCGGCTTTAATGGTTTTCTTGAGGTCTTCGAGGACCGCATCAAAACGGGCCATCTCGGCCATTTCACCAAGTATTGCTTCCAACCGTTCGATCAGAGTTGTCGTTTCGTCGATGGAAGTTTCGAGGGGAACAGTTGGATCAGTCTCTTTTTCGAGGGCCAGTCGAAACAATCCCAGTGCTCCATCAATATTCGGAAAACTCTTCGTGTTGGCGACGTTCAACGGGGCGAGAATTTTGACGTCAAGTCGTTCAAGCATTGCAGGTGTATCAGCAGCGTTGTTGATCAGTTCTTCTCGAATTTCAGCGAATGCCGATTCCACTCCTGCAGTTTCAATGGCATTCTTGCGGACTCCATGCAGTGATCGATCAGCAACAGCGTTGAGTCCTGGTAAATTTGCCTTGATCCTCTCATCGAGAGCAGAGGATTTGCGTTTCTCGTCAGGCAAATCTTTCGCCGGAACTCCTTCGCTTCCGCCTTCCCGCGATGTCGTTGGTCCAGTCAGCTTTTCGTGCTGATTCTGCAATTCCTTCAGCGTGGCCTTACTCTCAGAAATGATTTGTTCAACTCGTTTACGCAAGTTGAGTTCCCGACCATACAGCATCGAAAGAAGCTCTTCTTCGGGAATAATCGTGAAGACAAACTTTAAGCCTTGCGACCGATGAGCCGTCGCGGCTTGCGATGAGGCTCCCCCTTCACTTCCAGACGCGGGCGATCCCTGCGATGACGGAGAAGGCACGGTGCATGAATCCAGGGCCGCCACCGTAAGTGTCAGACGCTGTTTGATCGAAAGGTCGAGTGGCAAGACATCAAATCGTTCGTAAGCTTCATTCTCCGCACGCTGAAGTGCGAATTCGCGAGGTCCATTCTTCGGTGGGACTGCAAGTCCTCGTTTTTGCCAGTCGGTTGCGTCATCGACTTTGAATTCGAACGCCACTGAGGCGATTCCATAATCATCGATTACAGTGCCTGAAATCGGAATCCGAGCTTTCCTTGTGACGGACGTTCCAATCCCCTTCAACTTCGTTTCGACAATCGGTGGCTGATCGACAATTCCATTGATTGTGAATCGAGTCGGTGTCGGACTGACGATCTGATCAACGTCTTCCAGGGTGACTCGCAGTAATCCGTCTGGTGGCAGTGGAAGCGGCAGCGTCACTGGCTGTCCTGATTCGGCCCATGTTCGAAGCATTGCAGGAAGTTTCTTTGCGCCGTCAGGATCGAGTACAAACGCCAAGGAAAAACTGCTTTGACCTTTAATCTCCATGTCTCCTCCCGCTTGAGGGAATGGCAATTTCAATTGTGGCTTACCATCTTGTGACATCAGCACAATAGTTGAGTTGCCATCCGACGCGATTACGATTTCCCATCGATCCGTACCTGCGTCGCCTTCGATTCTGGCTTGAAGAAGCGGCTTGTTCGTTGCGATTTCCATGATGAAATCGGTCTGCATCGGCAACGAAATCTGTGATCCTTTTAACTCATTCGGTGTTCGTTCGATCCCGTCGGCCCCGCGCTGATTCAGGCCCGTATATTCAGGATATAAACTGTGTAGAGTGACCCGCGTGACTTCCGGGGGTGAGACAACTTCAACGACATAGGGATTGGAATGACTGAAATCCCCCCCCGAGACCCAAAGCCGCGCATCCTCAATCAAACCTACAAATGTATGACGAAACACCTTGTCTGAGGATGGTGTCAACCAGATTTGCGTCAATCCCCGACCCATTCGGCTATCCAGCCGAATCCGTTCCGGATGCGTTTTTCCCTCAGGGACTTCAATCGAAAGGACAAGGTCTCCACCTTTGGGATGTCGATATCGATGATCAACCAACTCTCGTAGTTGATCACCAGGTTGAACGACAATTTTGACAACGAGTTCCGTTTCTCGAGTCCAGTAACCATCACGCAGGCTCAGGTATCCCGCAACCCAGCGTTCCATCGCGGCAGAATCAACGACCATCAGACCAAGGATTGAAACGACTAAGCCGACGGCGAGAATGGCAGCTCGACGCAATGGTCGGCTGTCAAAAACCGAACCAAGGTCGAGCGTTTTTGTCGTTTTCGCCACATCGGCCAACGTCCGCTGAAGCATTGCCGCAGTGACGGGTGAATCTGTTTCCGCAAGGCCTTCGGCAGCCTCAACCGCCGTCACCAGGCGATCGTCTAATTCCGGAAATCGACGTTCGAGGACCATTGCTAATGCCTTCGTGCGGAATCCTCGAAACAATCGAAGTCCGATCCACGAAAAAGCTCCCATCGCAACCAGCGCAATGCCGCTCAATAACACTGTCGCCCGGAACCAGCGAGGAAGTTCAAGATGACTCAGTTGGAAATAGGCCCAGTCAAACGCAAAAGTTGCCCAGAATAGAATTCCAAGAACCGCGAAAACCAGCGCCAAGCCTTCCCAAAACACATATGAACGAATCCGTGACCGCAGCTGATCAAGGATGGAACGCGCTTCTGGAGGCAGACTATTCAGTGAGGTCATCGTGTCGAGCTTTCACGCCAACTTTAAAAGTTTCCTTGTCAGCCACTCAGCGGACAGAATCGCGACGAGTAAATACATCACCCACTCACGATCCCAAAGCGTCCTGAGTCGCTCAGCAACGTAGAACTGTTCGCCTCGATCTGGAAGCAGGCCCGGCAGCTCGGCGGCTGCCTCGGACATTGTCAGGCATTTCCCGCCCGTATCGCGGACAAGGTCTGTTAATAACCTGACGTTCTGGCGAATGTTTTCGTCTTCGAGTTTTGGAAGTGCCACAACAATTTCATCCGTTACTCGTTCTCGAGAATCGGGAAGCGTCAATTCCAGCTTGTAAGTGCCTGGCAGGCTGACTCGGATATCTCCTACAAACACGCCGGCACTTGATGGATCGCGCCGCAACTGTCGAGGTGGATTCAATGGCTTGCCATTCGGATCATAAACATCGAGAGTGACCGTTTCCGCTTCGAGAGGATCGTACTTGGCATCCAGAACTCGTGCTCGAATTCTCAACGTCTGCCCAATGAGAAGTTTATGGCTGTCGGGCATCAATAGCCCTCGTTTGGTCCCTCGTTTGGAGCGACCTTGTCCGACTTCTCTGATCGTCTTGATCCAGAATCGATCGTAGTCGTCTTCGCTGACGGATCTCAGACGCCACATCTCGGCGCTACCCAGATAAAACACAAAGCCTTTATTCAGAGGCTGACCCGCCATCAAGACGGGTGGTTCAGCTGCGGCTCTTGGGTCCGAGAAATTCGCATAGACTTTGGCACCGGCCTTATGTCCGTTTGTTGGATAACATCGATAGATGCCGGCAAACGATTTCCACCGTGCGGCAGAGGAAATGGCGTCGTCGGTTAACTGAAGAAAGCCAAGGCTTTGGCCTTCTTTGGTGAATTGGATCGGCCACGGCTGACTTGAGTCCTGATCAAACCTCGCTGCCGTAAAGTACGAACTGAGGATGACCGGATAAAGCTCTAGCAGCGGCTTGAATTGCTCGTCACCCGTCGCGCCACTTCCTCCGGGATCAGCCATACCGGCCAGGACAGGCGTGTTGACGTCACCGGCAACAAGAATCAATCCTCCCCCTTCGAGACTGACCCAGTCATGAAGCAACTTGAACGATTCAACCGGAATACTTTTCCAATCGGGATCAAATGCCATCACGACATCATATTCATAAAGTTGTTCTCGTCCTTCCGGGAACGCCGAGAGCAAGTTATTGGACTCCTGGCTGGTTCCTGACGCACCGCTTTGAAGCAGAACATCGACATCGAATGACTTATGTCGAAAAAGCAGGTTTCGCACGAATTGATAGTCACGCATCGGACCGCCAGCGATCAGCAGGACACGCGTCGGCCGATCGAAGGTGTTCACGCTGAACGACATTCCGTTGTCCTGAGAATTGAACTCAGCCACACCATTTGTCGTCGATGCCCGGACGAGGTATGTAACCCGACCTGCCTCCGTTGAATTCCGTGGAAATTTGACCTCAACCGGTAGCCCGTCTTCCAGCAACAGTGCCTTTTTGCGTTCAATAATGATCGGCTCGGGATCACCTTCGGATTTCATAAATAATTCGACATCAACTTCGCGCCCCGCCAGACCGTTTCCTTGAATAAAAGCCGTAATTTCAAAGGGATCGCCCATCTGGACATCAGTCGGCGTCGCGATCTCTGATACAGCCAGATTGACGGGCTGGTCTGTTGTCCCCGTTCCCACGGCAATCAACTTCGACTTTGTGGATAACGCTCGATCATGTGCGGTAATCGGATCGACCCCCGCGTTCGAAACGCCATCCGTCAAAACAACAATTCCAGAGAGTGTCCTTCCGCTGACTTGTCTGATTAATTCTTCCAAACTTTCACCGAGCCGAGACTCAAACCCCCGCGGCCGAAGAACCTCATCCCAATCAACGGTCAAATCAGGCGGTGAACTACCACGCGATTCGTTTGTTCCGGCCTTCGTGGAGTCCAGCTCACGAGGAAACACACGATGCGGTCCAGTCAACACCGAATCAAATGTGAAAAGACTGACTTCGTGCTGCTTCTGAAGCGTCTGGATCAACTTTGCGTTCGTCAAGAGATTCTTGATGACATCGCTGCGTGATGGACCGGTCGCATCGACTGAGGACGACTCGCGTTCCGAAGAGTTCCCCGCTGGATGCCTCATCGAAAGCGAAGTATCCACGAGAAGTGCCACTCGCGACGGACGATACGATTGTTTTTGAGTCCGATCGGATGGGTTGAGAGCGATGACAAGCAATGCCGCCAATGTGCCCACTCGTAGCGTCGTCAACCAAAAGCGCCAGAACCAACTTAAGTCTGAAGTGTCTCGCAGGTAAATCCAGATCGTCCACGCTAATAGAACTGCACTGCCTCCAATCAGCAGTAGCCATCCGATCGGAGACGCAGGCCAATCCAGTTCGCGCACTGTTAGCGTCGCGGAGTCGGCTGCGGCCAACACGAAAAACTGCGAATCGGTACTCAGATCAAACATCAACAGGTCTCTTATGACATATAAAATCCGACGTCATTTAACGGGTTGCCATAACAGGACGACTGGCAGTCGGTGGATGGTAACTGAGTCGATAGGCGAGTGCTTGTTCGGCGATCAATAAAGCCAAAAGTGCCCAAAGGAGCCATTGTCGAATTTCCGCGCCCGATTCGCGACCTTGAACCCAATCCAATTGACCAAATTCTTGAATCGAAACGCCTGTTGCACTTCCCAGTCGTTTCTTAAGATCAGCCGTTGAAGCTAGCGCGAGATCACCCTCTGAAGCGGCCAGATTATAAGCAATCAATCGGTCTTCACTCAGCTGACTCTGCCGCAACAGACGGATCGTATAGACACCTGGTTCGTCCGTATCGCGAAAAAGGGCCAACAGTCGAAGCGGCTTCTCGGGGTTACCAGAGTCGGGTGAAGGCTTTATTGATTCTTTCGAGATGCCCGAAGAGGCCTGAGTCGGCTTATCGATTGCCGAATTAGTTCCCCGAACATCTGGCGAGGCCTGCAGACGAGTAGTGCGGTCACCTTCGTCACCTGGTGCGAAGATTTCAACGAAGTCAGAATATTCCGCAGGATCAAGCGACAGAACAATCGGCTCGCCGACCAGTCGGCGTTCGGGGTTGTGATCGGTCCTGGCAAGATATTTGACTAATTCGAGTTGAACGACGACGAAACTGTTATCGGTGGCCCAATTGTTCCAATCCGGTTGGGCCGTTGTCAGACAAGTAATGATCTTACCTTTACCGAAGGAATGCTCCAGAAACAGCGGGTTTTTACTTCGTAGGGAAGCAATCGACTGGACACCATCCGCTCGTTGCTGGTCGTCAGGTAACCACTCCCTCGCGGTGGGAAAAAATTGGAAGATGCGGACAAGTTTAATTAACGCATTGTCCTCCCCGGCAAAAATGCGAAACAGCGGATGCTTCGTCGTAATGAGGTCTGCTCCTGGGCTTGTCGGATCGACGATCAGCTCTTTCGGTGCCGTATCTAATGGAACGGGAAAAAGCCCCTTTCCATTTCGGTATAACGCGTCATTGTAATGAGCCGGACGAATTGCATCCCCGACGAACCAGGCGAGACCTCCACCGGCGGCAACATATTGTTCCAAAACATCGATTGAATCGGCAGGGAGCTCCGGGACATTCAGCAAATACACACACGCGAATCCATTGAGGGGACGACGTCGCAGGTATTCGACGTTCTCGACGCTGGCGGCATAACCTGTTGCTTTAGGATCTGCGGCGATCGCGTCGGCGATGTATGAACCGTCTTCGCCAGTGGGATCTCCATCAATTACAAGAACTGGCACTGACCTGGGGACATCAATCGCCAACGAGCGAACATTGTCTTCGGGCAATGAATCCGCATCGAGACTGACTCGAATTTTATGTGCGGATGGCGTCGACAGTCGAATTTCAAATTCATGCGCGACTTCGGTTTGAGGATCGATCTTCTCGAAAAGAATGCTCGCGGGCAGCTTTTCATTATTGTCAAAGATTGATAATCGAACGTCCGATGCAACCTGCAAACCAAAGTTTTTGACGGCAACTCGCATTCGAAGGGGTACATCAACTGCTGCGACCTGCGTATCGCCGGTTAATTCAGTGACGCTCAGATTTGCGTGGGTTTCCGGAACAGCCCGAACAAGATTGACCGCGATACCAGACGCGGTTAGTCCATCAATGGCGGATGCAATCGCTTTCTGATCGCGCCAGTCATGGTCCCGATAGTCCGAAATGACGTGTAAATGTTGAATCATTCCACGCTCATCGGCAAACAGTTTTTTGGCCGCCTGCAATCCCGTCGTCAGATCAAGTCCCTGATGCGTGCATTTGAACGTCTGCGGATCAAGCTTCGAGAGTAGTTCGGTCACAAAATCTTCGTTGACATTTCGCTCAACAAAAAATGGCTGGTCAGGTTGTGAGAGGCGGATCAACGTCAGCTTTTGAGTATTCGGCTGCTGGGCCCCGCTCGTCGCGATCTGATGAATTATCTTGATGGCTTGCGCAAAACCGTTGGTCTCTTCCCAACGATCACGCATTGACAGGCTATCATCGAGCAGAACAACGTGATGAGACTGGGCTCCTCGAAAGATCGACATCTGTGCAGGATCGAGAATCAGCCTTGAGATCAGCAGCACCAGACTGGAAACAATCAGGATTCGTAAAAATAACAGCAGCAATTGTTCGAGCAGTAACCGACGCTGATTTCGTTGTTGACTTTGAAGCAGGAATTCCATCGCAGCAAAACGAACCCGTCGATATCGCATCCGATTAATGAGATGGATTACGACCGGCGCTGCAATAAGGCAAGCGCCTCCGGCAACGAACGCGGGATTAAAAAAGTGGTTCGCGAGCCAAGCTGTCATCGCGCGCTGGCTCCAATGATTGGGAAAAAATCGACGACCATGATTATCCACTGGGATTTGTTGCAGCGAACGCCGCCGTCAACACTGTCGAGTCTAACCATGAGAATGAGAGAAGTCATCTTCGATTCGATTTCTGTTTCGTTTCCAATAACTTCAAACAGGGAGCTTTCAAATAATTGAAAATTCGAATGTGGCAAACCGTTCGAACCTACCGACGCAAGAGATGAACTTAAATACAGTAGAAAGCCTTTCGGGTTGATGCTATTACACGCACTCCATAAAAAAAATTCGTAATAAAACATTTCCCGTAGATCGATCCGGTCGATTCGCCGGGAAAACGCAATTGTCAGCCCAACCAGATCTCACGAAGTCAGCGAATTCTGCTTGCGGGAGTTTTTTGCATGGAACGCCTTGAGTACCCTGCTGGTGCTGTGATTTTTCTGGTCGGTGACCCTGCATCGAAGTCGTTTTTGATTCATTCGGGGAAGGTTGAATTGCGACGTGGCACAGGCGATACGAACGACCGTGCAGCACAACTTGGACCGGGCGAAGTTTTTGGCGAAATGAGTCTGATTGATGAGCGACCACATTCGCTTTCCGCTCGCGCCGTAACTGACGTGGAATTAACGGCGATTTCGCGCGACGAATTCGAGCACGTGATGTCCCTCACCCCTCATGATTTTCGCGCCCATCTGATAACGCTTTTCGAACGGCTGAGAGTGCTTTCATCACAACAGTCAGGCGCACCAGTTATTGTAAGACCAACAAGCAAAACAATTTACGTCACAATCCACCCACTGACAGATCTCGCCGCTTCGATGCTACCTCGTGGAGGGCTGTGGATCCAGAAGTTCCCTTTCCGCATCGGTCGAGCCGCAATGGAATTTGAAGCGACCCCGCCAGACGCGAACGACCTGTGGTTGAAGGATAGTTCACCCTATAACGTGTCCCGCAACCACGCATTAATTGAAATTGAAGACGGCGAAGTCCTCCTGAAAGACCGCGGGTCGTCTCTTGGAATTGTCGTCAACGACTGCCAGATCGGTGGAAATTCTTACGATCGCCAAATGACCCTGAATGAAGGGGACAATACTGTCATTCTCGGAAGTTTCACGTCGCAGTTCCAATTCCGAATCAATGTCCAGCTGATTTAACTTATTTCACGACGAAGCCGACTTGCTCGATCTCAGCATGTCCCGACTTACGAAATGGGCGTGGCATCGGTTGCGCATGCCCCTTTTCATCAACCGTTCGCGATCGGAGTGTGTATTCGCCAACTGGAAGGCCGTCTAAAAGGGTCGCCCAGTGTACTTTGCTGAATCGCATCGGCCAGACCTTAGGTAGGCCTGAATCGTCGAATTCGAGAGTTCCCGCAGGAATTTTCGAATCCGGCATATCGCCTCCCCATTCTCCCGATTTCGGAGGGGGCAGAATCGTTGCGTCAGTCCAGTTGGCAGTCACAAAGTGGGGGTCATTTGTTGGCTCAGTTCCTTTCGGACAGACCCAGAACTGGACTTTTTTCAGGCCAGAAATTCCAACCTGTGCATAACCTGTTACAGGAATTCGCTGATTGGCAGAAACGCTCGGGGGAACCGATAACGTCGCGGCAAATGTCTTGAGTGGACTATCCACATCATTATTTCCCTCAATGTACGTATCGTTCGCGACGGCAAGATTTGTCAAAACGATATGACTGAGCCATTTGATGGACTTGAATCCATACGCCTCTGGAACGACGACCCGCACCGGACCACCTCTTTCTGGCGACAACCACTGTCCATTCAGTTTGTAGCACAGGATCACCGGGGGGAGGTCGTAAAGGTCTTCCAGGACGCGACCTGCGGGTAGCGAACTTCGAAATATCTGCTTCGGCTCGTTGTTGTGGAATCCGTAGTAGAAAACTCGTCGGAAGTTTTCGATGGGTTGAGTTTTCCAGATGACGACTTTTAGCGGAACCCCCTCCCAGATACCGGTTCCAAGCGGGCAGCCGATGTTGAGACAGGTCATCACCTTTGCGAATTTGACGGCGTGTGTTTTGGCCAATTCCATGAGGCCAGGAAAATCAAGTGCCGTTCCATCAGCGATTGTCAGCGGTTGCTTGATTCGCGTGGGATGATCCAGGTCGGCCGTCACCTCCAGTCGCCAGGTTTCCCGCGTCAGCCCCACTTCAATTCGCTTTTCTTCGGATAACGAATGAGGTACAGGTGACCCTCGTGAGATATCGCGAAATTTGTCGAGCGGCGTCATGTACGATTCGAGTTTCGCCACCGCTTCGTTTAATTCCGGCGACAGTCCGTCTGCCCAACTCTGAATAGCCCCGCCGCCAAATATCCCCAAGCTAGCCGCACCAACTCTCATAAAAAATCGACGAGTCACCAGATCGTGGTCTCGCATGAACCGATCAAAATCACGCATTTTCGGCTCCTGAATTCCAAGCGATCGCAAGTCCAACGTCAGTCGATCATTGCGAAGAGACGGAAGTAAGAATAAAAAACAAATCCTTCGATTGCAAAACACAGACGGAAAACTTCGGTTAACCAAGTGATGCCCTCGACTGGAACAGAAATCGTGGTTTGAATCATCTGCGAATCGATTGTGCTGTTGCCACGACATTTACAGCGAACGTTTCAATTGCCAAACTATCGGTTGAACCGGGGGTGGTATGTGCCAGCCCGATCAGTGTGACTTACGATTTGACTTCTATGTAGACAGGATTCATCGATGAAGAGTTTTCTTGCTTCAGTAGCGCTTGCGCTCATTTCGATTTCTGCCGTTGGCTCAGCAGCCGAACCAGACAAGGACGGATTCGTCTCTTTGTTTGACGGCAAGACGTTCAACGGGTGGAAAATCAATGAAAAACCCGATAGCTGGAAGTTGAAGGATGGGGCGATTGTCGCCAACGGCCCACGCAGCCATCTGTTCTACGTTGGGGATGACAAACCTTTCGTGAATTTCGAACTTCGTGTCGATGTCAAAACCGAACCGAACAGTAATGGCGGGATTTATTTCCATACGAAATACCAGGACGAAGGCTGGCCGAAATACGGTTTCGAAGCTCAGGTCAACAATAGCCAGGGCGATCCAAAACGAACCGGAAGTCTATACGGGGTTGTTGATGTCCTCGAAAAGCATGTCCCAGATAATGAATGGTATACCGAAACCGTCATCGTCAAAGGAAACAAGGTGATCATCAAGATCAACGACAAAGTTGTCTGCGACTACACCGAACCGGCTGACAAAAAAGCCGGTGACGACTTTACCCGCAAAATCGACAAAGGAACTTTCGCTTTACAAGCGCACGACCCAGGAAGCACCGTGCATTTCAAAAATATTCGAGTGAAACGTCTCGACTGAAAATTAGCCGCTCCACTACGAGATATTGTTAAACGAGCCCGGCATCCGAAATGGAGGCCGGGCTTGTTTCGTTTGACGAGCAGCTTTACGACACACCCCACCGAAGCGAAACATCTGCATTTTGCTGCACAATCTAAACGCAAAACCATAAACACAAATCAACACCATCATTTGAACACTATTAAAGTGACGCAGAACGATTGATTTTGAAATCAATGTTGACAATAGCGAACTCAATCCGATATTCAATATGAAGATTTGATTAAGACGCTCATGATTGCAGTCGCAAATTCATTCGCATAGGTTAAAGGAGGCTTCATAATGTCCAGTTTCAATTGGAAATTCTGGGCGATTCCGCTCACACTCTGGTCACTCTATAGTTGCTGGTACTTCGGTTATCAGTCTGGTTATGCCGACGGCCACGAAACGGCATGGAACTTAGCGCGACCGTATGACTTGGTGCATCACTCCGTAAGCCCTGCTGATGCTCCAGACCTTTAAAATTCGGTTTTGATCTGAACTCCAACCAATGTCGATGATCGGATGTAATCAGCAGTATCAAGCCTCGAACCCTTGTTGTGAGTTCTGAATTTCACCAAGTCGAAGTGTGGCAACTCTTTCTCGGCCACGGCATACTGAGTGCCGTGCAGAGGACTGCCGACCGCGTCATCGAAGTGACGGGTGTTTCGATTCGCAATTCAGACCGTGCCAATGAGGATGTCTTATGATCGACTGGAAAAAAATCAGCTTCGCCGTAATCGCGAACATGGGCTTAATCTTCCCGCTCCATGCCACGGATCTAAAGGACCTGGTTTCCCCCAACGCGGCGGCAGTCAAAGTTGTTGGTGACTGCAAGTTTACCGAAGGACCAGCCTTCAGCCCGAAAGGGTTTCTGCTTTTTAGCGACATCCCGAATTCGCGGATTGTCCGTGTTGAAGCAGATGGTAAGGCAAGCGACTTCCTGAAACCATCTGGTGGTGCCAACGGCCTGGTGTTTGATGCGGCAGGACATCTTTACGCTTGTCAGGGACAGGCCCGTCGCGTCGTAAAAATCGCGATTCAGGATGGAAAGATCGAACCGCTTTGCGATCAGTACGATGGAAAACCGCTGAATAGCCCCAATGACCTGGCACTCGATTCTGCGGGTGGTTTGTACTTCACCGACCCGAGATATGGAGCCGATTCAAAGATCGATCAAAGCTGCATGGGAGTCTATTATGTTGATGCAGCCGGTAAAACAACGCGTGTCATTGATCATCTGAAAAGACCGAATGGAATCCTTGTGTCGACTGACGCTAAGACTCTGTACGTCGCGGAACCGGATAAGCGAGAATTATGGAAGTACGAGATCACAGCTCCTGGCAAAATCAGTTCTGGAAAGCTGATCTTCACCGGCGATGAAAAACAGGATGGAGGCGGACCCGACGGGATGTGTCTCGATCAATACGGCAACATCTACACTACGTACAATGGCATCGTTGTGCTCAACCAGGACGGGGGCCTGATTGGTCGTATTCCTGTTCCCGAACACCCCGCCAACTGCAAATTCGGCGGCACCGATGGCAAAACTTTGTATATCACTGCTCGAACGAGCCTCTATTCGATCGCGATGAATGTCGCCGGACCATCACTTTTCGCAAGCGGGCCCCGACCTGCACCTCAGATCAGTCAACGCAGCTCGTTCCGTGGTCCCGCTCGACTCGCCCAGGACAAGAAAGTTTCCGATAAAGACGAAGTCAAAGAGGTCGCGATCAAGGCGATTAAGCTGAACATTCCTTCAAGCTGGAAGCAGGAAGAACCCTCAAACAACCTTCGGCTAGCTCAATTCAAGATCCCTGCCGTAGAAGGTGAAAAACCTGTGACCGAACTGGTGATTTCGTCGTTCGGTGGCGATGGAGGGGGTGTCGACCAGAACTTCAAGCGCTGGATTGATCAGTTCACCAGTGAGGGTCGGAAACTGAAGATGTATTCCGGCGAGTCCCCACAGGGCAAGTACTACGTCAACGACATCTCGGGAACATACCTCCAGTCAACCGGTGGTCCGTTTGCAGGTGGCAAGAAAACACCAATGCCTGGCTATCGATCGCTGAGCGTCGTTCTTGCCGTCCCCGAAAAGGGGGTCTATTTCCTGCGGCTGACTGGCCCCGAAAAGACAGTCACGGCGGCCGCCGATTCATTCCGTAAGTCGTTTGATGGCGATGCGTCCAAAGAAGCCGAATACGAACTGAAGTGAGTCAATGCCGGGATTAATTCACGAGACCGACCTGCAAGCGAGGGAAAGCGCCGCAAACCCCTTGCTTGCTTGTCGGACTGTTGCAGGTGAGTAATCCGAGTTAATGCAGTTCTGGGCGAAGGTAGATAAAGCTCTTACCCAATCGTCCGCCATAGTTACCCGCCGAGATCTTTAACAGTCCCGGTGTATCGACGGTGGCGGCGATCACTGCTTGGGTTCCGGCAGAAACCGTCGCCAAGTCACGTCCATTGATGATAATTTCCATGATCGAATTTACGCCCGCAGGAACTTGAGACTGGTCACCCAGCGTCTCTCGCAACGTTGGACAGAACGGATGGTTCGTACTGGCGAAAAGGAACGAATAAGCGCTTCCCGCCTTCGAACCGCTTGCCGCAATGCCACCGGGGAACGGAGCAATCGTACCGGGGACACTCGCCAGCGCCGCCACACCTCGTTCAGCCGCAGTCAATGACGCATCGACGGATTCTGCAAAGAACCAGAGATTGCCTCCCATAACACCATCGGCGAAGCCAAACCGTCGATCGATGACGAATTCGCCTCCCATAATAGGCAAGACCCAGACTTTTCGCCCGTATCGCTCCGCTCGAAACTGATGACCGTCCCCGAATAGAGCGATTTTACGCCCCAGTTTGAAGTAGGGGTCTGTGTCGAGCAGGTTAAAACAAGCGGCTGTAGGGGATGTCAGCACATTCTGACTGATTCGATGCAGCAGCACCTTTTCCAGCAGTTTTTCACGATCTTTCTTGAAGCGAGGAACATGAAATTGGACGATCGCGCCCGGTCGACCGTCGGGCGTTGCAAAGGATTCGTCCCCGCCAGGTCCGACATAACGATCAATCCCCGCTTCACATTCGCAGAAGATACTGCTGGATGCATGCCCCGTGGCTGCGTTGCAGGCGTGATCAAGCCAGACTCGATCCCGTGCGGTAATCAGAACTTCCGCATAGATACTGCGAAATCCTTCAGCGTAAGTATCTTCGACAAGGGCGCGTTGCGTTGTAGTCACTTGAGAGACCCGAAAGTGAGAGTGATCGCGGTTTACTTTCGACCAAGACCATCATAGCTGGCCTTTTCCGTCACGACTTTGTCCATAAAGACATCGTGGTCCTGCATTGGGATTTCGTCAAACAACTGACACTCAAACGCGAGTGCGACGAGCGGTGTATCCGGTCGGGCGTGTTCCAGCAATTTGTCATAGTACCCCTTGCCGTGGCCCGTTCGACCTCCACGTCGGTCAAAGGCCACGCCGGGTACGATAATCAAATCGATTTCTTTGACGTCCACTTTTTTCGCAGCGACGGTTCGAAGCTCGTCTTTCGGCTCAAGAATCTTGTACATCCCAATGGCGAGCTCGTCATAATTCTCAAGATGGAACAGCTCAAGCTCACCATCAACACAGTACGGAACAACGATCTTCTTGCCGCTGGAGAGCGCATTAACCAGATCGTTTCTCGTTCGGACTTCACTCCGAACATCAATGTAAAACAAGACCGTCTTTGCCTGATGATACTCGGGCAACGTCATACAACGTGCGACAATTTCACGGCTGATCTCGTCTTTATTCTCTTGCGCGTTTCGATTGGCATGAGCCTGTTCGCGAATCTGCTGCTTTTGAGATGACAAAACGTCGGCTGGTTCGGTGGTCATCGGTCTTATATGCTCCGTCTAACAAGATTGAAGAAGAAAATAGAATAACAAGGAATCAGCGCACATCCAATCGACCACGACAGATATGAATCGTCGCCAGAGAATCGAAAGTTTGCATGCCAAACGATACCCGAGACATTTTATTCAATCAGCCTCCCGCCATACGGATCGTTGGGGCACGGACACACAACCTCAAAGGGATTGACGTCGAAATTCCCATCGGTCAATTAACCGTCATCACCGGCGTCAGCGGCAGTGGAAAAAGTTCCCTTGCCTTCAAAACGATCTTCGCTGAGGGGCAGTGGAGATACTTGTCATCTGTGTCGGCACAGTCGCGCGAGTTGCTGCAGGATGTTGAACGACCGGACATTGATTTCATCGATGGATTACCGCCGGTTCTGTGCGTCGAACAGCAGTTGTCCGGCGCACGGATACGCTCAACCGTTGCCACCATTTCTGACATCTATGATTATTTGAGACTGTTATTTGCCCGAATCGGCAAGCTTTATTGCCCCATATGCAACGAGGCTGTCACGGCACAATCTCGTTCCGACATCGTCAATCATGCCTTGCAGTCGCACAACGGACAGAAAGTGATCGTCCTGGCACCGATCGTTCGAGGTCGAGCCGGTCAACAGTCCAGTGTCTTTGCTCAAATCGTCAAGGATGGCTTCGTACGAGCCCGTGTCGACGGTGAGCTGGTTGACGCTGCATCGCCGCCGGAACTCGCCAAGTCAAAGCCGCACGATATCGACGTTGTTGTTGACCGATTGGTCATGAAGCCGGGAGTGCGTCCGCGACTGGAGGAATCGGTTGATCTCGCCTTGCAGCTTGGACACGGACAATGCCTGATCAGCCACGATAGTCCCACTGGCTGGCAAGACCGTCTCTATAACAGTCACCTTGCCTGTGCGAAGTGTGGAACCAGCTTTCCAACGCTTGAACCTCGCTCTTTCAGTTTTAACAGTGCCCTAGGCGCCTGCTCAGCTTGTCAGGGGTTAGGGATCGTCACCGAGTCGGACGAATCATCGATTGCCTGTCCGTCGTGTAACGGGACTCGTCTAGGTCCGATCCCCCGATCGGTTCAGATCGACGGAACGAGCATCACCCAATTCTGTGCCATGTCTCCCAGCGAAGCAGCACAATGCGTCTCAAGCTGGTCCAAACTGGACACTCCTCTCTCAAAGGACGCCAATTCAGACGAGCGGCGCCGATCAGCGTTCCAGCACCTGTTACCAGAAATCGCCAATCGCTTGAGGTCGCTTACGGAGATTGGACTCGATTATCTCACCCTCAGTCGCAGCGGCGATACCCTTTCGGCAGGGGAGCTTCAACGAACGCGACTTGTCGCCTGTCTGGGCAGTCAGTTGAGCGGTGTTTGTTATATCCTCGATGAACCGACTGCCGGTTTGCATGCCAGTGACACTGCAAAACTACTGAAAACTCTGATTCGGCTGAGGGATGAAGGGAACACCGTACTGCTGGTCGAGCATGATTTGGATGTCATCCAAGCTGCAGATTATGTCATCGATCTTGGGCCTGGAGCCGGAACGCTCGGCGGACGATTGCTCGCAGCAGGAACTCCAGACGAAATCGCCAAATCCCCTGCATCAATCACTGGCCCATTCCTGACAAAGCACAATCAAAATAGCCAAAGTAGGGTGGGACAATTCTGCGCAGTCCCACCAAAATCGCGAGAAGAACGGTGGGACTGCGCAGACTTGTCCCACCCTACACTTTGCAAAGCATCAAATATTGAATCGCCATTCCCGGCAATTAATCATCCTCCCTCACCCTTTCTTCGACTTTCCGGTGCCACCCTGCATCGTCTGAAAAACGTCACGATCGAGATTCCGCTGAACCGAATCGTCTGCGTCATAGGCGTCAGTGGATCTGGAAAATCCTCATTGGTCATGCAGACATTGGTCCCCGCAATACGCCGTGCGTTGGGAGAAAAAATTCCCTGTGGTGGACCGTTTCACGAATTGATTGGAACCGAACATCTGTCGCGAGTGGTTCGAGTCGATCAATCGCCTCTCGGTCGTTCAGCCATCTCCACTCCAGCTACATATTCAGGCTTATGGGACGAAATCCGAAAAGTGTTTGCCAAGACCAAAGAATCACGGCTGCGTGGGTTCACATCTCGTCAATTCAGCCCGCACGTTCCTGAAGCTCGCTGCACTCGTTGTCGCGGACGAGGTCAATTGCCGGTTGAAGAACAGCGGTTTGCCGACTGGCAAATCCGCTGTCCCGACTGCGACGGTCGTCGATTCTCAATAACAACTCTCTCTGTCAGATACCGGGGCCAATCCGTTGCCGACGTCCTGAACATGAGTTTGACCGAGGCGAACGTCTTTTTTGAAAACTTCCCTCGGCTTTCGCGAACCCTGACAGTTTTCTGCGAATTGGGTCTCGGCTACCTGAAGTTGGGTCAATCGGCTGCAACTCTTTCAGGCGGAGAAGCACAACGAATCAAACTCGGCACAGAACTCGCCAAATCCACGGAAGCAGACCGTTCGACACTCTTCGTCCTCGACGAGCCGACAGCGGGACTGCATATGGCCGACGTTCAGCAACTCGTTGGCGTCTTACGCAAACTGGTCACCGCAGGCCACTCGATGCTGGTCATTGAGCACAACACCGAACTGATTGCCGCCGCCGACTGGCGAATCGAAGTTGGTCCGGGCGCCGGCCCCAACGGGGGCCAAATCACTTTCGCCGGCCCGCAATAAAACTTGACTCATCGTAGTCGGACAAGTTTTCGAAGTCCCGCCAAAGCTGACCGTTACCAAATGGGCTCTGAAAACGCAAAGACGTACGAAAAAGCACAGTCGGAAACACGATCATTGGCGTGACAATCCGCAATGGGAAAGCGAGAATCGATATCTGTCATTCGATGCGTCGGGAAATGATTGACGAGGAACGTGAGGAACACACATGATCCCATTTTTGCAATTGGCAGAAGCGGTCAGCATCATTTTTACGTCGGGAATCGAATTTGTTCCGCAATCCTTCAAAGCTCTGTCCGGAGAAAAACTCCAGGCATATCTCAGGAACGTTGGACCGATGACCGAGATTATGTACGAAATCGTCGCGATGGAACCGACCGTCATCGACCGTGTTGGCAACGAAAAGGTGACGTGGGAACTGAACATCGTTACGGGAAAAGAACGACAGCAGTTACTCGATGGAGTCAAACTCATCTACCGAGCCACTCAAGCCATGCCAGGCAAGCCATCTTTTCAAGAACGCCTCGATTGGTTGAAACCGAAACTTCCACCAGTCATAACCGGCAGCCAGTCATAAACTGCGGCATACCATGGTGTGTATGTTTTGCGCAGGCATCCTGACCTCTCATTTGATTTGCGTTTTTCTGGAGTATCGAGTGATCCGTACGTCTTCATCCGTTTCTCAGTCTCGCGGCTTCACGTTGATCGAATTGCTCGTTGTGATCGCCATTATCGCCGTATTGATTGCGCTGCTGCTCCCAGCCGTTCAGCAAGCTCGCGAAGCGGCGAGGCGGTCTCAGTGTAAAAACAACCTGAAGCAAATGGGACTGGCTGTTTTCAATTACGAATCAACGTACGGCAGATTCCCATCGTGCGGTCGAGGGATGAATCTGGGGATCATGAACTTGCAAGCATTTCCAGCGTCGACATTTTCACTGCTGTTACCGTATCTGGATCAAGTCGGTGTCTACAACCAGTTCAATTTCTCGTACCACTACACGAACAGTCTGAACAGTTCGAACGCTACCGCCGCGAGAGCTTCAATTCCGGCATTCCGATGCCCCAGCAACGGATACACCAAACCGGACTTGCGAGGATACGGGGAAACCGATTATGCGCCACTGGCTTTCACGGATCTTGATCCAGTCACCGGGCTGAAAAATGGCTATAACGGCAGCGTTGGGACAGGTGGGCTTCCCGGTACAAACGGCACGACGCTGAACGCGACGGTCGACTCTGCTCTCGGACTTTTTGGAAACCCGATTTCGTCGACAACGGATGGTCTCAGCAATTCGATTCTGTTTTTTGAAGACGGACAAAGACCATCCGATCTGGTCGGAATGTACGATTCGCTGAGCCTTTACATTGGCGGAGCGAACGGAATTGATGTCACACAACTGGCAAGTGGCAACCTGACTGCCCCGAATCGTTGGGCCGATTCTGATTCGGGATCGGGCGTGTCCGGTCAAAACAATTCGGTCGCAGGAAAACTCGTCAGCGTCATTAACGGCAACAAGACCCCAACCGGTGGTCCGACAGACTGTCCCTGGACAACGAACAACTGCGGACCGAATAGTGAACCATTCAGTGGTCATACCGGCGGCATTCACACGTTGCTGGGCGACGGTGCAGTTCGCTATGTGTCAGAAAACATCTCGACCAACACGATCCGACAACTCTGTGGCCGGAACGACGGGCAGGTGGTCGATTTCTGACGATGCTTTGCCTTACGCCACGGAGCATTGGGTTCTGTTTTGTCGTGCGTTTTCCGGAAACCCCCGCATACTGAGTGAGGAGTCTTAATGACGAAACAATCACCGTACTTGAGACTTCAACTGTCGAGTGCAATGATATCCAACCTGCCAATAACGCACCGCACAATGAAGACCACGATTTTGTGACCTGCCTTGCCCATTGACGCCCGCCCAACTGCCTGACCGGAGATGTCCTATGCCACTTCCCTTCGACTTAACCGCTTTGCTGTCGCGGCGTCGGATGGTACAGGGATTGGGAGGTGGACTCGGTTCGATCGGTCTGGCGAGTCTTCTCGGTCAGGCTTCGGCCAAAGAACTGGCACCGCATGCCGCTCCCAAAGCCAAACGTGTCATTCAGCTTTTTATGAATGGTGGTCCTTTCGGGCCTGATCTTTTCGACCCGAAACCACTCACCGCAAAATATGAAGGTCAACGGCCTGCGGAACTCGATTCCTTCCGCACGGAGCGTAAGACCGCCGGACTGTTGCCGTCTCCCTTCAAATTCGAACCACGCGGTCAAAGCGGTGTGAGTGTCAGCGAACTCTTACCGCAGTTTGCAGGATGCATTGATGATGTCTGCGTGCTGAAATCGGTCTATACCGACAACCCCAATCACGGCCCGGCGTTACTGCTCATGAACAATGGCACCATCGTGCCGACGCGACCGAGTATGGGTTCTTGGTTTTCGTATGGATTAGGAGTCGAAAACGAGAGTCTGCCGGGGTATGTCGTACTCTGTCCCGGCCGGCCCGTTCGGTTCTCGATCTTGTGGACCAGTGCCTTTCTCCCCGGAGAACATCAGGGAACCTACATTAATCATTCGAACCTCGACCCGCAAAAGCTGATACCGTACCTGCGAAACAAGCACTTGCCTGTTGAAGAACAGCAACGGCAACTCGAATTGATGCGATCACTCAATCAGCAACATTTGTCGGACCGAGGGGGCGATCAGCAGCTTGATTCTCGGATCAACGCCATGGAAACAGCGTTCCGCATGCAGTTTGCCGCCACAGAAGCCTTCGACTTGAATCGCGAACCGAAAGAAATCCGCGAAGAATACGGTTCCAGCCATTTCGCCAACGGGTGTCTCTTGGCGCGAAGATTGGCTGAACGAGGTGTCCGCTTCACTCAGGTCTATTACGGCGACGGCCAGCCATGGGATACTCATAACGATCACAACAACGCCGTGACAAAGTTATGTAAAGACATCGATCAACCGATGGCCGCGTTGCTCCGTGATCTCAAACGACGAGGCATGCTGGATGAGACATTGGTGATCTGGGGAGGTGAATTCGGTCGGACTCCGACGACAGAAAACGGGAATGGCCGGGATCACAATCACTATGGGTTTACGATGTGGCTGGCCGGAGGTGGCATCCGTGGCGGTATGACCTACGGCGAAACCGACGACTTTGGCTTTCAAGCGGTCCACAATCGCGTCCACATTCACGACCTGCACGCCACGATTCTGCATTTGCTCGGGCTAAACCACGAACGCCTGACGTATCGATACGCAGGACGAGACTTTCGATTAACGGATGTGGCAGGCAAAGTCATTCACGAGATTCAAAGCTAAGAAGGCGATTGCCAGCACATACATCAGAGAACCCAAAATCATGGGCGACTTTTTCCAGGGATGGCGACGAAAAACGGGATGCGTCACGCTGGTGTTTGCATTGTCGGTCGCAGCGTTGTGGGTGAGGAGCCTGACGACATCGGACCACGTCGATTATTCCAGCAGCTTCTACCTTTACCGTTGGATATCTTGCAACGGAGTATTTTACCACAGCAAATGGGAGCTTGGGCAATATCTACTCCCTCGCGACCTGAAAGGTCAAATTCGATGGCAGCAGGCCCACGTTACCGCAGACGCTGACGACGCTATCATAACCGCCGCTCGCCCGGAGGAAACTTGGGGCGTCTACAGTCAGCACGAACATACACCGTTTTACAATATTGAGTCTTACATCCGGTACAGTTCCATCGTCATTCCATTGACCGTCCTTTCTGGCGTCCTGTTGCTCAGTAAGCCACGAAAACCGAGGCCGATCGAAAGCCCCAACGGGACGGGCGGATGTCAGCCCAGGCCATCGGCCTGGGTTCGAGACATATCAATTTGAAAAGAAGACCGGAATCCAGGCCGCTGGCCTGGGATGACATCGAGCTGGCCTTTTGGGCCGGAAGACAAGACGAGAACATTGCTATGAACCAATATCGAAAGGCCGTTCAAATTCCCCTCAATTTCGAAATCCGCCCCAAGTCAAAATTCATGCGAATCCCATTACTAACCCTCATCACGCTGTCCCTGTTCGTTTTCTCAACGCCCGCCATCGCCGAGGATGCCGACCTGGAATTCTTCGAAAAGAAGATCCGTCCCGTCCTCGTGACTCATTGCTATGAATGTCACTCCGCAGACGCAAAGAAGTTGAGTGGAGAACTGCTCTTGGACAGCCGTGACGGTGTCAAAAAAGGGGGCGAGACTGGACCGGCACTGGATGGATTAAACCCCGACAAAAGCTTGCTCATCAAGGCGGTCCGTTACACCGATGATGCCCTGAAAATGCCGCCCAAAGGAAAACTTCCCGATACAGTGATCGCCGATCTGGAAACATGGGTCAAGAACGGTGCGGCAGATCCCCGCGACCAACCCGTCGCCAGGAAAGTGACCGCGTCATGGAAAGAATTCATGAAAGAGCGGAGCGATTGGTGGAGTCTCCGATCGGTCGTACGCCCTGACGTTCCTCGAACCGATGTGGCGGCATTGGCCTCCGCACCCGTCGACAAGTTCATTTTTGCCAAAATGGCTGAATCCGGTTTAGTCCCCTCAGGGCCAACCGATCCGAGGACTTTCATCCGACGATTGAGTCTTGTTCTAACCGGCTTGCCACCGACGATCGAACAGGTCGATCGCTTCGTCGCCGAATGCCGTGCGGGTGTGTCTACGAATGCGACCAATCCGCTGCCGGGCGAAGCGGTCGAACGGCTGGTCGATTCACTGCTGCAATCACCGCAGTTCGGAGAACAGTGGGCACGACACTGGATGGATTGCGTCAGGTTTTCCGAAACACACGGAAACGAATGGAACTACGAAGTCCATCATGCATGGAGATATCGCGATTACCTGATCCGCGCCTTCAACGACGATGTCCCTTACGACCAGTTTATCCGTGAACATCTTGCAGGTGATCTGTTGCCTCAACCTCGCTGGAATGAAAAGGAACAATTCAATGAATCGGTGATCGGCACCGGATTCTATCGGTTTGGTGAGGTCAATCATGACGACTGCATCAGCCTTCGCTCACTCGGTTACGATCTGGCCGATAACCAGATCGACACGCTGACCAAGGCGTTTCAAGCAACCACTGTCGCCTGTGCCCGCTGTCACAATCATAAGCTCGACCCCATATCGAGCGAGGATTATTACGGACTGCTCGCGGTGCTGCGCAGTTCGCGAAACGTCAGCCACTGTATCGACTCACCGAATGTTAATGCGGACAAAAAACAGCGACTGCGCGAATTGAAATCTTTGATACGCCAGGAACTTACCGTAATGTGGGCCTGCGAAAGTTTTCGTTTTTCAGATTACATGCGCGCGGCTTCTGCAATTCGGGCAAAACATCCGGATGCGGAGAAGCTCGTGAAGGAGCTTGAACTCGATCCCCTGCGGCTAGAAAAATGGGTTGCGACCCTCGCCGCCGAAAAGCAGCCGTTCGACGAGCCGTTTGAAATCTGGCGACGACTGGTGGCGGTTGATACTCCGCCTCCAGCCGAAGCCCCTGTCGATGCCACGAAGCCGCGACCGACATTTGGAGACGTCTGGAAATCACTGACAGAAGAGTTTGCCAAGGAATCACAGGAACGGGCTGACTTCAATTCGAAACAGTTCGTCACCTATGCCGATTTCCGGGAGAACGATGTCCCCGGCTGGAGTGTCGGTGGTCAGGCGATGACCGAACCCGTGAGTCGCAACGGCGATTTCATCGTTCAGACCGAAGGCGACAACGTGCTGCAATCGATCTTGCCTGCTGGTCGTTATACGCACTCGCTTTCATCGAAGCTGAACGGGACACTTCGCTCACCTGTCTTACCTGTCGGCAAAAAGTACATCAGTTTTCAGGTGCTCGGTCAGCGAAGTAGTGCCGTGCGGCTGGTCTCGAATAACTGTCAGTTGAATTACGCGAACTATCGCGCCTTAACATCGCCCGAACTGACCTGGGTCACATTCTCACCACCGGAAGACCGGGAAAGTCTGCGGACGTATGCCGAACTGATGACAATGTTCGACAATCCCAAGTTTCCCGATCAGCTTTCGGCTTTGGGTGGTGACGGCGGCAACTATAAACTTCCATGGGACAAGGCGGCCGAGAATCCTCGGTCTTACTTCGGTGTGACTCGAGTGGTCCTGCATGATAATCCCGAAACACCAAAGCCCAGTGTTTCGCATTTGCAAGTTTTATTCGAACGAGGTCTCGGGGAACAGATTCCGCAAACCAAAGAACTTTCTCTCAAGGCTATCTTGATTCGATACGAACATCGAATGAGCGACGCCATCTACGCGCTCAGTGTGGACGAAGCGACCGAAGACGATGTTCGGTGGCTGGATGCGATGCTTCGTCGGGAACTGATCGGGAACAAGGTTAATCAAATACCCGCCTGTTTTAATCCAAAAACCCGCCGATGTGATTCGCTCATCCAGGAATACCGGAAGATTGAAGCAGAATTATCGTTGCCTCGCGTCGCTGTCGGATTCGGCGACGGAGGTCCGGGGATCGCTCAGCCGGTCTTCATGCGCGGCGACTGTACTCGACCCGGCGAAGTCGTACCGCGTCGGTATCTGGAAGTCCTTTCCAAATCCGTTGAACCATTTACATCAACGGGAAGCGGTCGGCTGGAATTGGCAGACCGGATCGCCAGCCCGAATAACCCGTTAACTGCACGAGTCATGATCAACCGGATCTGGCATCATCTGTTCGGAACGGGAATTGTCAGGACAGTCGATGACTTCGGTCATGTCGGTGAAGCTCCCTCGCATCCCGAATTGCTCGACTATCTCGCCTCCGATTTTGTCGAACAGGGTTGGTCGGTCAAACGGCTGATTCGTGAGCTAGTCCTGACGCGAACGTTTCAGATGTCGAATCATCCGTCGGCGCAATCACGCGACATCGATCCTCAAAATCGCCTTCTGGAACATTATCCAGCCCGGCGTATGGAAGCAGAATCAGTTCGAGACACGATCCTCGCCGCCTCAGGAGCACTGGATCACACGTTGTACGGACCAAGCATTCAACCCTTCCGCGATAAAGAATACGCCGATCGTCGTCTTTTTCCAGGTCCACTCGACGGCAACGGACGTCGGAGTATTTACATCAAAAACAACCTGATGGAAGGACCGAAGTTTCTCGGCACGTTCAATTTCCCCGGCGGAAAGGTCGCTCAAGGAAGACGCGATGTGACGAACGTTCCGGCCCAGGCTCTGGCACTGCTGAACGATCCGTTCGTGCTGCAACAAGCAGGTGTCTGGTCGCAAAATGTCTTGAAGCAAACTGGGGATTCAATACCGACTCGCGTTGAGTCCATGTTCCGTTCATCACTTGGTCGGTCACCCGACGCTGAAGAGCTCACTCGCTTCGAACAAGCCGTCCGTCAACTGGCGGACCTTTATCAGGTTCCCGCCGACAACGTCATGTCGAACGCCGAGATCTGGAAAGATGTTGCTCACTCCATCTTCAATCTGAACGAAATGATCTATATTCCGTGATGCAGATGAAAACGATCATTCTTGTGCCACTGCTTGACCGTCCTCGGTCAAGCAGTGCTCTTCAAACAAATTGCAGCGAACCATCAGGGTGGCACGGTTTTACCGTCTTCGGTTAAGCCGTGCTCTTCGGACACGTTATCGAATCAAGAAGAGCACTGCTTCACCGAAGACGGTGAAGCAGTGGCACAAGAAGCACACAAAACCGATTTATTCCAAGGACAAATCATTAATGACCGAGCCCTCGTTTTCAGCACGACTTCCTCCACAGAACCTTCAGGCAGAGCGAAGTGTTCTCGGCTGCTTATTACTCGAGAACCCGGCGATGGACGAAGTTGCCGACGTGCTGAAGGCCGAACATTTTTATAGCGACATTCACCAGTTGATCTATTCCACGATCGGCAAGATGCGAGAAGCCAGCAGGGCAATCGACATCGTTACGCTGGCTGATGAACTGAGCGACCGGAATCAACTGGCCGATATCGGCGGCGCGGCCTATTTACTGGAAATTCTGGAAACGGTACCTCACGCCGCTCACATCAAATATTACGCCGAGATTGTTCGCGACAAATGGATTCAGCGAAGCTTGACCAACGTCTGTACGGAAGTTCTGCGCGAATGCTACGAGGGAAGCGATGAGACCGCCGACGTCCTGAAGCGGGCCGAGCAGGGGATTTTCGGTATCTTCGAACAACAAGAGACCTCCTCGAAGATCAGCATGGACGAAATCATGCATGATACGCTCGACCGGATTAATACCCGGCTCGGGAAAGAAGGGAATATCAGTGGTTTGTCGACCGGCTTCGTCGATCTTGACCGGCAGACGAACGGCTTTCAGCCATCGGAACTGATCATCGTCGCAGCCCGTCCTTCGATGGGAAAGACGGCTCTGGTTTGTAATATCGCGGAGTGGGTGGCCGGTGCTGGCGAAACGGCAACGATCATTTTCAGTCTGGAACAATCGAAGCTCGAACTGGCCGAGCGTTTTTTGTGTATTCGTGCGAAGCTCGACGGACATCGTCTGCGTAAGGGGTTACTCGAACCGGCGGAACGACATGCGTTACTGGAAGCCTCGTCAGAATTGAGTCGTCTGCCACTATTTATCGACGATGCGCCAGGCCGAACCGTCGCCCAGATCAGCGCCATCTGCCGACGCCTGAAACGCCGGAATAATCTGGGGCTGGTCATCATCGACTATCTTCAATTGATCGAACCGGAAGACAAACGAATCAATCGCGAACAGCAGATTGCTTTGATCACCAGACGATTAAAAGGGATCGCTAAGGAAAACAGTTTACCGCTGATCGCACTTTCACAGCTCAATCGTGGTGTTGAATTGCGAGACGACAAGCGTCCGCGACTGGCTGACCTTCGTGAAAGCGGTGCGATCGAGCAGGACGCTGACATCGTCATGTTTTTGCATCGTCCCGACGCTTACAATCCTGAGGACCGACCCGGACTGGCCGAAATCATCGTGGCCAAGCATCGATCGGGGCCGACAGGTATCGTCAGTCTGCAATGGCGTCGCGAGTCGATGCGGTTTGATAATTACGAAGGTGGAATTGATCACTCCGTCGCCGATGCCTTTTAATTGGTGCTAAACCCGTTGTGAGCCTAGTCGGCAAACCAATCAAAGGGATGAGGCTCGCCTGATGAAACGTCCTGAAAATGCAACTTTAGCGTTGCTGATGACGATGTGTTTTTAGAACAGAACGCTACGATGATGGGTGGCACGGCTTTACCGTCTTCGGTTAAGCCGTGCTCTTCGGACATGTTATCGATTCACAAAACCACGGCTTAACCGACGACAGTGGTGCCGTGCCACCCCGTGTTTCGACCGGCATTCCGCTTGCAACATGCAACAGAATTACCCTATGCCGGTATGGCTATTTTGGAATTTTAATGGACTCACCGTCACTTGAATCCCCGCCAGGATCAGAGCCGATATTTGACGCGATCGATCCCAATGGCTCACGCGCGCCGCGCGGCTTTTCCTGGCTGGCGTGGCTGGTGGTGATCCTCGTGATCGGGTTCATGCTGTTTACTCATTTATGGCACGAGACCGATTCCGACAGCGACCCATCAGCGATCCTCTTCGAGATTCAGGCCAGGTATCTCGTTGGCGCGTCGAGCGTCGCTCCTCAAGGGAAAGACCAGATTCAAACAGAAATTGAATTGATGTTTGGCAAAGGCTCAGCGCGGCAGCGGATGATCGGCGCCGTGTTGATGGGCGAACTGGTCAGCCCCGAACAGGCATCAAAATCTCTCAACGATCTCGAGACGAAATTCACCGATAAATCTTTGGATGCCAATGAACAAGATCGAGAGGTGAATAAATTTCTCCAGCGAATTCAATCCGCATTAATCGAGAAGCAAGTCATCACGGACACAATGACCGACGACGAATGGCGAACGGGGAGCGGACTACTGATTAAACGATTGGGCTGGGTTGGCCGACTGGCTCTTGTCCCACTCGGAACGCCTGACGGCGAGGGGCGAGGCCGCTTGCTGGAACATGCACGTCGAACAATGTTTGTCATGCTCGGAATTTCCGGATTGGCCCTCTTGGCGATGGCCTGCGGTGCCGTCTTACAACTTATTTTCTGGATCTTCGCTGCAACCGGACGGTTGAGCAGTGGGATCGAGCCAATTCGAGGAAACGGAGCGATCTACGCCGAGACTTTCGCTGTCTGGATGGTCCTGTTCTTGGCTCTCAATTATGCCGTGGTCCTGTTGCCGTTGCCAAAATGGGGACTCGTCTGGATTCTAATCCCGCAGATCGGTGGTCTAGGGGCACTCGCCTGGCCCGTGTTTCGGGGCATCCGTTGGTCGGACGTGCGCAAGGATGTTGGGTTATCATTCGGTCGCGACGCCTGGTCCATTCCTTTCGTCGGGATCGGGGGCTATCTCAGTGCGCTACCACTAATCGGAGTGGCCATGCTGATCACGCTGCTCATGATGGCAGTTGCAAATCAGCTTTCAGGTGACGGCGATGGAACATCGTCGCCAATTCATCCTATTGTTGAGCCGATCTTGCGAGGTAACTGGACTGTTCGCCTGCAATTGCTGTTGGTGGCTGTCTTTGCCAGCGTACCTGAAGAGATCATGTTTCGCGGAGTTCTTTACCGTCATCTCCGTGATGCGGGTTCGAAATTCGGCTACGTAGGCAGTGTCATTTTTGCCGTGTTGATCAACAGTTTTGTGTTTGCCGTGATTCATCCTCAGGGACTTTTCGGTATTCCGATCCTGATGAGTCTGGCGATGGTCTTCACTCTAATGCGAGAATGGCGCGGCTCGATCGTACCATCGATCATCGCTCACGCCATGGTCAATGCCGGGACCAGTACCATCTTGCTGCTGATCGCGGATTGAAAAACACACAACGAAACCCCACCCCCTCTACGGGGGTGGTTAAAGGGCTTTTGCACCAGCATCATTGGAAGTTAAGAAGTCTATTTCGGCCACTAGGGCAGAGGCCCGTTAACCACCCCCGTAGAGGGGGTGGGGTTGCGTAAGGAAATGAACGTTTTCATGACTGTCATCAATTTCTTTATCCCTCACTCAAGCAACGAGACCTGACGATGCGTAAACGAAATTCTCTTTTCCTGACGATCGCATTCCTATCAATTATGGGCTTGTTTGGCGGACGAGCCCATGCCGAGCACGATGGCAAAGTTCAGATCCTGCTGCTTGGTGACAGCACAACTGAGGGAAGCGTGCCCCGGCGGCATGTTCCCAAGGGGCCGCACTTGGAAGATGTCATTCGCGAATTGCTGGCAGCCGAAAAGGATTTACCGCCGACCAACGTGATCAACCTGGGGCTAAGCGGGGAATACATTCGCCGGCTGTTGGATTCAGGCCGGTACGAGAAAGAGGCGTCAAAGCTGCCGGGGATCGATTATGTCTTGATTCGCTATGGGCTGAACGACAACGCCTACCGGGAAAATCTCGCCGAAAACTTTCCGAAGGATTATCACGAACTGATTGGCCGACTGAAGACCGATCACCCGAAGGCAACCATCATCGTGACGACGGTTATTCCGTATGGCGATGAAGCGACGTCATCTCGACTCAACCAGCTAAACGAACAGGTTGCCAAAGCGGAAGGGGTCTTGTTATTTGACCTCTATCCTCGTTACGCCGCTGAACTCAAACGCGGCCCGGATATGCTCAATTATCGCCGTTTTCCGCTGGATAAGATTCCCGAAAATCGGCGTGAGTTCGTAAAGCCATTTGTCGTCCCCGGCAATCCGGGAACCGTTGAAGTGCTCGACAATCGACTCGATGCTCACTTCGGCAACCTGCCCGGCTGGTTCGGTGACCGGCACCCAAACCTGGCCGGCTATCATGTGATCGGTGACGAGACGGCGAAATTCCTGACACCACTCATTCGTAAACAGTTTGCAAAACCTCAGTGACATTAGCAATCAGAAACGATTCGGCCATCGTCAATCGTGGATAAATCGCGATAAAGTCCGATTCAAATCTTATCGGAGAAGAAACGAACAGATCCATCGCACCTTAAAAAATTGGCACCACCAGTGTGCTGGCTTCCGAAACCGGTGGTTTGTGCATTCAACCGCTTTCCGGAATTTAATCGAATACTCGTATCACCAAGCACCATCGCCATACCGGCGGCAGTCGTACAATCAGGAACCCCGATCCAGGTTCCATGACCAATTGACTTGGCCGACTCGCTCAATGGATTAACTCTTTCGCCAACCAGGATGACATTGGATATTCCATCTTTGATATCGTCGATTTTCACATGACTGTTCTGGCCGAAGATCCCATGAAAACTTTTCTGATCGCAGTAGCGATGCTCCATTGAGGTAGCCGCGCCGATGTTGCCTAGACTTGCTCGATTGACATGTGGCTCGGTTGAAGGAGGCTCACCAATGGCGTCGTGCTGAATTCCTCCTGCCTCGTCGCTCATATACCCGGCATTTCCAAAATACATTGAGCGACCGAGATGATTGCTCCAGTCAACCGTCCCTGGCATCACGATCCCATCTACGACAGAACTCGTCGAGACCAATGCATGGGGAAGTACGGATGAACTGAGATTCGACGGACAGAAATAAATGCGATTATGCGCTCGGAGATCTTGGAGTTCAGGTAACGATTGCAGCCCGTCGTTAAATATCCCGGAAATATTGTTATAGAGAGGCAAACAATCGACATAAGGAAGGATCTGCACACCCCATCCCCACCCCAGATAGATTCCATCAGTATTCATGACGAATCCAGGAGGAAATGTCTTATGCGTATCATGGTAATTGTGAAGCGCCAGTCCAAGTTGCTTGAGGTTGCTGTTACACTGGGTCCGACGAGCCGCCTCGCGGGCCTGCTCCGAAGCCGGAAGAATTAAGGCGACCAGCACCGCGATGACGGCAATCACAACAATCACTTCAACCCACGTGATTCCACGCCGTGTCGAGCCATTAGATGTCTTCATGTAAAACTCCTCATCCGGCAACAATTGTTTTGAGACCACCGATCGATGCGATCGTTTTACCGGGTATGTTTTCACTGACTAATCGAGACGAGGTCAGTTCCCGGCAGACGAACTGCGGTTCATGAAGTAAGCGTGTTTGAAATGAGAAAGCTGAGACCGGCTAACCTCAATCATTTTGTCTACAAAAGACACTGAAGTCAAGACGCCATGTCTGACACTTTATTTACCACGATGGTATGATGGCGAGCAATTCAAGATTGCGAAAAGCGACTGGACTTGTCGCTGATGGCGATTTGGTCTGACCGAAACATTCTATTCGTAAGTTCATTCAATTGATTCCAATCGTTCCGGAACATCGCCGAAAATGGACTTGGGCAATCGCTCTCGTCGCGTTGCTTTCGTTCATGTGTTGGAAGTACGTCACTCCCTCATCCACCAACTCTGGACAAAGTTCATCGTCCTCGTTGGACGGTAATTTGGAAACGTCTCAGCTCAATCAGACATCCTGGCCACAGCTGCGAGGTCCGACATTTGATTCGATTTCCGCAGAAACGGGATTGGCGGATTCATGGTCCGAAGAAGGCCCACCACTTGTCTGGACTTGTGAACTAGGCCAAGGTTATTCGAGCTTTGCCGCCGTCGGAAATCGAGTCTTCACTCAAACACAGAACCTCTATCAACAATCCGTCGTATGCCTTGATGCCGAGACCGGCAATACCGTTTGGACTCATCATTACGGCTGGCCTTATGACGGAGGTGGCCTCTATCCTGGTCCACGCAGTACTCCCACATGGCATAACGGTCGCCTGTATTTTGCCGCCCCTGATGGAACAATTTCGTGCCTGATTGCAGACAGTGGTAAGCAAGTATGGTCTTGTAATCCGAAGAAGAAATACCGAGGACTTGGAACCGATTTCGGTTATGCCGCATCACCAGTAATTGTGGATGATCGGATCATCGTCCCGGTTGGCGGACAGGATGCCAGTGTCGTTGCCCTCGATCCCCGCGATGGTTCCGTTATCTGGGCCTCAGGCGAATCGTCCGCGAGCTACGCAACGCCGTTACCAATTCGTTGCCAAGGGCGATCACTCGTCGTGACATCACTTGAGAACTCGATTGCACTGTTCGATGTGGCCAGCGGAAAACAAATATGGGAAATTGAATTCTCACAGGGATACGATGAACACTCCGCCGCACCAATCTACCGGGAACCGTTCCTAGTCGTCGCATCACCATTCAAAGCTGGTGCTAAATGCTATCTGTTGGTATCTGAGGAACGGGCTGATGTCGGTCACAGAATTCCCGAAACACAGGGCCATGACAAAGGAGCAGATCCCGATAATGAACAGCTCGACGTCCCCGTCGTCGCTTGGGAAACACCGAACTTTTCGAACGATGTGGCGTCAAGTGTCCTCGTCGACGGTCGCGTGTATGGGTTCGACCTGAAGGATCCACAGTCTCGACTGAATCGTCCGTCCCGAGGGGAATTCCGCTGCCTCGACTTCGAAACTGGTCGTATCATCTGGTCAACGAACAAAGTTGGCCAGGCCAATGTGATCGCTGCTGATCAAAAACTGATTCTGTTTACAGACAGCGGTGAATTGATATTGGCGCGATCGGGAACTGACGAGTACACCGAACTGGCTCGAACACAGGTCTTCCACGACGAGATTTGCTGGACCTATCCGACATTACATCGCGGATGCATCTATTTACGAACCCAAACTCGAGCGGCATGTTTTTATCTCGGTCAAACGCCCTACAACACAAAACGCCCCACCCTTTCCGTTCAATCCATTCCTCGCGTTTATGCTCTTGATGCAAAGTGGTTGATCGGCGGCGAAAGAGAATACCCTGCAACCGTTCCCGACTGGATCGAATTCCTTGCCTGGTACAAATGGAGCCTGGCGGGGATTGTTCTCGCCAGTTTCGCTGCGGGAATTTCGTTTCTATCGACTCGTGGTTCGGTCGTTGTCAGTCGAGTCATCTACTGGCTGACCACAATCGCGATCGGAGTCCTGGGCAGTCCATTCATTAATACCCGTCAAGCCGAATATGTTTTGCTCTGGCCGCTTGTGCTTTGGACCACTTTCCAGCTGACGATCAATACCATCACGTGGACGGAACGACTCGCGGATCGGAAATTCTACCGATGGCACTCGCGCGCATCAGGACTGTTTTTCATTGCCACTTGCGCGGTGTATTTCCATCTTTGCCGAAGCCTGGGCTACGCCATTGAGTGGTCGTTTCTCACCGGATTCCTTCCCGCATTTCCCGTTGCAGCGATTGCGGCTCGGTTCTTGACGAAACGACATCGATTTTGGCCCGCCTTTGACCTGGTCGCCTCGGCACTATCGTTTTCAACTTACTTCTGGTTCAGTGTGATTTTCATTAAGTGGAAACTGACCGTCGGAAGCTAGCTGTTCGATGGAGCGGTCAGCATCCGCAATGTAAGCGCCAATGAATTGAGACGCGTTTCTGTGGAGTCGGCCCGCGACATGAAGACGACTGGACACGCCGCACCGCAGAGCACTCCGCCGAAACTGCAATTTGAGGTATACATGATCCCTTTGACTGTCAGGTTTGCCGCCAGCAGATTCGGGAATAACATCCCGTCGGCGGCTCCGATGACCGCTCCTTCCATTCGTTTTTTCTCCCCCGCGTCCGTAGCATAGGCGAGGTCAAAAGAAAGCGGTCCCTGGACAAGGCAACCACTGATTTCACCGACTTGGTTTCGCCGCGACAGTTCAACGGCATCCAACGTATCAGGCATCGATTCTGTTGACTTCTCGGTTGCGGACATAATCCCAATCCGTGGTAACTCGCGATCAGATTCCTCTTTTAATGCGACAGCAACGTTAACCATGCTTCGCAAGATATCTGCTTTTTGTTCAAGCGTTGGCTGGATCGTAATCCCAGTATCTGACAGTAGAAACCGCCGAGAGTCTCGCAGAATCTCCATCAGGACAACCTGGCAGATACAGTGGCTTGTCCGTAAGCCGAAATCGCGAGCGAGGACCGCCTTCATTAGATCAGGAGTCCCAATCTGTCCCTTCATTAATAGACTTGCGCGTCCGGCTTTCACCTCGGCCACGGCAGCCGCCGCTGGATCAATGGCGTCAATCAGTCGGAAACCGTCGAGCTCAACATCAAGGTTCTTGGCCAATTCTTGAATGGCCGGAACTGAACCCGTGAGGATCGGCTTCACCCACCCCCTTCGCTGGGCAATCGCTAAAGCTTCGAGAACAGTTCGATCCGCACCACCTGCAGCAACAACCGGCAATGGAGACGAAAGCTTATCGGCAAGCTGAAATAGAGCCCCAAAACCCATTAGTGACATAGGATTCTTTCAGACAGAAAACATGCGAAGGCGATCAAAAAAAAAGCCTTCTTCAACGTGTGTTGAAGAAGGCTTTTGATGTCATCTATCACAAACTACGTATCTTCAACGTCTCATGTCGTCGCAATCGATTTCACGGCTGGAGCCGCACGCCGTTGCTTCTTACGATCATGCTCGCCGACGAACTCGATCAATGCTTTACGTCCGGCATCGCCCAAACGGAACTCGGCCAACCGCACAATTCTTGTATAACCACCCTGTCGCTCGCGGAAGCGAGGCGCAAGTTCGTTAAACAAGATGTTCACAGCCTCTTTGCTTCGCAGGGCTGAAAACGCCCGTCGTCGAAGTGCCACAGCAGGCGCAATCGCCGCGTTCCACTGTTGCCAACGATCAGAGTTCCGCCATGTTTCCCATTCGGCACTGCCGCGCTCAGCTGAGGTCGCGAATTGAACCGCAGCTTCCTGGTGTACCAGAGCCTTCTTACCAAGAGTAATCAACTTCTCGATAACCGGTCGAAGCTCTTTTGCCTTTGGTACGGTCGTAATGATCCGACCAGCAACTTTAGGCGTATTCGGGTCGGCTGCGTTTGGCTTGCTGACACAAATCAGGCTTGTCGCCATATTACGGAACATCGAAGTACGATGGCTTTGGTTCCGATTAAGTTTTCGTCCACTTTTGCGATGTCGCATGATCTATCCAAATCCTCAGTGTATCCGCAATGCTTTAACGATCACGCTGCTGCATCGATTGCGGCAGTCTCATTCCAAGTCGCAAATTAATCGACGTCAGTCGTTCGCGAACTTCTTGAAGAGTCGTATCGCCGAAATTTCTGACCTGTAGCAATTGATCTTCTGTTCGGATGACTAAGTCCCGAACAGTATTGATCCCCTCTGACTCCAGACAGTTCGTCGCACGCACGGACAAATTCAATTCCGCAAGGCTTCGAGACAGTCGTTCTTCCAGTTCCAAATCAACAGGTGCATAGCCCGTTGACTCAAGCATGTTTCGCAAGCCGCTGTCCGGGAATGTTTCAGGACCGGGCTCACGATACGTAATAATCGGATTAAGGTGTTTCCGAAGAATCTTCGCAGATTCAACTAGAGCAATCTCTGGAACAACCGTTCCGTTAGTCCAGATCTCAAGAATTAATCGGTCGTAGTTCGTACGTTGCCCGACGCGGGTCTCTTCGATCTTGTACCGAACCCGAGTGATCGGCGAGAAAATTGAATCGATCGGGATGACACCAACTTCGTTCTGATGATCTGGTTGTTCGGATACCGGTGAATACCCGCGACCGTTTTCAATCAAAATCTCAATATTCAGCGAAACATCGTCGGTCATCGTGGCAATAACAAGATCCTTGTTAAAAACCTCGACTTGATCATCAACAATGATATCGCCAGCCGTTACAACGCCGCGTTCATGACGTTCGATTCGCAACGTTTTTGGAATCAACGCATGGTTCTTAACGACAACTGATTTGAGATTCAAACAAATATCCGTAACGTCTTCGACGATCCCGGGTATTGTCGTAAATTCATGTTGAACGCCTTGAATCTTGATGCGTGTAACCGCACTGCCTTCAAGACTGGACAAAAGGATCCTACGCAGACTGTTACCAATTGTTGCCCCGAAACCACGCTCAAACGGCTCAATGACAAACTTGCCGTATGTGCTGGTCAGCGTCTCTTTCTCAGTAACGACCCGATTCGGCAATTCAAGGCCGCGCCATCGAATTCTCATTGATCATTCACCTACAAACGTCGAAAATTAAACGCTCTAACACAATCAGCAGGAATCAGACTCGTCGCTTCTTCCGTGGACGACATCCATTATGAGGGATCGGAGTGATGTCCTCAATCGATCGAACGACCACTCCAGACGACTGAAGTCCAGTAATGGCGCTTTCACGACCAGATCCAGGTCCCTTGACCTGAACTTCCATTTCCTTCATGCCGAATTTGGCTGCCCGCTCCGAACAGGTCTCCGCAGCTCGCTGAGCAGCAAACGGAGTACTTTTTCGGCTTCCCTTGAAGCCAACCGTTCCTGCAGACGCCCAGCACAGAACATCCCCGTTCACGTCCGTGATAGTCACGATCGTGTTGTTGAACGTTGCTTGAATATGAGCGATGCCACGGGTGATGTTCCGTCGCACCTTGCGTTTCTTAACTTTTGCCATAACGAAACCTGTAGACTGAATTCACCAATGCAGACGTAACACACGACAGACCACGAGCAGATTGTTCTAGAATTTGACGGGTCGACTCGTTCGAGTACCGATCAGACTGCAATAACTCGCGGGGGAAGACACTTTACCATATTGGATCAGTGCTTCATATCCTTCACACCCTTTTTACCGGCGACGGTCTTCTTCACACCCTTTCTCGTCCGTGCATTCGTTCGTGTCCGCTGTCCTCGAACCGGCAGATTCCGGCGATGACGCAGTCCACGGTAGCACTGAATATCTCGTAATCGAGCAATATTCTGCTGGATCGATCGGCGAAGTTGGCCTTCGACAAGGTAATCCTTGTCCAATAGCCCTGTAATCTTTGAAACCGTTTCATCGGTTAAAGAAGACGCCTTCAGAAACGGATCAATGCCCAATCGGAAGCAGATCTCGGCGGCGACCCAGTCACCGATGCCATAGATGTACTGCAGCGCGACCACGACATGTTTGTCGTTTGGCAAATCCACACCTTGAATACGCGGCATAACAACCCATTCGCTTGCAAAAAACGGTTAACCGTAAAAACTGGAAACTTATCCCTGCCGCTGTTTGTGGCGTGGATTCGTTGAACAAATAATATAAACTCGCCCTTTTCGTCGAACGACTTTACAGCCTTCGCAAATGAGCTTCACACTTGAACGAACCTTCATCGCAACTACTCCTGCACGTCCAACAACCCAGGTTGTTGGCGTGCCGCCAGATAACTGTCAATTTTCTTAATCAGATCGATGGCCACAGAGACACAAATCAAAAGGCCAGTACCACCATAAAAACTTGAGACGGAACTATCCAAGTTTAGCAGACCAGAAACGACCGTCGGAATCACCGCAACGAGTGACAGAAATGCCGCCCCCACGTAAGTGACTCGAGTCATAACTCGCTCTAAATATCCCGCAGTTCGATCTCCCGGACGATACCCTGGTATGAAACTTCCATAGTCTTTCAGATTTGACGCCATCTCAGTCGGATTGAAAGTGATGGCGGTCCAAAAGTAACAGAAGAAGAAAATCAAACCAATGTAACACGCATTATAAACAAATCCACCGTGATTCGCGAAAGCCGCCTCAAGGTTCGAGAACAAACTTCCAAGACCCAACCAACTGATATTCAACGCGGCCAATTGCTTGAATGCCAACCAGGGGAACATCAGAAGACTTGAAGCAAAAATAATCGGCATCACACCGGACTGGTTGAGGCGAAGCGGAAGATTCTCTACTCTCCCACCGTAAACCTTATTCCCACGGACGTGTTTTGCGCTTTGCACTGGAATCTTACGCGTGGCTTGCGTAATCAAGACCACCCACCAAACCACCCCGAAAAACACCACGACCAGAACGATCAATCGATCAATACCCGACTGCCCGCCCAAGGCGATTCCGTTCTTGAGTGCCGGGCCAATAAGTCCTCCGAGAGCGGTTGGAAGCCGAGACAATATCCCAGCCATAATCAGCAAGCTCACTCCATTGCCTAACCCGTATTCATCAATCTGCTCGCCAATCCACATCAGCAGAACACTGCCCGCTGTCATCGTGACAGTGCAGACCAGCTTCATGTAAAGATTGTCGAAATCTGGCAAAATGATGCGTTCATCACCGCTCTGCCCACCCGACAGCACAACGATCCAGAAGTAACTCTGGACAAAACAAATCACGACGGTCGCATAACGAGTCCATTCGTTGATTTTCTTCCGTCCTGCTTCACCCTCTTTTTGCAGTTTCTCAAGTGGTGGGTAGACCGTACCCAGCAATTGAAAAATGATCGAAGCGGAAATGTAGGGCATGATACCCAATCCGAAGATTGTCATCATTCCGATATTCGAGGCAGAGAAAAGCGACAGCATGCTCATCACATGTGCGACGCCGCTTCCTCCTTGTCTTTTCAAGCTTTCTGCCAGTGCCTCTTGATTAACAAAAGGTAACGGCATTGAAAAACCCAATCGGTAGACCGCAAGTAACACAAGCGTCAGCACCAACCGGTTTCTCAACTCTGGAATCGACAATACGTTGCGGATGTGTTTAAACATGAACTTGCTTATCCAGCATAGCTTTCACTTCGCCCAGTACGTTCCGCCCGACCGCCACGTGCCACGATCGCTTCTTCAGCCGATCGTGAAAAGTGACTTGCATGAACAACCAATCGTTTGGTCAGTTCGCCGTCACCGAGCACTCGAACACTCACTTTGCCATTCGCTGCCAGGCCGTGTTGACGGAGTGCAGCGATGTCCACAACAGAGTCCTGCTCGAAGACGCGTTCAAGATCTTTTAGATTCACTTCTGCGACATTCAGTGCGAATTGACGATTCGAAAATCCACGCTTCGCGACACGCCGAGCGAGAGGCATTTGCCCCCCCTCAAAACCGACCCGATCTTTATGACCGGATCGACTGCCCGCACCTTTGTGACCTCGGCCCGATGTCTTGCCATGACCAGATCCAATACCGCGACCAACACGTTTTCGATTTTTTCTCGGGGTTTGCAGCCCCAAATCGTGAATCATCATTTATACACCAACCTCTCTCAATCGAGCGATCTCTTCGCGGCTTCGCAACTGGCTCAAAGCGTCAAACGCGGCCTTAACCACGTTAATTGGATTGCTTGAACCGCGAACCTTCGTCAAAACGTCAGTCAGACCAAGCGATTCGGCAACAGCACGGATACATGCACCAGCAATAATACCAGTACCTGGATTCGCTGGCATCAGCATCACCTGGCTCGAGCCGTATCGACCGACAACTTGATGCGGTATTGAGTTCTTTGTGAGTGGACACCGCATCATCGTGCGATTCGCTGCTTTCACAGCCTTTTCCACAGCAAGAGGAACTTCAACAGCCTTGCCATACCCATAACCGACGCGACCCTGGCCATCTCCAACAACGACCAACGCCGTGAAGCTGAACCGTCGTCCGCCCTTAACCACGCAAGCACATCGACGAATTTGTACGACGCGTTCCGGGGATTCTGAACCTGATTTATCGCCTGCCACTTTAATTCTTCTCCAGCCGTGAGGCTAAACGGAAGCCGCCCCTTAGAAATCCAGACCCGCAGCCCGTGCTGCTTCCGCCAGCTTGGCAAGTCTGCCATGATAGCGATTTGCACCGCGATCATAGGTCACAGACTTGATACCTCGTGATAATGCCCGTTCAGCAATCTCACGACCAATAAATTCTGCCCCTGCGCAGTTTCCGCCGTTAGGGACCTTTTCGCGCAAACCCGTCTCCAACGACGATGCGGCGGCAAGAGTCTTACCCGTGACGTCATCAATTACTTGTGCGTAAATGTGTCGACCGCTACGAAACACCGACAACCGAGGACGTCCGCTCTTCAACCGATTACGAACCCGGAACTGTCGCCGACGACGTTGCGTCGCAATAATCTCTTGACCGTTCATGAAAACCTCACCAGCCACCGAATGTTTAGCTACCGAACGCCTTACCGGCCTTACGTCTTACATGCTCACCAGCATAACGAACCCCCTTACCCTTGTAAGGTTCAGGGGGGCGCACGGCCCGTATATTTGCGGCGAACTGCCCTGCGGCGTGCTTATCAGCACTCTTAATCACCACGTGTGTATTGTCAGGAAGTTCGCATGAAACGCCTTCCGGAACTTTCATCTCGATGTTGTTTGCAAAACCGACTTGCAACGACAAAACACCGTTTTTTAATGCTGCCTGATAACCGACGCCGACGATTTCAAGCTTAACTTCCCACGGTTGCACGAGACCCACAACCATATTTGAAAGCAAACTTCGCGTCAGCCCGTGCAATGCACGGCAGTCCGCTCCGTCGTCAGCACGACCAACTAGAACATGATTCTTTTCATCCACAGTCACATTGATCCGATGGTCAACTGGTACAGTCAACGTTCGGTTCCCTTTCGAGGCCGTGGCAACCCCATCTTTGAATCCGAAATTGACCCCTTGCGGAATCGGGATCGGTTTTTTTCCTACGCGCGACATTCTGAATTCTCAACTAAAACGCAGACGGTTACCACAGCACGAACAACACTTCACCGCCAACTCGTTGCTGGCGAGCCTCACGGCTACTCAGCACGCCTCGATTCGTCGAGACGATGCAAATCCCCAAGCCCTGCAACACCTGTGGCAAGGTATCAACGGTCGAATAAACACGACAGCCAGGACGGCTGACTCGCTGGAGATGGCGTACAACGGCACCACCATCAGCCGCATATTTCAAAGCAACACGAAGAAGGCCCTTGTTTTCCTCGAGTACCTCGTGTCTCCAGATATAACCCTCTCGGGCCATCGCGTCCAAGATGGAGCGATTCAATTTTGAATCCAGGACATTCACAAACGGGCTCTCGTTTCGCACAGCGTTGCGAATCCGAGTAATCATATCCGAAACACCATCTGCCATTGCGTCACCAACTCGCCTTCTTGACCCCAGGAATCATGCCGTCCAACGCCAGATTTCGAAAACAAATGCGGCACAATTTAAATTTACGATAAACCGCGCGAGCACGCCCGCACAACTGACACCGGTGTTCTTGCCGCGACGTGAACTTTGGTTTCTTATTCGCCTTAACGATATGTGCTGTCGTTGCCATGATTAAGCTACCTGTTCCTTCGCAAACGGAATTCCGATTTCTTTGAGAAGCATTAATGCCTCGGCATCAGTTTTTGCAGTGGTCACGATGGCGATATTCATACCCTGAACATTAGTAACGCGATCAGGATCAATTTCTGGAAAGACGGTCTGCTCGTTCAGACCCATGCTGAAGTTGCCGTTTCCATCGAATCCCGTCGAACGCACACCACGAAAATCGCGAACGCGTGGAAGCGCGAGAGTGATCAGGCGGTCAATGAAATCATACATCCGCACTCCGCGGAGGGTGACTTTACAGCCGACATCCACACCTTCACGCAAGCGAAAACCCGCGACCGCGATTCGCGACTTTGTCACCTGAGGTTTTTGACCGACGATTGTACGTAGTTGATCAACAGCCTCCTCGATTCGCTTTCGATCCGCGAGCGCCTTACCGAGTCCCATACTCACAACAACCTTAACGATTCGAGGAATCGAATGAACGTTCTCACGCCCTAAAGTTGTTTTCAGCTTAGGCAGTATACTTGTTTTGTACTTCTCTAACAGCCGTGACATTTTCTTATCCGTAACTATGCATCTGCCTTTTGGCGACCAATAACCCCGAGCGACCCCTTGCAGACCTTGCAATAACGCTCGCGTGAGTTCTCACCGACGCGAGTTCCAACGCGTACGCCCTTGCTGCAGTGAGCACAATAAACCATTGCATTTGAACTGGAAATCGGCAACTCACGGGAGATTCGCCCCCCTTGCGGGCTGCTTGGATGACCCTTCTTCACATGCTTGTAAACGCGATTAACGCCTTCCACAAGGATGCGTTCGCCGCCATCCAGCACTCGCACAACCTTTCTTGGCGTCTTGCCGGCGTCATCACCTGCAATCACAACAACCAAATCGCCCTTCCGCATCCGCATGATTTCAACCTCCGCTGATTCAGCTCAGACAACTTCTGACGCCAAACTGATAATTTTCATGAATCGCTGATCACGGAGCTCACGCGCCACAGCACCAAAAATTCGAGTCCCTCTTGGATTGTTGTCGTTGTCGACTAACACAATCGCATTCGCATCAAACCGAACGTAGCTGCCGTCAACACGCCGATAGGGTTTGCGAGTTCGTACAACGACACCTTTTACAACGGCTTTCTTGCCAACGCCGCCATTTGGCAACGCCTTTTGTACGGCAACAACAACGATATCACCGAGTCCTGCGTAGCGTCGGTTCGAACCAAGAACCTTAATACACCGGGCTGTTTTCGCCCCGGTATTGTCGGCTACGTTGACCATTGTCTGCATTTGAATCATTTAAGGCACCACAATCCACAAACATATTACTCTGGCAGATCACTGAACCGGTTCAGTCGCAACTGGCTTCACAGCGGGAGTGACAATACTCACTAAGCGCCATCGTTTCAGCCGAGATAAAGGACGGCTTTCCTCGATTTCAACGACGTCGCCAACTTTGGAAACATTGTCCTCGTCGTGAGCGTGGCATACTGTCGTACCCGACACCGTCTTCTGATACTTCGCATGTCGGTACACGCGGCGCACTTCGACTCTACGGGTCTTACTACAACCGTCCGAAGCCACAACGCCAACAAGTCGCCTTCTCATAAATCAATTCCTGCCAACCGCGATCAACTCTTTCAAATACACTCTATCAGACTGCCTACTTAGCAGCTGCAATTTTCTTCTTCTCGGCAATTACGGTCGTTATTCTGGCAATCTGTCGCCGCAAGGACGATCGAAGCCCGACTTTTTTCTTCGCGTCATCGTGCGAACCGAATCGATATCCGAACTCTTCTTTCGCGCAGTCAATCGCGAGATTTTCGAGTTGATCAATCGCCATCTGTCGCAAGTCATCACACCGATGCACAAGTCACCCCTCAATCAAACGTGTCGCCCAACCATCCGCACTCGCACCGGCAACTTGTAAGCCACTCGAGCGAAACACTCACGCGCTGCTGCCTGGGATACCCCAGCCAACTCAAACAAGACTTTGCCTGGCCGAATAACGGCTACCCAGTGATCAGGTTCGCCTTTACCTTTACCCATTCGAGTTTCCAGCGGACGAGCCGTCATCGGCTTGTTCGGGAAAATCCGAATATATAACTTTCCTTCACCGCGCACATACTGCGTGGCTGCAACGCGACAGGCTTCAATCGTATTTCCACGGATGTGACCTGCGTCAATTGTCTGCAGACCCCATTCCCCGAAAGCAACGGTTGCACCACGGGTCGCGTTACCTTTTACGCGTCCTCTTTGCTCTTTGCGATGCTTGACCCGCTTGGGCATGAGTGCCATCGTTCACCTCTTCTTCGCCTAAATCGATCCAAACCTTGACGCCAATTGTACCCATCGTCGTTCTGGCGACTGCCAGCCCGTAATCAATCCGCTTCCGTAATGTTGATAGTGGAATCGAACCACGTGCAGCCTTCTCCGTACGGGACATTTCAGCCCCGCCAAGACGACCAGACAGCTCAATCTTCACTCCGTCAACACCCGCTTCCATCGATTGATCAAGCGATCGCTTGATCACCTTCCGGAAACTTCCTCGCTTCACCAGCTGCTGGGCAATATCCTCAGCGACAAGGATTGCACTTCGAGCCGGCTGGCCAATTTCTACGATCTTCAGGTCCATGTGACGACCTGTCAGATCTTCGAGTTCACCCTTCAATCGGTCGACTTCCTGACCCTTGCGACCAATGATAATCCCTGGCCGTGCTGTATGCACGTGACAGATTACCTGATCGCGAGTTCTCTCAATCTCAACCTTATGTATCGCAGCAAATTCGTATCGCTTCTTAACGAACGAGCGAATTTTATGATCTTCAATCAACAGGTCGCCGAACTCGGCTTTCGTCGCGTACCAGCGACTTCTCCATTCTTCGCAAATCCCCAACCGGAATCCGGTCGGTCGAACCTTTTGGCCCATTTGCCTCGTTCTCCCTTCGCACCATTAACTGGCACGTTATTAGGACATTCCAAACCCGAATACGTATAAAACTTCCAACCGAATCAGGCAACTCGTGCTTCTAAGCCAATCGTAATGTGCGTGAATCGCTTCTTTATCATAAAACCAATTCCACGAGCGTGGGGCTGGATTCGCTTCAGTGTCGGGCCGGAACCAGCCGTAGCTGTCGAGACGTATAAAGACCCAACATTACGCTCGCCGCGATCCTCAGCATTCGCACGAGCACTCTTGATCAATTTCTCGATCATCCGAGCACTTCGATGAGGCATAAAACGAAGTGCATCCAAACCCGCATCGACCGTCTTGCCACGAACCAGGTCCAACAGGTGATGAACCTTAGTCGGAGCAATGCGGGCATATTGTAGTTTTGCCAGGTAGGCCATGTTATCACCGAACCGAAAGATTTACTTATTTCTGACACGCACACTGCCAAACAGAGCCTTCCCTGTTGGCGCCACCAGCCTTCCAACCGCTACTTATTACCCTTGTTTCCATGGCCTCGGAATAGACGGGTCTGAGAGAACTCTCCCAACTTGTGCCCGACCATTTCTTCAGTCACGTAAACATTGATGTGCGTCCGGCCGTTATGCACAAGAAATGTGTGCCCAACGAACTCAGGCGAGATCGTCGACCGTCGAGCCCATGTCTTAATGGGCTCTTTCTTACGATTGGAGTCGAGCTTCTCGATTTTGGCGACCAGGCCAGCATCGATATACGGACCCTTTTTTAGTGAACGAGACATCCTGCTTTTCCAACAATTCCGGAGTTACAAGTCGATAAACAAAACGCTGAACACTAGAGCTTCAATTGGCCATAACGAACCGACTTTCGACGCCGAACAATGGCGTTTCGTGTTGGGTTTCGTGGATTACGTGTACGACCACCCTTCGCCAACTTGCCAGTCGGGCTGACCGGGTGACGCCCACCGGAACGGCGACCTTCACCACCACCCATCGGGTGAGCGACAGGGTTCATTGCAGAACCGCGAACATAGGGCCTGACACCCATCCAACGAACTCGTCCCGCTTTCGCCAAAACCCGGCTGGAGTGCTCTGAATAACCAACTCGACCAATCGTCGCACGGCAACCAGCAGGCACTCGTCGTACTTCACCCGATGGCAGAGTAACCTGAGCCCACCCCGCCTCCGTGGCGTTCATGACCGCCGAGGTACCGGCACTTCGGCACAGTTGTGCACCTTTGCCTGGCTGCATCTCAATATTATGAATCACTGTTCCCGTCGGAATCTTCGACAATGGCAACGAATTACCAACCTTAGGCTCACTGTCCGGCCCGTTGGTCACCGTCATCCCGGCCGTCAATCCTTCCGGAGCGACAATGTACCGCTTCTCTCCATCGGCATACTGCAATAATGCAATTCGCGAAGTTCGGTTGGGATCATACTCAATATGCGTCACCAGCGCACTGACGCCGTCTTTGTCGCGACGAAAGTCAATCAACCGATACATACGCTTATGACCACCACCCTTGTGCCGGCAGGTGATTTTCCCCTGAAAGTTGCGACCGCCCTTTTTCTTGTAAGGTTCGATCAGCGACTTTTCGGGCTTCTTCTTACGATCAGTGATTTCAGAGAAATCGCTGACCATACCGCCTCGGCGACCGGCACTGGTCGGCTTATAAAATCTCATGCCCATTGCAAAAACCCCTACCCATCATATCTCAAAAGAACGCAATTCGATCTTCCGAATGCAGAACCACTATCGCCTTTTTGGTGTCAGCACCTGTGATCTCTCGCATTTTGTGCCGTCGTGGCTTGCCGACGCGATTAATGGTCTTCACGCTGACAACCCGAACATTCCACAACTCTTCGACGGCAGATCGAATTTCCATCTTTGTTGAATCTTTATTTACTAAAAACGTATACATATTCCCACGCTCAACCAAGTGCGTCGCCTTTTCGGTGACGTGCGCCCTCAGAATCACGTTATACATGCTCAATGCGTTTGAATGCTCAGCAGACACAATACGCCTTCCCAACTCTTTGACGCCAGATCCGTCTTAACCGGCCATGCCACCAAATGAACCACTCAGCACCCACAACTTAACGAGCCAGCAACCGATTCAGAGCAGCCTTCGTGATGACGAACCGTTTTCGACTCAGAACACTCAACGCATTCAAGTCATCACATGGAAACAGCGATAAACGCTGAATATTACGGCAAGACTTCCACACAACCGGATCATGCCGATCAATCGCGATCAAGCACGACTGATTAGGAGCCAGCGTCGTCACCAGCTTCGAAATCGCGCTTGTCTTTGGTGCCTCCAACTGAATTGAATCCACCACAGTCACCTGGTCGTCAACAAACTTGGACAATATCGCCATCCGAGTCGCCAACCGCAATGCCTTAGCAGGAAGCCGGTAACCCCAATCCTTGGGTCGCTTTGCGAAGCAGTGCCCGCCACCGCGACGAACGGGAGTACGCTTATTCCCCATTCGAGCGTTGCCAGTACCCTTTTGCTTGTACATCTTCTTACCGCTACCAGAGACCTCAGCTCGCGTCTTCGTTTTAGCAGTACCAACACGCAGATTCGCCTGATACATCACAACGGCATCGTGAAGCAGAACCTTATTCACACCATCGGCAATCTTGGCCAAATCCAACGAAAACGACTCACCTGTCGGCTCACCGGCTTGTGTATAAACTGGCAACGTATGCATATCGATAACCCCGTCTTATTCCGTCAACAGCAATCAGTGGCAATTAGTCGTGCGGATCGTGATATACCCACCGGAGAACCCAGGTACCGCACCACGAACAAGCAGCAAATTCTTTTCAGCATCAATCTTAATCAGCTTTTGCCGACGAACGGTCGACTGCTTGCCGCCCATCCGACCAGGCATCTTGGTCCCTTTAAAGACCTTACCCGGATCAGTGCTCTGGCCGGTCGAACCACCGGACCTGTGAACCTTCTTAACACCGTGACTGGCGCAAACACCACCGAAGTTGTGACGCTTCATAACGCCAGCAAAACCCCGCCCCTTCGACACCCCGGTGATATCAACGTGAGCAACACCCTCAAACGCCGCCACCGTAAGAACATCACCGACCGCTGGCTTTGCCTCACCAGCAGCCAGCCGGAATTCACGAATAAACCGGAAGGATCCATCACCCTCTGCAAGAACCGACTTCTCCACGAAACCTGGCAGCAATCCAGCAACGTGACCTGATTCGGAACGAGAACACAATCGCCGCGGCTTGGCACCAAACCCCAACTGAACAGCCTCATAGCCATCCACCTCTTGCGTTCTCACCTGCAGCAGAGCGCAGGGACCGGCCTTAATGACCGTCACGGGAATTTCAGCCCCCGCAGCGTCATAAACCTGAGTCATCCCCACCTTGCAACCAAGCAAGCCAACAGCCATGACAAAAAACCCTCTCTGTTACCGAAAACCAGCCGAGCCGATCTTCGCAAGAGCCGCCAAACAATTTCAGCGGACATTAAACCAACCTGAACACCAGCGACCTCAGCCAACCTAACCAGCAGACGCCTTAATCTTGACGTCCACCCCGGCGGGCAATGACAACTTATTCAACGCGTCGACAGTCTTGCCCGTAGGCTGAATAATGTCGATCAATCGCTTATGCGTACGAATCTCGAATTGCTCACGAGACTTCTTATCAA
>CAILLA010000234.1 GCA_903834925.1 uncultured Schlesneria sp.
CGAGCCTGAACAACTGGATCCACAGACCTCTTCGAGAATGCCATCCTTGGCCCCCTTTGAGCTAAGTCCATTAAATGAAAACACATCCGATCACAAAATGTACTCGCATTCAAAAGACGCGCAAAGTGCGTCTTGCACTCGCCCAATTGTCGATTGTGAGAACGTCATTCCCAAGTCGTCTGTATTTGGCGTAAAATACGAAACCCGTGGCGAAATCGCATGTGAAGGTTATCAACCCACACTCGTTTTAGCGGTTTGGATTGTTGGGGGAACTCGCACCCTCGACTTGTGATTGCGTTTCCAGGAAAACATTGATGATCACCGAACATTCCGTGGTTGTTCTCAGCAATGACCACCTTGACTATGGGCTGCATGCCGGTGATGTCGGAGCAGTGGTCCACGTCTACGGCGAGGGCAAGGCGTACGAAGTGGAATTCGTCGATGGAGATGGAACGACGATTGCGCTTTTAACACTCGAGTCGTCAGACGTCCGTCCGATTGAAACTGGCGAACTTTTAGATGCTCGACACCGAGCATAAGATCGAACAAGCCGTACAACATAGACCGCGAGTACGTGGCGACTTGATTTGAGAGATCGCCGTATTAAAACAAGGAGCCGCAAGTGAAGCGTAAGTTCCTGAAATTCCTGTCCGGCGTATCGTGCTTGCTTTGTATGGCAACTTGCTTGCTTTGGCTCCGTAGTCAGAACAGCGTTGACGAGGTCTGGCTTACCTACAATCGATATCTTACTAATGGTCGTGCCGCATCGAACGCGGTCTATTTGACGTCTGAGCGTCGATTGTGGCTCACCATACTCGCCGGGTCATTTCCGCCCTTCAACGGCCAATTGGTATCGGGCTATCACATCAACGCGGATCGAAGCAAGGGGATGCCGCAAATCGGCTACTACTGCGGCCCCTACGCGGCAAATCCATTGTCTACTGTCGGTCGCCTTGCAACCGATGATAGTGGCATGTCCGGATGGGGACCAGTCCGCTGGCGGAACTACCGCAGGTCAGGCGACGATGGTGAAAGGTTTAGGCGTCTCACGATTGGCATTTCACATTGGTTGGTGCTGACGTTTTTTCAGGTGCTTGCGTTGCCAGGATTCCTGTCGCTGTATCGTTCGATTTCAAGCCCCACTGCCCCCGTTAACCACCGCCCCAAAGGTGGTGAGATTGGGGCTTTGTAAAATCACGGCGTTGCCCGCACGGTGGGTGGGGTTGGATGTCCTTTTGCCTTCAGAGCGATTCTTGGTTCGCGGCAATTCCATAGATCGCTAAACTGATGACATGTTTACACGAGCCCGTTTTTCATTGATGTTGTTGTTTGTCGCCGTGGCGATGACATTCCTATTTTGGTGGCCGCTTTATGGCGGTGCCGGGTTCATTGGTGGTGATCTTTATTCTTATTTCTTTCCTCAGAAAGCCTTTCTTTCCGACGCATTGAAGGCGGGTGAATTCCCGATCTGGAACGATCTGTCCGGTTTTGGGTATCCCGTTCTCGGAGAAAGCCAAACAGGGGCAGCCTATCCATTTCACGTGCTTTTCTATCGATTGTTTGATCTGAATACCGCCTACAACATCGAGCATTTGCTGCACTACGTAATTTGTTTTGTCGCCACATCGCTGTTTGCAAAACGGCTGGGCTTGACCGATGCAGGTTCCTGCTTCGCTGCTCTGGTCTTTACGTATGGTTGGTTTCCTCCACGCGCATGTCTGGAATGGGCCATTCTTACGGGAGCCTGGCTTCCCGTAGCACTCTGGTGCGTCGAATCATTTCTGCAAACGAGATGGTGGCGGTATGCCATTGGTTTGAGTTTCGTGCTTGGCATGCAGCTGCTGGCTGGGCATTATCATCTCGCGTTTATCACACAGTTGCTCGTCGCGACCTATGGATGTTGGCGGCTATGGATCGAACAACGCCAGAAACGGGATGGGACCTGTCCAGTCAGCAGCCACTGTGGAAAACGGGCGGCATTCGCTTTGATGCTAGCAGGAATTGCGGGAATCTGCCTGGCGGGAATCCAATTGCTACCAACGTGGGAATTGAAACAGCGCAGTAGCCGAGTCGTTACCAGTGACGAATATGATCCGGCATATGGACATCTGCCGCCGCAGTATACCTCGCAACTGGTTGCGCCATGGCGCTGGTATAGTCCTCTGTCGATCGACGAAGACAACATCGTCCGCGACATCGCCGAGTTCGTCGCGCCCTGGCACTGGTTCGGGCCGAATCACGATCTGGACCAGGCGATCCGCGCGAGTCGACTTGGAGCACTCAACGCGGGAACGAATAAAATTGAGGCTCACGTTTATTGCGGACTGGTTCCCATTGCGATGGCCCTGTTTGCTGCGGTTGCGTGGCTGCGAGGATTTACCGGGAAGGCAAAGCTCCCTCTGAGCCGCGAAGCAAGTCCACGCAACGACGTAGCGGTTCGGCACACTCCTCACCCTCCCGAATTAATGATCGATGCCACTACAGGTTATTGGCTGGCCGCCGGAGTACTGGGGCTGGTTTACGCGACCGGCTGGTTGTTGCCGATTGGTTTATCGCTGCCCGGGTTCAGTTTTTTTCGTGGTCCAGGCCGTTATGGCATCGTGACGACCTTGGCGGTTGCCTTGCTTGCCGGACAGATGTTCAGAAAGTTCCAATTTGGACGCTCTTCTGGGCCTTTGCGGACACTTGTGATTGTGCTGGTGTTCAGTTCGACCTGCGGCGACCTGTGGCTGGTCAGTCGGATGGTCAAATATACTTATATAACGTCGACGCCAGCGATCTCTTATCGCGACTCAAGTGAAGTCCGTAAACGCATGCTTGCCGAACCTCGGTTATCGAGATTGCTGGCACCAGGCCCCAATGTTTGTAACCTGCTGGGTATATCCTGTGTCCCCTGGTATCTCGGGATCGCACCTGCCGAATACGTCGACCCGGTTCTGGCAATGCCACCGAAAGAGAAGCCGCTTCCCAACGGAAAACCGACACCCTGTTCACCAGAATTGCTCGAATGGTTAAGCCGATCGGGCGTCACGCACATCTTGAATTTTGAGCCTCTGGAAGAATCGTCCTGGCAGGTCGATCTCATCTGGAAAGGGGTTGATCCATTCCTCAACCGGGTTTGGGGTCGCGCCGAGCCGATCTACCTTTATCGGTGCCGAGCAACTGTGACCGAAGGGGGGGCTCCTTTGTTTCCAGGTCGGGCTTACATCGGAGATCAATCAATTCCGGTTGATGCCGAGGACGAAAGGCGATTAGGCAGTGGATCTCGGCGAGTGGTCGTTGAACGCCATGGTCAGGGCGCTCAATCATTAATCTTAACCGAGCTGGCCTATCCCGGATGGACGGTCTCACGCGATGGAATTCCTGTGGAAGCAACGCAGCAGGGGCTCTTTCGGGCGGTTGATTGCCCCGAAGAAGGGGGAAAGTTTGTGTGGACTTACCGTCCAACGAGTTTTCTCTATGGTGCTGTAATCAGTTCGGTGACATTATTCATGCTGGCGGCCATCGGTCATCTGAAATTCTGGCATCCAAGATTCGTTGACCGACTGCTGCGACATCGCTCCGAAGTTTGATGGAGTATCACGACATGACGATGAATCCGTCGCAACCATTTGCGTTAATTCGAACATTTCGTAGGTCCATGTTCCCTCACCGGGCCATGCACTTGGTTTACGGATTATTGGTCTTAGCCGGTTGCAGCCAATCGCTTTGTGCTACTGATTATTTCCTGACAATCGGTGGCGGGTACAACCCCGAAGGGAATCAAGCTTCACTGGAAGCGAACGTGATCTTCTTCCAGCAGGTTCTTGATGAGAAACACCGTGGATCACGCTTGCACGACATCTTTTTTGCCGATGGACACGACACGGCATCGGACCTGTTAGTGTTGGCTTCGAATTCACCAGGCCAGACCAATGGTGCCTTCGAATTGCTTGCAACGCTGCATCGTGGAAACGATCAAGAAACGGTTGAGTTCAGAAATCATCGGGTTCCCAAGATTTCCGGAGCCATCGACCCGGCACTCGTCCGCTCAAGTCTTCAAAAGATTGTCAAAGTGGCTAATCGCAAAGACCGCCTGATCATCTATGTCACCGCGCATGGGAGTGCGGGTTCAGATTCTGACCCGTACAACACGACGATCGACTGCTGGAACGGCAAAAAGATCACGGCTCGCGAATTCGCTCGATGGTTAGACGAGTTACCAGTAGAATGTCCCGTGGTGATGGTGATGGCCCAGTGCTATTGCGGCGGCTTCGCTCGTACAATTTTCAATGAAATGGATTCTTCCAAAGGAATTTCAACGCATCTTCGTGCCGGTTTTTTTGCACAGCAACACTATCTTCCTGCCGCGGGATGTCGCCCTGATATCAAACACGACGAAGAATTCAGCAGCTATTTCTGGGGAGCGATTGCAGGCCGCAGCCGTAACGGGGTTCCCATCGCAAGCTGCGACATTAATGGTGACGGAGAAGTCTCGTTCGCTGAAGCATATGCCTACGCCGTCATCGTCGGTGACACGATCGATATCCCCTTAAAGACATCGGACGTATACCTGCGAACATATAGCCGCTTGCCTGACGAGGATCAGGATGGTTCACAAAAAGGAGTGAAAGAGAAATCGAATGCTGCAGCCGAGACCGAGTCGGACGCAATCGCCAAAAAGTCGCCGCTGAACCTGACATCCGTAACCGGATCGTTACAAAGCCTCGTCGCTCATGCTCCACCGATCTCGCGGAGGATCGTTATGGAACTGAGTAAGAATCTTGGCTTCAAACTCGATGACGATGCCAAGGCGGTTTATGTAGCCTATGAAAAGCATCTTCAGGCGGTCCCTCAAGCGCCGCGACGAGGGGGGCGAGGTCGAGCGGGGTCTGGTCGTCGAAATCTCTTACGGGAAATCACCGAAAAATGGCCCGAATTGGGCGACGAAAAACACTGGGAAGAGTCTGCTTTATTGAAGCCCGAAAACCAGGGAAAACTGCTGGCAGAAATGAAAGAATTGCCGAGCTGGAAAGGTTATGACGAACGTCGACAGCAAACCGAAGAGTCTGCCAGAAAAGCGGAGCAACATGAACTTCGAGACGTGAAATTTCGCCGATTGATCAAGGGGCTGGAGATCATTGTTCTCGAAAAGAATCTCCCTTTGGTCGCTACTGACGAAGTCGTGAAAAAATATCGACAGTTGATCGAACTGGAAGAATCTTCATTCCGATTGCCGTCATTTGGCAAGTAATCTCGGCCAAATTCACCCGACGGGTGGCAGCAATAGATCAATCACAGCCCCCCCCTGTGGACTGTTCGATGCCGTGATGACCCCGCCATGTGCTTCGACGATTCGTCGGCAAATGGACATTCCCAAGCCAGTGCCCGTTTCTTTCGTGCTCGAAAAGGGTTCGAACAGTCGATTCAGGATTTCTGTGGCAAATCCCTCGCCGGAATCATGGATTGAAAGGATTGTCCACGCCTTGCCAGAAATCGTTTTAGACAGATTCTGCGGATGCGGGGATCGCGTACGGGCAATCGTTACATCGATTCGGCCGCCGTCCGGCATCGCATCGAGTGCATTCAACAACAGATTTAATACGACCTGCCGCAGTTGAGCTGGATCAGTCTCAACGATGACCGGCTCGTCGGGAAAGTCATCGAGAATCTGAACTCGCTGTCGTTCGGCACGACCAGAAACAAGCTCAACCGTTTGTTCAACCACCAGGCGAATATCCTGCGGCGATTTTTCCAGAGTTGGAGGCCGAGCGAAATCGAGAAAATCTTGAATGGACCGTTCCAGTCGTGAAATTTCTTCTTCGACCACCAGTAGTTGTTCGCCATTCAATCCCACGCCGTCATCACGATCGATCGCGTTCTGAACAAGCATTTTCATCGGCATGAGTGGATTTCTGAGTTCGTGTGCCAGGCCAGCGGCAAGTTGTCCAATAGCCGCAAGCTGTTCACTATGAAGCACCTCCAGCTCCCGTTGCTGCAAACGCTCGACGATCGTTGCAATGTGGCTTTCGACTTCTTGAAGCCCCGCTTCCAGTTCCCGGAACCCACCACTTCGAGAAATCTTGACTGGGCCAACAACATCTGACATCCGGCCGGCTGCGCCGCGAACACTGACGTCTAATTGGACGATCGACTGGCTGACGCCTCGGGCAATCAGCAGCCCGGCAATCAGCCCTGCTGCGCCCCCGGTAATTCCCAGCAGCAGAAAACCTTGGCGTGATTGCTCTGCCGTGTGACGATTAGCCTCATTCGTCGTGTCGACGACATTTCGATTAAGAGCCAAAAACTGGTCAGCCGGTTCGACGACGTCGCTAATGTCTGCCAGCAGTCGATCGATCACCGCTTCAGACTCGAGCTTTGGTTCTGGTCGATTCGCCATGAATTCCTGGAAGTGGTCAGCGAAATTCCCCCAGGCTTGCCGCACAATCTGCATCGCCTGTCGTTCTGGATCAGTCAAGGAATGGGTTTCTGCATAAGTCATATGCGAAACGGCTTTTTCCTCGATTCGCTGGACTTCGTCCAGATGCTGCGTGTCGCGGCTCCGTCCATATTGCTGAAGCTGATGTCGGATTTCACGCATGGCAATATACAGGTCTTGAGCGGCAAGAATGCCATGCACTTCATGCGCAATTAATTCGGAACTTCGTAGGTGTTGAGACTGAACGCTCCACGCAGCCATGACACCAAGTGCCAACAGCAGTCCGCTGATGGCGATCGTCGGAGCGGCGATTTTAAAAATGAAGTGACGGTTGATGCGAAGTTGACCGTTCATAAGAAACAGAACTGGAAAAATTGTTGAACGAAATCACGATTGAAGCTTGGGTTGTAAAGCATATCCACCGCACCGTGTGAGGCACAGGATTGATGATAAATCCGTTCGTCATAATCTCGTTCCCAGGCTCCAGATTGGGAATGAACCTCTTCGAAGCTCCGCTACGCGAATTCACTCATCCCCAATTGAGGCTCTTAGACATTTTGACACTGAATTCCCCCGCGAATCAGACATGCAAGACCGTTGTCGTGATTCTCGATTCGTTCAGGAGAAGTCATGGCAAGAGTCAACCGCCAAACAACTCGGACTCGAACCCACGTTTCGCCCCCGAGGCTGCCCGAAAAAGACAATCGATGACAGCAACTCCTAAAGTATTGGACTGAACCCGCTTTCTACGGCCTTTAACGTCTTGTTTAACTCATTTTTCTCTGTGTGGATAAGGAAATTGAGTGGAAATAGTACGACACTACAAAGCTCTAAAGCTTATAACGATTTGGCGGACAAACTGCTAATGTTACTCAATGAATGCGATGTCAGTGTGTCGTTTTATATCGAGATCGAATTGACGGAACTACCATGAACGAAAACGATTCCGCGAAGTCGTTTCGTATCGTATCCCCAGACGATCGATGGAGCAACCGGATCGTCACTGAATCCTACAAGTTTCGGAAAAAGAGATGAGTCAAAGTAGCGACAAAAAAACACATGAAACGAACGGTGGGTCGAGTTTCCAAAATCCGCTTTAAGCTAATAAAATTGCCGAACATAACGACCCGGGCAAGTGCTGTACTGCGAGCTGACGTGTTTCGATGGGGGCCGACAATGGTTCATGATTTCGTCACCGAACAACTACGCGAGATTCGACATCGCCTCGCGGCATAATTCGACAACTACGTCTATCGGACGGGGGACGACCTTCACTGGCTGCGATGGTAGGTCGGCCATAACGGCGAGCGAGACTGCTACCGCAATTCACGGACACCCTGCTTCAGTTCGTAAAGTTGTTTCACTTCATTGTCTGTGAGTGCCCGGTCGAAAACGGCAAGATCGTCGAGATGTCCGACGTAGGCGGCACCGAGGACAAGCAGCACTCGCTGGGGATCCCAGTCAAAAGTCAGATCCCAGTTCTCGATGGTCCCCTTCAATTTGCCGTTCAAATGCAGTCGGCCGACCTGTGGCTTCCGTTTGTTGTTGAGATTCTCGACAGAGAAGACCGCGTGCGTCCAGGACTCTCGCGAAAAGGGAGCCTGTTCCACCTGGACCATGGGCCGCTTGTTGAAAGGAATATCGGCCCATTGGACATTTTCCGGGTTCCAGATATGAAACAGGGGACGGATCGCATATCGGAAAAATCGTGGCGTTTCGTCCTTTGACCATTCCAGGAAGATAAACCCCTTTTTGAGATCGTCGCCAACAATCTGGACGGGATCACAATAGCCCGGCTCAAGATCCTGGTCGGGATTCAGACGCAACCAGACCGAGACGGACGTGTTCCAGTTCTGATCGTTGTAGCCGAGCGTTCCGGCGTCCTTAAAAACCGGGCGAAAATTGTTCTTCTTCGTGAAGTGCAGGCCACCACCAAAACGCCCCCCATCCGCAACGAGTTTAACCTCGTCAGTCGGAACAGCGGGTACGAGATCCTTTCCCAGCTGGAGATAACAGGCTTTGTCACCGCGAGCAAAATCCGCATCCAGTCCGGTGTCGAACGAGGCGTGCAGAGTTAGCGCGCGGGCGAGCCGGCCTTTTGTCTCAGCGTCCGCACCCTTGAGAGTCTGTTCGGCTTCCTCGGAACCGATGTCGCGGACATAAATGTGACGCCAGCGAATCTCGCCACCATGAGTCTGCAAGTGAATGGGACCTTTGGTCACCAGAGGCTGGTTGCGATCGTAGTAATTCTCCATGACCGCGTTATCGACGACAAGCTGATCGTTCAACCAGACCCAGGTTCGATTGTGGACCTGACGAATGCGAAACTGGTTCCACTCGCCAAACGGACGATCGGCCAGGAC
>CAILLA010000235.1 GCA_903834925.1 uncultured Schlesneria sp.
CGAGCCTGAACAACTGGATCCACAGACCTCTTCGAGAATGCCATCCTTGGCCCCCTTTGAGCTAAGTCCATTAAATGAAAACACATCCGATCACAAAATGTACTCGCATTCAAAAGACGCGCAAAGTGCGTCTTGCACTCACCGGCTGTGCCGGGCCGGGGTTGGGCTATGCGTTGAAAAGGGTTCTTGCGTATAATTGATTTCGGTGAAAACTGCCGATGGATCGGCGGGTTTCGAGGAATGAGAATTGATGGATTTGGGCCGTGCGATGGAACGCTCGACACGATTACTGTTTCTACTGCTGCTGATGGCGGGATGCCGTGGCACGCAAGAGACTCAGTACCTGAAAATTACGCCTCGTCCCGCTCAAGCCGAGATTCAGTCGTATAACATCCATGATCCGTTTCCGGATGAAGACGCAGGTCCGAATACGTTTACTCGTCCCCGAGCTTTCATGGTGCCAAGGACTGACACGCGAAAAGATTACGACCTGCGATACCTCAAGGCAGCCTATGGCTTCCCTCAACAACGATATGCGTTATTCAATAACCCGACTGGTGGAACGGCTCAGTATCCGGTTCAACCGCTGTGGCGTACGCCCCAGGACGCCGCTCCAATTGCAGCTGCACAGACTTGGCAACCGTGAGTTTCCCAGCCGGCTGGTCTTGTGGACAAGGCTGATGTTTCTGTTGATCGTGTGTTCCCACACATCGGTCACGTTTGCTCAAAGCCAGAAGTCTCAGAATGCTCGTTCGTTTGAATCGCGGGGCGGGGAGTTCGTCACACCCGAAACACAAAAGGCGATCGATCGAGGGTTGTTGTTCCTGCAAAGACGTCAACATGAAGACGGATGGTATATCGCTAACCACTACAAGCGGAACGTCGCCGTTACCGCGTTGTCCGGGATGGCCTTCCTGTCGTCGGGAAACGTTCCGGGGCGTGGTCCATACGGAAAGAATGTTGATAAGTCGGTCGACTACATTTTGACGTGCGTGAGTCCATCCGGGTTCATTAAACGGGACGACAGCCCTGAGCACGGCCCGATGTACGGTCACGGTTTCGCCACGTTATTCCTGGCCGAAGTTTATGGAATGAGTCCGAAGCCCCAAGTTCGCGAAGCCCTGAAATCGGCGACTCAATTGATCATTAATTCCCAAAACAAAGAGGGTGGCTGGCGCTATAAACCGGATGGGCGAGACGCAGACATTTCGGTTACCGTTTGCCAGATGATGGCCTTGCGAGCGGCACGAAACTGCGGCATCGCGGTTCCGAAAACCACCGTCGATAATTGCGTGGAATACGTCCGAAAGTGCCAGAACGGTGACGGAGGTTTTCGTTATCGACTAGGCGATCGGCCCCTAAGTGACTTCCCACGATCCGCTGCAGGCGTTGTTGTCCTTTATAATGCCGGGGTCACCGACGGACGCGACCTGGAACGAGGGCTTGGTTTTTTGCAAAGAACTCCACCACGCGGTGATCTGCTTCCTCGCGACCAGCATTATTTCTACGGCCAATACTACGCAGTGCAGGCGATGTGGCACGCAGGCGATGACCATTGGCGGCAATGGTATCCGGCGATCCGCGATGAGTTGCTTGTGCGTCAATCGCCAGATGGAGGGTGGAACGATTCGATTAATGACGTCTATGGTACGGCGATGGCTTGTTTAATCCTTCAAATGCCCAACAACCTGTTGCCGATTTTTCAGAGATAACTTCATGTTGATTTCGTGCCCGGCAGTCCAGAAATGCGGGGACCTACGCCGCTCGACGTCCCTTCGAACAGCATCCCTGTTTCCGTTTCTGGTTTTGTTATCGTTGTCGGTGGGAATCACTTCAAACGTGGACGCTGCCGAAACCGTGACTGTGACGGACATTTCTGGAATCAAAAGCAGCGGGCAACTTCGCACATGGTCGGCAGAGCAGTTGATCGTGGCGTCGCCCGATGAACTTACATACCACCAAGCCGACGTTCGTTCGATTACGTTTGAGCATGATTTTTCAAATTTGAAGAATAACGAACCGACCGTCTGGCTAGCCGGAGGTGATCGAATTCATGCTCGTTCGGCGACCGTCGGAAACGACCTGCTTTCGGTGTCATGGCCTTTGCTGGAGCAAGCCGTGTTGACCAAAATCCCCCTGGAAGAAGTCGTGGCGATGATTATTGATTGGCCAGCGACTGCGGCCGAACGGCTGCGACTAATTACGGATTTCGAGACGATGCCAGCGGGAAACGATCTGGTGGTGCTCAAAAATGGTGACCGGCTATTGGGCGAGGTTAATCAACTTGATGCAGCGTTTTTGGAACTCAAGGTTGCCGGAAAAACTCTGAAGGTCGATCGCAGCCGGATTCGTGCGATTCGGCTTAACCCTGAACTCATGACGGTCAAGCGTCCCAGCGCCCGACGTGCCGTCCTATCATTGACCGATGGCAGCCGATTGACCGCAAGTCAAATCGAATTGAAAGCAGATGTTTTGAAGTTCAAATCATCCGCTTTAGGAATTGTGGAGTTGCCCATCAGGGCCGTGGCGGCTTGCCACCTATTCGGCGACCGATTGATTCCGATTGCCGATTATGAAACTGTTAAAGTCGAATACACTCCCTACTTTTCGGCAACCTGGCCGCTTGTTCGAAACGCAAACGTGCAACACGGACCATTAACATTGCGAGGGACTGAATTCATCACTGGACTTGGCATGCATAGTCGAATGGCCGTGACCTACCAATTGCGAGGAATAGAGCGAGAATTCCAGGCAACGGTTGGTATTGATGACATTGCCAAAGGAGGGGGAAGCGTCATCTTCGCAGTCGAACTTGATGGTAAGCGAATCTGGACCAGTCCCGAATTAACAGGCAAGTCTCCGGCAACGAGCATCGGGAAAGTCGATCTTCACGGAGGCAAGCAACTGACGTTACTTGTCGATTTTGGCGAACTGGGTGACGTGTCGGACTACGCCGACTGGTGCGACGCAGTCCTGATCGTCGACCCAGCCCGTTGATGGATTCGGGCATCATCTTCCGTTTCAATTCTCCAATGCCAAACCCGCTGCTTCGGTGATTCGATCGAAGGACGCGCAATTTGTGATGTAGCTGATCAACTGGACGACGTCCCGAGGACCTGTCAGCTTGACCGCTTCGTCGACGTTGTCATCAGTCAGGATCACGGGAGTCGCAGCAAGTCGCTGGGCAACCGTGAACAGGGAACGCTCGGTTGGAGTGAACTCTTTCCAATCACCATCCAGTTGATAAATCTGATCGTCTGATTGACCAAGTTCTCGCAGACGTTTTTCTGCAAGCCCCGCAGCGTACCACGCTCGGTCCTGACGGGCGATGATCCAACTCACCTGGGCTTTCAACAGCGGCGAAAGATCACCACGCTCTTCGGCAGCACGAATGCTGGAAATGCGACCCTTCGCGCTGTTGGGAAAATTGGCAAGCAACCGCACCCATTGAGGGAGCGATCCCTGGGGCCAGTTTTCAGGCAAGACTTCGCGAGCCTTCGATTCGTCGACCAGCGGCAGTCGCGGCGTTCTCTGATGTGCCGCAGCTAGTGCCCGTTTGGCTTCTTCGCGGGATTCCAGCGCCGGACGCTGAAAGACTGTTCGCCGAGTTGGTTCGCCAGACTTTTGATCGATTGCCAATGGCGCGACCCGTGTTACTTTGGTTTGGAAGCGTGCAGCGGTCGGTGTCAGATAAGTCTCTGGTACTTGCGGCGTTGAAGCGGGCTGAGTGGTTGAGGTTTGTCCGGCCTCAGGTCGTCGACCAAACCCGCCACCGTTTTGCGACTGAGGGATACCCGCTCCCTCCTTCCAACGATTGATCGAGTTGTTACCTGCCATCGAAAGAATCATCTCAAGGATCTGCAGATCCGTGTAGTCCTTGCGAAGTTGATCAAAGTCGGCATCACGCAGCTGATGTGGCTCAAATGTGAACTTTCTGGCGAAGGCAAACGCAGACTGTTCTGCTTGAGGGAACGCGGACCAGTCGCTGTCCAGGGCGGCAATTTCATCTTCAGCCATCCCCGCAGCAAGCAGCTTCGATTCCTGATGTCCGAGACAATATTGACAGTTATTGGTTCGGGAGACGATCCAGAACAATTCCACTTTGAATTTGTTGCTGAGCGTCATATCTGGATCGTTATCACGTCCTCCACCAAAGCCAACTGCGCCGCCCCCTGGACGCGCGGTTCCCGTTCCACCGCCCCCGGCCCGTGCTTCACCAGCAGGAAGATAGTGATACCGCAGACGGGCTTCATATCCCGCGCCGCGTTCGCCGAGCTTTTCCTTGTCCTCCGCAGTCAACTCGGGAAGAGGGATGCGCGGTTTACGAGCCTTCATGTCCTCTAAATACTCTTTCATTTCTGGCCGGGTCAGGGGTACCGGCCGAGGGGTGGATTTGGAATCGACCCCCATCGCAATGCCTGTTGAGGCTAAGAACAGACCAATCGAGAACATTGTGAACGGTTGTTTCACTTAAGCGTTCCTTGAGAATCGAACAAGAATCAGAATTTCCGAACCTCACAATGCGAGGCTCAGGGAACAATTTGAAATAATGTGCCGTGAACTTATTTTGACTTGGATTCCGCTTCGGTTGGTCGATCAGTTGAGGTGGGTATCGGAGGACTTTGAAAGACGTTTTCTGTTTCCAAAGGCAACTGGAATCCATCAGAGATGCGAGTCATGTAGAGGCCCCGGCAGAGCCACCAGAACGTGGCCATCGCCTTGTCGGGACCGAGATCTTTTTCGAGTGACCGATAATCAGCAGGAGTCAGTTCCCACGGTGTTTTGCTCAGCTTTCGAGCATAAGCGTAGGCACGTTGTTCTTCCGGTGGAAACGCGGACCAGTCGGAACTGGCCAGTCGCCGGGTCCGTTCTGCCACCGCGTTCTTGTCGAGTCCCGCCACTTCCAGCAACATCTCGCAATGTCCCATGCAGTAATTACATTCGATGCTGCGCGTCTGGATCCAGAACAGGCTCTCTTCGAAGACCCGATCGGCCTTGGACTCGGCCCACATGGTCCGCGTGGAAATACCCCAGGGGACGGCAAGTTCAGGAACATACCCCGAACAAACCAGGTTCCAGACGATTCGAGTCGGCCGGGCTGCCATTGCCGGAGGAATTTTTGTCTTGACTTCGTCCCAGGCGGGGATCGGAAGCCGTGGTTTCCGGTGGCGTTGTTTTTCGAGCCGCGATTGAAGTTCATCGTAAGTGAGTCGGGACCATTCTTCATCACCTTCAACGACCTTCTGGCCCGATTCGATGAGGGAAGCGGGTTTAGTCTGCGGGGGGATCAGTGCCGCGATTTGAAAGGCGGATTCGACGAACTTGACGGGAAGGGGAGGGAGCGGACCATGCTCTTCCATTGGAAGATTCAGTCCCAGGATTATCCGATCTTGAAAGTTACCGTACGCCGCCAGCAGGACCATCGACGCGACTCGTTTGTCCCCGTAACGGTTTTTCAATGACTCAAAGAGTTCATCGCGAATCGTCGGAGCGGCGAGCGTTAAGAGTCTCGCAAATTCTAAGGGTTCTCGATCCTCAGCAGGCCACGAGGATGGATTACCGACCAGGTTCTGACGCGAAGCGGCATCGAGTCCTGCTCGTTCAAGATCTGCGAGAGCGTATGCTTCCGAATAGGCACAACGATTGGCATGAGCGACAACCCAACGCATTTTAGCTCGCAAAATTGGGTCGAGCGGGCTTTGCGTGCGTTGAGCAAAGTCGAGCTGCAACATGGCCGCCGCCGTTCTGGGTAGCTGCGGAGCGACAGCGCGAACCCAATTAGGGAGTTCGCCGCCGCCTCCTGAGATGGTCTCAGGCAACCGCTTCCAGGTTTCCGCGACACTCAGCAATGTCACCGCAGTGTCGGTCGGTGATGCCGACTGCGCTGCGGTCGGCGTCTTCACGTTGTAATAGTCGTAGAAAACATTTTCTCGTTCGAGTGTCAGTTGGAACCCATTCGAGATACGCGTCATGTAGTGATATCGACTGGCATTCAGCATGACGATGATTGCTTTGTCCGTACCGAAATCGTGGTTAAGTTCTGCGACGTCGGCGCTCGAAATCTTCCACGGCGTCTTGGTTAACTTACGGGCGAATGCAAATGCATGCTGCTCAGCAGGTGTGAAACTCGACCAGTCATCACTCGCAAGAAGGCTGCTGCGTTCCGCGATTTCCGACTTGGTCAGACCTGCAACTTCCCAGTTCATCTCGCAATGTCCCATGCAATAGGGACATTTCACAGCACACGTTGTGACCCAGAATAAACCTTGCCCGAAAATGCGATCCCATTTCGGACTCGCCTCGGCACCAGCGGTTCTCATGAAGACTTCAAAAGGGACAGCCAGTTCTGGCGCATACCCAAAAACAATCCGATACCAGATGATGTCGCTGGGTCGTTTCATAAACCCGTCGGGAAGGTTATGACTCACTTCGTCCCACGACGGAATCGGCAAGCGAGTCGGTTTTTGGCGTTGGGCTTCGAGCCGGTCCTGAAGTTTTTCGTAAGAGAGCAATTTCCATTCGGGATCGTCCTCGACCAGGTCCGTGCCGGTTGGCTTCGGGAGGGGCGTCTTTTTCAATGGGGGCGGCGGAGTGGTTTTCGTTACGTACGATTCGGGAGCAAACGCCACATCGACCGGCGGCATCGGGCCACCCGATTCGAGCGGGGCACCCAGGCATAGCAGGAATCGATCCTGGAAATTGGAATAAGCCATTAGCAGAACCATTGATGCTGCCTGCTTCTGGCCAAAATGCTTGACCAAAGCTGCGAACTCGTCGTCAGTGACTGAATCCGAATCGACCGACATTTTGCGTGCGAACTCAAGCGCAGCCCGATCATCACTCGACCAACCTGGATAGCCTTCACGTCCCAGTGCGGTAATCCGAGCCTCATCGACCCCTGCGCGTAAAGCGTCTGCTGCGGCATAGGCTTCGGCATAACCACAACGATTGGCATGTGCAGAAATCCATCGCATGGCTGCGCGCAGACCTGGGGGAAGGGGGCTCTTTGTCCGCTGTGCCAGATCAAGTTCCAGAAAAGCCGCTGCACTTTTTGGCAATTCCGTGGCCAGGATTTTCGCCCAGGTCGGCAATGGCTGACCGCTCCCTTTGGTTGCAGTCGGCAGACGTTGCCAGGCCTCGGCATCAGTCGGCACGGGAAAACGGGCTTCGGCTTCAGCGAATACTGCCGTCACCGCCGTGTCGATGATGATTCCTGAGGGAGTGGTTTGCCACGTTGTGGAAACGGGATCGGGCTCGTTCATATTAGCTCTTTATTAAGTGCGAGTCCCTTGGGTGGCATCGAAGTTTCACTCCGCTACTTCTCAGAATTCGCAGGTGTCTTCGAATTTAAGGGTTCGCCATTTGGTTTTTCGTCGATTAACGTCATGACTAAGGCTTGTTCCATTTCACCTGTTTTAAAGCCAAAAGGACCACGTCCGCTTTTGTAAGCCACGCGACCCGTGCGATCAATCACGTATAAACGCGCGGGCATGCCGCTGTACGCGTTACCCGTTGGATCGTCGATCTCATCCACCAATAACGGGATCGAGGGCTTTAAGAGGGCGTGACATTGACTCGCGACAGCCGTTCGCTGTTCATAAGTTTTGGGTTGGGCAACACTCACGCCAACTTTTGCGTTCGAGTCCATTTTCCAGCCGTCGGTCGGATGGGCCTCGCGGACGTAAACCCCGAGGAATACGGCATCGTTCTTGAATCTGCGATACACATCTTCGACACTCTGATACATCGAACGAAACGGTCCGCAGGTGAAGTTTCCGAAAACGATCACGACAGGTTTGGTCCCGATGACATCAGTCAGCCGAATCGTCTGCAGGCCATCCTGTGTCTTGAGCGTGAAGCCGGGTGCAGGTTCATTGACTTTGGGGCCTTCTTGTAATGATCCAACCTCGCCGGTGAACAATCCCTGCAAAAGAATCTCTTTCGATGGCGCGTCGCCCGGATTAAAGCTAGGGGAAAATCCTCCCAGCCAGGCGTTTCGCAATTCTTCAGCAGTCAATTCATCTTTACCACCCGAAGCCTTGTCGAAAAATGCCAGCCACTCTTCACGAGCCAGTTTTCCGTCGCCATTCGGATCGATCTTCCGAAATAGCCTGTTAACCATGTAGGACTGCTGGACCCACGGATTGCGTTCGGACCAGTCCAGGTCGTCGGCCGTGATCTTTCCGTCTCGATTGCGATCAAGTCGCTCAAACAATCCAGCGGACCCCTGGAACTTATCGGATTCGATTTCACCATCGGGATCAATTTCATGTCGCTTGGCCAGCCATTCCCAGTCATATCTCGACTCCGCCGGACCGAACCATCCATCGCCGGCCCCCATCATCGATCCCTTCACGATCGCCAGATACATTCGAATGGCTTCCGGCGCAGTCTTTCCTTCGTAGGTTTTTTCAATCTCTTCGACAGGAACTCTTTCGAGTTCGGGTCCTACTGAATATTCGACAATAGCTTTCTTATCGTCATTAATTTTTGCCTTAGTATTATCGTCTGCGGAAAGACCGGAAGTGACGAGCGTGGAAACCATAGCGAGGAACCCAATTAAGTGAGATCGATTGATCTTCATTGATGAATCCTTAATACCGACGGTCAAGTCCTGAAAGGCAACGCCAGGATGTTTGCGGCGAGATTTTGCGATGAAGCAGGCAAACCGACGAAACCCCACCGCCCCTGGGGACTGTCGAAATAATCGAACTTAGGCTATGCAGCGGCGGATTTCAAAGATAGATAAGTAATTCTGCGAAGGGACGACGAGATTTAGCGGATCGTGGGAGGTGAG
>CAILLA010000236.1 GCA_903834925.1 uncultured Schlesneria sp.
CGAGCCTGAACAACTGGATCCACAGACCTCTTCGAGAATGCCATCCTTGGCCCCCTTTGAGCTAAGTCCATTAAATGAAAACACATCCGATCACAAAATGTACTCGCATTCAAAAGACGCGCAAAGTGCGTCTTGCACTCAAGGATTGCTCGCTCAGAAAACTTCTGTGGCCTTCTCGCTCGGCAATGCATGATCTCGTCATCGGCGCAATGAATATTTGCGGTTTTGCAATCATTCTGTTTCTGTTTTTTACAGCCAACGTGATACCAGTTCTACCAGCCAGCACGCGACAGTTGGTCGGGATCGAATGGATCTGGCGTACCGACAATCTATTGTTTCAAATCGTGTTCTGGTTTGTTCTGCGGGATTTTGCACTCTATTGGTTTCATCGACTGTTGCACGAGTTCGCGTTCGCGTGGGAAGTCCATAAATACCATCACTCCGCGACGGTGTTTACAATGCTGACGGCGAGTCGTGTCCACTTTCTTGAGCGAGCGCTCAGTCACGTATTCGTCACGCTTCCCCTGGTGATGCTGGGTATGCCAGGTGAACCCTTTCTTGCGATTACGATCCTTACAGATGCCTTAAGTCGATTTCGCCATTCCATGGTAAACTGGGGTTTTGGATCGTTTGGCTGGATTGTGATTTCGCCAATCGCTCACCGAATACATCATTCGTACCTTCCCGAACATTGGGACGTAAACTTCGGAGATTCGCTGACCATCTGGGACCGACTTTTCGGAACCTATTACAATGGTAACACGGTGAATACGGAGGTTGGTGTGACTGACAATCTGATTGACAATGAAGGTGTCGTCGGCGGACTGTTAGTTCCGTATGCGTTATCGATTCGTCGTTTTGGAGATTCTCTCCGAACGAATGAATGGCGGCAGACAGCACTCCGCAGAAACAATGCGGCGAATCGTGAGTTGATTCAAGAGGCTCACGAGGGTACCGTCGATCAACGGGCTGCTTGAGAAACAAGGAATTCTGAAAATGATGGGTTTCGAAAAGATGAAAAACATTTCGAAGTATTTTCGGATTGGAAATCTACGAAAGGGGTGCCACGGTTTTACCGTCTTCGGTTAAGCCGTGCTCTTCGGACAAGTTCTCGAATCAGGAATACACGGCCTTGTCGAAGACTCCAAAACCGTGCCACCCAATAATTAAACAAGGCACCAGTTCCTGGAACTGGTGCCTTGTTTGTTTTCGCGAAAACCTACTCGTCGAATCCGACTCAAGATTCAGCTGAGCTTTTTGGCGGCGTTAGAAATCGCCTTGGCGACGACGTCAAAGGCTTCGGCCGTTGGCATGGCTGCCAGGATCTTGAACGCCTCGGACAGCACTCGCTTGGTCTCTGCGACGCCGATAGCGGTCTTGTCCGTGTCAACCTTGCGGGACACTTCATTGTAAAATTCATTCACATTCATTGATTCAGTACTCCAGTTTAGGGAACCCTTGAACGCGGAAGACGTTACAACGAACGTTGATGGAACACAAGTGGGGAGCGGTACAACTCGAATAACCGGCCCGGGACGATTTTGAAACCCGGAAGCACGTGCCGAAAAGTCAGGCGATCGGCTGGGTGCAGAGTCCATCGGTTTCATTTTACTGATCGTTGCCGTTTTTCCAGATTACAGTGGACTTGGGTAGTTGGTACGCAATACGATTTTTATGGAAACAATGTTTTTTGATGCTCACATAAAACATTGTTAAGCCCATTTGTTTGTCTCTCACGTTGATATTTTCTTGTGCTCGAATCTTACGCACGACCAGAGAAACTACAGCATGTCTTCGCAGAATCGCACCGCAGCGGAAGTTCGTAAAGCAGAACTATCGGAACGTGCTGATAATATCATCAGTGGAATGACGGATAAAAAAATTGTCGTTTTCGTGCAGTTTGGAGGCAACGATCTTGATGCTATCTTGAAAAGGGCGAGTAACGAGATTGATCGCCGCAGCTTATTCATTTCCGCTCGCGATTTGATCCATGAAATTCCTCCTTTTTCTTCATTCAAAAAGCCTCAATCAGCACCTGCCGCTAAGCGACTGGCAAAGAAGGCGAGTTCGGCCCACCTGGTAACCAAAACTCCGTTCACACCATCTGAAATGAGATTAGATTCACTGCAACGGTTGGCCCCCTTCATCAAGAGCGATTGGTTTAAAGCAACGCGCGAGCGCAATTTGCAGGGCCAAAGACGCGGTACCGCAGGTGATAGCTCGACGTCTAATGGACTGCCAACTCATTTTTATGCAGCGAGTTGCGCCGTAATGACATTATCAAAAGAGGATTTGCATCATCTGCCCGATGAATTGATGCAATTGCCGTCGAATGTTGGGGACACTGCCCGTTTCCGCCAGGGCCAGGGAATGCTGGGGGTGGATGAACGAACGGGGGCGATCGCTGTTTCGGATTATAACGGCAAATGAATGACCTGATTACACGCCTCGTCGGCGCTAAGTGCTCGAGCAATAAGATCTAGATCTCGGACAGCTTGCCCGATGGTAATTTGGAGTTGGTGTGCATAAACAACTCCACAAAATGACTTCCCATTGTTGAGGAGTTGTGCGGTAAGTTCTAAAAAATCCGCGTCGCACGAAAACACGATTCGCCCTAATTCCGTCGCCCGGTCCAATATCCTTGCATCCGACCAATCTGAGGTGCCGTCTCTTCAGCTGTTAGAACATCAATTCCAAGGCGCCGCAACCCGTTAGCGATTACACTGGGAACATGTTGATCGAAATAGTAGGCCAGACTCTTCTTCAGGTTCGCTACAAGATACGTTGCGAGAATTGGTCGACTTTTCCGCGAACAATGAGAAATCAGCTGTCAGTCATTGCCACTGTTTGAGGGTTGGTGTGTGACGTACGCAGCCGCGTCCAAAAGCGTTTTTTTTGACAGCAATAACTGACGTAACTCGAGGTTTTCCGTTTGCTTTCTCAATGCTGCAGCGCGTTCGACTTGACCGGCAATCAATGCATCCAGCTCATTCTGGTGGTCATAGTAATAGGCCAACGCAGTGTAGATTTGAGGCAACGAAAGATGTGGATGCTGCCGCTGAATTTCATCCGCGTCCCAATGGTACGCGATTCGATCCAAAGCGATTTCGACAACCTTGGTTGTCGTTCCCGTGATGGTTGCAACCCCAGACGGATCAACCGTGAGGTAAGGATAATTCATTGTGATCATTGTGACGTCCTTCGTAACCAACTTTAATCGGAAGACCTCACCTGAATCGTAGCCGGCGTCAAGGGCCAGGGAAAAACTTCATCGGACTCAATTACTCGAAGAGCCGATTCACGACGATTTCGAAAACTGGAAGCACGTCCGGAAACGTCAGCGAGTCCGTCGAGTTTAAGATCATCGCTTCGTTGTCTGCCGAATAGACATGCACGCGTTGCGACACCGGGTCGATGACCACCACGATGAGTACATTCGCACCAAGGTATTCGCCAACCTTTTGAATGATATCTTTCCAACGATCATCTTCGGAACGGATTTCCAACACCAACTCGGGGCTTGCTGGCCAGTATCCTTTGGGGAGTTGTCCAGGCGGAATGCGCTGGTAACTGTAGAACGCCACATCGGGACCGCGAACGGAGTCGGGGTCACGACGCGTGACGACTCCGGCGTCACCACTGACCACTCGACCCAATTTGTTCTGTTCGACAAACGACCACAAGAGAGCTGCAACGCGGTTCATGTAATAACCGTGCGAAGTGTATGGCCGATTCATTTCAACGATCCTTCCGCACACTAATTCCGTGAGCCGACCATCATCGGGCAGTCGTCCGTATTCTTCCGCAGTCAATAATTTCGGTTCTTGCACGGTTGCCATGTTGGATCGTTTCGCCGAAGTTCGTTTGCTAGGGCAAAGGCCCGTTTACCACCTCCTCAGGGGAGGTGGGAGTTCGTTTTATCCTCGTCAGCTTACTTTTTAGCTCTGAGGGCTGCAATTTGATCGTCGGTGACTGTGATCCGAAATGGTTGTTTTGGAAGCTTTTCACCGGTTGTGAATTTTGCTGACAGGTTTGCGGCCTGAGTGATCTCTTGCGGACCTTGCAGGTCAGTCACACGAAATTCACCGCTGGAATTCGGGTGGACATGAAAGATTGCCTTCCCCTCCTTGTCGGTGTTGTGGGCGACACACCAGGCGTCATCGGAATCGTGCTTGCGTCGGACAGCGAATCCTTCGACGGGTTTGCCTGCCGAGTTTGTCACGAGAACTTCAACTGGCACCGATGGCGGAAATTGAAGTTCACCCAGGTCGGTAACGGTTCCTGCTTCTAATCGAAACGGTTTGTCGATCAGTGCTGGCGACCATTTGTCGTCATAAGGGGATTCGAACCGGATTCGCATTTCCACTCCTGCCGGCACATAAATCGGCTGTCGCTCATTAAGTGTCAGCCAGTGAACGTATTCAAAGTCGCGGTCAGACCAAGGCTTGATTGCCTGAAACAGACTGAACCAATCTGGCTGATTCCCCTTCGTGGGAAGCCATTGAGGCATGATTGGCAGTCGGCCACCGTCGAAGATCGGGCAGACAATCACCTTGGCAGCGGGAAATAAAGGAAAGTCCGAAACATCAATTCGCTGGTTGGCGTCTGGCTTGAGCGACCCGAGACGGACCTTAAAGGGGACGGAGTTCTGGTCAAAAGCCATCAGGCCGTAGAATTCCATTTCAGGCTGTCGCGTCACTTCAAATCGACCTTCATGGTCTGTTCGAACGAGCCCCCCAACGCCGTAGTACTCGTTGAGAAGTTTCATCGCCGGATGATCGAAAGGCGGATTTGACGGGACGTTCTCCAGCAGTTTCCAGTCATCTTCGGAAAGAAGGGCCAGATTGTTACGAGCGGTCGAACGCCAGCCGATGACAATCGCGTTTGGAACGGCTGCACCGGTGACTCCATTGACGACTCGACCGTGATAGGTAATGGCCTTTGGCAACCGAAAGGTCAGTTCTTCCGGGCTGTCTTGATCAACCTTCAATGGTACAAATTGTATGTTCCCACGGTCGTGATAAAACGTGGCGTTGTACGTTCCTTCAAGAACTCGACGTCCGCGAAACAGTGACCGCGGGTCAAGCCTGACCGTCTGCCGGTTCGTGTCAACTCGCTGGACATGCAGGTACTGCCAATGTTCTGGCTTTTCCAGCCAGTTCTCTTTTGCTGCTTCAAATCGAAAACGATGGATTCGAGGCGGCTTGGGCATTTCTATCCGAACCGGTTCCGCGTTGGAAAACATTCCTGTTACGGGAAAAAATGAATCATCATCCGGTTTCGTGATCGTGGTCTCATATCGCGAGTTCGGTGGGATGATATCGCCCCGCGAACGATCCGGGTTGTCGTTTGGCAAATAGAAGCTGAATTCTCCTTTCTCATTGGTCAGAGCTTCACCACGAGGAAAAGCGCCATTAATCAGGCCTTCTCCCGCAGTTCGCACATGGCCACATGTGACAACGGCACCAGCAATCGGTTGGCCATCCGGGGAGACGATTGTTCCCGTCAACGCACGTTTTCGGAACTCGGAATTTCGAGGAGCAAAGGGAAGGCGGAGTTGCGTGTGCGGCCCCCAGAATAAGACTTCGCATCGCCCAATACCGTAGTCCGAGTGCTGAAGTTGCATCAGGCAAGCGACTTTGAAATGCTCAATTGGCGGAATAGCAATTCGACCGTATTCGTCGGTCCAGTCGCCGACCACGCGTGCCTCAGCGTCTTCAACCGCGGCCGTTGCCAGGAGGTTGTCCATGATTGAGGATCGATCGTTCTGATTCATTGATCTGGATGAAAAGGTAAGAGTGACCTTTGCAAAGGGGATTGGGTCGCTGAGTGCATCGACAACGATATGTGTGTGTTTCGGAAAATTACTGAGAATCGTTTCGGCCCGGTGTGAGATCTCTTTGTTCGTGTGATTCACGGCTCGCTCGATTGCCGCGCGAGCGTAATGACCGATTGACTGTAATTCGCGAGTTGCCTTCTCACGTGTCTCAAGACTTTCAGCACCAAGTTGTGGAATCAGTGCCTCAATTACAGATTGAAGCTTTTCGAATTCCTCGAGTGACGGGGCAGGCGATTTTGGAAATACGGGGCCTTTCGAAATGGGGCGACCGATCGACGAAAGAGGCTGTTTTCCGTTCTTTGGTATCAGGGCAAACGGGTCTTCCTCCTTCGGCTCTTTTGCGTCTGGTTCATCGCGCTTCTGATCGGCGAGAATGACGACGTTCCATGTCAGCCATGTTCCTGCCGCCGCGATTCCGAATAGCAGTCCGAAATTCAATCTTCGAATTCTGGTGGAAAACATTTTGATGATTCTCCTGCGAATGACATTCATGAATCTGTCAGAGATGGGACTTTCGCTGGTCAGCTGAAGTATATCACGAATGTGGCCCTCCACACGAATCTACGGTCAATCGGATTGATGGGGCATCTCTGTTTTCAGTCGTGACGGAATGGAACGTCTGTAAAAGAAAAGGGAGTGGCGATGCATCGCATCGTCACTCCCTTTGAATTCATCGAATCGAGTTTTCGATCAGCCCTTGATCAGCGCGGCAAGCTTTTCAAGAAGCCCGTCCAGCAGCGGTTTGAGCAACTCGCCGACCCCTGGAATCCCAACGACGTTTTCGACTTTTTCCTTAAGAGTCTTCTCTCCACCTTCCAGCAAGCTCAGTAAGCCACTACGACCTGCTTCAGGCAATTTATTGAACAGGCCGGACAAGTCATCAAATTGTCCAACCAGTTTTTCGAGCTTAGGAACGGCAGCCTTGGCCGTGACTTCGTCCTTGATTCCATCAAGTTCCCCGTCGATGGATTTGAAATATCCCGTGAGACCCTCGGTCAGTGTTTTGACCGGATCCAATTTTTCAATCACTGCACCCGCTTTTTCTTTAAGTAACGTGTCAGTATTTGGCATTTTACCGACATCAGGAACGACAGGTTCAACGACTTTACCCGGCTTTTGAACAAAATTTTGCCAGTACAAGAACGCACCAACGAGTGCTGCCAGCGCCAGAAGTGGTAGCAGCCAGTTGACCCCTTTCGCCGCTTCGTTTCCGGCATTACTGACGGCTGCTGCTGCACCCGATGCAAAGCTGGTCAGATCGCCAAGTCCTTGAATCCCGGCGAGCCCTTTGGCCAGATCGGCAGGAATCGCTCGGGAAATGTTCCCTTGTTGCGAAAGAAGCAATTTCAGCAGACCGCCCAGGTCGAGACCGCCCGATTTGACTTGCTTGCCAATGACACTCAGGATGATTGGTGCAACCAACGGCAACAGCTTGGAGACAAGAGCGGTATTGCCCGCCAGGAACTTTGCGATCGGTCCGATGAGTGCTAACAGGCTTTGCTTACCCATCAGGTCTTCAAGGATATTCGTCCCTTTTTTCGTCAGCTCGTCAGCAGCCCCCCCTTTGGCAATCACGCTTCCCAGATTATCCGAAAGCGAATCGTCCACCGAGCGTAGACTGTTCCAAAGTTTTTCAGCACCCTGTGGTTTCGAGGCAAGGCCACCGACTCCACTGAGCAGCGTTGGCACAATTGCCGCCAATGCCTTCTGGACAGCTTCTGGGCTTTCGCCAAGGACCGCTGACAATTGCTTGAGGGTATCACCCCCCAAAAGTTTCAAAATCAATTCAACGATGTTCATCTTTAACGCTCCGTTACTGAATTTCGAGAGGACACCACTTGGTGAAAGATTGCACGCATCGACTGCATGGCAGAAATCTTAAGAACAGAGTAATCAGACTTTTCACCATCTTCAACAGAATGCTGCGATTGGGATGAAATATGTGAATTATTCTTCAATCATTCATCAGTATTTCTTCAAACGTTTGCAATCACAAATTAATTGACGAATACAAATCGTTTTCAAAAAATTTTGATGCAAGATTTGCTGTGACAAATGCAGACTGAGAAATCAATGTTATCGAGTTGATTCTTCGAATTCCGAACCCTTTATTGGATCGTGATCGGAGGGTTCGTCAGGGTCGAGACGATTTCCACGACCAATCCCAGGATCATCGTGACATTCAGAAACGATAACAGCACGTGGGCGAGAACCACTCGGCGAAGATGTCGGCTGCGAATGGAAACGTCGGAGACCTGGTAGCAGATGGCGAGCGTGAATGAGAAGTACAGAAAGTCCCAGAAGTCGGGCATCGCGTCTTCAGGAAATTCCAGGGGTGGGCGATCTGCGGGTTCGCCGTCCACAGGTGTCGGGTCGTAATACATGCGGGCGTAATGAATTCCAAACATGACGTGCAGCAGTCCCCAGGAAAGAAACACGGCCAACAGCGATAACCCCAGGTGAAGGTTGGCCAGCAAAGGCGTCCATGTCTTCGAGCGATGCAGCATCAACGCGACCCCTGACAGGCTGAGTCCCGAAAGTATCCCTGCCAGAAATAACACCATCCAATTGCTGGACTCAACCTTTTCAGCGACTTCTCGAGTCGTTTCAGCGTCGGCATTCGCCATCCGGACCAGCAAAATGGCGAGGTAGGTAGATATGGCCAGGTCGTAGCCCAGCAAGATTCGTAAATCGAACTCCAGTTGGAACGAAAGCGCAAACGCAGCGACGCCAATCAGTCCTGCACAAAGCAGGCGTACTAACATGGATGTCCAGTGGAACGAATTCACGTCAGCACCTGTCAATTGATGGGGGATTCAAGAATTTCACGCAATTGATGGTTGGCGACGTCCGTACGAGATTTTTTCCAGCATGCAGATCGAACTTACCAAGCAGTCCACCAAAAGCGAAAGGACTTTCAATCAGATTTCCATTTCTGAAGTTCAATACGCACAACTGTCCGGTAGATTCAAGACACGTGCCTGTTGTTGCGACGAGTTTTTTCTCTTTGTTTTTTGTATTGCCTCTGCTTCAGTTATTTAACGTTTTATTGTGTGAATTCTTCTTCAACGAAGGCAGGTCTGGTGTGAAGATCAGTCAATTTCTGAAGATTTCTTTCTCGCCTTTTGTTGCCAGATGATAGACAGATGCCTATTTTATTCTGGAACAATTTGCTCACGATTGAAGTGCATTAAACGCCCGATCTGAGTATCGTCTCTGCTGTCATCAATCAAACCGTGATATGGACGCTTTGCGTCGTCGACTTAGAGGAATCTCACTATGCGTTGGGAAGGTGGCCGGAAGAGCGAAAACGTCGAAGACCGACGGAATATGAAGCCTGCTGTCATGGCGGCCGGTGGTTTGGGTGTAATGGTTGTGATGGTGATTGCCGCTTTATTGGGGCTTGATCCTAAAAAAGTTCAGCAAGTGATGGGCCCTGGCGGCGGTCAGGCCGGTCGAGGCGGACAGGTTGCTCAGCGGGAATTGACGAAAGAAGAAAAGGAAGATGGAGAGTTCGTGAAGGCTGTTATGGCGTTTACAGAAGATGTCTGGACCGAACAATTCAGTCGCGCGGGTGAGAAATACGTCAAGCCGACAATGGTGTTGTTTTCTCAAGCGGTTGATACCGGTTGTGGGCGAGCCCCATCTGCTGTTGGCCCCTTCTATTGTCCAGCCGACAGGAAAGTTTATCTCGACCCGTCGTTTTTCGAGGAACTCAGGGTAAAAATGGGCGGTTCGGACGCCAGGTTCTCTCAAGCGTACGTCATCGCGCACGAAATCGGACATCATGTGCAGAACCTGCTCGGCTACAGCGAAATTGTTGATCGGAAACGCCAGACGGAATCGAAGGCTGAGTTCAACAAGTGGTCTGTCAGACTCGAATTGCAGGCTGACTACCTCGCAGGAGTGTGGGCGCACTACGGTCAGGAAAAGTTTACATTCATCGAACCCGGTGATGTCGCGACTGCGATGAAGTCTGCTCAGGCAATCGGTGATGATCGCATTCAAAAGAATGCGCGTGGCTTTACGTCGCCAGAAAGTTACACGCACGGAACTTCGGAACAACGGACAAAATGGTTTCGTGAAGGGCTAAAAACAGGTGATTTGAACAGACTGAAAGATCTTTTCGAATTGCCATACGGAGAACTGTAATTCTGCTTGGACTTAAGTGGTGACCCGGGAGGCGTAAGCCCTCGGACTCTTGAAATTGCCGCTTGAGATGCAGCCCTTGCGCCTTCCGGGTTCCTTCTTCAGACGATTTGCCAGCTGTGTCTACTCCAACTTCTTGAAAAATAATAGAGAGCGAATCATGATCGGCCTGACGAGAAAATTTGCTTGCATGTTTGCGCTGGTGGCGGGTTTGACGGGATTGATCACAACCCCCTCAAGTGCTCAACAGCGCGATCGATTGGCGAAAGCTGACGCTCCGGTGGTTGTCGACGGAATTGTCCAGCAGGTTTTTCGCAGTGTTCACGAAGGTCGGACTGACTACCTGATTCAGATCAACGTGAAGCGGTCAGAAGCTCAAACTGCTTTAAGTCCCGTCGCTCGATCCCGTTTCCCGGCTCCCGGTGAATCGATTTACGTGCATGTTTCACAGCGTCTTGATCAGGCCGGACGACCTGTTGCGGGTGAAAGTCACAAAGCGATTCCAGAGGAACGTTCTCAGGTTCGCGTTTATTTGAAAGATCGCGAACAAGGTGGCTGGGACGGCGCGTTTCCCGATTGGTTTGATGCAACGGGAGACCGTCCTGCCGAACCTCGGCGTGAAGATCCAGCTGCTGGGATCAATATCAACAACCTTCCGCCCGCAACTGGCAAGTCCGGTCTCGGACTGACGTTCGAAGTCCTGAAGGTTCAGAATCGAATCGTCTATCGCGTCACCAGCGTGGAACGGGGTGGACCGGCAGCCAAAGCGGGGCTTGAAGTTGGTGATGTCATTGCCGGGATCGAAGGTGCCGCAATTGCCGACGCAGGTCAACTGGAAGTTCTGGCGGCAAAGGGCAAGCCAGTCTCGTTGATTGTAGTCGATGTGAATACGGGCAAGGGAACCCAGATCGAACTTGATCCCGGATCAAAAGCTGCCGCCGTTGAAGAAACCGAAGTCGCAAAACCAGCACAGGAACAACCTCAACCCGCAAAAATCTCGCTTGGTATCTCTGCAGAACCAGTGACGCTTGGGACACGAAGCGCACTTAAGGTAACTGGCGTCAAACCGGAAAGCCCGGCCGACAAGGCGGGGGTTGAAGTCGGCGACGTCCTTGTTGCTGCCAATGGAGCTCCCTTAACGGGACCCGAACAACTGCTGGGGGCACTTCGAAAAAGCGGACCCGTTCTGAAACTGACGGTCCGCGATTCACGGACAGGTCGCGATACGGAAGTCTCCGTGAATCTCTCGGGAACGGCACCAACAAAGCCTTTGCCTGCCGGTGTCGAAGCTCCAGTCAACGCAAACCCTGGGAGTTTGGGTGCGGTCACTGAATTGGCCTTTAATGACGATGACTTTGCAGTGAAGATCACCGAAGTCGAACCCAATAGCGCCGCGTCAAGGGCCGGGCTTCGACCTGGGATTCTGGTTGTCTCCGCAAACGGAAAGCCTGTTCTTCATCCAAACGACTTGAATGACGCCGTTCGCAAAAGTAACGGTACTCTCAAGCTGACGGTGGTTGATCCTGCCAGCGGTAAGAAGGCCAATGTGGACATCAATCTTGGCCGTTAGTCGGCGCTGGAATGGGGTCTTCGGTTTCTGAGACCATTGCGCGTATTTTCGCGCGCAATGTCGGTCGGCTGAGACCAAGAATTTCTGCTGCACGCGATTGCAAACCATTTGTGGTTTTCATCGCCTTACTCACTACTAACCGATCGAAGCGCAGTAACGATCGGCGATAGACATCCGTTTTGTTTTCAGCAAGCAACTGCCGTACGAAAGCCCCCAGTGCCTGCCACGCATCGGAGTTGATGTTGATAATTTTCTGGATGTTTTCAGTATCCGTCAGGGGATCGGAATGTAATTCGATTGAAAGAAATTCGGGTAATAACGTCGGGCCTGTCGAAGCGATCAATGATTCGCGAATGACGGTTTGCAATTCTCGGATGTTGCCAGGCCAGCGGTACGTTTGTAAGAGATCCAGCGATTCTTGGGAAATCGACTGAACCGCAGTTCCGAGTTGACGATTCAGGCGAAAGAGAAAGTAATGGGCCAGTTCGGGGATATCGTCGATACGATCTCGCAACGGTGGCAGGTGCAATGTCACCCCGCGTAACCTGTAGTAAAGATCGCGTCGAAACCTCCCATGCTCAATCATTGCCTCGAGATTTTGATTTGTTGCGGCAATGACACGAACGTCGACCGTCAACGTTTCATTACCGCCGACTCGCTGGAATTGGCCGTCTTGCAGTAATCTCAAAATCTTTGCCTGAGTGGCGTGGGGCATGTCACCCACTTCATCAAGAAACAGGGTCCCCTTGTGGCATTGCTCGAATTTGCCAATTCTTCGACGCTCAGCACCTGTAAATGCCCCCTTTTCGTGGCCGAAAAGTTCGCTTTCCAGCAGTGTCTCGGGAATGGCCGCACAGTTGATCGCCAGGAACGGAGTTTGATTCCGTCGGCTATGTTGATAAACGGCGCGGGCGACGAGCTCCTTACCCGTGCCACTTTCTCCCAGAATCAAAACATTTACGTCTTGAGGAGCAATTCGGCCGATTTGTTTACAGATCGACTGCATCGAAGGGCCATTGCCAATCAGCCGATCTGAAGCTTCATCCGCTGAAATTGAGTCGTCGATTGCCGCCGCTGTATGCATCAGTCGGCCAATTTTTAACGCCTGATCAACGATCTGGTGCAATTGGTCGAAGTCGAGAGGTTTGACGAGATAGTCAAAGGCACCGACTTTCATTGCTTCGATGGCGGTGTCCGCCGTTCCATGGCCGGTAATGAAGATGATCAGGGTTTTGGGATTAACGTCACGGATCTTTTGAAACAAATCAAATCCAGAATGTTTTCCCAAGCGGATATCGAGCAGCACAACGTACGGTGATTCGTCACGTAACAGCTGTAGCCCATCAGCGGCATTGGTCGCTGAAAAGACGCGCAGCGAGTCACTTTCGAGAATACTTTGAATTGTCTTGCAGATTCCCGGCTCGTCATCGATCACCAAAAGTGATTCCATATTTCGCCTCAAATTTTGTTCGGCCATCAGGCCGATGCTTCCATTGCAATCGCCCATTCCTTCGAGCGCACATCATCACTTGATTTCATCAAGGGGATCGTCATGGTGAACTGGGCACCTCCGCGAGGGGCATTGCATGCCGTAAGAGTCCCCCGATGTTCTTCGATGATTCGGTGGGAAACTGCAAGTCCTAAACCTGTGCCACGCTCTTTGGTTGTTGCAAATGGTTCAAACAACCGTGACAAGACATTATTGTCGATTCCTTCACCGGTATCACGAATCGTGATCATGGCAACATGGTCACCCGGCCCGTGATTGCATGCGGGGAATGAGTTGCCGTTAGAAAACCGTGGCATGTCGATTCCCATCGTCTGTTCTGAGGCTTCTATCGAAAGATGGCCACCGTCTGGCATGGCCTCAATCGCATTGATCAAGATGTTGACCAGCACCTGATGAAGCTTTTCCGTGTCACCGTCAACCATTAATGGTATATCAATATTGCGAGTTGTAATTTCGATTCCCTGCTGGCGTGCCCGGGATTCGATCAGATTGAGTGCCCGCTGCAAGGTTTGTCTGAAATCATGTGTCACGCGATTGAGCTTTGGCGGACGAGCGAAATCGAGTAATCCTTGAATCGTGGTTTCCATCCGTCCGATTTCTTCCAGAATCAGTTGCAGTTGGCTCTCATCAAGGGTTGGCCCGGACGACTTGCGGATCGCATATTGTAATAACAGCTTGACTGATGTCAGCGGATTGCGAATTTCGTGAGCGACCCCCGCAGCGAGTTCACCGACCGCAGCCAGGCGTTCCGATTGCAAAACCTCTCGCCGAGCGGATTGCAACTCAAGACTGACCTCCCGCATTCGATTAGCAACCTGTTCGGCCTTTTGTTGTACGTCCTCGAAATCGGATGTTCCGTCGATTGCCAGAGTCCCAATTTCGCTTTTGCTATTTGTCTCGGCATCATGCAATGTCACGGCAATTCGAGCGATTGTCCGGTCGAGCCGGCGAGCCGATCTCCAGCCGAGAAAAAGCCCCAGCAAGGGCCCCAAAAAAAGAATCGTGAACCGTCCCCACAAAATTTTATTTGTGATGATTTCTCTTTGGGCTCGATAGCGATCAATTGCGCTCTGGTTGATCTGAAATAGTTCCTGGGCCGATTCTCCGATCTGATCGGCAAGATCGATGGCATTTCGTCGCTCATCCGTGAAATTGATTTCGTCGGATGATGGCTCACTTGTTTCAAGTTTGCGGTCTGCAATTCGGGTACAGGATTCTCGAAACCCAGAAAGTAATTCGTCTAATTTCGCCAAAGGAGTGAGTTCTTCGTCGAGAAATGCTGAATCTTTGAGTTTTTGGTATTCCCCGAGGATTTGAGTGTCGGCTTCCTTCCAACTCTCGCGGAAAGAAGGAACGTGGCTACTGTGTATTGGGAACTGAGTCGTCAGGCGCCAGACGGCGATTTGCAAGGCTTCGGCCGCGCGAACCGAACTCACATTTTCCACGATAATTCGCTTACTCGACTGCTGCACCCACACGACGTAATAGTTCGTTCCAACGCTCATGGCAATCCAGATCACGAGAATGCAAAGGATTGGAATAAGAATCTGCGCCAGTATTGATTTGGATTTGTGCGTTTTCATAATTCGCTTTACGGAAATCGGCACTATTAAAATACGAGTGGAAACGTTTTTTTCGTCATCGGCAAGATAGTTTCATTGACCACAGTGTCGAACGTCTTTGTGTATTATTCCAAGAATGCCGTAAGAAAGTCTATTCCACCTCAAACACATGGGTTTTGAATGTGTAGATTTTTGGAATTCCGCCTCGAAAGAATCGATGTGGCACATTGAATGCCAGACTCGGTCATCGCTCACCCAATTTGACATTCTAAATTGAGTACGCACATAGATTCATCGTTCCTGTCTGAGGCTGGTTCCGCCAGAGTTGTGCCAATCATTACGTCGAAACGAGTCGCAGGTGTCGTTGCATTGCCATCGACGGAGCGGCTTCCGAATGCTACGAATTGGCGCAGGAATCTGCTGATTGAAGATGGAAGGCGGAAACTGGATTATGGATTCGTTGGAATTTGTGGCTGATTTAGAGAGGTTATTCGATTTGTCGCCAGGAAGTTTAAGTCTTTCCTGCGTGATTGAAGAGACTCCGGGCTGGGGGTCGCTCAAGTTTCTCTGTTTGATCGGAATGATTGACGATCAGTACGGAATCACATTGAAGCCTCGGCAAATCCATCAATGCTCGACAATTGCCGACTTGTATACATTGGTCAGCACCGTCAAAAAAGTGTAATCGACCAATGGTAATCCTGACTGGAATTTGCCACAAAGATTGTTCAATATTCTCATTTTGCAAAGTTTGAGATGAAACTGAACCGCCGTGATTTCGTCTCCCTGGGTTTGTCTGTCCTCGCCTCGCAATGCGTTGATCGTTCATCAATGGGCGCGGACAATGAAGCTCCCTTTCCGATTATCGACACGCATACGCATTTCTATGATCCGACACGGCCTCAAGGCGTCCCGTGGCCTTCGAAGGACGACGCCCTGCTCTATCGGACTGTTCTCCCGAAGGAATTTCAAACGCTGACGAAACCGTTTGGAGTGACAGGCACCGTCATCGTCGAAGCCAGTTCCTGGCTGGAAGACAATCAATGGTTACTCGACCTGGCAGCGAACGATCCGTTCGTCCTGGGGATCGTGGGAAACCTGCCGCCGGGACCGGAGTCGTTTGCCAGGCACCTGACTCGATTCGCTAAGAACCCGGTCTATCGCGGAATTCGCGTCAATGCCGACGTTGTCAACAAGGGCTTGGATCGTCCCGAATTTCTGGCCGATTTAAAGAAGCTCATCGACGCAGATCTGGAGCTTGACGTGAATGGCGGGCCGGAAATGCTTCCGATCGTTGATCGCCTGTCGGAACGTCTACCTGACCTGAGGATTGTGATCAATCATCTCTCAAACGTGAAGATCGACGGAAAAGTCCCTCCCGCCACATGGCAGGCCGGTCTCAACGCCTGTGCCACGCATCCAAAGGTCTTTCTCAAAGTCTCGGCCCTCGTCGAAAGTGCTCGCACAGACCAACGCCAGGCTCCGTCGGACACCTCGTTCTATCAACCGATCCTGAATGCCGCTTGGAAAACATTCGGAGAAGATCGGTTGATCTACGGCAGCAACTGGCCCGTCAGCGACAACGCTGGACCTTATCAACTGGTCTTTCAGATCGTGTCAGAATTCTTCCGAGATAAAGGTCGGGTCGCGTCAGAAAAGTTTTTCGCACGTAACGCCGAGGCCGCATTCAAGTGGCCAAACCGAATCGGCGAGAAAATTGATTCGAAGTAAGTGGCAATCAAAATACGAAGCGGAAATCCCGTTCATCCAAAAATCGACTTGAAAGTTCGATGGAGTTCCAGAAACACTCGCTGAAACGAACGGGATATGTCCTACGGCCAGAGTCGGTACGACCCAAGCGATAACAATTGTCAAAAAAATTCGGCTTTTACGCCGATCGTTTACGTCGAATGATCTTCGACGCGCAAAGGAGACCACACCCGCACGCCAAAATTGAAAATGTTGAAGGCTCAGGTAACTTGGGATTGTCCAGAGAGAAACTCAGTTTCAGCAAATTTTCTTCTGGAGGGTGAAAATACAACTTGCCTTTACTTTCGAGCTCAAACGTTAGATCTAATCGATGGAAAAGACTTGGGTCAGGTGTTTTAATCGGCTGAACATAAGTGATTGTGTTTGTATAGGTACCTGACATCGGAGCGATTTCAAGACGTTCAGTCAAATGTTCTTTTCTAGGATCGCCAACGAAAACGAACGGAGAGACTTTGATGTCCCAGATATCCGTCAAATCAAATTTGATGCCGCCCCCAAATCCATTGCCCTTGCCTTCAAAATCCGTGGGATCTCCGTAAACCCCCGTATGTCCAAACACCGCATTGCCGCTGGGGTCAAAATCGCTTGTTCCTGTTGAGTGCAGCGATTCTGTTCCTAAATATCCATTACCAACAAAACTACCGTGACCGCTTGCAAAACTCCCTAAATATGACATTACGAACGATTGCCCGTTATAAACGCCGACCTCGTCAATTTGCCATCCCACATCCGTAATGGTTCCTGTTCCATTAATCGAAGAATTGAAATCTGAACCATAAATCTCTGCCAGGGCCCAGTGGTCGAGCAATATTGCTTCTTGACTTGAAATAAAATTCTGCGCGACAGGAATCGAGATCAGATTACCCAACACTGTTCCTTCAGTAACAGCATAGAAAACTCCGATAGCGAGGATAGTAAGCCTTTGTTTCATTACATTTCTCCATTTTCAGTTAACAATTGTGGGTTGTTAGTCATAACCGAAACGCTTCCATTCGACGCAAAGAATTCTCAAAACGTTTGACACAACGATTCAATGTCTTAAATGCATTACTGCCGTTTCCTCGGTGGCGCTTTTGGGAGCACCGAGAAACGATTCTGTGATATCGGACGATTCGTTCAATGTCGGTCAAAAGCAATGGTGTTCGTTTTGCGTCTTGTGAAGCGGCCGTCATGATCAAGAACGTTAGAATTTGCGTAGCCGGACAAAAAATGTTTTTCGGCAGACGTTTTTGGGAAAAATGGGGCTGAAATCAGGAAAAGAGAGCCCCCCCGCCGCAAAGAATCTGTATTCGACATCGATGTCGAAAGAACCACTATGACAATCGGCTGTGTGGCGTGGGGCATTGCTCAAGGTTTGCGTTGGACAACTAAGGGGCAGTTCGGTCCAGCAGGTCCAGGTAATGGGCCACTGTCATCTGCTTAAGAATGGCGGACGACTTGTGCAAGCACCACGAGGTGATCGGTTCTGGGGTCGGGTGTTCAAATTTCAAAAATAGCCGCCGAGATCGCATCGTCAATCGAAACCGCTTCATCGGCCAATTTTGAAATCTCAACGACCGGCCCCCTATTCCAACACTTCGATATCGAGTTGATTCGACGAAACGAATTCTGCCAGTTCGGTTGCGTTAAATACGCCCGTTGTCGCTCCCATCGAGCGTACACAACTGGCGCCCATCGCCGCCCCAAGTTTCAAACATTCCGCAACATTTTTGCCCTTAAGGACTCCATAAAGGAACCCGGCTGAGAATGCGTCTCCGGTTCCCGTTGCATCGACGGTTTCTACGGGAAAAATACCGGCGTGCAACCGGTCATTTGGACTGATCAGCACCGCTCCTCGTTCACCTTGTGTCACGATGGCTGTCTTCGCACCAAGATCTCGAATTGACTCGGCTTGTTTTATGGTCTCTTTCTGGCCAGTGATTCGTTCAGCTTCGTCATTATTACAGAAAAAGTAATCCGTCCATGGCAGAACGGGATGAAGCCACGCCATCGTGTCGGTTGAATCCGACAGGACAACATTCAGGGCCGTCGGAACATGATTCTCACGAGCGAACCGGAACAATCGGACCGTTCGTTCCGGTGTCAACGAATCCATCAGGCAGAATCCACCAACAAACAGCATCTTTGCCGCACGAATCGCTTCGTCCGTGACATGCGTCCCGTCGTATTCGGCGTTGGCACCGACACAGTGAATGAACCGCCGATCTTCGCCCGCCACGTTCAACACGAAGGTTGTGCTGGTCGGTGTCGTTCCACTGGTTTCCAGTTGCGATGTGTCAACGCCTGAAGCATTCAGCAGGTTTCGGACTTCGCGGCCGAATACATCCGCACCGACGCGGCCAGAAATTCCGGATTTCAAGCCGATTCGAGCCATATCGACGGCGACATTGGCCGGACATCCTCCGATCGAGAATTCGATTTGATCCGTCTTGATCAATACCCCTTGTGCCGGCATCCTGGCGATCGGATGACAGACCGTATCGGCGACGACGATTCCCACACAAAGACAATCGAGCGGTGTTGGCATCTGAAAGCCCTTCTTGGTAGTGCGTCCTGTCGTTCCGGAAGGAATTGGACTTTATGGGACCTATGGGACTTATAGGACCGATAAAACGGAATTTCGGAAGTCGGACTTGGGGGCGTTCAGCGTGATTGCCGAACTCCCCCAAGTTTCAATTCCGGTTACACATGCAATTCTTCAGCCTTGCGGTTCAGATCGGCTGCGTATTGACGACGTATCGGTTCGATGACGTTGGCGACGAAACTGTCGACTTGCTCGGGGGCGCGGCCGACAAACCGGCGTGGGTCTAACGCCCCTGTCAAATCGACGTTGGCGAAACTTGATTCCGATTTCAGCCGATCGATCAGGTCGTTTGGCAAACCCTGTTCTTTCACTTGTTTGCCCGCTTCAATACTGTGAATTCGAATTCGTTCGTGCAATTCCTGGCGGTCACCCCCTGCTCTGACCCCTGCCATCAGGATTTCTTCTGTGGCCATAAATGGAAGTTCTTCGTCGAGGTGCTTGGCGATGACCTTGGGGTAGACCACCAGACCGTCGACGACGTTGCGGTACAGGATCAGAATCGCGTCGATCGCCAGAAATGCCTGGGGGATTGTCAGCCGACGGTTCGCACTGTCGTCTAACGTTCGCTCCATCCACTGAGTCGCCGTCGTTTGAGCCGCCGATGATGTCAAGCTCATGACAAACCGAGCCAGTCCGCACATCCGTTCCGACCGCATGGGGTTTCGTTTGTACGCCATGGCCGAAGAACCAATCTGATGTTTTTCAAACGGTTCTTCGATTTCCTTACGACTTTGCAAAATACGAAGATCGCTACCCGCCTTATGAGCCGACTGGGCCAAACCGCCTAGAACATCGATCACCTGTGAATCGACCTTGCGTGAATAGGTTTGCCCTGTGACCGCGTACGCAGCCTCAAAGCCCAGTTTATGACAAACCAACCGGTCCAGTTCTTCGACTTTGGCATGGTTACCATCGAACAGCGACAGGAACGTCGCTTGAGTTCCCGTCGTCCCTTTCACGCCACGCAACTTCAGGCTGGCAATCCGATGAGAAATTTCTTCCAGGTCAAGCACCAGATCATAGCACCATAACGTCGCGCGTTTTCCGACGGTGACGGGTTGAGCTGGCTGGAGATGAGTGAAGCCAAGGCAGGGAAGGTCACGGTATTCTACGGCGAATTTTGCCAACTGATCGATCGTCGCGACAAGTTTGGCGCGCAAGAGTTCCAAGCCACGTCGCATCAGGATCAAGTCGGTATTGTCCGTCACGTAGCAACTTGTTGCACCAAGATGGATGATCGGTTTGGCGGCAGGGCAAACATCGCCGTAGGCATGAACGTGAGCCATCACATCGTGCCGAAGCCGCTTTTCATGTCGGGCAGCCGCCTCAAAATCGATGTGGTCGATCTTGGCTTTCAGTTCATCAACCTGAGCCTGAGAGATATCCAGTCCCAGTTCACGTTCCGCTTCGGCCAGAACAACCCAGAGCTTTCTCCAAGTCGAATGCTTGGTCTGCGGCGACCAGAGTTGACTCATTTCAGTCGAAGCGTATCGCCCGATCAACGGATTGTCGTAAACATCGTGATTCAAAACTCGCTACCTTTTCAATCGTTTTCCACGTGATCCAATAAGGGGCCGGGAGTTCAAATTTCAAAATTGGCCAACGGGTTAAACTCACTGAGAAAAGCTCGAATTGGCCATTTTTGAAATTTGAACGCCCGCCCCCAGAGCAACCAGCCTACCGATTCTCAGGCGGCGAGTTAACCCAAGCAAATCCGAATTGCAACTTTGGCTGATAATTGGAGTTTCTGATGAGCGAAAATAGGTGTTCAAACCTTTCTTTTCTTCGACTTCGCTCTGCTGGTCATCGTGTGATCGATCCGTTTCCTTGCTTCGCAGTTCGGTGGCCTCGCGGCAAAAAGGGTGCCACGGTTTTACCGTCTTCGGTAAGGCCGTGCTCGTCGAAGACGTTTTCGAACCATGAAGACACGGCCTTGTCGAAGACTCCAAAACCGTGGCACCCCGAGTTTCGACCTCGCTGCGGTTGTTTCGTGCTTGACGGCGAATGAAGGCCAAGCCACAACCTATCATCCATTTGTTGACACTCCTGAACAACGCATTGTTCTCAGGCATATCGATCTACTTGCAGGCCGTTTCATCCAAATGACTGAACCTATCGCATTCCTCAACGGCCAGTTCGTTCCAATCTCGCAGGCGGCGCTCTCCGTATTCGATCTCGGGATCGTGGCTGGTGCCTCGGTTACTGAAATGACTCGGACTTTTCGGCACGTCCCGTTTCGTCTAAGCGATCATCTGAATCGCCTGGAACAGTCTCTGAAGCTCGTCAGTATTGATCCTCGTCTCTCCCGGGAGGAACTGGTTTCGATCTGCGAGAGAGTCGTTTCCGAGAACCGGCGATTAATCCCGGCTGACCATGATCTGGGGCTGATTGTCTTCGTGACGGCAGGTCAGAATCTGACCTATCTTGGTCTTGGCGAGTTATCCCGTGCTCGAACTCCGTCCGTTTGTGTGCATACCTTTCCGCTGCCGTTTGAATTGTGGGCCGATCGATATGAAACCGGACTCCATTTGGTGACGACCGCGATTGGTGCTCTTCCCGATGATGTGATCGATAATCGCATTAAACATCGAAGTCGTCTGCATTGGCATCTAGCGGACATTCAAGCGAAAAAGATTGAGCCCTCGGCGATGGCCGTGCTGACCGATCCGGATGGTAGTTTGACCGAAACCGCAACGGGGAACATTTGTGTCGTTGACGGATCAACAATCGTGACCCCTTCGCAGCATGTTTTGCATGGGATCAGCCGTGATGTGGTTGCAGATCTCTCAACGTCGCTTGGTTTGACATTCGCCACGGCCAGGGTCACTCCTGATGAACTGGCTCGCGCGAGTGAGGCATTCCTCACATCAACGCCGCATTGCATGCTTCCCGTGACGCGATTTAACAATCTGCCCATTGGACAAGGTGTGCCAGGGCCGGTTTTTCAGCGATTGATCTCGGCTTGGAGTAAGCTGGTCGGGTTGGACGTCATTGAGCAAATGCGAGACGGGGCAAAATCTCGTCGATGAGGACGTGCGTTTTTGTAGTGTGGGCTTTCGCCCGCACGAAATGTTGTGGCGCACGGGCTGAAGCCCATGCTACGGCTCTTATCGCAACTTGGAAACCATTCCAGTGTTCCCTAGAATTCATTGTGACGCGTTACAGGTTATTTGCTTTCAGGAAATTTGCTGTGTCCGACGAATTGTATGACGACCACATTCTCGACCACTTTGAGTCGCCGTACCACAAGGGGCATTTAGATTGTCCGACGTGTTCGCATTCTGACAAAAACCCGATTTGCGGTGATCAGGTAACGATCGAGCTGTCGATCGATGAAAATCAATGCGTTCGTCAGGCATTTTTTGATGGTAAAGGATGCGCGATCAGCCAGGCCGCTGCATCGATCCTGTGCGAGTCGATCGAAGGGAAATCGCTTGCCGAACTTCACGAATTTCAGGCAAAAGACATGCTGGATCTGCTGAAAGTTCGGCTCACCGCCAGCCGTCAGAAGTGTGGACTGCTTGGGTTTAAAGTGCTAAAAACGATGCTCTACTCGCTGGAAAATCCCAGTGCCACTGTATGACCGTCTTCGGTCATGCAGTGCTCTTAGGCTTCGGAACACGGGAGGAAGCCACTGCGTCGGAGAAGACTCCGATGCAGTGGCACAGATCCGCTGCTTACGAGCCCATGATGTCTTTTTCTTTGGCGTCGGCCATGGAATTGACTTTGCCTTCGTACTGCTTGGTCAACTCCTGGATTTGCTCTTTCAACTGATCATGAACGTCTTCATTGATGAGCTTATCTTTCATCGACGTATCGGCATGCTTATTCGCATCGCGGCGGATATTACGAATCGCGACGCGAGCGTCCTCCGCAAGATCTTTCAATCTCGAGACCATTTGCTTACGTCGTTCGGTCGACAGAGGGGGAATATTCAGACGAATGACCTTGCCGTCGGAGTTCGGGGCAAGCCCAATGTCACTCGACTGAATTGCCTTGGCGATATCATTGATGACCCCTTGATCGAAGGGCCGAATCATGATCTGCTGTGCTTCAGGCACGCTGATGGTGGCGATCTGTTTCAGTGGAGTTGGTGAGCCGTAATAATCGACTCGAATCGAATCAACCAGTCCCGTTGTCGCTCGACCGGTCCGCAATCCTTGAAAATGATCGTGAGCGACAGAAGCGGCTTTCTCCATACGCTCTTCGGCGTCTAGTAGAATTTCGTCCTGATCCATAGTGATAAGGCTCCGTAGTTATCGTTCAGGTCGCTGGCGCACCGACGCGAGTTCCGAGCCGCTCACCTGCGATCACGCGTTCGATGTTGCCTGGTTTCTGGTAATTCAGCACAACGATCGGAATGTTATGTTCCATGCAGTGATGGATCGCTTGAGCGTCCATCACTTGCAAGTTTTGACGCAACACGTCTTGATACGAGATTTCCGAATAGCGAACGGCATGTGGGTTTTTCAGAGGGTCGTCTGAATAGACGCCATCCACGCGAGTCGCTTTGACAACCAGATCGGCGTCAATTTCACGGGCACGCAGAGCAGCCGCAGTGTCGGTCGTCACGAATGGACTTCCGGTCCCCGCAGCAAGAATCACCACTCGGCCCTTTTCGAGATGCCGAATACAGCGCCGACGGATAAAGGGCTCGGCAACGGGAGGAATCGCAATCGCACTTTGTACGCGAGTTGGAATCCCGTAGTGCTCCATCACGTCCTGTAAGGCCAGTGCATTGATGGAAGTTGCCAACATTCCCATGTAGTGTGCTGTTGCGGGGACGACAATTGAGTTTGTCGACGAAAATTCCTTACCCCGCAGGATATTGCCCCCTCCACAAACGATGGCGAGCTGGACGCCACTGTCAACAACTCGCTTGATCTGCTCGCAAATGATCTGGACTTCAGCAAGGCTGATACCAGATTCACCGGGGCGAGCAAAACTTTCGCCACTCAGTTTCAATAAAACTCGTTTGTATTTAGGGGGCGTCCCGGCTGCCATCAGGAAAAGATCTCCGATCAATTCGAACGAGGTTCAGTTTCCAAGAATCCATCGTGTGAACGAGACTGGCTTCAAGCCGCTTTCGGCAAGCGCCTGATTAACGGTCTTCGAGTCGTCTTTAGCAAACAACTGAAAACCAAGCACGCCTTGTTCAGCGTAATACGTCTTCATCCGGCCATCGACCATTTTTTCGATGATGTTCGCTGGCTTGCCCGACGCCGCGGCTTCTGTCGTCAGCCGTGTTCGTTCGGCAGCGACGTCAGATGCGGACAACTCTTCCGGGTTGGTAACAGTCGGTTTCAAGGCCGCGATATGCATCGCGACATCTCGCAGCACCGGAGCGGTTTTATTGTCGCCGCTGGCACAGAAAAGAACACCCGTCTTCCCGTCATGATGGGTATAAGCCCCAGCAGGACCTGCAACTCGAAGGACTCGGGCGAGCACCATTTTTTCGCGGATCTTGCCGACAACTTCTTCCAGCAATCCCGCCAGCGTTGTCCCTGAACGATCGGGAGTTGGCTGAGCCAACAATTCGGCAGCAGTTGCTGCGCCCGGGCCATTCAGCAATTGCTTCAAGCATTGATCAGCAAGGAAAATAAAGTCATCAGCCTTGGCGACGGGAGCTGATTCGCATTGCAATTCAACCATAGCGGCAAGTGACCCATCGGCCGAGACGGCAGTCTTGATGAGGCCTTCGCTGGTCGCGTTTTCGGCTCGCTTGATCGACACTTTCTTGTTCGATTCTTTTAGCAGCTCGATCGCTCGCGCTTGATCACCATTTGCCTCCGTGAGAGCCCGTTTGACTTCCATCATCGGCAGATTGGTCAGATCACGCAGTTCCTTGACTGCCTGGGCGGTGATCTCGGCCATGACATTGACTCCTCAAAAGAAAGACGTATCAGTACATACACACGGCGTCTTTGACACACGTGCCGAGCTGAAGTTCACAAAACCACCGAACGCATTCGCGTCCGTCGAATCAGGTGAATCATCAAAAAACGAAGACAGACACAGTGGATTGCTGCATCACGTCACCAGAACTACGACTGGATAGAAGGTCGAGCCTTGTATTGTTCTTCCAACGGCTGTTCGACTTCCTCTTTCGGCACCATATTCCGGCCTTCTGCAACAGCAGCGGTCAGATGCTTCAGTACGAGTTGAATCGAACGGATGCTGTCGTCGTTTCCGGGGATCGGCAAATCGACATCGTCTGGATTGCAATCGGTATCAAGCAACGCAATCACTTTAATCCCAACGAGATGGGCTTCGTGAACGACGTTGTGCTCTTTCTTCGGATCAACAACGATGATTGCTTCTGGAAGACGATTCATCAAGCGCAGACCATTGATGTTTCGGAGCATCTTGCGATGTTCGCGTATCAGCTTTGACTGCATCTTCTTCGAATAGGTGTTGATGTCACCAGACGAGAAGATTTGATCCAGTTCTTCCAGACGCTTCATGCGAGTTCGCATGGTGCGGAAATTCGTGAAAATCCCGCCTAGCCAACGATAATCAACGTAGGGCATGTTGACGGAATTAGCGCAATCGCGAATCGTTTCCGCAGCTTGCTTTTTCGTTCCGCAGAACAGAACGAGACTTCCTTGGGAAGCGACCTTTTGCAGGTACTTTTTCGCTCGCAGCAATCCGCGAATCGTTTCTTTAATATCGATGATGTGGATGAGATTCCGGCGACCATAGATATAGGGTCGCATTTTGGGATTCCATCGACTGGTTCGATGCCCGTAATGGATGCCCGCTTCGAGAAAATCTTTCACCACAATTTCTGACACGTTACCGACTCCTCCACGCAATATGTGCGGGTC
>CAILLA010000237.1 GCA_903834925.1 uncultured Schlesneria sp.
CCCTGTTGTCGTAAAGGGTTTGTTCGCAAAAGTTTATCTTACCGAGGTCCATCGTGGTGGGCAAGAAGGCATACAGTTATATCCGATTCAGTTCGCCAAAGCAGGCGGATGGCGACAGTTTGCGGCGTCAAACAGAAATGAGGGACGCCTACATACAACGGAAGGGGCTTCAACTCGACGATTCCCTCAGCATGTTGGACCTTGGTATTTCGGCATGGACGGGGGACAACGCTGTAACAGGAGCATTGGCGGGATTTTTGGACCTTTGCAAAAAAGGCGAGATTCCCAAGGGGTCGGTTTTGATTGTCGAGCATCTGGACCGACTTACTCGACAGCATGTCCGTCAGGCTCTGACGTTGTTTTTTCAAATCTTGGATGCTGGCGTGACCATTGTGACGCTAACACCAGAACGTGAATACACACCAGAAGCCAGCAATGATGCGTTGTCATTGATTGAACCCCTGTTCTTGTTCGCCAATGCGAACGAAAAATCCGAAACTTTGAGCAAACGTCTTAAGGATGTTTGGTCAGAAAAGCGAAGGCAACGAAAGCCATTGACGAGTTGGACTCCCGCTTGGATTAAGTTGAAGGACGACAAGAGCGGTTTTGAACTTAGTCCTGACCGTGCAGAAATTGTCCGTCAAATTGTTCGACTTGCGTTGGATGGATATGGCGACCTTCGACTGGTTCGCAAACTCAATGACGACCAAGTGCCTGTCATAAGCGGGCACGAACACTGGACCAATGCGTATGTTTCAAAGATTCTAAAAAGTCCAGCATTGATTGGAAGTTTTGAGCCGAGAACAGACCAGAATGGGCATTCAGTTTCAACAGGCGAGGTTTGGACCGACTATTTCCCAGCAGTCATCTCAATGGAGGAATGGTATCAACTTCGTTCGGCTCGTCAGTCTCGCACGAGTCAGCGAGGACCATGTGGAAACGAAGTTGCAAACCTGTTTTCGGGAATCATGTTGAACGCTCGTGATGGGCAACGATTTCAACGAATTGTCAAGAATTGTGCCCGATTGATTTCTGCTTCTTATCGCAATGGGCTGTCGGACGGAGACACAGTGTCGTTTCCGTATGAACCACTCGAAAACGCATTCCTTTACGGTTTCGCAAGTGAATTGAAACTGGAAGACCTGTATGGCGGCAATGCCCCGATACCATCGGAAGATAGAACTGAAGCCCTGATTGGCGAACGTGCCGACGTTGAAAGCCGAATAGTCGTTGTGCAAGGGCGGATTCAAAACGATAGTAGTATCACGTCATTGCTCGATGTTTTGACCGAACTTGACAGGCGAAAGAAGAGTCTCGATTTGGAGATTGAAAATGAACGAACCAGAAACGTTCAAGTAAGCAAGGAAGCCGAGGTGTTCAACGACTTGCAGGCTCTTGCCAAATTGTGGGCGGGAGACCATCCGAATCGGTCTGACATGCGGACACGAATCAAGTCAAAAATTCGGCTGCTCGTGGATTCGATTCAGATGGTGATTTATGGAAAGAAGCGGTCGAAATTCAAAACCGCAGAGCTACAGATTTTCTTCAAGGCAGGTGGTTCAAAAACATTGTTCGTTCATGCGGTCACAGACAAATTCCATTCGGCTGAAATGATTCAACATTCAGGAACAGGTATCGCCGTTTTTCGAGAAATGGATTTTCGCTTGTTGCGTGATGAAGTGGAGGGAGAGAATGCACGTCAATACGTTGAAATGATGGAGCAAAATCACGAACACCACGCTGCGTTAATTTCCAAGCAAAAATTGAAACCCCACAATACGTCCATTTGACTATTTTAAGTGGCATTTTTTGATGTTTTTGACGCCTTAAAGTGCCAATCCTCAGCAGAAGACATGTCTCTCAAATATTGCCAATGTGATTAGGCGGGTGGGTGCATCTCGATTCTGGATGAACCGAAATACCCACCCGCCAGCTTGAACACAATTTGGCGTAGACTTCCTCTTTTAACGGCTTCATTGAAGTCCTTTTCGGTCGTTTCTCTGTCTTGCTCGTTGTGTGGATTCAAAATGAAGTCTTTGACTCTGCTCTCGACGAGTTCCAGATGGACATTCAGTTTCAAAAATTCTGCCGTAATTTCTGGATGCAACTCATAGACACGTTCGGCTGCCGCCTTCTTTTCGGCTTCGCCGATTATCGGCACTGTGAGTATTGGTTCTGTTTTATCAGTTGTCGGAAATATCATCATCTCGCACTTTGCCGCCCCGCCTCCAACTAACCAATCACCGACCGCTTCTGAAATCAACTCCTTTGTCTTGTTGATGAGGGGAACAGCGTTGGCTACCACTTTCAGTGACTCTGCCTTGAGTTCTGGGTGCATTTCATAGACACGATCGACCGCTTCTTGCATCTTCGCATCGCTGATTTTTAGTTCCGTCATCGTGGCCCCTCCAGATGATGTGACAACTCCTTGGTCGAAGATGTTGCGGATTTCAATGGTCGTGGCTTGCTCAGCAGCAACCATGCGGCGAGCAGCGTTAGCGGGATGACGATTGCCCAATACGGGACAATCCTCGATGTCATCCCATCGGATGCGAAGCCGAATCCACAAAATCGCCACTGCCATTTGATTTCGGGATTATCGAAGGGGTGGACCCCTTCAGAAGCAATCCAATTTTGCCAACGAGGGGTGGTCCACCTTTGAACATCTGGATTGTCATTCGTGTCCCACACGAGCGAGCCACTTTGCGACCCCCATAAACCCAACGCTTGAGTTCCGTCCCAAAAGAGAAGTACGTCGTGAACGAAAATGCTCCTGACCCATCCTGCCACGAACACGCACGCCAACAGCAACGTCACAAGTCCAATTTTCCGTCGCCAACCGTGAAAGTATTTGCCCATGATTTCGTTCTCGTGCGTCGCAATGCCAAACCAAATATTTTAAGACAATACAACTCTAAATGAGTTGAGTCAACGGCTTCGATACGTGGGGCGGTCGGACGATTGGTCCAGACCACCCCAAGCAATGGATTGTCGTTTTTGGCGAGGTTGGCGAATTTCTGAATGACTGCTAGAAACGACTCACTCCACAAAACAGAACTTGAAACACGATGGAAAGTGTAAACGCTGAATGTCCTGCCGACATGACCCGATTGACGACGAACTTTAACGACTTACGCCAAGCAAAAAGAGTAAATAATGATGTTTAATTCATGCTTTACACTCCTGCTGCACGATGTTAGAATTAGCCCACATCGACCACCCATCGAAGGCGACCGTTGTGAATAAGCAAATTGTAATTTACGTGAGAGTGAGCAGCAAATCGCAAGACCAGCGGTCTCAAATCAGCGAACTTGAAAAATGGGCAAGCACACAAGATGGTGAGATTGTCTGGTATCGAGATAAATTCACTGGCAAGACGATGGACCGCCCTTCATGGAATAAACTCGTCGTGGCAATGGAGTCTGGCAAAGTTGCCAAATTGGTTGTGTGGCGTCTTGACCGTTTGGGTCGAACTGCAAAAGGACTAACCGCCCTGTTCGATGATTTGATTGCCCAAAAAATTGGATTGTTCAGTTTAAGAGACAGCCTCGACCTTTCAACACCTGCGGGTCGATTGATGGCAAATGTTTTGGCATCAGTTGCCGCTTATGAAACCGAGGTTCGTGCTGAACGTGTACTTGCTGGTCAAGCGGCAGCACGGGAAAATGGCAAATCTTGGGGTGGCTCAAGAGCGGGTAGGCAAATCACGGTGACGGACGAACAAAAATCCCAAGTCCTTTCAATGCAGGGTGAGAAAATTGCGAGAATCGCCCGAACCGTTGGATTAACAAGACCGACCGTTTATCGGCTAATTCGACAGTCAAAGTCATCATCGCTACCGCTGAAATAAACCAAATTTGGGCGGGGTTGGTTTGGGGGCTGATGGAATTGGCACAATCGGTTTCGGCAATGCTGCGACCAATTTTTTCTTCTTTGGTGGCGTTGGCGGTGGTGGCAACCGACTCAACCCTACAATCGCATTTTTGTCATTCAGCCAAAGACCCTCTTTGAGTTTCACATATTCATAAAATGTCATCATGATGACATTATTTATGATTGTCTTAACATAAAAAGAAACTCGACGTAGCCGATTAGGAAGTGGGGGCAGGAGTCCCGCTTTTTGACCGTTATCTGAATAATTGTTTGATTTTTAATTTTGCAACAAATACCGACTTGGTCGGGGCTGCGAAATCACTCCAGCAGCACCCCTACAAACGCATCTAAATGCCTTTAATCAAAGAGGTTATGTAATGCACTGTTTTGGTCGCCAAAAACCTGCTTAATCCAATTCTGGATGGCAGGGGAATCCCAATCATAACCAAAATTTCGTTCAATTTCCCGCAGTGGCACGTATCCTTGAATGAACTCAAACGCATATTGTGCGAGTTTTTTTACGTTTGGTTGTTCCAGCCCTTCGGCTATTCGCTTTTCTTTGGAGACCACGTCGCTCCAAATCTCGTCTTTGGGTTTAATCCAGAATTTCCCAATGTTTCCGACCTTCTTGATTCCAAGTCTTGGTTTGAACATTAACCGCTTTTTGAAATAGAGGTCGGGAACATGGGTTCCTGACTTCGTTATGCCACGAGTTTTCGCTTTTGTGATGTAATGGAGGATACGCCAGTCGCTCCCGATAATCGGCTTGATGTTTTTATGCCATCGCCCTAAACTTCGGCTAGGAAGCGATTCTTCGACGATTTTGACGAGGTCTTGCTTTGAATGGTTGCCTCGCAACAGCAAATGATAATGAACCTTGTTGGTTCGAGTCGGTTCACGGACCCAAATTGCGACCATTCCCTTCCGTTCAAGGTTTCTCTTCGCCTTGTTCCACCATTCAGTGATGTCCTTGGGTTTTATCTCGAAATCAACATAAATGGTGATGAACCATGTGTATGGTTCTTTTGCCAGTTTGCGATTCAAGAAAAGAAGGGTTGTGAGCTTCTTGGCTTCATTCAGATACCCTTCGACTGTGTCTGTCCATGATTTCAATTGATGGGCAGATTGTTTTGTCCGAAGGGGTTTGGTTTGAAAGATTTTTTCGACGGGAACACTACGATACATTAACTGTCCTTTGCGGGGATGGTGATTTCAAAAGACCACGTTGTCCCAAACAGCGTGGTCTTCTTTATCGTAGTGTCCATCATTCGATTTCATTTCTTCTGTGTCGTGTTCTTCCTTATCTCTATGAGATAGCCCGTGTCTGGTCGCCTGCTCAACCGAAAAGCAAATTCGAGAAGGGTGCAAAAGTTCAAGACGAAAACTCTATCGGTCATAGAATTTTTGAAACCAAAGATATGAATAGTCAACGTCAATTTCTACAATGTCGCCTTTCGCCGTTTTTCCACCACCTCGAATTTTCGCATTCGGCATGTTGTGTTCGAATTCTTTATTTTCAACATTAAGATATTCAAAGTAGTCAAGACCATCGATTGTAACTACTTCTGATTCATTCCATCGGTTTGCGGAGTATTTCTTCTGTTGTTTCTCATTTTCATGAACACGGGATTCGTAAACGGTAACAACAAAGTCAACATCGAGGATGTCACCCCATGTATTCGTTAGTTTGAGCTGAAATTTTGGGTCGTTCTTTTTATGGATGGGGATGACTTCAATTCCCGTCGCATTTTTGATTATCGGAAGTTTGACAACATGCGTTTGCGGACCCGTAGGTTTCGGCGGCGTGCCACTTCCGCAGCCGACAGTGTTCAGAACCAAAAGGACGATGGCAAAATGGAAATTCACGACTTTTCGGACCATGTGGTGAGCTTTCAAATGTTACAGGGAACCCGACATTTGGGTGCAATCGTCCCGTCTGTCGAAGCCAAGGACCAAGCTGTTCCAAACAGAAAAAGTACTGGAAACGTAATCGACATACAATCTTGTGAAGGGTGCAAAAACCCACGCCATCACGAAAGCGTAAGTTCCCTTGGATATTTGTGGCGGACCATCGTTTGATGCGGGTGAAACGATCGGATCAACGGAAGAAATAATCGGCAATTGCATAGTTTCGCTTTGTTTTGGAACCCCACCGGGCCTGCCCCTCATCGTCCAACACATCGTTTCGAGCAAAAAAAAATCAGCAATCCCCGGCCCCCGGTCCAAACGTGTTCCACGCCAAGGACAAATCATTGAGTCGTTGTAGTCCAATCCATAACGTTTGAGTTCCCGGCTCGGTTGCTTTGCGCATCACGTATCCTCCCAGCGATGCAATCATCCTCACAATCTCGTTGAGAGTCGGGGGCGTTTTCGGTGGCTGGGCGCGACGGATGGCCATATACACGGGCATCCATTCGCAGGGATCGAACACGACTTCGCAACTCATCTCCGGACAGTCGCGGCTGAGACGGCACAAGTAGAGAACCTTCCATGCCACGATCGAGTAAACCGCCAGACAATTCTCCATGCGATGAATGTTTTCGACATACCGTTCTTCGACTCGACAACCGGATTTTAACGTCCGAAAATAGACTTCAATTTGCCAGCGAATCGTGTAGTAATGCACGATCAACTTCACTTGATCGAGCGTCGTGATTGGCAGTGTTGTGATCAGAAGCCACTGAATCGGGATCTCGCCCTCGGGCGTGTTGATCTCCTCCACGAGCACGACGTTGACTGTCACCTCGGGAAGCGAGGCACCCGGTCGGTCGGAGGCGTGCAAGGTGACCGTCTTTGCGCGGACCTGGACTTCAGCCAACCTGGCCGACCGCGGCTGATTTCGTTCTCTCGTTTTCGCTTTGATCTTGAGGGTGCGTTTGCTGACGTCCACATGGCATGAGTACAAACAGGGCGTGGAACGCACAGCATCCAGGACGCTGCCGCCGCCGTCGCTCAAAGATCGCTGACGACCTGACCGAACGAGTAACTCGAGTTGGCGAGTCTCGTTAACCCGACGGTCCTCAATAAACATTTCGTAGATGTCCGCCTCGCTGTCTGCAACACAGACACATTGTGTCTTTGGACATGCCTTCGCCGTTGAGAGTGCCGCACGGAGTCCCTCCAGCCAACGGATGCTCTCTTTGTCCTCAATGGGGATCTTGCGCGTCTGCTCCCGTTTCTGTTCTGGAGACAACTTTTCGACAGTTTTATCGGTTTCGTCACGAACCCACGATTTGCTCCACACGGTCCCCAACGCCAACCCTTGGTCATCGAAAGCCATGAGCGGGTGATAGAGCATTCCCATTCGTTTGTTGCCATCCAGCGGGCCCGCACCTCGAACCTGTTGCGCGGGACGTGTCAAGTCGATTTCCGTCGTGTCTTGAACCAGCAGCGCTACCTCGGATTGCCGGATTCGTTCCTTTGTTGCAGCGACATGCGGTTCCAGGATCGCGTCCCGAGTCACACGAGGGTTATTAAAGAACCGATAAGCGGCTTCTGAATCGGCACGGACTTTCGTCGCTGCAGGGATGCTCAAATTGGGGTAGCTACTCAACTGGTCGACGAGCTTGACCAGCCGATTTGTCAAACGTCGATCTCCGAAACACGCCGATTGAAAACAGTCACTGATCATGGGATCAACCTCTGTGAAACATACGATGGACTCCACGCGCCGATCCCTGTGCGCGAACTATGTCAATCGTTGTTCACTGTCCCGCAGTCGCATAGATGTTGCCTGCAACGATCGGAGAACGAAATCAAATATTCATCTCCTCGACTTCGCACTGCGGCAAAAATTGCAGGCCCGACTACCGAGGATGTGTAGGACGATGAGGGCCTGCCCCGGTGGTTAACGGGCCTTTGCCCTAGCTCATGTTCATGATTTCATTTGCACAATCGAGGGACAATCAGTCCTGGAATTCTACCGATGAAAGTGGCTAACGAATAGCGAGTCCCGCTCAATGGCCGACCATTCAAATTCCGATTACGACGACGTGCGCAGGGGCTTGGGCTTAGAAAACGACGGAATTGATTCCGCCGATATCAGTTCAATCAGTTTCAAGGTTTTACGGGCAACGCGATTTGGTCTTTACGAAAAATCGTTAAAAAGCTTGATCATTGGGAAACCCAGCAATGCCAGTTGCAGCAACCAGGCAAAAATCACGCAGCATGCCGCGACACACAACTGCAAGAGTCCAACCCAGATTCGTGGACGTACTTTGAACGTGACGAAGATCTGCACAGCGGTGATAACGATCAAAAGCAATATCAAGACTGGTAATGGGATGCGGCCAATTTGTGTCGTAAGATCAGGCAATTTACTGGGACTGAAACGAAAGCATTCATGGTAGATTGCGAATGCATCCCCCGGCGTCGTCAACAAACAATAGCCAGGGAATAAAACGGTCAATGCAATGGCAGTGCAGCCGATGATGTTTGCCAATTGAATGCGAAGGGTGTTTATGAAGCTGGAAGTTTTCACATTGTCGCTCATCGAGTCATTTTCAGTTACGGCATCGCAGTCGTCGGTTTTATGGCGAAACGTCTCTGTCTACCTGGATCTGATGTGCGCGTATCATTTCGTCAACCAAATCATATTGGTTATCGCGAAGAGTGAGCGTCGTCGTCATATGAAAAAAATTTTTCGGTTTTGGACTAGCCCACCAATTTGGGATTCCGAAATTGCCAGCGCGAAAGAGATCCCAACTCGTCTCAATCGACATGAAATGTTCGACTTTAAGTCGCCATCCATGTGGAATTTGAAGGGACTTCTCCGGTCCAAATTCGACTGGTTCGATTGTTGACCTTATCGCATCCGAATACGTTTCTGCCGACGTTTCCGTTTGCCCAAGTTGATATTCCACGGCGGCTCTCAAGAGCAGAATTTCCGGTACGATATACGTCTCAGGGGTTTGCCAAACTAACGGTTCATCGAGCAACTTTTGGATATCCTTGAGGGCGAACTCATATCTTTCTGTTCGTGCTTTTACCCACGCGCGACAAGCAAGGATATTTCGTTCGATATTCTTGAGGTTTGCGACAGTCACTTTTGAATTTGGATTCATGACCTGCGCAGGATCTGAGGGCGTTCCACCCATGTCATGCCAGAACTCCTCGGCCTTTTTGAGTCCAGCGTCAGCCAGTTGATTCGCCTCGTCCCATTTCTCACAGACGATCGCGGCCCGAATCATCCCCTGGCTATCCCCCGAGAATGGGTAAATCAATCCTGAAGGTGAAATGGTCTGGTTGCGACGACCATCGACAGTTTGTCGCTGGCGGTCAAGTTGTGTGCTGAGGTCAGCGACTGCCTGCTCGAGCAACTTTTTGTCCTTCAGTGCGGCGGCACCGGACATTCGCAGTTTCGCGGGGACAACCAGCATATACGATTTCTCAATAAAGCGGTCGGCCGTAAACTGGCGTCCAAATTCTTCAAGCCTCTCAACCCCCTTTCGGGCATCGTGAGTCGCCATCACTCGCGCCACATCGACGTAAAGCCTCGCATGGTACAGCGCGTGGTGCTGAAGACTGATCAGAGCGATTGAGACAGCACTTCCGATAACGAACCCGATGGTACGTCCCCTGTGTGAAGGGGCCATAATTGAATCGCATTCGGTCACAAATCGTCTCCATCAGGCAGTCCTTGGTTTCGTCTCGGCGGCGGAACCGCCCTGCCCTGCTCCTCGTCCACCAGGAATCGAGGAATGGAACTGCTTCCAGGTCCGAAAGCCGCGAAAAGAATCATTCCCCACGCTGCTGCATAGAAGGATGAGTAAATCAGTGCAGTGATCAGGCCGAACCACCAGTTGACAGAAGCATAAAAGCGATTGGATTGGGCCAGTTCCCAAAGGGATGATCTGAAGAAAAGGCTGACGGCGATGGTCAACACGGCAAGCACGACGATGCGGGCGACAAACATTCCGATTGCCAATCCGACCAACCTGGCTTCTCTTGGACGAGACGAATTCAGACGCTTTCGGCATATGATCGCTCCGGTAATCAGTACCAGCGTCAACAGGGCTCCTGAAATTGCATCAGTAATCTCCAATGTGCGAATCAAATTCAACATGTCGAGACACAACCTTTCAATTGTTGACGTCAGACGCGTTGGGAATCGGTGTCGGAATTAACGTCCTCGACATAGAGTCCGGCCCAGATCGCGGTCGCCCAAATCCCCGCAAACAGAACGTTTCTAATGAAACGTAAGACGCCGCCAGCAACCATGTGTGCCTGCGTGATACTCGAAAAAACACCAGCCTTCACCAAGCTGCGAAGGATCGGATCGAGGTCAGCGATCTGAGTCGAATAAATCAGCAGTTCAATAACAATCGCGCCGCCAATCAGGCGGGCCACCAGCGGACGACGAAACCGATTTCGAAAGCACAACCACAGTCCGATCGGTAAAACGACAAGCGATGGCGCCGTTTGCATCAAAAACATCGTCCAATGGTCATAGCCCATAGGCAGATCACTCGTGACAGCCAAATCGGTTTTCCTGACAAATTTAACCTTGGATTCAAAAACAAGCGACCAAGGCATCCAAGTTACATCTATTCGAACAACTGTCCTACCACGATTTCAAAGCCCGGAAGAATATCCGGGAACGTCAATTGGTCAACAGCGTTCAGCACCACTGATTCTCGATCAGCATAGAACAAATGCACTCGTTGCGGGTCAGGGTCGACCAAAGCGACCGTAAGGACATCCGCACTCAAATACTCACCGACTTTCTGGTGGATTTCCTTCCATCGATCGCTTTCAGAACGGATCTCGATGACCAATTCGGGACTGGAGGGCCAATATCCTTTCGGAAGCGGACCCCGCGGAATTCGATTGTAACTGTAGAATGCAACATCCGGTCCACGTACGGAATCTGGATTGCGATGAGTGATAACGCCAGGATCTCCCACAACGACTCGGCCCAGCTTATGCTGTTCAACATACTGTCTGAGCAAAAAGTCGATTCGGCTCATATAAAAGCCGTGCGCAGTGAAAGGCCGGTTCATTTCGACAATCCTTCCACGCACGAGTTCGGTTAGGCGACCCTCGTCGGGCAGCCGTCCGTATTCCTCCGCAGTCAATAATTTTGGTTCGAGTATCGTCGCCATGCTTACTCCGACGTTCAGCCTCTGCCTGCCAAAACGATGGATATCCTAACAAATAGACACGACCCCAAGGAAGCACGGCTTTTTTATCAACGTTGGGGCCAGACTTTATTTGGTCTCAAACAGCGGACGCAATCCCCTGCACCGAAACGTTGGAGTCATTGCATTTCCAATACGAAAACGGACGCATACCGTTTGTGTCGAAAAGTACAGAACACCAAAAGAGCGAATGAAGAATCCAGTAACTTGGACTGATCACGTTTGGCCCTTCCTAATTCGCTGTTTCACCGCTATACCCACAAAACTCAGGTTTCCGACACTTCGAAGGACGACTTTGATTTTATGACGCAATCTTCCAGCGAACTTGTGAATGTCGGTGCCAAAGAACTCAAACATGGGACCGGCTCCTCCCCCCTGCACCGGCAACTCCGTGAACTGTTAAATTTGGTTCTGATTGTGCTCGGTGTCTTCTCGGCCGCGTTGGGCTTGCATGGCTTCCTGATGTCGAACAATTTCATTGACGGCGGCGTGACGGGTGTTTCCATGTTATTGGCGAACGTTACCGGACTTTCGCTTTCGGTACTTTTACCCGTTTTTAACCTGCCGTTTATCGCGATGGGCTATCGGCATATCGGCTTGCAGTTCGCCATCCGAAGCACGTTTGCGATCGGTCTGTTGGCCGTGGTCCTGGCGACCGTCCATTTCCCCGATGTGACTCAGGATCTGGTTCTAAGCGCTGTCTTCGGCGGTTTCTTTATCGGAGCGGGGATCGGCCTGGCGATTCGCGGTGGAGCGGTTCTCGACGGGACGGAAATCGCCGCGCTTCTGATCAGCAAGAAAAGTCACCTGCTGAAAGTCGGCGATGTGATCCTGGGGATCAATGTCGTGATCTTTTTCGTGGCGATATTTGTCCTGGGAACGGAAGAGGCACTCTATTCAATCCTCACCTATATCACGGCCGCAAAGACTCTGGACTTCATCCTCTACGGGATCGAACAATATACGGCCATCTTGATCGTGTCCGAGCAGAATGCGGCGATTCAACAAAAGATCATGGAAGAGTTGGGACGGGGAGTCACAATCTACAAAGCCCGTGGCGGGAAAAGTGGTGCCGACCAGGAAGTTCTGTATAGCGTTGTGACTCGACTTGAGATCGGTAAAGTCAAAAACATTATCCAGGAATTTGACCCATCAGCCTTTGTGGTCACTCATCCCCTGTCTGACGTCCAGGGAGGAATGGTTAAGCGGACAGGCTTACATTGAGAAATCCATGAAAAGTCTTAGAGCGTGAGTTGGATCGTACTGAAAATGTTAACGGGTGATCGGGGGAAGTATTATACCCTGATCTGTGGGATTATTTTCACCTGCCTGTTGATTGCTGAGCACTGCGTCACGTTTTGCGGCGTGATGATGCGAACCACGGGACTGATCCGCGATGTTCATGTCTTCGGATCATCGCTAGATGTGCTTGATCCGTTCGGTTCCGATGCTGGCAGCATCGGCCACGTAGCCGACGCTGCTAGCGTCGGAGATCCGCAGCGTCGAGTCATGATTTCAAGTCCAAGAGCCCATTCCGTTTCGGCAATCAAGCAATCGCCTCCTAACGTGCAGCCGCAAAAATTTGACGTCGCTCCAAAAGTTGCCCATCGTCTTCGAGCCAGATGACGCATGCAAGTCGTTTCCTATCACAGGATCGGACAGCACCCAAATTCAGTAATCTAATTCAATGTCGCGCTCTGCGATAAATCCGCCTCTTCGAGTCAGAAAAATAGTGGAAACTTGTTTTGACTGGCCTATAACCAGTCGCGTTAGCGTCATATTCGGTCCTTTTGCATGTGATCGAACGCAATCAAACTGCTGGTAGCGATTGTGAGCCGACGTCGGCGGAACTTCGGGACACGAAAAGCCATTCTCCTGCCCCTCAATTTCTTGATCGTATCAATTGAGATCGGGTGAGCGCGTCGAGGGCAAACTGCTCGACCTTGGCGTATGCGGCAGCAGACCGGCTCGAATTCTGAAACGAGCGTACGTTTTCCGTTTTTGTATTCGGACTTTTTTCACTTTAAAGAAAAGAAGGCGTGGAATTGAAATGGTGAATTTTTCAAGTCGGAAGATTGTTTCCGGAATCGTTGCGATAGCCCTTGTTTTATCGTCAAGCGTTGGGATTCAAGCCGGCCTGATTTCGAACGGTGACTTCAGCCAGTTCACGAGCAGCGCCCCAGGAGGGGGGCCCACGCAGATCAACAACACGAGTACCGGCGGGTACGCCAGTTTAAAAGATTGGACTGTCGGCATAAATCTTGGTGCTCCCTTCACCGTGCTCAACGCGTACTCTTTCATTACCCAGACTACCGGACCAAATGCGTATACGTTTTACTACCCGACATTACAACCTCACGCCGGCACAATCGGACTCTGGAGTAACCCTGGAGCAACTCCTTCCGGTCAGCCATATGCTGTGACCCTCGACGGCTATGAGAAAGCCGCGACTCTTTCACAAACTTTGACAGGCCTGACTCCGAACGCGTCATACAACGTGACTTTCGATTGGGCCGCCGTTCAATACACAACTGCGACGGGACAATTCTCAGAACAATTCCAAGTCTCGTTTGGCAAATCGAGCCAGACGACCGCAGTGGAAACGATCGCCAGTAAAGGCCATTCCAACTGGATCTCGGAATCCTTTACATTCAAGGCCGACGCCACCTCAGATACCCTGACGTTCTTGTCGTTGGGAAGTCCAGCCGGCGTTCCTCCAGTTGGTTTGCTCAGCAACGTCAACGTGGTGGCGACCTCAGTGCCAGAACCCTCAACCATGTTGATGCTTGGACTTGGCGGGCTTTGCATCGTCGGCGTTAAGCTTCGACGGAACCGTCTTGCAATCGTCGCTTGATTTCCCCGCACCTCGGATCACGAACTTTAATTTGCTTTCGGCAATGGCGACTGGGGTTTGACATTGATTTCGGAAGATGAGCGTTCCGCCGTCGAATCGGTCGCTTTCGAGCTATTGCCGACGCCATTTCGTATTGTCCGTTTATCAGAATTGACCGAATTGATTGGGCCTGACTTCGGTTCGACATTGGCGGATCGGGTCTTCGTCGTCAGCAATGGTTCTGTTTCCGGCTCTGTTTTTTCCGTCTGAGGTTTCGTTTTCGTGATTTGAGCCGGCGATTGACTGGCCGGCCCATTCTCGGTGAGGCGAATCTGGTCACCAGGAACGAGCCAGTGCAGTCGTTTTGGCTTTGTATGACCGAATGGACCACCAACAAAAATCGAAGCTGCATCCCGGACTTCGATCAACCACCGTCCGGCGATTTTACGGATCACCGCATGCTTGGGCATTACAGTTGAGTCGTCAAAAGCCACTGTACAACTGCGGTCACTCCCGATCGTGATGTTTTCCACATCGATCTCAATCGCAGGGCGTCCGGTAATGGCGAGCTTAATAGGCACGTAATGGCGAGCTTAATAGGCACGTCATGATTTCCCTCGATCCGCGTTCAATCGTTGATCCCACTCCTTGAGTTTTTCCTCGTTGAGCCCTGACGCCCGTTCAATCGCGAGAACCGCCTTTCGTTGAAGCTCAGGCAGCCTCGCTTCCACTTTCAGCATTCCATTTTCTTTGTACGTGAAAAGCACTTCGACGGTCGTTTTTGCGGGAAGATCCGGCGGAAGATCCTGAATCAGACATCGACCGATCGGAGTGGCATTTCGACCGGCCGAGTCACCCCCTTCAATGATGTTGATGGCAATGTCTTTCTGACCGGCTCGCGACGTCCGAAAACGTTTTCCTTTCGTAATCGGAAGAACGGAATTCCTCGGGATAATCACGGAATTGACAGGACGACCCGTTGCTGGGTCCTTTGAAAGAACTCCCAGATCGTGTGAGCTTACGTTACGAACACGCATGGCTGGTTTCGACGCCGTGGTTGTGGTTGCGTTTTCCTTCGATAAGACCAGGCCCGCGTAAAGCGCTGCCCCATGCGCAACCGCCTCGTCTGGCGAGAGCGATCGATCAACTTTCTTTCCGGATTCTTCTTCGAGAATCTTTTGCACCATCGGCATACGACTGGAACCACCCACAAGCAACAGCCGAGTCACATCCTTCCATTCCTTCTTCGCTTCTGTCAGCACACTGCGAATCGTGAAGCGAGTTCTTTCGAGCAGATCGGCGGTCATCTCCTCAAATTGCGTCCGAGTAATCGGCAGCCGCAGGCCCTGCCCTACATGTTCAAAGCTGATCGTCAGTTGTTCGCGAGCCGATAAGGCTCGTTTGGTATCCTCTGCTTCTTTTAACACTTTGTGCAGGCCCGCTGCATCGTTACGCGGGTCGAACCCGTGGTGCTTTTCTTTAAACTTCTCGCAAATGTAATCCGCGAGCCGACGGTCCCAGTCGATTCCCCCCAGGTACACATCGCCACCCGTTGCAATCGCGGTAAAGTCGGTTCCCTCAATTTCCATCAGAGTAACGTCGAAGGTACCGCCGCCAAGGTCATAGACCAGGATCGTTTCCTTGTCGCGAGCCCGGCCTTTGGCGTCGAGAAATCCAATCTGATGCCCGAACGCGATTGCCGCCGCAGTCGGCTCGTTGATGATGTCGAGAATCTGCAGTCCCGCAAGTTGTGCGGCATCTTGAGTTGCTTTTCGCCGGGGTTCGTTGAAGAACGCCGGAACCGTGACGACCGCTTTCTGGATGGGTCCCAGTTTGAGTTCCGCATCCCGCTTCAACTTTTCGAGGATCAGAGATTGAATGACTTCGGGGGGCAAATTCTCGCCCCCCACTTTCTTCGAATAGAACATGCTCCCCATGTCGCGTTTGGCAAAAGCGGCAATCCGATCCGGCTCCATCGACGCCGCTTTAACCGCCTCTTTTCCGACAACAGTCGACGAGCCATCGAACAGAACGACGCTCGGCGTAATCAAATCCCCTTCCGCATTGGGAATCGTGCAAGGACGCCCGGTCGGGTCGAGATAAGCCACCACGGAAAATGTCGTACCCAAGTCAATTCCAACGGGCGTCGTTTGCGACGGCATGTTTTTCAACTCACTGTCAGGAAGTGATACCAATCTTTCTGTCTTGAATCTTCTCTCGATTTCATGGATTCGTCCAGTTCGCAGCGAAACAACTTGTGTCGATCGCGTTGCAATGCAAACGAAACCCCACCCCCTCCACGGGGGTGGTTAACGGGCCTTTGCCCTAGCGGTTGAAATCAGACTCATTAACTGTCGACGATCCCTGTTGTGCCACTGCATCGGAGTCTTCTCCGACGCAGTGGCTACGCGTTGAAGATTCGTAATTGAAGAGCACTGCGTGACCGAGTACGGTCATGCAGTGGCACAGCCTTTCTCGGCTACTCCTGTTTTTAGTGAACCAGCTACAACTGCAGGCTGGCTGTTCTGGGGTCGGGTGTCAAAATTTCAAAATTGGCCGACAATGCGTTTTTTTTGTAGATTACGGTCCGTTGGCCATTTTTGAAATTTGGACGCCCGACCCCCTCGTTATACACCGGTGAGATTCCCCATGTTTGACCCGTATCGCAAATGGCTTGGCATCCCACCAAAAGATCAGCCTCCCCATCATTATCGGCTGCTCAGTCTCGAACTTTATGAGAATGACCTCGACGTGATTGAAGGAGCGGCTGACCGCGCGATGGGTTTTGTCCGCCAATATCAATCGGGTGAGCATGCTCCTTTAGCAGCGAAATTGTTGAACGAAATCGCCGCCGCCCGACTGTGCCTGCTGAAGCCGGCGTCAAAGGCTGACTATGATGCGAAATTGAAACGGCAATCGGCCCCAAAGCAACCGGTTAAAGAGGAATTTCACTCGTTTGTGGACGATACGGATGTCGCGGACTTAGTGAAGGCATCCAGGCCGTTGCCCAAACGGAAGAAAAAGGTCGCCAAATCAGATCCAATATTCTATCTGGTTGCTGGTGGCCTCGCCGCAGTTGCACTCCTGGCGGTCGGCACGATCGCTTTTCGAAATGGCGGTAAAGGGCCAGATAAGACGCGGCCCGTTGATATCGGGACAGAAGGCATCGCTTCGTCGACTAAGGCTGCTGAAGATTCCGCAAAATCACCGCCGAATCCGACACCAACAAAGAACCTCGTACTGGTCGAGTCAAAACACATGGATGAGCCCGCCGGGCCTTCCGTAAATCTTCTGCGCAATGTCGATCTGAAACGTGATGTCTTTGCGGGAGAATGGCGCAAAGAGGGATCTTCGCTGATCGGTGGAAACGGTAGCAGGATTTATCTTCCTGCAATGCTGCCAGAAGACTACCAGCTAAAATTCCGTGTCAAACGCCTCTCTGGTAACGACACAGTAATGCTGGGATTCGTCATGGCGGGACGGCTGGGCACCGTTGCGATCGATGGTTTCAGATCTCAGCTCACCGGATTATATCTGGACGGGCGCGATCCTGACGGCAACTGCACGACACGTCGAGGAGCGTTACTTGAGAATAACCGTCCAGCAACGTTCGTCCTGACCGTTCATCCCGGCCATCTTCATATCAGTTGTGACGGGCAAACGATCATTGACTGGTACGGTTCGCCGGATCGTCTATTCCTCCATTCGGAATGGGCAGTTCCCAACAGGGAAACCTCTTACGTCGCCATCGTCGAAGGCTCGTACCAGATCGATTCGGCGGTGATGACTCCGATCAAGCCCGAGCCACCAGCCCCAAGAATCGGGCAGCTCGACACACCCGTGGACCTGATGCCACTGCTGGATACCGAGCGGGACGGCAAGCGGGGCATCTGGGCGCTCAATAAAAATGTGCTTCACAGTCCCGAAGCGGGTAATCCTCAATTCTGCCTGCCAGTTTCCGTTCCACAGGAATACACGTTCTCGGCCATGATTGAGGTCCCTGCCGGTTCCCCGAACAATGCGACACTCGGGATCGGAATTGTGGCGGGAAATGCCTATTGCACACTCACGATCGCCAACGACAACTGTCTGGGAATCGAGAGGATTGACGGCTTGAGGTGGGAAAGTAATGAGACCCGTGTTCGTGGACCGTTCTTCGTTCCAGGAACGCCTGTGAAGTTGTCGACAACCGTCACGCAAAACACGATCCGCGTGGACCTCGACGATCGAACGATAATCCACTGGACGGGCGACTTTCGAAGGTTGACCATCCAGGATGATTGGGCCCCAATCGACGGACGCAAACTGTTCATCGAAACGAGGCATCACATCAAATTCCGCGATCTCCAACTTAGCCCGCCAACCGCCCCGAAGGTTCCATCACATCCAGAATTCAAAGCGGGCCGGCCTGTGGATTTGCTGTCGTTGATCGATCTGAAACGGGATGCGTTGGAAGGGGATTGGGAAAAGGACGGGGCCGCGCTACGCGTTATGGGAACGCGAACCTTTATCTCTAAGTTGGCGGTTCCGTGTGAAATCCCTGCGGAATACAAACTCACGATGAGGATCACTCGTGAGAATTCGGGCACCAGCGAAAATGATCCGTTGGTACTCAAGCTGCCGACGGATTCGTCGATGGCACAGGTGATTATTGATGGCTTCGCTCCGATGATCAGCGCCGTTGCGATGGATCGCCTGTACGTCAACGATCCAAGGAATCCATCGATCAACCAACTTCAGGTCCTTCCCGTTGGACAACCTCAAGAATTGGTCGCTTATGTCCGCAGGACGGGCCTCAAGATTATGAATGGAACAAAGACAATCATTGATTGGACCGGCAACCCGAGTCGTTTCTATGAAGAATCGCACTGGGCCACCACGGGAGGTCGAATAGCCCTGGCCGGCCACCGCGCCCAATTTCGATTCGACAAGCTGGAACTTGAACCTCTCGAGCCTTCGTCGTTTCCACCGGTTCCTCCGCTCGGCGCTGATGGGAATCTGCTGGCACTGATTGATCCGGTTCGGGATTCCCGGAAAGGCCAATGGACAAAAAACGCCGACGGACTTGTGACTCCCGTTTTTCCAGGCCCCCGATTAGCCATTCCTGTCGTTCCGCCAGAACGCTACGTGATCACCGCAGATGTTGAACGACGAAAGGGAGACCGCGAATTAAGTTTCGGCCTCGTTGTCGGCGGACATCCGTGCAACGTTTCAATCGATGCCGCAGGTTCTCAAACCGGATTAGAGTTACTCGACGATAAACCGTTTCAAGATAAGGTGAATTTCACGCGCCAAGAATTCCCGGGACCGCTGTTACCGCAAGGGAAGCGAGTTAAAGTCCGTTGCTTCGTTCTGCCAGACACCGTTTTTGTCACGGTTGATGACAAAGAAGCGGTCAAGTGGCACGGAGACGCGCGTCGATTGTCGCTGAAACAAAATCTCTTTCTACCGCCGAATTACTCAGAAGAAGATCGTTCGCAACTCTGGGTCGGCGAGTGGGAATCAGAATTCCTGATTCGCGAACTGACACTCAAGCCCCTAAGCGAAGAAGAAGTTGCTCGAGTATCGAGCGGCATCACCAGCCCTCCCCCGGCGGAATAAAATGCAGCAGCGTAAGTCGCAAGGTCGTCAGGTTTCGCAGTGCCGGCTTCTAGCCGACACTCGATGACGTGTCGCTCCGATTGGACCCGCTGCAACATGTAGTGGCTCACATTTTTCAACTTACAAACGCCTACAACATCAATCCGACGCTTCCTGAATCGGACGCAAAATCTAGCCAAGACACCGAAATTCGCTGAACTTGCCGATTAAGAACGTGTTTTGCCTGTCGTTCTGAAATCGAAGGCAGCCGGACTACGACGTGCTGTTTTGTCCACGATCAAGGCGGCATTGGCATTGTTGAAGACTAGCAGATTCGACGACTGGGATCGAATTTAGCGAAAATTCACATGACCTTCATTCATTCTTAACACTTCCCCTGTAGCCTAAAAAACCATTCGCAATATGTTGGATCATGATCGCCTGCTTGGTCGATCGATTTGAATCCTACCTGCTGTGTGGTTCTTGACGGTTAAACACCGAAATCGATCGTGCCCATATCAATCCCTGATACGCTCTTCATGACGTCGAGCGAGTTGAATTGGCGAGAGAGTCAATTCCCAATGGAATGGTCTCATAGATTGGCTAGATGCCGATCGTGACGATTGTAACCCCTCTCGCGTGGACTTTTGTTATTTGCGCTGTCGGCTCCCTTTCGACGCCATTTTAGGCGTTGCGCGTATTCGCACTCATTCGAGTGCGACGCTTCGTTTTTTCCTCAGTTCGACCCTCCAAAAGGAACAGCTATGTACACAAAAAATGCGACTCCGAATCTTGAAGAATTGTTTATGAAAGATGAAAAAATTCCGCCTGGCGCCACAAAAGTTGTTAACGACAACAAAGTTGTGAAAGACCACAACAAACCATCGCGATTAGTTGGTGTCCTGCTGCTCGCCGCAGCAATTACCGCATTGGCAGCCGAAGTCCAAGAAAGCAATCATCTTCAACGAATGACAAACGTTGAAAAGGCGATTCAGCGATGGGACGAGCTGCGTTCTGAAAAGGACATCCAAGATTTGTTGAATAATGTTAGCAAGTACGGTGAAAATTTCGCCGAGATCGTAAAGTGTGAATCATTTGCGTCGGGCGGTGGCCACTATGACGCGGATAGGTCCGCGCGGCTGTGTGGAGCCGCCGTTAGAGTGTGTAATTTCTATGACGGCCTAGTATACCTCAATTCGCGAGGGTTCTACGATCAAGCGGCCTACTTGGCCAATTTTGATGATGCGACTTGCCGGTACCGAAGACAATTCAGGAAATTTCATCTTGCATTTGCCGAGCATCACAATTGCACGGGCTTTGAGTTCTTCATGGCATTGAAGCAAGAAGCCGGTTCTAATCGTGCTGACCATTCGAAAGGAGGCTGGAATTTAATGCGATTTATTCTCGCTCAAGTATGGTAGTGCTCATCTCAAAGAATCGCCAAAGGCCCTCATGCGGAAACGCATGAGGGCCTGTTTTACGGACTTTCTATCTCAGTAAGCTAAACTCATTCGTTGGTTATCAACGAAACCAAACACTTGAAATAATCGACTCAATCCGAGAAAACTTCGTGTCGCTTCTCGGCAGAATTGTGTCAGGAAGTCCGATGCTAGCAGCATCGGCCACGTCGTGGACGCTGCTAGCATCGGGCCATATCTTGTGTTTCACCTTGTACGAAACTTTGATTCTGTAATCCATCGTTTTGTGCTGAGGCATTGTGCCCCAGGGCCAGCGCATATCAAACCTATTGTCCTGTTAGGACTTGTGTAAGGAAGTCAGTATTCATCATGCAGCGGAGCATCTTTCCGCGAATGCTATCTTTGATAGGATGACACTTGAGCAGGGTCACTGCGAAGCGCCGTAGCCGGCTCAAATTGTTCCCCAAAGTGCGTTCGCGAGTTCTGCTGTCGTCCTCTCGGAAGGTGACATCTAAGACCCAGTGCATCGATTCGATGGCCCAGTGGCCACGCACCGCCTCGCTGAAACGTTTGCCGCTGAGATAGTGACTTGTAATGTAGTAACGAACCTCGCAGCTTTGCGGCCCGTCGCCCTGCTGTGACAACCGCAACGAGTATCCAATCGCCTTCACCCAAGGCCATTCTTTCTTCAGAGAGAAATCCTTTGGAACGGCGGTCAAATAATAGGAACGCTCGTCGATCCTGCCGTGGCTCTGTTCACGAGTTGCGTAACTACGGTAATTCAAATCCTCCAAATCGCTTTCCAGATGTTGGGCGAAATAGTCTTCGATCGCCTGAGCCAGCTTCGGCTGGTTGTCTTTGACAGCAAGGACAAAATCACCGCCCCCGTTAACGATGTCTTTGGCGATTTCTTTCTGACAGCCCATCGCGTCGATCGTGATCAGCGAATTCGTGAGATCGATCTGTTGCAAAAGTTCGGGGATCGCCGTGATTTCATTGGACTTTTCCTCGGTGGCTACCTGGCCCAGTGCGATTCCTTCCTCACTCGCCCAGGCGCTGACAATATGCAGCGCACCCAATCCTTGTGACTTATCGTGCGATCCCCGCGGAGTCTTGCCGTCGATGGCAATCAGGCGTTTCGCCGGGGCTTCTGCGTTGCCTTCCTCGGGAGCGGGAATCAATTCCGCTGCGATCCATTCCTGAAAACATTCTTGAAACGACTCAGGAGTCAGCACCATGAGTAGGCGGCGAATGCAGTCACGGGAGGGTATGCCATTGGGCAATGCCAGAAACTCCGACAACCATTCCTTCCGGTTTGTGGCCCAGCGATGCATCGCCGTCGGCCCGTCGTTCCCGCTAATGATCGCGCATACCGCGATTACGATGATATCCACCAGGAGGTGCTTCCGATTTCGTTCGTGCCGAGTATCAGAAAGAGATTCAAAGAAAGAACCGATCGACTCGACGTTAATCAACTTTTCCGACATGCTAGACATCCCTGTCGGGGTAAGACTCATCTCCTTGCATGCCACCGCACACACATCCCGCGAGACTCGCCATGTCCAACATATATCAACTTACTCTAATTCGCGCCAGCCCTCCCATTCCACCTACTCATGCGCGCTGGCCGTGGGTAATGAATCTCGTGGAATCGCTTCAAATTCGACTCGTTGACAGGCGGTAAGTTTACCCTGATGCGTGACATCGCACAGCCAGCAACGTGGTTGATTCAATGCACTGTGCAGGCTGATGTTCCCATTTTTCAGCCCATTGATAATCCTGAGTGTCGTGGGAACAACAACGTAACGACTGGTCCGTTGATCGGAATCCGACCAATAAGCCAGGTTCAATTCCCCTTCAGCATCACTCAGCGTGAAGAGGCGCGGACCATCGTAATCATCCAGAACCTCGATTGGGGAGAACGGTTCAAACCGCTGTGTCGGTGCCATAGGTCCGTCAATACTCCACATCATTTATTCCTCCTCTGAAATCGTTGCGAAGAATGTTTCCCGTTCGATTCCCTGATAAACCTACCAAGTTGTGTGACTCGCCTGACCAGTTTGTTTGGTCTTGCCGGACTCGTTTGTCAAAATACCTCGAGCAATTAAACGACCCAATTTCGGATATTTTGTTTTCGTGTGGATCGCATCACTCAAGATTCGGTGGACTGAGAGACCGCAACGCAAACATGCCGGGCGATGTGGAAATGAATCGATTTCAAAGCTCGTCTTGAAGTCGTCCTCGTTAGGCGGATTGTTATTGACGATACGAAAAACCTCACCTTCCGCGTCGACGGCGTCTTCAGGAGGGCAATCGCTGGGCCACGTGTCTGGAAAGTACATTGGGCTACTCATATCGTCGCCACAGGTGAGTCGTGCTCGCGAAATAATCTTTTGGACTTGCCTGTTTACGCAGATTCTTGTGCGTTGATACTACTTATGTCGCGATGTTTCGATTGCGGAGTTGGTCTCGCAGTTGTTCCAAAAATGTCGTCAACTGCTCGTCTCTTAAGTCGGATAACTCCTCGCGAGCTGATTCCGCCACACCAACCAACCCCTGAAGTGTCTTGATTCGACCAAAAAGCTCCCCTCTTTCGATTCCCACATCGATTCCTTCCAACCGACCTTCCTCACGACCTTCTAAGCGACCTTCTAAACGACCCTGCTCGCGGGCTTGCTCGCTGGTTAGGGCACGGGCGGCTTCGTCACGTTGAAATTTCAGGCGGGCTTCATAGCGCCGCTTCTGTTCCGGTGTCTTGGCCACGACATCTAGAATGCCGGCTGCTTCGCTGAAGACTTCGTCCGGTAACAATCGTTTAATCTCGTCCATCGTTAACGTCTCCGCTCGTAACAGAAAATACGACCATTGTTCCAAAGGGCTCGCATCACGCAAATTCTCTTCTTTCACCCGCAGGTTTGACAACTGCAAAACATGAACTTGCAAATCCTCCGTCAAAACCACGCCAGTTTCCGACCGAAGCAGAAAATGCAAATGTAATTCCGGTATCTTGCGGAACAAGGGGTCAGTCAAAACACAAATACTGATGACAGGCCGCAGTGACGCGTAATTTTGTCCCTGACGCAACTGGTCAACGTACTGCCACGCCGTGTAATACGCCAGTCGCTGACGCGTCCCGGCAGGCACTGTCGTTTGCATCTCAATGATGAATGTCCGACCGTGTTCATCCGTGGCGAGAATGTCCAGGACCGACTGTTTATCATCCTCGGTTTCTTGTTCCTGGATCGGATTCAAGAACTTAATTTCACGCACCTTCAGCAGGTGTTGCAGGATGGCGTTCAGGAAATGAATGGCAATCCGACTGTGTTTGGGGTTTCCAAACAACAGCTTAAACACAAAGTCGACAGTCGGACATATCCCGATCGGCATCGCCCTGCCCCGCCCTTCTATGCTTTTTTGCCCATACGCCACATGATTGCCGAAATCACTTGATTGATCTGATCACAGCGCCGCGAGAATGTCCAGCAAGATCAATCTTCAAATCCTGAAGGGATTCCGGACTCGTCTGTCGTTTTGGTGTTGTTCATTTGATTGTGATCAGGCTTGCATCCGGAACGCAAGACGATCATCCTGACGACGCGCAAACGATTGTTTATCTATCTGGTTCGCAGATCTCCGGATTTGCTGCCTTCGGGAGTTTCGAATGCCTCGCGTATGGTGTCATGAATTTTCAGTTGCTTCGTTGTGCGTAGGTTTAATTCCCCGCGTCATTGCCTGTCTGCTGCTGAGCGGCACACCGTTGTGGGCTGACGATGCGTTTCATTTCCGGGTCGAATCGAATCTGAAAGCAGGTGTGGCGAAGGTCGATATTACTCCCCCTGCCGACACTCCGGTCGTGGGACATGTCCGTCTGACAAACGGCGTGCGAGATCCCATTCGGGCCGGAGTGCTGCTGCTCGCCAATGAACAGACGCAAGCTGCAATCGTCACACTTGATCTGATCAATTCACCAACCGAGATGGTCGAAGCGCTGCGAGATGCGATTGCTCAGAAAACGGGGACGCCACGTGACAACATCATGGTCGCGGCATCGCATAATCACTCAGGACCGGGTTGGTCACGCGAGTCACCCTGGAGTCGCGAAATGGTCTTAAAGATCGGCGCGGCGGCAGCAGATGCGGCGAAAGAGATGCGGCCAGTCTCCATCGGCTATGGTGAAGATCGCATTGACTTCAACATCAACCGCAGAAAGGTCATCAATGGTCGCGCCGTGGTGCGACTCGATCCCGACGGTCCCTGTGATCATCGTGTCAAGGTTCTGCGCTTTGACGACGGACGGACCATGGAACCAATGGCTGTTCTGATGCATGCTGTCTGCCATCCTTGTGTGTTCACCTGGGGTGACAAGCTCACCCCCCCATTTCCCAACGGCTTCCCCAAGATCAGTGCAGACTTTCCCGGGGAGGCACAGACGTTCGTCGAAACCGTCTATGGGCCTAAGACAAGAACCTTGTTTCTGCAGGGGTGCGCGGGAGATATCCGGCCCAATCTGCCCGGCATGCCCTATCGCTGTGGAGATGAAGCTGACATCAAATGGACAGGACGCAGTCTCGGTTGTGCTGTTGTCCGATCTGTCGATCGTGGCGCTGTTCGGGAAGAGCTGGCCAAACGTAAGACCATCTACCCCCTGAAATGTGCGACGAGCGTCATTCCGCTTCCGGGCAAAACGGAAAAACAAGCCTGCGAAATGCAAGCCATGCGGATTGGTGACTTCCTGCTTTTGACGATGCCCGGCGAGCCGATGGTTGAGTACGGCTTTCAGATCGAAAAAGCGATTGCCGACCGAGCTATCCCGATCGTTGTCGGCTATGCAAACGGTAGCCTGGGCTATATCTGCACCGCCGAATCGCATCAGTATGGCGGTTATGAACCAAACATGTCCCCCCTGCTCCCCGAGGCCGAACCACTGATCCTAAGCGAACTGGGCCGACTGTCCGATAAGGTGCTCGCCGACGTGTTCGAATCGTTCAAACCAACGAAATAAAAAGTCACGTTCTCGGTCACGGCGATCGTCTACGATGCGTCATCGTGACGTGAACTCAGAGCCAGCTTGACAGGAACAAATAACACAATGAGCAACACAGACGAAACAGCACGCCGCGCCTATTGGGCACAGCAGATGGAAGCGGGTTACGAGGTTGTCCAACGCGTATTGAGGTTTGAAGTCAACGAATGCGGCGAGGGCTTTGCATCATTGCGCGACGCGGCGGAAGCGGCGGGCGTCGAAATGCTCTTCTCAACTTCCAAGATCGCCGGGGAACTCGACCGAGTCTTCTTCATGCGAGAAAGCCTTGTCAACGACGTGATGGCGATCGGTCGGGCCATGAACGAACGAGGCTGGATCTTGAAGATCGAAGACGGCTACCGCTCGCTTGAGATGCAGGGAAAGCTGGTCCGCAAGCCCGAAGTGTTTGATGTGATCCTGAAGAAATGCATCTGGGAAAACGGCGGTGAGATTCCGCCGGTCGAACTTGTCTTTCGCCGAGCGATGGTCCTGGTGGCTAATATCCCGAAGATCGGCACTCACATGTCTGGATCGGCGATTGATGTCTCGGTCTTTCGACGGGACGAAGGGACCGAAGTTTGGCGCGGCAATCCCTATCTCGAAATGAGCGAACGAACCCCGATGCGGTCCCCGTTTGTTGAAGACGAGGCACTGCGTAATCGCCTGGAGATCACCGCCATGCTGGAAGCAAAGGGGTTCGTTCATTTTCCGTTCGAGTTCTGGCACTTCAACAAGAACGACGCCTTGGGCAACGTCGTTGCAGGCATAAACTCAGTAGCCCGCTTTGGACCTGTCAATTGGGATCCCAAAACGAACCGGGTAACCGCTGTCGCTGATCCAATGAGCCCGCTGAACCCGATGCCCGTCATTGAACAAGAAATCGCCGCAGCGCTGGATCGCGCGAAACGTCGTTAAACGTGTCACGAGTCTCGATTGAGATTGACAAGAAAACAAAAGGGTGTCATACCCTGCTCGCCTCTTCAAGCGCTTCTTGCTGACGCGCAATTTCAACTGAGACAACCAATGAGATTCGCCGGGACAGCCGCGCTTGCAGTGCTGACCGTCATTGGTTGTGTCTACCGTGCCCCCCCTCGCCTGACCGAACATTACGCCGATCGTATCTCCGCGCCCTCGCCGATTCCGAAGGAATACGATCCCGTCGTAGCCGAAGTCGCAGCACACAACACAGATTCGACTCCCGATTCGCTCATCGGAACCACCGTTTCCCTCGATCAGCCAATTTCGCTGGAGCAAGCTCAAGAGATCGCGCTGTTCCATAGCCCAAAGATCGCGGAAGCCCGCAGCGCTGTTTCGATTGCCGCAGCACGTGAGCGAGGTAAATTCGCAGCGTTTCTGCCGACTGTCGGTACAAGTTATGCCTTTCAAGCATTTTCCAGCGATACCGGTTTCGTCGGGATCCCTGCGGGTGGACGATTCCCCGTCTTGCCGGTTCGCGGCGTAGGCCCTGGTAATCAGGATTTCGAAGTTCTCGACGTACGGGTGCAATGGACTGTCTTCCAGTTTGGTAAGCGGATTGCACTTCACGATCAGTCTGAAATCCGATTCGAAATTTCCCGTTGGCTGATGGAACGAACGCAGCAAGAGGTTGTTTTCGATGTGGCGTTGAACTACGCCAAAGTCCTGCAGGCCCGAGCCAGTCATGTGGTGGCCGAACGGGCTGTGGTGCGAGCAGATGCGGCCTTAAATGAGGTTCGGAATCTGACAGAGAACGGCGTCCTGACCAGGGAGGACACCCTGCGCGCCGAAGTTTTTCTTGCCGACGTTCGTCAGGAGTTAATCGCGGCCACCAGCGAATCACAGATTACCGTGGCTGGCCTGAATCGTTCGATGGGAATTAATGTCAGTCTTCCCACGCGAGTGATCGAGCGTTCTGAGGAACTCGAAGAATACCCATTCAGTCTGGAAGTATGCCTGGCACGGGCCATCACTGGTCGTCCCGAGTTCAGTATCGTACGTTTGGGAGTCGCTGCCGCCGGACGCGGTGCCGATGCGACACGCGCCGACTTCCTACCGACCATCACCACGACGGGAGGAGGGGCTCTCGTGGAAGGGAACGGTATCCAGAATGCCAAGGTGGGTGACGCGGGAATAACGATCAAGTGGAATCTGTTTGAAGGAGGACGCCGCGTCGCTGAACTGCGCGAGGCCGAAGCCGAAATCGCGGTCGCGATGGCTCAGGGTCAACATGTCTGCGACACCATCGCTTTCGAAACCCATATCGCTTTTCGAAATATCGAAGATGCGCTTGGTCGCCTCAAACAATCCCGTACCGCTACAGGTCAGGCGGCTGAGACATTGCGGCTAGTCCGCAACCGTTATCACGGCGGCGATGCCAAACCAACCGATATCGTCGACGCCGAGACGGCTCTCATCAAGGCCGAGCAGAATATCAATTCGGCCCGCTACGATCTGCTGATCGCTCTGGCCCGCATGAAGTTCGCTACCGGTGGGATCGACCACACATTAGCCCCGAAAGGAGTGGTCACCGACGCGGCGTCAGACTCAAATGACATTCCACCAACGTCTTTGCCAGTGATTCCGGATGGACCCGAATAATGGTCATCAGCCCCGCTGAGGACCGGGAGCTTCCGGCGGCAGCCTCCGCAACATTAGCGCAAGAACGAGGGCGACCGCGCTCACCATTGTCAGCCAGTAAAAGGCAGTCTGGTCGGCATAAACTGATGCGGTTGACCGCACATAGCGGCCGAGGATCTGCATCGACTGCAACTCTGCCGTTTCTACTGTGCTACCGTGAGTCCGCGTGATCCAGTCGACCAGCCCATTTGTCACTTCACCGACCGGCATACGGTTCGTCTGAATCGTCTGCCGAAGTGAATCAAAGTAAGTGTCTCCCGCGCGTTCGGTCGTAATAGCAATCAGGCCGCCACAGAGGAATCCTGGCAAAACCAGCCCGAGATTTTTGATACTCGCTGAATTCGCAATTTCATTCGGCAAAAGATTGTCCTGAGCAATACAAATGACTGGCGAAGCGACTAACCCTACCGATGCGGCCCAGCCGGCCGACACAGCGCTGATCCATTCCTTCGGCGTGAACAGATCGATACGACTCAACTGCCAGGTTGCCAACGTCATCCCGACAAGCCCGATGACGAGGCGCAGTTTGCGATTATCTCGCGTTCCGAAATGCGCAGTGACTCCCAAGGTAATGGCCATCGCAGCGACCGAAGGAAGTAATACGGCGCCAGTCGTCGCCCGCGGATAGTCACGAGTTATTGCCATATAACGCGTCAAAATGCCCAGCACGGTGAAGAACTGCCCGTCAATCAACGCCTTGATCACGACACCCATGGCAAAGTGGTGTCGCCAGAGCAATTTCAGCTCCAGCAACGGACGTGCGACGGCAAACTGTTGAAATAGAAAACAGGCGAAGAGACATAGTCCCAACGACAACACAATCAGCGTATCGTTCGAACGATTCCAGCCCCATAACTGAAATCGATAAAGCCCGATGACCAGGCAGACCACCCAGCCAATTAGCAAACCCAGCCCGGCAAAGTCGAACCCGCCAGGAGGCTCAAGACGCGGTGCATCCGGTCGCAATGACCGCCAGGAGATTAGCAACGTGACCCCACTCACCACGGTTGTCAGATAGAATATGCTGCGCCAACTGTCGTGGTCGACCAGCCAGGCACTGATACTCGGTGCCGCAATCCGTCCGAGATAGATACAGAACGCAAACACCGCAATTCCCTGGTCTCGGTGTCGAGGGAATTCGCGCCACAGAAGTGCGAGTACGGTCGTTGCGACGATCCCGTTTCCTGCGCTTTGGATGAAACGCGATACCGCCAGAAAGTCGATTCCATGTGCTTGCGACGCCGCCGCGCTCCCGAACGTATACAGCAATAGCCCAATCTGAAAACATCGCCGCAAGCCGAGATGACCAGCCAGCCAGCCCAGACTCGACATGCCGATCACGCCACCGACCAATGTGGCACCGGTCACCCATTGAAAGCGGTAGCGATCAGAGGCAAGTTCCGTCACCACGAAAATTCGTGGCAGTTCCGTGAACGTTGCGGTACTTCCCGCCAGCAACATCGCCGGAACAATCGTCAGAATGACAGCGAAGTGATCAAAGAGATCTCGCTCCGGAGTCATTGACGCACTCGAACGATGCTGAGTGCTCATGGCATCGGTTCCTCGCGTACCTTCCGCAACGGACTGACTCCGGTCGCCCCAAGCAATCGAATGCGATCCGCTTCGGCTGTCGCCCAGGCGGGATCACCGGGACCGTGGTCGATGACAACACTGACGGACAGTCCGGGTCGCAGGTCCGGCCATCGTGAATCTCGATCCGGCAGAATCCGTACCGGAATCCGCTGTGGAACCTTGGTGAACTCACCAGAACTCACATCGCGTGGGACCAGCGAGAAATTGGCCCCCGTTGCCTGACCAATCCAGATCACTCGCCCAGGTAGCGGCGCAGTAAAGGCATCAAGTTTCAGGGATGCTCGATTTCCGGGTGCGACCCCTGCCAGCCGGTCTTCCTCAAGATAGGCCGTTACAAAAATCAATTCGGGATTATAAAGACTGAGGATGGGCGAACCGATCGGAGCATGATCTCCCGGATTTCGATATCGCTTGACGACAACGCCGTCAAACGGGGCAACCATTCGGCAATACTCAAGATTGATACTGACGGTCGCTTCGTTTCGTTTTGCATGTTCGACGTCGCGTTTTGTCACCTCAACCAGTAGTCCCGCCTCTTCCACATTCAATCGCCCCAACTCCGCCAGTCGCAATTCTTCATCCGCTTTGTTCCTGCGACTGACCGCGACCGCGACATTCTGGTCGGCAATCATTGTCTTCCGTCGATTCGATTGAGCTCGCTGGAACTTCGCATCTGCTGTTTTCATGTCGGCATCTGCGGTCGCCAGTGCTTTCACTGCTTCTTCCCAACGAATCTTCGTAATCGACTCTTCCTGATAAAGTCGCTCATAACGCTTCTGGTCGTCCGAGGCCTTTGTGAGATTGGCCCTGGCAGACGTGACTGCGGCGGCGGCTTCATCGACCGCCTGATCGACATCGACTCGAATCACTTCCAGTTCCGTCCTGGACTGCGCCACCCCGGCATCGGCATAGGCCAGATCCGCCTGAGCGGCTGCAACTTTGCGGGGATACTCGCTTTCCAATCGCTCCCAGTTTGATTGCTGCAGTGCCAGTTCGCTTTGGGCTTTCATCCGCGTGGCCGTCGCCAGCTCCAACGCTCGCTGATGGGGCTCGGAATCAACCTCCGCCAGCAACTCCCCTGCCCTCACGACATCACGTTCTTCGACCAGGACCGCCGTGATCAAACCTGCGGTCTGAGCACCCAGATGAGTCAACCTCGATTCGACAAAACCGTCATCCGTCGATGAATGAGCAAGCCGATAGTTCACGTAAGGAATGAGCCAAAAAACAATCGCGAGCAGCGCGACGACGGACAGAACGCTTCCCCAGAGTTTCCTTGACTGCCAGCGCTGGCGACGATCCAATTGACTCATGCGACCTGCATCTCGACCGGCCAGGGGCTGTGGATTCTCTTCCGTCGGCTCTCGGGTTAGGGCCTGCTTAATGTCAGGTGATTGATCGAGACAATTCGCAGGAACAATCCCCGTTGGAACGGGCTGCTCACCAGTTTCTGAGTTAAGATTCAAATCGAGAACCGGATTGACATTCGCAGGCATCGCATTTGCGCCTTCGCTTTAAGCTACTTACACAAATCACTGGCCACGATCACGACGTTATGCAATCCCTCGATCACCAGCCCATACAGTATGAATCAATTTTTTGGGTTCAGTGCCGGCAAAGACTCGCGTTTAAGAGCAACGACTCTTTCCTAAAGCATCCCAAGATTGATCATCAGTTACGAGCCCCTAGCCACCAAGCCTGACGGAAAAAATAACAATATACGAGTAATTGTTGTTCGCGGGTCTCCCGACGCCGCACAATAGACCGACCGAAGGTCTCCTCTTAATTTCTTCGCGTTTTCATCAAGTAATGGGCTGCGATGAGTTGAGGCGATTCAAGAGACAAAACGTGATCAGCCGTGTCCTTTTTCTTATTCCAAATCAAGCAAGACGAAGAGGAGACTTTCGGTCGAACATATGTGCGGGGTCAGGAGTCCCACGCACAACGAGACGTGACAGTGGAGCGTGAACGTGTTAGAAGTAATCCTCGTGTTTTGGTGAATCGGTTGTTTTGCTGCTCTGGATAATGAGGTGCGATCATGTTGAATGCCATATTAATGACGCTGCTCATTGTGGGCGGAGTGCTTTTCATCGTGGGTTTGTGGCTGGTCTCCATTTACAACGGACTGACAATCAGCCGTAACCAGTTCAAGAATGCTTTTGCACAGATCGATGTGCAATTGAAACGTCGATACGACTTGATTCCAAACCTGGTCGAAAGCGTCAAGGGTTACATGGCTCACGAAAGCGGCACACTGGAAGCCGTGATTAAGGCTCGTAACAGCGCCTTCAGTGCTGGTCAATCTGCGGCAGCCAATCCCGGCGACGCGTCCACCATGAAGGAACTTGGCCGAGCGGAAGGGGAACTTGGCGGGGCACTGGGGCGATTGTTCGCTCTTTCCGAGTCGTATCCTGACCTCAAGGCCAATACCAACATGCTGGCATTGCAGGAAGAACTAACGGCGACTGAAAACAAAGTCGGGTTTGCTCGCCAGGCATTTAACGATGCGGTCACAGTCTATAATAACGCTCGTGCGGTCTTTCCGGCCGTGATGTTCGCAGGGATGTTTGGGTTTAATGAAGCACAGCTTCTGGAAATCGAATCTGCTGCTCGTGAAGCACCAAAGGTTTCGTTTGGGAATAAGGCTTAAGAGATGCACGGGCTGAAGCCCATGCTACGACAGCGCGAAGCTCCTTGGTTTCGTTTAGAAAGAGACTAAGCGGAATCGATGTTCCAGAGGACTCGATGAAAATTTCCTGCTGAGAATCCATGAGTACCAACTTCTTTCAGCGGCAGGATCAGGCTCGTAAGAAAACGGGCCGACTGCTGTTGTTATTTGCTCTCAGTGTCATTGCACTGATCGTCGCGACCTACTTCATCTGTCTGGTCTTGTTTGTCTCGGTCGACGGACAGAATCCCGCCGCACGCAATCCGATCAATCCTCCCTTGTTACTGGGTGTCACAGCAGGAGTCCTGTGCGTCACCGGGTGTGGAAGCCTTTATAAGATTGCCGAACTGGCATCGGGTGGAAAATCGGTCGCAATGCTGCTTGGCGGTGAACTGATTCCCTCAAACACTCGCGATTTGACTCAGCGGCGCTTATTGAACATCGTCGAAGAAATGGCGATTGCATCGGGAGTCCCTGTGCCACCCGTCTACATTTTGCCGAATGAAAAAAGTATCAATGCGTTCGTTGCAGGGTTCGGTCCTGGCGATGCCGTCGTCACGGTTTCACAGGGGAGTCTTGACTACTTAAGCCGAGATGAACTGCAAGGGGTTCTCGCTCACGAGTTCAGCCATCTGCTGAATGGAGACGTGCGGCTGAACATCCGGCTGATGGGTCTGATCTTTGGCATCGTTGCGCTGTCGATCGTCGGACAATATGTAATTCGGTTTGCGCCACGATCCGGTTCCGACGAAAATAAAAGTGGAATCGCAATTTTTCTGTTCGGTCTGGCCTTAATTGTTCTGGGGTCGCTCGGCGCGTTTTTCGGGCGACTGATCCAGGCGGCGATATCGCGACAGCGCGAGTTCCTGGCCGATGCCAGCGCGGTTCAATTTACTCGCAACCCCGACGGAATCGCCGGCGCCCTCAAGAAGATCGGCGGATTATCGGCGGGATCGGCCATCAAAAACATCCATGCCTCAGAAGCATGCCACATGTTCTTTGCCAGCGGCTTTTCCAGCCGAATCTTCGCCATGTTGGCGACTCATCCCCCGCTCGATGAACGGATTCACGCGATCGATCCCCATTGGGATGGGAAGTTCCCCCGAGTGACGATTCTCAATACCGAAGCGGCGGGCGACGAACCACAAATCCCGACGGCCCCAAAAAAGGGGCCGTGGCCTGTCATTCCGGGAATGCCACAGATGCCACTGCCGATTCCTGCTGGCATGATGGGACTGGCGGACACGGCCGTTCGAAAGATGGGAAAGCCGAACACCAGCGATCTGCATTTTTCGGAAGAGTTCACCGAGGGAATCACCGACGAAGTTCGTGAGATGATCGGCGAGCCGTTTTCAGCACGAGCCGCCATCTACGCCCTCGTCTTGTCCGACGAACCGGCTGTGCGCGAGAAGCAGTTGACCGGTTTGAAGGCGAAGGTCGTTCCAAACGATTTCGAGGAAACGCTGGCGGTCGAGCCGATGATGAGCGCCCTGCCCGCAGGAACGCGATTAACGGTGGCGTTTCAGTCGTTGCCGGCTCTGTCTCAAATGTCACCGCGGCAATACCGGGACTTCCGGGATCGGGTGAGCGAACTGATCGATGCGGATCAAAAGGTAAGCCTGTTCGAATTCTGTCTCCAACGGGTTGTCTGTCATCATCTGGACCAGGCCTACGGGTTAGTCAAACCACCACCAGTTCGTTATACGAGTCTCACTCCATTAAACCCCGCCGCTGCAATCATTCTCGGCCTGGTAGCCGTGAAGGGGAACGAGTCGACCGAAGAAGCACTCAAGTCATACACCGTCGCGTTTCAGCAGTGGAACAATTCAACAACTGCTGTCCCGCCGATCTCGGCGTGTAGCAGAATGGATTTTGCCAAAGCGCTATATCAGTTTGAACAAGCGACCCCACAACTGAAAGAGCGGTTGATTCGAGCCTGCGCAACATGTATCTGCTCAAACCGGCAAGTCACTGCAGCAGAATATGAACTACTCAGAACGATTTGCTCGTCCCTCGATTGTCCGCTTCCGCCGCTGACGATTGAGTGAACTGACTTTGATTTCAAGATTATTGATCACTGGCCGCAGTGACACATAATTTTATCCCTGACGCAACTGGTCTACGTGCTGCCACGCCGTGTAGTACGCCAGTCGCTGATGTGTCCCGGCGGTGACGGTCGTCTGCATCTCAATGATAAACGTTCGACCGTGTTCATCCGTGGCGAGAATTTCCAGAATCAACCGTCGTTTTGATCGCCGGCCGTTATTCAGCCGCTAGGGGAACGGCCCGTTAACCATCCCCGTAAAAGCGGTGAGGTCTCGTTTGGCTCGCGTACGATGTCCTCATTTTCTCCAAGAAAAACCCTTTTCTGCGTCCCCGCTTGGGGGCCTCATTTACTTTTCGGACTGCTCCCTTGTTCTTTATCTGTGGGGCCGGGTGTGAAGGCTAACTCTTTTGGTAAGTCTTCCAGGTCGATTTCCTGCACAAATAAGTGGGTCCCTTCGTCTGGAACAAAATCACTGCGGGCTTCGTCGACTTCGATGATCGGTGACTTTGAAAGCTTCCCCATGATCCAGGCGCGTGTGGTTCCGACTCGCGAAAGACGTGGGACGAGGTTTGCTTGATAGGGCCAAAAGTTACTGAATTGCGGTAAGTGTTCCGGCGTTTTGAAATTCGCCTGAAAATCAAATTCGCAATTGCCTCCTGCATTCAGTGAAGGTATTGACTGGCGGTGATACAAATCAATCAAGCCCTCGACTGGTTCTGTATTGATCTGATAGTTGCCCCAATAAACATTGTTACAAACAGTGCCGTTAACTCGATTCGGCTGAGTTGGAGCCTGCGGAACAGCGGTCGTCGCGCCGATCAAAATGAACGAATCCGAAATATCAAATGGGAGATGGTTTTTCAGTTTGAGAGAAAACTTACCGGCAGGAACTGTCCCAGTGCTCTTTCGCAGGGCGAGTGCAGCGGGGTCGTCAAAATGGAATTTCAATTCGATTTCGACCTGCTTTGCCCCAGGCTGGAATCCGTTCACGTGACAGCGACGACGGCCAAAGGGAGACATCGGGACATTGATCTGATACGCATTCTCTTCCGACGGCAATTGATTGGCCTGCCAGGTGAATGGCGAATAATTCGGTCGCTGATTCCCATTATAAAACCAATTGTTAAGGATTCCGATGTATTGCTGGTCGACGTTGTCTCCCTTGATGGTCACGCGCGCACGGCTGTTTCCCGTCGACTGCACTTCAAGACTACCGACCTGCACCAGACCAGTGCTGCTCGCCTCAGTAATTGTCATCCACCTCAGGTCCCCTTTACTAAGACGCAGACTTCCACCGAAAATCCCAGCAATTACGGACGTGATACACACCATGGCAATCGTAAACGCGGCAATCTGTTTCTGATTGAGTCGAAACAGAAACAGTGCTCCACCCCCTGTCACCAGCGTATACAACGAGAACAACGTGATGATCAGCGTCCGATACCGGTCCGCCTCTCGATGTTTTACAAACTGAAAACTCGGCAAGTCATGAAACGTGTTAATCTGATTTCGAGGCCAGTTCGCTGCTGTCGTCGCAATCAATGTTCGGAGTTCGATCCCTTCGGAGGACATTAACGGCCTCGTGTATTCGCGAATTTCACCGAGTCCCATGTGACGGACCGATAGTGGTCCGGACTGCGTCGCAAGGTCGGGAGTGAGCGGAGACGATTTGACGAGCCGTTCAATCACCTCACGAGACTGATTGTCGACAAACAGGAGCCCACCCTCGCAGACCCATTGCGCGACCGCTTTCCATTGCGCTGCGTTGAGATCTTTCTCCATCGTTCCTTCATGGAAGACGATCGACTGCACTGCCAATAACGGGCCGGGATGATTGGGGATCTGCCACGGCTTCGCCGTCAGTGATCGAATGGGTCTCCCCTTTTGCCCTGGAATCGCCGAGTCGTTCATTGCCGTCGCGATCGTAGCCACATTGGGAGTTTCCGTCGGCAAATCAAGTTTCCGCTCGTTGTTATCAACAAAAAGCAGATGGTTGTAGCCACTCGTGAATGACTTGCCGGTATTCAGATTCAAAGAACGCTGCCACAGAATCTTTTGATCGCGAGCGAGTGTCGCGTAACAGTCGTACCAATTCGAGACTGATTGCACGGACGTGAATCGCCGAGTTGTGCCTGGCGAAACAACCACTTCCCCCAACGAGACCTCGTGGCCGTTAATCGAATCCTTCAGCCGCAGAATCCCTTGAATATCCTGTTTCGTATCGTTGCGAAGAAGGAACGACACCGGAACCGGATAGGTACGGTCGACAAAGCCACCCCAACCCGCCTCGGCTTCGATGATCAGTCCTGGAGTGTCAATGTCCTTGCGTGGCGAATTCGGCTGAGCCATCGCCGTCCCTGAATTCCAGAGCATCGACAGGATCGACAACCTGATGACCAGATGAATCATCATGCCTTTTGCACGAAGGAAGCTCTCGAAAAACCGACGCCAGGGCAATAAAGGATCAGCCATGTGATTCCTCCCGCTTTAGTTCTGGCATGTACTGTTCTCGCAACTTGCCACCCTGCCGACGAATCTGAAGCAGTGTGAGCAAAAGAAGCACGACATGGAACGGATAGAAGGGAAGTTTGGACATGCCGTCCGGGAACTCGCCACCCATTTTCCCCTCGAACGCCATATAGACCGTGGCCATTGGCGAAACAGCTGTGAATAGCGGAGCGAGATTTGTGAGAAGTGGAATTTTCCCGACTTCCGGTAACCCTTGAAGGGCAAATGACCCAAAAAGGATGGGCATCATCCATACGAGAACTCCATACAGGACCCCAACCAGCGTGATGGACAGGGATTTCATCCACATCACCTGACACAACGCCCGGTGGAATGCGTAAAGCACAATTCCCACTAATGAAATCACGATCGTCGTTTCCAACAGTGCCTGGAACAAATCCACGGTGAGCCCAGTGGGATTTATTGGAGTTGTTTGCTGTCTGACTGGAAACAGACTCACACCTGCGGGCGCCGCAGCATATTGTTCAAAGTTCAGTGGTACGGCGATGGCTGCGGTGCTGGAAAAGAGCCAGAAGAGTAGAAAGGCCATTGTATCCAGTTTGGAAACTTCGATTTTTCGACCGAACAGAAACGGGATTTTCAGATAGGTCGTGTTCTTTGCATGAGAAAATAAAATCATCGCGAGCAACAGCCCGGTTCCATGAATCGACAGGATTAAGGCATGAAATGAGCGTGCGTAGTCGTACAGATACACGGGGTTCGCAGTCCAGTTAATCAGACTCTTACGCGCTTCATCCAGGGTGATCGCATAAGCGATTGCTGCCATTATTACTAATCCGCAAAATCCCGTCCCCCATCGGATGAATCCTTCATGGCGGACAAACCAGCTTCCGCGATTCACATAAAAGAATGCAATCTCCGACGATCGTTGAATATGCGGACGAAACCGGAACCAGCGTTTCCGTTTGCTGTCTCCGGCTCGAACAACTTCTCCAAACGTGCTGTTCTCGCGAATCACGCCATACAGGGGCCCAAGGTAAATCGCCAATAGCGACATCCCGATGAATAAAGACATTCCGATCGTGCAGGCGATGAATTTCGGGACGTAGCTACGATCAACGATATCGATCAAATACGGACTCGAAGTTTGGACCGGATGGATCAGGACGGGAAATGGAGTCAAAACAAACGGTTGGAAACTCATCGGAATACAACCGCAAATGCTCAGCGTTGTCGCAACGGCGATCACGACACCTGCGGCGAGAAACTCGTTTATGTAAAGCGAGATCCATAACATGGCGAACGCGAGTGCCATACAATAGAGCCAGATCAGAAAGAGTCCCGCCAGAAAGAATTTGAAATCCACTCCTCCCAGCGTGATGCAAAACACCAGGTAAGGAATCAGTAGAAACAGGAACAGCGCGATAAACAGATTTTGTGACGCGACCTTGCCGATCAGAAATCGAAGAGGAGAAATCCCGCTCAGCACGATCTGATCGAAATATCGCCCGATCCGCGTTTCAAAAAAGACGGTTGTCAGTCGAAGTGGAATAAGTACGGTTGCAAACATCGATGCCCCACCCAGCAGGATCAGGGCAAGGATCTGGCTGAAGCCGACGTGATCGGTCATTTGCTGAAAGCCGGGGTCATCGGGCGATTGCAGCAATGGAACAAGCATCACCAGAATGGCGGCATTTAACGCAATTGCGGACGTGCCAATTGTGAATCCCGAGATCAGACGTGCTCGATCACGTCCAAAGGTCGGACTGTCGAGAAAAAAGTCAAAGAATCTTCGAACAGCGTTCAAGTCACTCTCCCCACCGTGGACTGCATGAAGATTTTTTCCAGGCTGGGCTCATCATCAGCAAATTGCAGGATTTGAATTTCATTCTTGATCAACTCGGCCAGAATGAAATTTCGGTTTGGGATTTCTGTGACGACGACCAGAAACGGCTGTTCCACGGTGCATGACGTCACTCCATCCAATTTGGAAAGCAGTTCCATCGCTCGCGAAGTCTCACTTGCAGTCACTCGCAACTGGATCTGTGTCGTTGTCTGGCGATGGTGATCACGAAGCGCACTCAGTTCCCCGTCCAGAACAAGTTTTCCCGCCTCCATGATTCCGATTCGATCGCTGATCTCTTCGATATCCGGCAGGATGTGCGAACTGATGATGATCGTCTTACCCAGTTCCGCGAGTGCTCGAACAATCCCGCGTAGCTCAGTCCGTGCTCGCGGGTCAAGACCGCTGGCCGGTTCATCAAGCACAAGAATCTGTGGATCGTGGATCAGAGTTTTGGCGAGCAACAGTCGTTGACGATTCCCCGTCGACAACCCCTTCACCATGACATCTTCGCGCCCACGAAGATCGGTCAGTTCACAAACCTCTTTTATTCTCTTCTCGCGTTCACCTCGGGAAATGGCATACATGCAACCGAAATAATCAAGATATTCGCCAATCGAAAGATTGCGTGGATTCCCAAATTCTGCCGGCATGAAGCCAAGAATCTTGCGGATCATCTGAGGATTCTTGCAGACGGATTTACCCAGAATTCGAATATCACCAAAATCGGGTAACGCCAACGTGGAAATCAGCCGGAGCAATGTCGTTTTTCCGGCACCGTTCGGACCGATCAGGCCAAGCGTCTGCCCCTGCTCGACACGGAGATTGATCCGATCGACAGCCAGAAGATCATCGTACTGCTTCGTGATGTTTTCGATTTCAACCGCAAAGGTACTCAAGGTATTCCCTAATTTGCGGGTTTTGGACGGAGATTGATGAATTAGAGATGTTATGTCTATTCGGAGAGAGAATCAACACTCGGGGTGCCACGGTCTTGGAGTCATTCGAGTCCGAAACTTGACTCAATGAGTCAAGTTTCAGAATTTCCTCAAAAGTCGCCTTCTCGCTCCGCGAGAAGAAAGCCGAATTGCCAACAACCTCGTGATTTTTCGGAGCTTTCAAGTACCAGTCGAGGTCTGCTGCAATTCGGCTATCGTCTCGGCGGAGCGAGACGGCTACTTGGGTCTGAGGCAAAGCCTCGCTGGAGTCTTCGACAAGGCCGTGTCTTAGTTGATTCAACAAAGTGTCCGAAGAGCACGGCCTTACCGAAGACGGTAAAACCGTGGCACCCATTTTCACCGTTTTCGGGTTCAACATTACTTCGATTCCAGCAACCTACACTTCCTTTCTTCAGGTTGTCACCATCAGGTGAGCCACGATCTTCAGGAAGAAAAAACTTTGCGATTCGCGAAGCGGAGCTTCGAAGTGGCTCGTTCCCAAGCGGGAGCTTGGGAACGAGGAAAACGAGGAATTCCCACAGAATCTCAAGACAATTTGACTAGCATCGATGGACAAGTTCGTTAACATAGACAAAAAGGCTCTATCTTCCTGAGTCGCCGCAACCTTTTTCCTGTCAGTATCATGTCACTCGTTACCGCGATTCCAGCAAATCTTGAATTGGCTCACACGCAGTTGTTGCACTGCGAATTGTGCGAGCACCGTTGTGGAGCGAACCGGGTGGCAGGCGAACGTGGTCCGTGCAAGGCGGGGACGGAGGCTCGCGTCTTTCGACATCGGGTTGAATGCGGCGAAGAAGCCGAACTTGTTCCGTCTCACTTGTTTTACCTGTCCGGCTGCGATTTGAGATGTGCTTTCTGTATTGCCGAGGCGAATGCGTTTGATCCGTCGCGCGGTCGTCCATTGACGCGCGACTTTTTCTCCAGCGCAGTGGCCTGGGGACGCGACCAGGGTGCTCGTAATGTGCAATGGGTTGGTGGCGAACCGACGATCCATATTCCCGCGATTCTGGACGCGATGCAGGGTGTCAAGAACTTGCCGCCGATCGTCTGGAAATCCGATTTCTATGGGACGCCTGCCGCGTTCGACCTTTTGAAAGATGTCGTGTCGGTCTACTTGGCCGATTTCAAGTTTGGCAATGACGAATGCGCCAATCGGATTGCACGGGTCACTGATTATGTTCGGATTGTCACTCGAAATCTGAAACGAGTGGCACTCGAATCCGACCTGATCGTGCGACACTTGTTGTTGCCGGGACATTATGAGTGCTGTTATCAACCGATTGTCAATTGGTTGTGCAATGAGTTGCCGTATGTCAAAATCAGTCTGCGTGATGGTTACATGCCTCGGTGGCAGGCGGCGCGACTGACAGAACTGGCGACTCCCCTGCCCCGTGGCGATGGAGATCGTGCTCGGCATTACGCAATGGAAAGAGGTCTCAATGTCCTCGAATGAACATCAGCCGGACGTGGCCGACGACGAAACCGCCGTGACGGAGATCTCGTTCCTGCCGGACGGTCGGATTTGTCTTTTCGGTGCTTCCCGCGAAATCGTCGAATTGCTCTGTCAGCTGAACCTGGGTGATCCTTCGTTGCTGGCGCGGCACCTTTCCGTACAATCCTCCGCGAAACAGTCCCATTACGCAGAATCCAATGAAAACCGTGTGACGAAATGAGCGAACCCCCGATTCAACCAACATCGCCGACTCCTCGAACCTCGACACCGGCACCAAGACCGTCAGTTCCCAAGCCGGATTCCATCACACGTCGCCGTACGCCTCAGGAAGAACTCGAGGTCCTGATCCGTGCTCGGTATCCGATCATTTATGTCGTCAGTTGGGAAGAAGAACGCGTTGAACGATGCCTCAGAACCATCGCCGATTCACGGAATAAAAAGCTACTGGTCTGGACGGTGACTCAGGGGATTGTCAAATCCGGGGCAGAACCGCAGCGGTCGAAATCGACATCAGGAAACACAACGGACCCCATCGCCGCGCTGGATGCGGTGATCGATCAGGTTGAGCCGGCGATTTACCTGTTCAAGGACTTTCACCTGTTTACATCGGGTGACCGCTGCAACATGCAGGTGATTCGGCGATTGCGTGACGTCGCCCATCACGTTCGCGATACCTATAAATCGATTGTCATCGTTTCACCGGTGATGAACATTGCTTCGGATCTGGCGAAGGACATTACGGTCGTCGAATTCGGATTGCCGGGCCCTGAAGACTTTAATCAACTTCTGCTGCGAATTGTCGAAGACGTCAAAGACAACCCGCAAATCCGTATCAACCTCGACGGTGAAGCTCGTGAGCGACTGTTGAACGCCGCCCGCGGCCTGACCTTGAAAGAGGCCGAAAACGTCTTCGCCAAGACACTCGTTCTCGACGGGAAACTCGACGCCGACGATATCAGTGTCGTGTTCAGCGAAAAGCAGCAGATCATCAAGAAGAGTGGTCTGCTCGAATACTGCGATACGCCCGAGGAAATCAATCAGGTGGCAGGACTGAAAAACCTGAAGGAATGGCTGACCAAACGGACGATCGCGTTTTCCGATCGAGCCGCAAAATACGGTTTGCCATCACCCAAAGGAGTCTTGCTGCTGGGGGTTCAAGGTTGCGGCAAAAGTCTGTGCGCCAAGGCGATTGCCGGGCTTTGGAAATTGCCGCTCCTTCGGTTCGATCTGGGTCGGATGTTTAGCAGCCTGGTGGGATCGAGCGAAGAGAATATCCGACGAGCGATCGTCACGGCGGAAAGTATTGCTCCTGCCATCCTGTGGATTGACGAAATTGATAAGGCCCTGGCAGGTTCGTCCAACGGTGGGGGAAGTGACGGAGGAACCGCGTCGCGCGTCTTCGGCACGCTGCTCACGTGGCTGTCCGAAAAAACATCTCCTGTGTTCGTCATCGCGACCGCCAATGACATCAGCAATCTCCCCCCGGAACTGCTTCGTAAAGGAAGACTGGACGAAATCTTCTTTGTGGATCTCCCTCTGGAAGAAGAGCGACAGGAAATTTTCAAAATTCATCTTCGACGACGCGGTCGTCGTTCGAGCGAGTTCAACCTGTTGGAATTATCGAAGTTGAGCGACGGGTTCAGCGGTGCGGAAATCGAAGAGGCGATCACGTCAGCCCTGTTCGATTCATTCAGTCGACAGGTTCCGCTGGATACCGACATCATCAAAGCCAGCTTGGCCGAGACGGTGCCGCTTTCCAAGACGATGCACGAAGAGATTAATCGCTTACGGAATTGGGCAGCAGGTCGAGCCCGCCCTGCTTCGGGTGTCGTGGCGCGCGTGATGGAAGATCCTCGTCGAAAGATCGAACTTTGAGAATTTGCGAATAAATCCAAAACGAGGGACTGTGACCTCGCCACACAAACTGTTTGAGTGCGATGTGATGAATTGATCGGAAACAATCCCCGTTTTGTCAGCCACGTCCGTTATTGGGAAAGTTGAGGTGTTTTATGAGTACCGTCCTGGTCGTTGCACCAATTGTGATCGCCAACTGGTCGGTCATTTCGGCCGCTGTAATGGGGGCGATCGGCACTGTCGGTTTCGCCGCCGTTCGGGAAACGATCGAAGAAGAAACCCACGAACGGGGCGTGAACCGCGCCGAGATTGAGCTTGAAGAGAGTGAAATCCTGGAATCGTCAGGCGGATCGGGTGAGCAACTGGTCGTCGAAAGAGATGGCGTTCAGGCCATTTTCGGTCGCGACGAACGAGGTGCCTTGAAGGTCTGCGTCGAGGGAAAAGGTTATTCGAAGTCGCAACTGAAACAGATTGGCGAAGAATTGATCGGCCGGGTGACTCAACAGTACGTCTATAACCGCGTCGTGACCGAATTGGGCGAACGAAACATGACCGTCGTCAGCGAAGAAGTCACTGCCGATAACACGGTCAAAATTCGAGTCCGTAATTGGTAATCAACGTTCCGTGATTTGGTCACTGGAAACCAGCAAGACATTGTCTTCGCCAGAATTTTTTCGTCACTGGAAACATGGGGAATCTAAAATGCCGGAAGAACTTGAGATTGAAATCAGCCCGACGGGACAAGTGACCGTTCGCACGATCGGGATCAAAGGAGCCCGGTGTATCGATGCGGCCGAATTCGTGGCTCAACTCGTGGGAAAAGAGCAATCACGGGAATTGACCAGTGAGTACTACGAGACCAGCCAGCACATTGAATCGCACCAGAACATTCGAAATCGGCGTTCGTAAAGACGTGAGTGCGACACATGGCTCAATGCACCAGTTGTCAATTTCACAATATGCCAGGTGCATCGAATTGTGGTCGATGCGGGGCGTCGATGACGCTCGCCAAGGCTGCAATTTCGGTCCATCCTCCCAGGGCCACGCGCTGGGCCAAATTCTGGCGTAAGACATTCCTCGCGAGACTTTGGACCACCTTCAAAAATCGATGGTCGGATGTGGCAGAGAAAATCCATCTTGAGCCAAGTGCGGACCTGCCTGGAATGGATATTCTGGTCCGGTTGATTGTCCCTGGTTGGCCGCAGCAGATCTCTGGCAATGCCCTCTTTGGAAAATGTCTGTTTGGTGCTTATTTTGCCTGCGGTCTGTTAGCGCTCGTCCTGATTGGTACGTCGTTCAGTTCGTTCCTGATTTCTGCGGCTTTGACGATCCATGCGTCGTCGATTTATGACGTCGCTCACCGAAGTACCTTCAGCCGGGGTGGGCGAATTTCCCGTTTTTTTCTGGGGATCGGCATCATTGGGTTTTTCCTGTACATCCCTCTCTATTCCAGGATTTCGAATTATGCCTCTCCATTCGCGATACAACTCGATCGGATTCCGTTTCGCGCGGGTGAAGTTCTGGTCGCGAATCGGCAGGCTTATCTTTCGTCCGCGCCCCAACCTGGCGACATCGTGACTTATCTCATGCCCGAAGCAGAAATTGCGATTCCAGGAGCGAGGTACGTCGTTCGTGGAGAACGAGTTGACCGGGTGCTCGCCGGTCCGAACCAGAAGATCGTCTGGAACGACGGAAAACTGACGATCGATGGAAACCCTTCACTGTGGTTGCCTCTGAATCCCGAAAACATGCCGGAAAAACTCGAATTGTTCGTTCCCAACGGGTATTATTTGATTTTCCCCAGCACCGAACTGATGGATGCGCAGCGTCGAGGTCGCGTCTTTTCGTTCAATGTCCCCTGGGAAAAATGGAGTCTCGTTCCTCGTCACAATATTCACGGCCGTGTCTATTGGCGTTCGTGGCCCCCGTTACGAATGGGGCTGATTCGTTAATTCCGTGTATACTTAAGGGGGGCATTATGTGCCACTGCATCGGAGTCTTCGGAGACGCAGTGTCTTCTCGGGCTTTAATGAGCACTGCTTGACCAAAAACGGTTAAGCAGTGGCACGGTTCCTTTGTATTCTCGAAGAAAAATGCTTCAGCGCGTTGTTGCCCGATAGGGATGATTTGGAATGGCGAGATTTGACAAACTGGAATTGGAATCAGGGTCCCCTCGACAGCCGGAACGGCCGTCGAAGAGTAAGCCCGTGCGCGAACAGGTTCCGTGGATTGATCAGGCCATTGAAGAGCGACGATGCGGGAACTACGAAAGTGCGCTAAGGCTCTACTCCCGTGCACTGGAAGACGACAAATCGCTGGTGAATGGCTGGGTCGGGCAAGTGCAGATGCTGGTGGTCCTGGAAGAAGCGGTTGAGGCCGAGTTATGGAGTCGCAAAGCTCTGGAACTGTTCCCTGGCAATGGTGATCTGCTGGCCGGACGGGCTCAAGGGATGCACCGGAGTGGAAATGCTCAGCAGGCGATGGGGCTTTCGGACTCGTCGCTCAAGGCGACTGGACAGTCTGCATATCGCTGGCTGGTCCGGGGCGAACTGATGGCGGCGACAAAACAGGAAACCGATCGTCACTGTTTTGATAAGGCGATCGAAAACGATAAAGACTGGCTAGTTCCACTGGAAATCGCTCAGGTCTATCTCCGGTTAGAGATGCCCAGCCGAGCGCTCGAACGCGTTCGTCGGGCCGTTGAGATGGCTCCTGACCGATTTTTCCCGTGGTATATCCAGGGTGAGACCGAGCGAGAATTGGGATTGGAATCGGCAGCCAGGAAAAGCCTCCAACGCTGCCTTGAACTCTACCCGAACCACGACGAAGCCGATCGCAGCCTGCGATCGCTCGACCAAGGGGGCTGGTCATTCGGTCGAGTCTGGCGGCGCGTATTTGGGAACCGATAATGTCCTGGTCGATCGACAAAATCCTGAAAGCGGCAAGGCGATTCAATGCCAGCGATATCCATCTGATCATGGATGTTGCTCCCGTGTTTCGCATTAACGGCGAAATTCGACCGATCGAAGGGGAACCACTTGATGCCGAGCAGCTCAAGTCGATCGTTTACGGACTTTTCACAGATCAATTGCGCGAGCAGTTTGAACGGGACTGGCAGTTATGCTTTTCCAAACACTGGCCCGAGATCGGCCGGTTTCGGATCAGTGTTTACTACCATTCTGGCTGTCCGGAAATGGCGATCCGGCTCTGTGAAACCTCGGTCCGAACGCGCGAAGAATTGCGGTTGCCGACAATTCTTGAAGAACTGACCCGACTGCCAAACGGACTGATCCTCGTCACCGGTCCGACGGGGATGGGAAAGACCACAACACTGAATTACATGGTGGATTGCATCAATCGCCAGCGGCGGACAAAGATCGTCACGATTGAGGACCCCATCGAGTTTGTCCATGAAAATCAGCGCAGCATCGTCGTGCAGCAGGAAGTCATGACCGACGTCCGTTCATTTCGTGAAGCGCTGGTTCACGTTCTCCGGCAGGACCCCGATGTGATTGTCATTGGTGAAATGCGAAATCTCGAAACCATCGAAACAGCGCTCATGGCCGCCGAGACCGGCCACCTGGTTCTTGCAACTCTACATACGCCCGACTCGGTTCAAACCATACAACGAATCTTCAGCGTCTTCCCGGCAGATCAGCAGAATTCGATCGTGATGCAGATTGCCAATAGTCTGCAGGCGATCATCGCTCAAAAGCTATTACCACGTGCCGACGGTAACGGGCAGGTCCTGGCGACAGAAGTCTGTATTGCGACGAACGCGGTTCGAAATCACATTCGCAGCCGCGAAGTGCATCAGATCTATAATGAAATGCAGACCGGCCGTAAGCACCAGATGCAGACAATGGACAACGCACTGCTCGATCTCTATCAGCGCGGCGAAATCAGCTATGACACGGCATTGACGAACGCACGTGAACAGGACCACATCCGCCACAAGGCGAACAAAGCCACGCCATAAAAATCGGAATCGTGATTCACGACCGAACGTAAGTAAACGAAGACGTTTTCATCGTTTAACCGCGCCTCGAAGAGAAGCGAGTCAAACGGAGTCACTGCCAAACCCGAGACGTCATCGCACGTTTGGACATTGCGAAACGCTTGTTGCAGCGATCGCGATCAATGCTCGGCAACACTCAAAGAGATTGGCTGAACGCCGATCTGCCGGCGCCGATGGCTTCGGGTTAAACGACGAAATGTATCCAAATGGACGACAAAGGCTTTCCGCCCCGGCTTGCCCAGGCGGGAGCAAATTTGGAAACCAGATATTCCGTCACCCCGCGTTCACTGTTTTTTTTTGCTTTCCACTTTGGCTTGCCCAAGTGGGAGCGAATTTGGTCCGCACGCCATACTGACAAAACATTGTTACCCGTGCGCCAAGCTCAGCAACGTTTGATTTTCAACAACAATCAGAAAGACAGATTGATTAAGAGGTTTGGAACACTGATCTCCACTAATTTTCGCTAATCAAAAAAGAGCGGAAATTGGCGTCAAATTCTTTTCCTGGATTTTTCCGATAAGTGCAGATTAGCGAAAATTAGTGTTCCAAAAATCATTGAACGAAACTTTCAATCGCAACTTTCCACCGGCTTTTGCTGGCGCGCCGTATCCCCTTTTCAGAAATCCTTTGAACCGAAAAACACGCTTCGGTCCAAGGCGATCTTTTCAATTTCGTCAATCTTGTCGTCCGAAAGTCCGTCGTAAACGGACATTGCCAGTTGCAGTGATACCGGATCGCCGTCGTCGACGGTGATTCGAACCCGCTGTCCTTCGGGAATCGCGAGCAGTTCACGATCGACCGGTCGGAACGTGCCATTCTCGAAGATGGCGTCAATCGCGCGTTGCATTTCGAGTTTACTCCTGACGTTCGATCGTCGAAAAGATCCGACATCAGAATCGTACCGCCGGGAATCCTCCTCCGCCAGATCTGGAAAATCGTTGTCCGCCTCGTTCGGCTCCGATCAAAGTCCTTGTTTACGCCGTTTTCTCGACGAAACGATCGTCGGCTTTCAATGCCGTTGCTGACCTCGGTGTAGATTTGGATGAGGAGGGGCGGAAGAGCAAATCCAAATTGGGTTTCCGCCTTCGCTACTGTCTCTGGTGCAGTATCGCTTGGCACCTTCATGCTGCGTGTATTCGAAGACGATCCGCAAATCGTAGTCCGCACTGCAAGCCCAGCATCCCGCCAGCGAACCACGCAATTTGTACGTTCGCAATTTAGGCTGTGTCGAGTCGGTCGAGAGTTGTTCGAGTGTGAAATCAAGGGAGGCCGCCGTTTCGGGGCGAGACTTCAACCACTTCCGAAGATCACGCCCGAAGGCCGGTGATCGCAACAGAAGCCGTCTCACGAC
>CAILLA010000238.1 GCA_903834925.1 uncultured Schlesneria sp.
CAAGAATCCTGCGCCCTTATCAGGGCTAATCATCGTCTGATTCGGACCTTTCCCGGGGTTGAAACCCCGGGCTGTATTCCTACACCGCTTTGCGGTTAAGACAATGCCACGATGGATCTTTACGGTTTCCGAAATTCATCGAGCTACCGAACGGACTGTGTCCGCAACGCCCGGCGGTCGAGACAATGGGTGCAACGGTTTTGGACTTCGTCGGGTCCGAAACTTGACTCCTTGAGTCAAGTTTCGGGGTTTCTTCTAAAGTAGCCATCATCGCTCCGCGTGATGAGCATGCGTCGGAAACGATTCAAACCTTGCTGACGCATCGGGGCAGATATTCCGACTGAATTTCTGATTTGAGCACATGCGGATTGGAATTTTCTAGGTTCTCGAACAATGCTCATCACGCGGAGCGATGATGGCTACTTTGGTCTGAGGAAAAACCTCACTGGAGTCTTCGACAAGGCCGTGTCTTCATCGTTCGATAACTTATCCGAAGAGCACGGCCTTACCGAAGACGGTAAAACCGTGGCACCCTTTTCGGGGCGTTTTGTTCCAAACGCACAAAGTCTACCGGACGAGGCGGACCATCGGGGAATTCCGTGATTTCGCTCATCGCGGCATCGACGGCAGAACAAATCTTCGTGCCACTTTCGAATCACGTTACGCGTACGAACCAAAGGTAATTGGATTGGATTTCGTCGCTGACAGCCGCGAAGCGGCGCAGGAATACAGCCTGGGGTTTCAACCCCAGGAGATCATCATCAAACGCGATTCAAGCTCCGAAGGAGCGCAGGTGCAACCTCACGGTGACACGGGAAATCCATTCAAGATTCCATCAACAAACCGTTCGTTTGGAACAATCCCATCCGGGGCATTACGGGAACAGCCGCAGGAATCCGGCGCCCTTATCAGGGCTAATCATCCTCCGATTCGGATCTTTCCTAGGGTTGAAACCCCAGGCTGTATTCGTGCACCGCTTCGCGGTTAAGATTCGGCACTGATTCGGAGCCTCACATGATTCACTCCAACCTTTTTGCTGAACGTGTCCAGACGGCGTTCCAACCAACGCCTCGCGGGGTTGTTGGGCTGGTCGATGACTTGCTAAGCCTCTGTCGGCTCTACCAACTCCGAATCAACTTCCAGGACGGCCACTGTGCCATCCACCGGCTCGGCGCTGATCCTCAAGATTCGTTGGATATTCCAGTCCCGAAGTCGGTATTTCGAGCCGCACTGGCGAGAATCGCCGCGATCTGCAACGAGCAGCACCCCGAGTCGGTGACTCCCTACAGGGGTGAGGGAAATATCGCCGTGCTTCCGCCGGTTTCGCAGTGTTCGGAGAAAGTTGTCCCGCCATCGACCTGTTTTGTGTCATTCACCAACACCCCTTCCGATCAACATCTGGAAATGCGGTTCTCCAGCAGTTCGGCCGGTGACGGAAACCGCTTCACCGTGCTGCTGCGTGACAAGCGAACCGTTACGGTGATTGGCCACTCGCTGAAGTATCTCCAGAACGCGTCGGACCACGCCGACAACGGTTCGCACGGCATTCTCTCGCGCATGGATAGCGGCGAAGTTCTAGTTGGATTGTTCCGAGTCTCGGACGTGATTGGCGTGTTCAGCGGCGACATCCGTGAGCCCGAGGGGAGTGCGGAAGCGGTGCTTGTTTCACAGCGTCAAAGAGCCTTGAAAGAAAAAGGCCAAGGAATCTGAGACCGCAAATGTAGAAAGAAATCGTTCTTGATTCCTTCTCTTCTCGCGTTCGTCAACAAGACCGGAGGCTGATTCCGTCTTTCGGCGACTTTGCGCGGATGCTTAATGCCTCAAAATTACCCACATTCGCAGCAAAATCCGCTTGCAAAAGGCGGTCGCGACAGTATCCTGATACCCGCGATGGCTAAAAAAAACGCTATTCTATACCGGAAATTCCTAATTATTTGAATTGGTAAGATGCCTTCTGTAAAGCTACGCCTCGGTGACATGTTCGACGGCCCTGCCGACCTGATTGTCCTGCCATGTTCCACAGTGGGAACCATAACTGGTTTTGTCGCTCGTCGGCTTGTCCAACACTCCATTCCCCACCCGCAAACAGGAATGGCGCTCGGCGAAGTGGAGATTGTGCCTTTCGAGGGGGGCGAGAAAATTGCGCAGTTCGTTGCATTCGCAACATCCGTGCATCGATATGCATCTAGCCTTAAAGAACTTAAGTCAATAGGACAAGCTCTTGGCAAGTTCACTGCCGAAAACGCATCTGTGAAATACGTCGCAGCGCCGCTTCTCGGCGCTGGGGCGGGCGGAATTCAAAGTGAACTAGTAGCTGCCGCGCTCCGCGAGGGATTCACTGCCGCCGCCGCAGACGACGCAAGTTTAGTCATTCACGTCCTACACCAGGAGGTCTACGATCGACTCAAGGTTAATCGCCGAATCATTCAGGGACAGCCCAAAGATCCAGTCCGCGTATTCATCAGTCACGCGAGTGACACCGACGAGGCTGTAGATTGGGTTAAAACGCTCGCGCTCTACCTCATCGAGCAGGGCATCCAAGCAAGACTTGACAGATTTCACCTTCGCCGCGGCATGGACAAGAACCATTGGATGACCAATGAAATCGCTATGGCCCGCAAGGTGATAGTGGTGTGCGACGAAAGATACAAAGCCCGGGTCGAAGGTCGCGTTGGTGGTGTTGCTTGGGAGACAATGATAATTCAGGGTGACATTTCATCTCTTCCGCCTGACACCACAAAGTACCAGGTCGTGGTTCGCACGTCAGAAATTGAAAGAGGACTGCCGATGTATCTGAAGTCCAGATATGCATTTCATGCACCGGGTCCAGTGCAAGACCAAGCCTTTCGAGAAGAATTGGTGAAGGAACTCCTCGACGTTCCGATTGATCCGACGCTCGAAATGCGAGAGTTCTCGCTTTGAACAAGAAAAAAAATTGAGGCGAAGCGAGGAAACGGGGATATGTCGAAAGTGTGTTGCCTGTTCAGAGGGCGTGGGACAGCATTTATGCAATGGAACGCATTTTGACTCAGTGGCGCCGCAGTGGACCGAGACGCCTTTGATAATACGAACCGTACTCTCAAACATCGAACTCCGTTCGCCCATTTACCATCTCACTCGTCAATGGAGATCGAGTTGAGCGAAGAAACGGGAACGGTTTTAGTTGTTATCTGGACCCATCGCTGTTTCTTCCCGCAGGATACTTTCGGCTTATCTTAACGTTCAGCTCAGAGATACAGATTATTTTGATGCTTGGTTGAAGGAGCGTTTCGATCGAAAACTTACACGCCAGACAAAAGGCTTTCAGATGCCAGATTTCCACGTGTTCCTGAGTTACACTTCGCGAGAAGAAGAAGTGAAGCACATTCAGCCCTTGGTGGAACAATACTGTCGCGAAGTCTGGAAGTGGGCAGATTTAAACGGTGTCCATGTTTTCTATGATCACTTTTCGCTGCCCCAAGTTCAATATTCCGAAATTGAACTCGAAGGTATCCTCGCACGACACGTTCGCCGGAGCGAACTTATGACGTCATTTCTTTCCCCAGGTTACATTGAATCTCGCTGGTGCCGCTTTGAGGCCGTCACGAAGATTAATGAACCCGATCCCGTCACTCATGCAATTTATTGGAAACCTGATATTTGGCGTTACACCGACGTTTTTCCGAATGGCGTACCACGACATCCAGAATCATTTTTCCGTCATTTCGGTGGGCGTCTGAAATGGACTGACGTTACATACGCTTATTGGTCCCCGACCCGGCTACTTGAAGCTGCATCGGAATGCGCCCGAGATACAGCGGCGATAATCACGAACGCTTATCCTGGGTTAATCCGGTTTCCATTCCTTTTAAACGAAGGAGCACACCGGCTCTTCTAATTGCCGTGCACTTGTTTTGACGACATTTGTAATTGCTAAGCGGTAGCGGCCAACGTAGCAACGACTTGCTGACGAAGAAACGGGGAAGAGTCCCAATAACATTCATGTTCCCGTTTCCTTCCTTCTTTGAAACGTTACCTCAAAGAAATCTTTGCCGCAGAAGTTTTCGGCAATTGGAATGTTTAGGCGTAATTCTTCAGCAGAACTCGGGAATTACATGGCCGACGCAAAGGGCTTGATGAGATCCAGTGATAATCACGAACAAAGTCAAACGCACTGGTTGAAACAAGATCTTCAGAAACGTCTGGAACGACTTCAGGAGTCGCAGCCAATCGGTTCGAAGGGGTTTACAAAAGCGGGAATTCGAAAAATGGTGGCCCGCCTGCACGGGAAATTCAAAGCTGTTATTCTTTAACGCAGCTCTTTTTTTCGAAGACAGGGCCTTAAAAGCAGAATTTTCCTTTTTCGCATACCCAGAGCCAATGCCTTATGGACAGTCCCGCCAGTTTCGGAATTGCAACTAAAACCGTCGCTCTTGTCGGCCACTCTGCAGCGGGCAAATCATCGTGCCTTACATACATCAACGCGAATTCCGACGCTGACATGGACGTGGCTCTGGGTACTCGAGAATCGCCAAATCACGTCACAGCTTTAAAGTGGCTCTCAGACCCTTCTCGCCCAGCCATCGTCGCCGTCAGTAACCACGAGGAATTGCTCAAGGCGATGAACTATGCCAAATTGTCCGGCGAATGTCCCAAAGAATTTGGTAGCATCCATTTTGTCTATTTACACAAACCAAAAGATCGGTTGAAACGTCATCTCGCAAAAGAAACGGCTGGCGGTGCAAGCCGTCCTTCGGACCACCAAGAGTACACACTAGAACATTACGATCGTTTTCACAGACTCTTCACAGGCCTTGCTCAAGACGTAATTGACTGTTCAACGGCTTCGATTGCCGATGTTGCACGGCGCGTTCGTCAGATTTCACTGGAACAAAAGGAACGCCAATCCGACAAAACAACCTAACAATTCCGTCCAGTTGCCTGGGGTACGATCCGTGCCAGTTGCAGCGAATGCAATTTTGTTGGCTCCTGCTTTCCACCATGGCTCGCCCAAGCGAAAGCGAATTTGGTCATTACACACCGTTCAGCGAGGCGATTACCGTTGCCTTAATCTTCCTTTTACGTATGAAAACAGGCATACTCTTTGACTTCGGGATGTGAAATCGCAACCCGCATTCAACGATAAATTTTCGCATTTGACCGATCAAATCACGGAGATCAGAAGGATGCAATACACTTCCGTCGGCACGATTCACGGTCGGACGATCGAATTGGAAGGCGAAACGAGTCTTCCTGACGGAATGAAAATCCGCATCAGTTTCGAGCCGGTCGTGTCACCCAAAACGACCAGCCAGAATCTTGCCGCGATCCGCGAATCTTCCGGTGCGTGGTCCGATGCTGATGATTTCGAGTTTGAGCGATGGATGTCACGTTGTTCCGATCGCTGATATGCTGATCGCCGCCACAGCACTGGTTTACGATCTTACTTTGGTCACTCATAACGTCAAACACTTTGACGCCATACCCGGGTTGAAAATCGTTGACTGGGTGAACGAGTAAACGGCAGGGGAAAACGGGAATTCGAAAAATGGTGGCCCGCCTGCACGAAGAACTCGCTCTCGGTGCTCCCTGCGACGCGCATCAACCATCGCCGTGCAATCTCGGTGTCGTTCCGCATCGAGACGATCCGTGCAGGTGCCAGAATGCTGCCAACGGAATGTCTTTCCGATTTCCGCTGGGCTTGCCCGGCGGGATCACAGCTGGTTGGCTACAACGAGCGAAGCGCGTTGGCCTGCTCTCCGGCTTTCCCCGATGGGCAAGGCCGTGAAGAATTGTCTTTGGCGAATGGACTTGATCACGATATCATGTACCCAGGCGTCGTTTGGTTCGACTCTGCACAAAGGACGATTCGTGACTACTAATTTGACTGATGTTCGCAAGGACGAACTCGGGGTACTTCGCGTCGCGGAGACGCAAGTGATGCTTGATTCCGTCGTTGCGGCGTATCAACAAGGCCACTCCGCCGAAACGATCCAACAACAATATCCTTCGCTTTCGATGGCTGACGTCTACGCTTCGATCGCATACTACTTACGACACCGCAATGAAGTCGATCTTTACCTTTCTCATCAGTCGGAACTGTGGGCGAATGAACGCCGCGACTGGAATTCGCGTTCCGGCGCACTCGTTCAACGATTGCGTGACATTCAAAGCTCCAAGGTTACGGGGAACCCGTGAGTACTGTCCGCTTTCTGGCAGATCACGATCTTAACGAGCACATCGTCGAAGGTGTGCGGCGCCGCGAGCCAGGAATCGAGTTTCTTCGCGTTCGCGATCTCGGATTGAAATCGCACCCGGACTCGGAGATCTTGGCTTACGCGCACCGCAACCAAATTGTCCTCGTATCTCATGATGTCAATACGATGACAGCTGAGGCCAAGCGGAGGCTGGAGAATTCAATGGGGATTTCTGGCCTGTTGCTGGTACCACAATCGGTCGCAGTTCGCGTTACGATCGAATCTCTCGTGCTGATCTGGTCGGCAACTGAGTTGGAAGACTGGAACGATCAAGTCGTGTTTCTTCCACTTTGATTTCTTCAATCGGTTCAAAGGGGTTTACAAAAGCGGGAATTCGAAAAATGGCGGCCCGCCTGCACGAAGAACTCGCGCTCGATGTTCCCCGGGGACGCGTATGCCGGTCCCATTGGGACAAGCCCATTGGAAACCAACACTCGCTTAACCCAAATGACGGTGTTCAACCGCTCGCGGGCGTGCCATTCGGGCGATTCACGCTTTCCACCATGTCTCGCCCAAGTGGGAGCAAATTTGGTTACCAGACACCGAGACACGCCCAAAAAGTTCGGTCCTGCTTTCCACATTGGATTGCCCACGTGTCAGCGAATTTGGTGTGGCTAAAACCGTTGCTGGCTTTGATTCATTCCGACGCTGGCAGCGTCGCCCACGTGGCCGATGCTGCCAGCGTCGGAACTGCTACGGCTCTTTGCACTGCATTTAGCGAGTTGCTTGCATCAGCGTATTCCAATTGTCTTTGTAGTCTTCGACGAACTTCAACAGGTCCGTTTTGTCTTTGAGAGTGCCTGCCGGTGCGGGCAAATGTAATCGTGCGTTGATAACAGATACGGCCAAATCATAAAGATATCGAATGCCTGGATCGTCACCACTAAAATCGAGAAACTCAGGTACAGAGAAGGTGTCGGCCCCTTTATTACGAAGAATGTCTTTTGGATTGAAGGGTACATCGGCGTAGAGGGTATCGAGACGACAAAGGAGCTCCGTCGCTTCCATTTCAGTCAGCGGCTGTGGCAAATTATTGTTGCCGATTTCGCTCTCTTTCCCGATCCGATTCGCTTCGTCCCGAAGTTTACGCAATGCCGACTTATAGATGTGCGGAGGCTGCGTTTCATCCCAGGTGATTTTGAGTTGTTTCATCAACTGGGTTTGCGCCGCTCGAATCGCTGCCATCGAATCTTTGTGGTTTGACCACTCATTGGCATTGCGCCATCCTAAACCGGCCATATCACGTCGATTTCCCTCGCGTGGATACAATTTTTCGTGGATCGCATTCAGATGGCCTTCGATCACGTCTAAACTCATTTCCGTCTGGTCCGATTTCCCAATCGCTTGTCGCAATGTCTTCCATTTCACGAGGTATTGTCGAGCGAGTTCCTTATCGTCTGTGACTTTCAACAACCTGATTGTGGAATCCGTGTGGGTGAGTAACTCAACAAAAGGGTTCGCAGCGATATTGCGCGATTCGGGAAGTGTCGGGGGAGTTTCATCGACAACCGATTTACTGATTGCGTTACCGATTACCATCATGAGACCAATGCCGATGATCACCAAGCCGATCAGTCCAATCATCCCGGTCGCGAACGCGGCGATGCTTTTCGTGGCTTTCTTTTGAGGAACCTTCATCGCTGGAGCGAGCTTGTTTGGACTGCTACGGCCTTTTCGCGAGGAAGGTGACTCGTCGATCGTCACTTCTACGAACTCCTCGTCTGGTTCTACCGTCACCTCAACAAATTCTTCCACCGGTTTTGCAGGCTGGAAAACGGTTGCCAGAAATTTCTCCCCACATGACTCGTTCGCACAAACGACCTTACGCCCGAGATTCCGTTCGGGAACATTGTATTTTCGGTGACATTTTGGGCATTCGATTTTCGCAGTCGTCATCGCAAGTCCCTGTATTGTGGATACAATTGAGGGTGTTCAGCCGAAACCGATTTTAGTGAGAATATGCCAGATTCCAGCTAAAAAATTATCGTCACGTTAATGTGTAACACGTGTTATCCAATAACACAAGTCCGTGATTTACATTCAAACACGCAATTGGAAACGTCGCCGAAATCCATCTTCTTGCTCTTCGTGTCCTTGGTGGTGACTCTCCGCCAATCTTCACTGCGTTTCCGCTCGAGGCGACCGAGATTAGACGCACATCCCAATCGCTGCCATTGATCACGTTCCAATCTCTATTGTTCGGGAGTGAAACTGCGACAGATTCGACTCGGTCGCCCCGCTGGGGCTTTTTATCTGTATTTTTCGCGTTTCATCCTGGGGCAGAAGCCGCCACAGGCTACTCTCGGCCGCCGCGATGCGGCTTAAGACTGGTGGACTGAATACACATCCACGAATTTCGGGAACGTTGTTTTTCGATAAAGAGGAGTATCCGAGGAGTCGCATCCCCGTACTTGCAACAAAACCGAATATTGAAATTGATTTCAAAAAACAATCGCGTTGAGTAAGATCAACAATCACATTCTGTTCACGAGGTCACCCGCGAAGGCCAGCAGGTGAATCGATTGGAACGCAATTCATATCATGCTGCCGCTTCGGCAACGGAGGCAAACGTTATGCAAAAACACGCGATAGCATTGGGGTATTTCTTCCTTTCGGTCTTCTGCATTTTTACGTCATCGCAAGGGTATCTGGAGTTGTTTTGCATACCGCTTCTCCTGGTGGCGCTGGTCGCCGCATTGATGGGAATCGGATTCTTAATGAGTGCTTGGGCCGGCCAGTTCCAGGCAGCCAGGAAATGGTTGCTGCAAATGGTTCATCTGGCGCAACAGGCACCAATCAATGCGAATTAACACCCAACGATGAGCTATATAATCGTTGCCATTTTGCTGATGCTGTCGCTCCCACTGAACTCGTGGGTCTCGACAAGCAGGCACGCCGACAAGTGGTCGGCAAAGATTGTCTACCTTGTCACCATGCCTGGTGTCCTGCTTGCACTCGTGTTGATTGCCATCTATTTGATTCCATATTTCTTCTTGTATCCAGAGCACCATGCTCATATTCTTGATGTGCGCGGAACCCACGATCAAAAACTCGCTCTGAAGATGTACCGCGACGAATCGGCGAAACGTGGCTTTTGTCAGCGCGTCATCGAGAATTTGGGATTGAAAAAAGATTCAGGACCGGAATGGCCTGAAATACTCAACGAGATTCCGGTGGATGATGAGTCCAATATCTCTTAACGGAAAGATGGCTTATTCCATCAAACCGGTGAAATTGCAAATCGTTAGAAATGTGAGTGCTGAAATGAACGACACTGACACTCGGCTTGTTGAAGCTTACCGGGCTGCGGATGTGGCGGAAGCGCATATGATTCGGCTGGCGCTCGAAGTCGCGGGGATTCATTCCCAGATCGACGGCGAAGCCCTTCAAGGGAGCGAGTACCCTCTGGGCTGGTCGACGGCTCCACGGATTTTGGTTGCGGAATCGCTCGTCGCGCAGGCCCGCGAAATCATTGCTCAGGCGCATCCCCACAGGGGGATTTTTGGTGGCGAGGACTCGAATGCCGAGTTGCTGCGTTGTCTGGCATGCGGGCAGGCGATGGAAAAGACGGAAACATGCCCGGCCTGTGGATGGACATACAAGACTGAACGGGAGTAATGATTTCTCCGCCACTTCGGCTACCCGGTTTGCCTGGGATGACGAAGTGGATTCGAAATCACTCGAACTTTTCGATCAAATTTCGTGTCGTGTGCCGGTACAATTACGTCAATTTTGGCAGCGGACCTACGGTGCAGAAGTCGGGGTTGCCGAAACGATCGATTCGGTGACCAAAACCATGAGCCAATGACAGCAAGAATCGATTGTGGGGAACTCGCCCAAACTTGAGTGAACGCCCCATTTGAAAATCCAGTCCGTTGCCGACGAGCACAAACGGAATGTTGTCGAGCGTGTGTGAGTTCCCTTTGCCCAGTTCGTTCGTCCAGACGATCAACGTGTTGTCCAGCAGAGAACCGCCTCCACCCGGTTCAGGTGTCTCGGCAAGTCGTTTCGCCAGATAGGCGACTTGTTCGGCGTACCATTTGTTGATTTTGGTCAGTTTTTCTTGTGATGGCTCGTCTTCATCCGGGTTGTGCGACAACTCGTGGTGACCCTGATCAACACCCAGGAAACGCATTTTTGCGTCGCCCACGGAATTCGTGTATTGCAGTGTCGCAACCCGAGTGAAATCCGAGACGAAGCTGTTGACCATCAACTCGATCTGCATCTTGCTCAGCCGAGGCATGTTGTCGGCCTCTTCTTTAACACCCGGTTTTAGTTCCGGCACCGCGTGTCCGATTCCGTCTGCCGGCCCGGAAGTCAGTTCACGTTCCATCTCACGTACAAATGTCGTTTGTTCTTCGAGTAGGCGACGGTCTTCTGAATTGACGTTGGATGCAAGTGTCTGCAAATCGCTCTGCAAGTCATCCAGAATACTTTTCAGGTTCTCTTGATCCTTCATCCGACCGTACATTTTCGCAAACATTCGGTATGGATCGTCGATGGGAGTGTTTGGCTTATTGGGACCGGAATAGGACATTCGCGTCCACGTATCGGCTCGGTCAGGAACCATCACACCGAACTCAAGTGAACCGAATCGAGTCCGCGTCGCTGCATCAGCTTGCAGGAAGTTCTTGATCTCTTGATCGATCGACAATCCGCTGGACCAGCCGGCGGGAGTATCCGAGCCACCCTGGATGTTCCCCGGAAACAGTTCGATCCCCGTTAACAGGCAGCCAATTCCTCGCATATGGCTGTCGCCATCTCCACGCACCTTGTCGCAAACGCCGTGCAGGGTCAGCATCCGGTCCTTGAAAGGCTCAAGCGGCGTCAGGCTTTCCTTCAGGGTGAACTCGGCACCCTCTTCATCAGGCCAGAAGTTTTTTTGTACAACTCCGTTCGGACTGAAAATGATTACCAGACGTTGTTTACGAGCGGTCTGGTTTGCAAACCCGAGACTCGGCAAATTCAGAATAAACGGCAATGCGGCGGCACTGAGTCCGAAATCGCGGAGGAATTCTCGACGGGAGGTGTGTGACATCCTGGTACCTGTTCTCTGCTAAGGTTGCGTTGACCCGACAACAGTTTGTGTTTTTTCATCGACCGTCGTCAACGCCGAAGCCGCAATGATCTCGACCATCAATTTACGAATGCTAAAGTTTTTGCGGACAAATGCTTCTTTGAGCGAATCCTTCGTCTGCGACCCATAGGCTCGAATCGGTTGCTTGATCACTCCATGAAACAGCTGTTCGACGAAGGCTGCGTGAGTTTCCGGGCTGTCCGCGAGATATTTCGCCAGATCCCGCACGCCGTAAAATTGAACTGTTTCACCGCCGCGAGTCCGGTAAGCCCCTGTCGCCACGATTGGTTTCCCGTTTTCGTCTTTTCGGAAACGACCGACGGCATCGAAGTGCTCTAACGTAAAGCCGAGCGGGTTGATCATTGAATGGCACGACTGGCAGACCTCGGGACTCGTCTGCATTGCGACTCGTTCTCGTGTGGTGAGGTCAGGCTGTAGCTGGGGAGCTGCGGGAGCGACGGCAATCGGAGGTGGACGCAGTGTCCTTCCCAAAATGCTGCGAGCCACAAAAATACCCCGGTGGATTGGTGAACTGGTCGCGGTGTAGGCGAATCCCGTCATCAAGTAGGGATGTGTCAAAACACCGGCTCGTTCATTCGAATCGAGAGTAACTTTTTGAAACGCGGCATCCGCAGGCAATTGAGCACCATAGAACCCGGACAGACGCCCATTCAGATACACCGAATCGGATAACAGCAATTGCCGAAAATCGGATGTCTCGCTGGCAAGGATTTCGTCGACAAACAGTTCCAGTGACGTACGAAGATCGTTCGCCATCTCGTTACTGAAATCAGGAAAACGTTCGGGGTCCTTGCTCAAGTCAGGAACGCGATCAACCTTCAGCCAGCGAAACAAGTACTCACGCAATTTGGAATGAGCTCGACGATCACCTACCATGCGTTGTGCTTGAGCCGCAATCTGTTCACGAGTCGCCAATTCGCCATTAGCTGCCTTTTGCAATAACTCCTGATCAGGAGCGGAATCCCACAGTCCGAACGAGATTCGCGACGCGACGTTATAAGGATCATTGGCGTTAGCCTGCTGAGCACCCAGTTCGCGATACAGGAATCTTGGAGACTTCAGCAAGAGCAGAACCACCCGATTACAGGCAATTTCAGGATCGCTTGCCGCCGCGAAGTGACGGTCGATATACCGTTGCTTCAGTTCATCACTCAGGGGTCGACGAAACGCCAATTCGGCTAACCGTCCACAAAACGCTTTCAGTTTTTCAGCTCGTTCAGGCGTATCCGGTTTTGAGCCCGAAAGCTGATTGAGATGGTTTCCGATATACGCAGCGACTTCAATCGCGGCTTCGGTTGTTGCCTGATCCCATTCCTTTGAAATTGTCGTGGCCCGTTCCCAGCCGAAGCTGCGATCATCGGGTGGAAATGCCGTTGACACGACGCACGTTTCCGGCGGCTGGCTGGGGCTGAGACAACGTGAGGGAATGACTTCCCCGACAAGATGCGGACGTTTCCATTCCAGCGAGATCGATGCTTTCGCTGGAGGTTTTTCTTTCGCTTTCTGATCCTTTACCCCTTGCGAGGCCTTCGAGAATTCCAGACGCAATGGATAGCTGCGTCCACCGAGCAGGAAAATCGTCCCGCGATGTTCGGTATCCGTCCCCGATTTGACGTAGGCATCCACCAACGGACGTTTCTGATCGTTTACCCACAATCGAGTCGCCTGGTCTGTTCGAACAAGAAATTCGTACTCGCCCGTATCCGGTGCAAAGACCGACCCTCGCCATTTGATCGCGAATTCGTACGGTTCGATCTTCGCCCCTTCAGGATTGTCGGCGTCAGGACTTTTATCCTGAAAGTCGAAGGCAACAACCGGATCAACCCGCTCGAACACTCGATCATTACCACCAAAGTTTCGCGACTTGAAGTACTCGGCCACAAGCCCAACCCTGTCATCCGAACTTCCAGGACTACGGAACCGTCCGATCAAGTCGGCGACGGCATTTCGATATTGCCGAACCGTCAGATGTGACAGTTCCACACGTGCAGCCTTATTTCGAGCCTGTGCCGTTGAGGAATAGAATGTCTCGTGAATGAATTGCGAAACGCGAGCGGCTTCGTCTCCGATACATGTTCCAGGTTTGTCTTCGGGCATCGACTTGGCGATGTACTCGGTCAATTCACCGACCGACCGATCACCGACTAGCGGATGAGCGTAACTGTCGACCTTCCCTTCACCCTTCTCGCCGTGACAGGACGCGCATTTCGCTTGATAAATCATTTCGCCTGTCGGGGCTTCGTCGGCGAATCCACCAGTGGAAAGCAGTACCAGAACCAGGCTGGCAGCGACGGTACTTCGAAGAAATTGTAAGCAATCTACGGCGAGCGACTCAGTTGTGTGCATGGCTAAATTACCGTGTGCGCATCAACGCATTTCATAGAGTACAACCGGGCGGGAGATCGGCATGTTGTCTCGATAATACTCCGTCCGCACGTCAAAATCCACGAGGATCTTGCCGCGTTCTCGAAGTTGACAAATTCGAATTTGCCGCCAGCTGAGGGTTATTCGATGGATCAGTCGACTTCGTTTTACCGCGTCTCGAAGAGAAGCGGGAACGGAGGGGCGGAATTGACGTCGACCGAGGCGTCATTTCGCGTTGGGACATTGCAAAAAGTCATGCCTGAGGCAACGCCCAAAGATATCGGCTGAACGCCGATCCGCTTGCGCCGATGGCTGCGGATAAAACGAAGGATCTGTCGCCGTGTTTAATTACCGGCCACGAAAGCAACTGGTTTCACATTCCGCCGGCTGAAGAGCAACAAGGCCGACAACAACGTCAGTGGAATGACGACATGGCCGTATGGAATGACAAAATGAGTCTCCATCGGACCGTGAGAAAAATAAAATCGCCCCCATTGTAGCGACGTCCCGACCCAATCGTGCATCCCAGCACCAGATTCCAAATCTTCGTTGAATTCCACGCCAATCCTTAACGGAATTTGATCGGCGGGTGGTGACAACGCAGTAGAAGGCTGGATCATCAGGGGGAGGAAATGTGGCTGCTGCAGAACGGGATGCAGGTCATCTTTCGTCACAAACATTTCAGGAATTTTGCTCGACGCAACAACGTCATCGATTTCTGCGGCTGTTCCATTTGGAGGATTCATCGATGCGCACTCGAGGATATTCGCGTCAACATTGGCGAACTCAATTTCTGACTCGACCCTTGGAACAAATGTCATCGTCTCATGGCGGTCCCCGGTGACGATCCTGTAACGGGTCCCCGAGCCATCATCGCGAGGAGCTCGATTGTGCTGACAAACCAGACCGTCCTTCCCTGAGACAAGCAGCAGTTGCTTTCCATGCTCGAATTCGAAATTCAAAACATCGGAAACAATACGACTTCTGACCCATCCCCCGGCCAACGCGAGCGATGCTAGCAGCGTCACTGTCCCGAGTTTCCTGCGCCAACCGCTGAACAATCCTGCTAATCCAATATTTCGTTCAACACCCTGCACGCTCGACGTCATCGGCGTAGCGCTGACGACCGTCCCGTTCCTGGAAGTCATTCGGCCCGATCCGAACAACATGACGACAGATAACAACCCGAGCGGAAGAACAACCATCCAATGAGGAATTTGAATGGCATATTCCCAACTACCGTCTTCCGTCAGGCCATGTAGATAACGGAATCCATAAAACTGCAACTTCGATTCGACCATCTTTTGATCTTCGTCAGCATTCGAGATTGAACACTGATCAGAAATCACGAAATCGATCCCGATGCGTGAATCTTGCATTTGTGAATTTTGCAGGGGGTTCGATACGAAACTCGGTGTGTGCGCGGAAGCTTGGATCAACTCGTTTTCGTGTTCGTCAGGCTCTTCCGTATACACGGCTGCCATCACAGAGACATCGCCAGTCGGACTGAACTCCAATTTCGACGAAGGGGGGGGACAATTCACGACAAACGGGACCATCGCAATTTTTTGATTCGGATTCGACGGCTTTTGTTTAACAACTTGTTCTGGTGCAATTCCAATGATTGTCTGAGAGTAAAATCCTGTCACAGTCCAATTGATCTCTGGTAAATGGCCGGGCCACTCGACCGGATTGTTATAACCTGTGAAGCTCATGAATCCCGGAACCGTTAACGAATTGGCTCGATTACCGTTCAAGCCAAAATCGACGTAACTTTTAACCCAGGCACCCGTAAAAACGAGCAAAGTTAACAAGGTCCCAATGCCAAACGTCCGTCGCCAGCCGTTGAAGAAATTGCGCATGACACTCTTCCTTGAGTTCAAACAAGAGTGACCCATCCCTGGTCACCCCACGATCGAGGCAGAGGTTAATTGAACGCGGATTTAGCGTCTATCCCTTCTTGGGTGCGGTGTTTTCTAATTCGTGCAAATGAGCGAAGTTAAATGTTCTAAACCTTCTTTTCTTCGTCTTCGGTTCCACGATCGATGTGATCGATGCGTTGACCCGCATTCAGATTTGCCCGTCACGACTCTGGATTTTCCAGAGCGTTCATCGCCTCACAAAGTGCTTCGAACTCTTCGCGGCATTCGGGACAAATCAACAGGTGCTGTTCGATCGCCTTTAACCCTTCAGCAATCGGCTTTCCTGCCAGACGATCTTCAGCAAACTCACCCACCTGCATCAAGCAGACGTCGCAGTCGATCTCAACCGCTTGAGTATCGCGGATAACGTTGAGTATGAGTTGAATTTCTTCGCCTGTGACCGGCATAACCGTGTCCCTTTCATCCGTTGAACGCAGCGGCAAACGACTTTGAATCAAACCCCACTAGTACAAGTTCCTGCTTGAGTCGAAACCGGGCGTCATGACTCAACTTGTAAAGCGCGTTCCGGCTGCATCCTAGCTGCGCTGCAATTTCTTCCTGAGCCATCCCTTTGATTTCCGCCAGCAAAACGATCCGCTGTTTTTCCGTCAGCTGAGTGTTAATCACATGGTACATCGCTTCCACCAATTCTCGACGATCAGGAGCCAACTCGTCGCTCGCTGCTTCCGGTTCAAAATTTGTATCCGCAACAAGCGTCTCCAAGGAGACGTCACGCCATTGTCGTTTCCGCAATTGCGTCAGAGCAACCCGGATTGCGATGGCGGTGGCCCAGGTGACAAATCGGCTGCGGTTCTGAAACTGATCCAGCGCTTCCAGAATTCGAATCAGCGAATCTTGAAGAAAATCGTCCAACATTGGGTCGATAAAATCAGACCGGGATTTCAAGGCCGATTTCAGGCCAACGAACAGAAGTTCGCGCAAGTCAGAAAGTGCCGATTCACGAATCGGCCCTTCTGCTTGCAGCGACTTGATCCATTCATCGTTGTCCCGATCCCTGACCATCTGCACGAATTCCAGAATACGTTTCAAGGCGTTTCGAAAACTTTAGTCGCGAGCAACGTAATATTACAACTGCGGGGCAGCCGGGAAATCGATTTCTGTTCCGGCAACGTGGTTGAAGTAATTCGTAAAGATGTTCAAAGCGACATTGGCCACGATCTCGTTGATCTCGCCGTCGCTGTATCCAAAACGACGAACTTGTTCCAGATCGGCATCGGTGATCCGACCGCGTTCCGTGACAAGCGTGCTGGCAAACATGAGCGCTGCGTTTGCCTTTTCATCGGTGGCGGCTCCGTGTCGAGCCTGTTGGACTTCGGCGGGATTTAAACCAGCCATTTTACCCAGCGTACAATGGGCAGCGACGCAATAGTCGCAATTGTTAGCCTGACCGACAGTGAGGGAAATCTGTTCCCGCAGTTTACCGGGCAGAGTTCCACCAGACAGAGCCTGGCTGAAACCAAGGTAAGCATTAGCCACAGCGGTGGACTGAGCCATCGTCGAGATCAGATTTGGCACCATGCCGAGTTTCTTCTTGACCGCTCCCAAAAGTTCAGCGGTTTTCGTGTCGGCGGTTTCGGCGTGGACGGGGTTGATTCGAGGCATCTTCAAGTCTCCTGAGTAAAAAGTGTTTCGTTGAACGCCTTCTTAGACGCAGGGACATTTCGAAATCTTACCCCCTGCTGGCGGAAGTTTTTTAAAAATCCGGAAACCGCATGAAAACAGGCATGAGAAAGAAAACGAAGAGTCATGAACCGTAGCATGGGCTTCAGCCCGTGCGCCAAAACATCCTGTGCGGGCAAACGTTGACACGACAAAAACGGAAAACCTCTCCCGCAGAGTCAAAATACAGGCTATGATCCTTTCCTGATCAAGTATCACATCCTTTTGAAGGGCAATCAGATGACGTCAATTGACCCGAATTCATTTGACGAGATGTTTGCGGCGGCCGAATCTCACCAGGCAGATGACTTTGACGAACCACCAGTTCGAAGCGAAGTGGAAGAGCCGCCAATTCGTTTTGCCGAGCCACCCATGTCAAAGCAGGAACTCGAAGCCGTAGCGGCGGATGAGTTGCTGAAGATTGCGGCAGAAGAAGAGAAGGACCTGCAAAGTGTCCGTAAAGAATTGCGAGCCAAGGATACTTTCGTGATTACGTGCCCCAATGGGTGTCGCATTCGCGTGAAAGAACAACATCGTGGGCGATCCGGCAAATGTCCTCGTTGCCAAGCGGAATTCGTCATTCCCAAAAAAGTCGAACCAAAAAAGTCGTAACGTTGAATCGCGGAAGCCAAGTCATTGACGCTGAACGTTTCAAGAAATAGACAATTGGTTCACGCCGACGAACAAGCCACGTCACTAAAGTCGATTCTTGCGGGAATGTCGCGCGATGGCATTTGTCTTGGCCTGGATGCGAGCCATCAGTGGTCTGTCTTTTTCCGTCAGCGGACGTCCCAGGTAATCTCGCAAGAATCTCAACCGTTCAAATAAGGGGATTGCTGAGGCCGAAAAGTTCAGTTGAGCCAGATCTTTCACGATCCAGCGTTGAGACAACGGCTTTTGTTTTTGCACTCGTCCAAGATCAATGATGTAAATCGTTTCGGGAGTCTTTTGCGACTGCATCAGATGACCAAGATAAAAGTCCTGATGATGTAGACCTGCGCCGTGCATCGTCCGCGCCAGATTTGCAACGTTGACCGAGATCTGGCGATGAGCCGAATGGATCTTTGGCACCATTTTTGAATTCGCGAGAACGTCAGACAACTTATCACAGTTCTCTAACGATTCTGTAATGAGAAACGAATCGGTTCCAGATTCTCCGAACGCCACGGGCGTCATCGTTGGAAGTCCGATTTCATGAAAATCAAGAATCGCGTTCCATTCGTTTCGCGCACCAAGGATCGGCCAAGTCAGCCGGAGCAGTGGTTTGAGATACTCTTTCCAGGATGATCGGCCATGTCGCTTAATATAGAACGGACGCTCTACGCCGTTGTCGTTCAATGTGAACCGTAGCGTAATTCGATCTGTGCGAAGCTTTTTCGCGATTGCGGCATCCGCCGTTCGCGACCAGATTGCTGTAAATGTCTGCCAATCGTGATGCCGGAGAAGACCGGCAAACGCCTTGTTGACGTTGAGCTTCCCAGAATCCCAGGTTTCCAATTCAAAGCGAGTCAATCGGCGATCCTTGCTGGTACAGGGTTCGATGGAAAGCATGAGCGACACATTGGGGCGAACCCGAATGCGGGGATTTTATGGAAACCAGCAAAAAGCACCACTGCACATTCCCAAACCAGACGAAAACCGCCTGATGATTCATTCAAATTCAATCTTGAATCACTTGGACAAATGGGTCAACAGCGTGAATTTTTCAATTGATGCCGCAGTCCAATTGAGACCTTGTCTTCTTAGTCAGTATGAAGACGATCCTCGATATCGTCGGCAAAACCGTTCAAGCCCGTTCCACTTGTCTGTCGATCTCAAGAAGAAGCCTATTGGCGGAAAGTGGGGTTCTGCATGAAGACTCGTTGGATTTCGATCGCATCAGTCCTGCTTGCGTTGGCATCAGGTTGTCAGTGTTGTCCGTTGTTCGACCACTATGCCAATGTCGTTGACGATACCAGCGACACTCATTTCTATTTCGATCACTGGTACAACCCAAGATTCGATATGACTCGAATGGGAAAGCCGGATTGGTGCAGCCCGCTCAACCGCATGCTCTGCAAACGCTGCTGCAACAATGGTTGTTATGATCGCTACGATGATTGCAATCTTTATCCGCCGCTGACCCCGTATGAATTTCCCAGCAACGTCATGCCGCCACCCACGGTTCGAACAAAACGAATCCAACGACGGCTTGATGCGGATCTGATGGATGAAATGATGCAACGAACGGGATCTGCTCCGGATTCTGACTCCGCTGCGGCGCCTGATCCCGTACCAGCACCAGATTCCGTGCCCGCGCCTGCACCAATGCCATAGGCTGGTCAGAAACTCAGATACTCATCACGAAGCACCGCCTCAATCTGTCGAAAGACAATGGACACGGCGACCCACTGCCGTTGCTCCCGCTCCGTCTCGCCTGGATAGACGAAATTCCCATCTTCGCAGGGAACTTGTTGTAGTCGGTGTTCTGTAACGTGGCAGGTTTTGCCACGAATGGCGACGCCAACGAAAATCAGTCCATCTTGCAATTCTGGTGCGTTGGGTCCAAGGTGGCCTGTGATCGATGCCGCGATCTCGGCTTCCGGCGTATGTTCCAGCACTCCAATTGCCATCGCTTCTGCAACAGGCTTGCTGACAGGACCTGGCTCGATCAGCATCGATGCGGGGACACCCAGCCACTTTGTTTTCGTCTCCAGGCGATAGACGACCGCCGATCCACAATGAACGTCAGAGATTCCGGGGATTCTCGCTAAAGAGGCTGAAATCAGCCCACCCGTACAGCTTTCGGCAAAAACGATTTTGACTTGAAGCAACTTCAACAGGGATGCGACTTCTTGAATTTGCTCTGCCAGTGGTTGTTTCATGGTTTATCCTTTTGGCGGTTTGGTTTTGACCGCAGGATTGATTGTATAGGGTTTGTCGTGTCGTGGTCGTAATGGAATAGGTCCCATCAGTCTGATTGGGCGTAGCATGGTCTTTAGCCCGTGCGATTCTGTAAATCTTTGCATTCGATCAGGTCTCATAACTCTTATCGGGCCTACCAGATCCATTGTACTTCTTCTCGACGGAATCGACTTTCCCGTGAACTTGATGATTTTCTTAATGTCGTTTCGCTTGGCAAGCTGCGGTGACTTTTACGACAGTCAACCTTCGGCAACCTGAAAACGAAACGATCTTAAACGGTTCTTCTCATGTCAACCCGCGCGGGCGAACTGCACGAAACCCCATGAAAAATAGATGTCCATGAGAAATTATTATGTCTATCGGGGTCGTATCGATTATGCCGATGAATCCTGCACTCAACCTTCTTCGATGCGATCGGAAATCACTCGAAGGCTTCAGACTGAGTAATGAAATGCGGCTGGTACTGATGCCGGACGCCGGGGTGCCGACGAAAGCGATTTCGCTTCGTCATGATTGGACACAGGGGGAATCACGGTATGCCACACTCATTCCTGCGGGGGAGATGGTTGCGCACATTATCAATCGGCGCGACAGTATGTCTCTCGGCGGCATTACTCAATGCCGCCGAGGGACCGGAATCAACCGAGGGGTTGGCACAGGTCAGCAACCGAACCGTGGCTCGCGAAACTGAGCGGGAAGAACCGACGCAGTACCCGGGCCTGACGATCGTCAAGCCAGGGAGTTCGTCGACGGCAGTCCGCAAACAGTCGATCGCGGAACTTGGTCTCGAGCGACTCTCGCCAGAGGCTCAACAGAAAACGCAGGCAGTCCTCAAGAATCTTGGGATGTTTCGCAAGCTGCCCACGATCTCGTTCGAATGCGATCCGGCCGTTTATGAATATTTCCTGCGGAATCCCGATGTCGCCGTCTCGACGTGGCGCGCCATGGATATCTCGCAATTTCAGCTTCATGAAACGGAACAGAATCGGTATCACGCAGATGCAGGCGATGGTTCCGTAGGTGAATTGGAGCTTCTCGTTCATACGCCAACGGACACCATGATCCACTGCGATGGGGCCTTTAAGAGTCCGTTGCTGCCGAAGCCAATTATTGCCCGCTCGTTGATGCGAGTGCAGACTTCGTTTGCAAAAGAACAGGATGGGCGGATTATTGGAACGCATTCGGGAGACGTTTACGTCGAATTCCCTTCACATGCAGTTGAAGCGGCTGCCCGTGTGATCTCTCCCGTCAGCCACAGCATTGCAGACCGTAATTTCAAGCAAATGACGCTATTCGTCCACCTGATGTCTCAGGCAATGATGAAACACCCCGGGTGGGTTGAGCAGACTGGCAATAAGCTGGAAGGGATTTCGAAGCAACGAAAACAAGAGTTCATCGAAGTCGCTGCTCGCAGTTGCGGTGAAGCTCGAAGACGATTTGCGAACGCCAATTCAATCCAACCATTTTCGCCGGACGAAGCATTGAGTCCGTTTCGAAACTGGAATTCACAAGCGAATGGTCTTGGTTCAGCAGAAAGTTCGACGCGACCGAACCCTGCACGACCCATTGAGCAGACCAGTCAAATTACCACTACGCCTCAGCGAAATTGAATCCCTGAAAACTGACGAGATTGATTCGCGGCGGAGCGACCCGGCCCGCCGCCGAACCAGCAGCCCGATCGCCGTTGAGCGGTCGGGCTGCTTGCTTTGTTGCATCGAGACATCAAGTGGGTCCCCTGTCAATTTCTACGGTCGTTCATTCACCGGTCGTTTCCGTTCGTGATTTCATCAACCGATTTCATTTCTGTGGTGCCCAGTCCATACAACTCGGCGACAAGCGATTCGATCCTCAACTCGACTTCATCGATTTTCGAGTTGGTCTCGTGCGAGTCCTGCTTAAGCTTACGAGTGGCTGCAAACGACAACCCGATTCTGAAATCAACCAATTCAACGAGTTCATCGTGTCTCTTTACGTCTTTCACGGCATCAAAATCGATCCGCCGGATCGGGGCTCGTTCGAGCGTTCGGCCATTCACTTCCAGACCAACTCCACGACGTTTGGCGTGATGTTCAAACCAGGCCCAAAGGACTTTCGAGTTCAGCAGCCCGCAGAAATATCTCAGGTCTTCTCGCGTGCTCGCCGCCCGGACGAAAACATTAGCGCTAAAGGGAACATAGGCTGGTCCAAATATCGGAACAAAGCTTGGGCGGATTGCCATTTGAAGGGCAACCAGTTTGTCTGATTGCCAGATTCGCTCGTCACGCGGCCAGTGCAGATGCCACCAGCGGTTACTTTCTTGAATCGTTTCGCGCCGCGCTTCCAGGATCGGCCGAAATCGCTCAAGATGCTTGCGAAGTTGGGGCAGGGTCATGATCTCTGGGCACGTTTGTCTTGTTGAAAAGATCAATTGCCGCGACGGGCTCGATGCGGCCCAATAACGATCCAAGTCACAAAGATCATGGTAGGGGCGTAGTAGTTTGCTTTCATCGGGCTCAAGCAGAAGTCGCGCCACTTCGTTACCCTGCAACGAGAAAACGCCTTCACCGACGAGCCAGGTTTTTGACTCGGGAGCGTCGCGAAATCGATCCAATGTCCGGCGATTAATTGTTGCCGGGTTCTCGGCAATACCTTGCCGAATCATTCCGAAATCGGACAGCGGGGGATAAGTTCCCAGGATATCGAGCAATTCGTTGACGGGCGGCAAAACATCAAGTTGTTCGTCGCGGAACAATTGCTGTTTCGATTTCATGAATTCATTGACCAGTGCCTCACCTGTGATAAATGGTTCTGCGGACGAAGCGAGCTTTTGCGGAACGATCTTAATCCTCGTTCCCAGAATACATTTCGACTTTGTCAGTCGCAGAATAACGTGTTGACCTGACACCCCGGAAAACACTCGTTGATTACGAAGAAGAAACAGTTCATCCAAGTGGACGTCATCACGCAACGTCGCGATCAGCTTGTCTGATCCCTTTCCGTGGAGCCAATATGAATTGGTGATGAACGACAGTGAGCCTCCGCTTTTTAACAGGTCGATACCGCGATGGACAAAGTAGTACCACAAGTCCATTCGAGCCGATCGGTGCCTCTGACCAAAGGGTGTCTCGCCAATCTTGTCAAGTTCGTGTTTGAAGTCTCGCTCGCGCCGATAGGGTGGGTTCCCAATCACCAGATCAAACCCACCATGCTCGAATACCTGCGGGAATTCACGACGCCAATCAAACGCTGGAATCTCGCCGCCTGAAAAGACGATGGAGCCATCATTTTGAATCGGGCCATCTGCAAATGAATGACCGATCAGAGCGTGACCCATCTTGAAGTTGGATCTTAAATTATCCCAACTCGCGATCAAGGAATCAGGAAGACTCTCGGGAGCCGATGATTCGACCATTATCATCCAAAGTGATCGCCGCAGGACTTCAATTGCAGCGGGATCAAGATCGACGCCAAACAATTGATTGGCAAGAATGCTCTGGCATCGGTTGAACGTCAGCCTCGAGCCGTCACGCGTTAATACAATATCGCGAGCATCGTTGACTGGCAGATTCGAAATTTGCCAGCTCAGGTGCCAATCCAGCAGAGCACGATAAGCCGCAACAAGAAACGCCCCGCAACCGGCGGCGGGATCTAGGATCGTAATCTGTTTCGCTTGAGAGAAAGTCGCACTTTTCAGACGTGAACCGAGAGTCTTTTGAACAATCTCATCGGCGATATATTTCGGCGTATAAAAGATCCCGTTGACGGTCCGTGACTTTGCACCGGGATTCACTGATCCAGATGCATCTGTCCTTAACGAGACAAGGAACTCATGGATTTCCCCGAGAATCTCGATCGGCGATTCGGCAGACAAAGGGCACGTGAGATCAAGTTGCTCATCAACGACCGCTACGGTGGGAACGTCCAAATCCGCTCGAGCGACTGTTTCGGCAAAACCAATCCCATGTAACTTCAGCAATGTTAAATAGGCGGCAGTATCAACCCTTTGTTCCGCGTTGACACAGTCGCCGTTCTTACCATCGACAACCGGATGAGCGCAGCAGCAGAACTTGAGTGATTCTCTGCACCAATCCCGTAGCGACTTTTCCACTGATTAACTCGCAGAAATCGATTTCACCGTGGCTTCGGTGTGATCACAAGATCATCCAACCAAAGCTTGCCGGTCGCACCGTTCAATCCAATTCGGACAATCATTTCTCGAGCCTTCGGCGGCACAGTGATGGTCTTTGTTGCCGTCGACCAGTCATGGGTTCCGACCCACGGACCGATTACAGGGTTGTCGATTCCGCGTCGATTCTCATCGTAGAAATGAAATCGGATCGATGCGAACTCGTACTCTTCGCGTCCGTTTGTAATGTCTTCGGTTTTGTACTGGACTCGAACATTCAATGAGCCAATTTTCGATCCATCGATCGCAGCAGCCTGTAATCCTTGTGCCAGTCGACCAGATTCCGTCGCTTCGAACAGAATGCAGCGTTTTCCTTCGCGAGCTCCTTCTTCGAGCAGAGTGGTCATTCGTTGATAGTGCCAGTGATCCGCGTACCCATCGTTGTTTTGATCAGCCTCGAAACCCCCATTTAAAATCTTCGGATGGAGCGGATCGGGCTTCACTTTACGTTGTTCTTCTGATTCCCCGGTCATCGGAACGAACAGCGTCGAGATCAACTTCTTTTCTTCCAGCTTGCCATCTTTCTTCTCGAACTGATGGAATACTTGCTGATACCGTTCACCCAGTGGAACGAGCAAACGTCCCCCCTCTTTCAGTTGCTCAATCAGTGGCTTCGGCACGTTTTCGGGTGAGCACGTCACGATAATCTTGTCGAACGGAGCATATTCTTCCCAGCCAAGATATCCGTCGCCAATCTTCGTCTTTACATTATCATACTTGAGCCGCTTCAATCGTTCGGCAGCCGTTGTTCCAAGGGCTTCGACGATTTCAATCGAATAAACCTCTTTGACCAGACTGGAAAGGACCGCTGCCTGATATCCGCTTCCGGTTCCGATTTCGAGCACCCGGTCATCGGGTTGAGGGTCAATCGTCTGGGTCATATACGCAACGACGAAAGGCGGAGAAATCGTTTGCTTATGACCGATCGGTAACGCGGTATCAACATACGCGTCATGACGATACTGCGGTGTCACGAATTCATGTCTTGGAACCTGGCGGATACTATCTAATACTCGAGTGTTTGTTATCCCCTCACGCTCAATGTATTCGGAGACCAGATGGAGACGAGCGTCTCGATACGCATCCTTCTTTTGGGCTACGACAGGACGACCAATCCCCGTAAATACGACGACCAGTAAGATCCACTTTGCCGCACAAGAAATTCTTCGGTGAAGCATTCCCACCACCCTCTTTACGAGATCGAGTAACCCGCCTCTTCGGCGAAACGGATATCAACGTTAACAAACGACGCGGACAATTCCCAAATCTATGCGAATTTTCAGCCGAGGACGAGATCGAATTGTGACGAATTTTGTGCGACAGTCCCTTCGACCCGTCCTCGCAACGAGATAAGATTCATTCGTACGATTCGATTCGTCAAAACGAATTCCAAAGAATTCAATTTCCAAAGGAGCGGTTCATGTCGGAGGTCACGATCAAAACTCGGGAAAATGGGCCATTATTGGTGACTGGTCCCGTTAAGCTCACCGATCACCTGGGAAATCAATACGACACAACAGGAAAAGAGAACATTGCACTCTGTCGGTGCGGAGCCTCAAAAATCCGTCCTTTCTGTGACGGAACACATAAAACCAACGGGTTTCAGGCGGCAGAAACGGTCACAACGCCGACTGAGCATTAGCAGTTTTTTCCCGAACAAATCCTGGATTTGGCGTCAAAGGCGGTTTGTAAGCATTTCCGGAAGTCTCTGATGAAACGTGTCTCCAATTGGCTGATCTTTCTATTCGCTCTGAACTTCACCCCATTTCTTTGCGCTGAACTTCCATCCCCGCAATTGCATCGGATCGAACCGCTCGGGCTAAATGTTGGGGCGTCAGCCGAGTTGTCCTATTTAGGGGCGGACAACGAAGGTACCGAATCACTCATCTTTGATCATCCTGGTTTGAAAGCTGAATTCGTCAAAGAGAAAACGTTTAAGGTGACTGTGGCGAATGACGTTCCACCCGGTACCTACGATGTTCGCGCCGTGGGAAAGTTTGGCATTACAAATCCTCGATTGTTCGCCGTGTCACGAAACTTGACCGACATCAGCGAGGTCGAGCCGAACAACACGTTCGACAAGGCTCAGCTGATTTCTGTCAACTCTGCGGTAAATGGTTCCTCGGATGGTAATAACCAGGATTTGTTCAAGGTGAAATTGTCAGCGGGACAACGAGTTGTCATCGACTGCCAATCCGCCCGACTGGACACAGAACTCGATGGAACAATGGTCCTGTTTTCCGCCGATGGACGTCAGTTGGCCAGCAACAGCGATTACATCGGCCGCGATCCTCAGATCGATTTCATCGCAAGCGTCGAGGGTGAGTATATCGTGGAACTTCGCGACCTCACCTATCGCGGAGGATTTCCTTATCGATTGATTGTCACAGACAAACCCATCATTGAAAACATCTTTCCTCGAGCGATTCAGGCGGGACAAACCGTCGAAATGACGATTTTCGGGCGAAATCTGGGATCTGAATCTCAACCATCAGCCTGGAAGATTGGCGATAATACGCTCGACATGATTCGGCTGGCTGTCACGGGCTCAACAAACATCCTAACAACAGGTGCCTATCGGTTCCGGGAGCATCCAACACATCATTCCGTCCTGCCGACGGCGGCAACATGTACTCTGGTGGGCGAGCAATTGAGCCCCCTTGATGCGAATTCCCAGACAATCATGATCTCGGAAACCCCGACGTCGATTGAAGTCGAACCGAACGACACTCGTGAACAGGCCATGCCGATTACACTTCCCGCGATCGTCAGCGGCCGATTTGATCGCGAACGGGATCTCGACTGGTTCACGTTCGAAACCGAAGAAGGAGGCCCTCACGGTTTTGACGTCTACTGCGAACGAATCGCCGGTCGTGCCGATCCCTACCTGACAGTCATCGACGAGAAAGGGAATTCACCAGGTTCGCTGGATGACTTTGGTCACCGCGTCGCATCGTTCGACGGACATCTTCGAGACCCATCAGGCATGCTGACGCTTGCCCCGAAAACAAAGTACCGTTTAATGGTGAAAGATTCGTACCAGCGAGGCGGAGCCCGTTATCAGTACGTTTTGAGTGTCCGTAAAGCAACGCCCGACTTTTTTGCATCCTCCATACATTTCGACAATAACATGACCGGTATCAACATCCGCCAGGGGGGGGCCACCTACCTTGATGTGATCATCCACCAGAAGGACGGTTTCAATAGCCCGATCACGATTACAGCCGAGAATCTTCCACCCGGATTACACGCCGCTCCGTTAACGATCACAAACGACATCCGTGGCACACTTGTCCTTTGGACCGATGACAATGCCGAATTACAAACAGGTAACATCCAACTGTTTGCAACCGGCAAACGAGGGGACGATACGCTGCGCCGTGAAGTTCGCAATCACACACGTGTCACAAATCAGGTCGGCTGTCGTCCCACGCGTGACCTCATCGTCGCAATCCGCGACAAGGCACCTTATTTCCTGGCGCTTGCTCCCGAGAAGGTCACGGTTGAGTCAGGCCAAAAGGCCGAAATCAAAATCCAGCTCAACCGGCTATGGCCAGAATTTACAGGTGCGGTCAATTATCAACCTCTGAATTTCCCAGGACCCTTTCAACTTGGCAACGGTACGCTTCAACCGGGACAAACCGATGCTGTGGTCTCGATCAACGTCCAACAAGGCACGCGTGCTGGCGATTATACATTGGCAATTCTGGGTCAGGCTCAGATCCCGTTTCATAAAGACCCGAAGGCAACCGACAAACCCAACACGCTGGTCTCGATCCCGGCGCGCCCTGTGACCCTGACAGTGATTGATCCACCAAAGAAGTAATCGAAGCTTCATCGCACGATCATTGAATCAAATCGTTGGACCTGATCCAATAAAAAATCACTTCCAGTGATTTCATCAAATCCTGATCTCGAACCTCGCTCAATTCGGAAGGACTGACATGTCGACATCCGCTACATTTGAGAAAACTCGCCGCGAATTCCTTTACGCAGCAGGTGCAGCGACTGCGGCGACCATGATGAATCCGGGCCGTGCAATGGCTGCTAACGAAGTCATCCAAATCGGCTGTATTGGAGTCGGAGGTCGATGTCGAAAGCTGATGGAAGTTCTTAAAACCATCCCCGGTGTCAAAATCACTTCGATCTGTGACATCTTCGATCATTCGATCGGACAGGCCAAACCACTTGCTGACGCCAAGGCCAGTGTCACGAAAGACTGGCAATCGATCCTTGACGATAAGGGAATTGATGCCGTTGTCATCGGCACGCCCGATCATTGGCACGCTCCCATGACGCTGGCTGCCTGCGCGGCAGGAAAAGATGTCTATGTCGAGAAGCCACTTACCCACGATCTGTCCGAAGGAGCCGCACTGCTCGACGCTTCCACGAAATACAAACGGATCGTTCAAGTTGGAACTCAACAGCGATCAATGCCGCACATTGTCAAAGCCCGCGAACTGATCCAGGGGGGACACATCGGCAAGGTGGTCAAGGTCCATATGAGCTGGAATCGCAATGCGGACCGAGTCCGCCGCAACATCCCCAAGCTCGATTTCAGCGGTGTCGATTGGAAAAAGTTCTGCGGCAACGCCAAGGAACAACCCTTCGACGAGTATCGAATGCTGAACTGGCGCTGGTTCTGGGATTTTGGTGGAGGTATCTTCACTGATCTGATGGTCCATTGGATCGACGTCGCGCATTGGGTGTTGAACGTCGACCACCCCGATCACGCCGTCAGTATCGGAGAACATTTTTATAGCGAAGGCGTCTGGGAAACCCCCGACACAGTGCAAACAGTTCTAAGTTACCCCGGCAACATTCAGATGCATTTTGAAGGGACGTTTGCCAACGCAAGAAACGGTGCCCGGATCGAATTTCAGGGAACAGAAGCCTCAATCCACGTTGATCGAGGCGGTTATCAAGTGATTCCCGAACGCAAATCCAAAGTCGAAGCATCCGAATGGATTCTGGGAACAGGACCTCGCGGTGCTGACTTCTATGATAAACCCGATGGGGAACTTGTCCACCTGACCAATTGGGTCGACTGCCTGAGAAGCCGCAAAACACCGACCGCCCCGATCGAAGCAGGTGTTTCCGCCGCGGCAGCCGCTCATCTGGCCAACCGAGCACTCAAATCAGGTGGATCAGCAAATTGGGCCGACAGCATCAAATAACAGATCTCGCACGCAAAATCCGATGTAAAAGATCAAATTCATGGGGATTGAGCCATGTTCTCCATTTCCCTGACTTCGATTGCTGCGGCGACTTGATGGCCTTCAAAAAAGCGTTCGTACGAACGGCCGCAGTAGAAGCAAGTTAGCATACACTTCTTCAGAAACCGGAAACGCTTGCTGTACGGAACGTGCTTCGTCCTCACCATCAAGAGAGAAATCCCGTAGATGTGTTGCTCGGCGGACAAGTAACGCTTTAAGAAAATTCCTGCACAATCGCTTTCAGTTTTATGTGGTTGTTGTTGTCGCTGGGGCCGAGGACAACAACATTCAGTCGGTGATCGGAATGAAAGGAACGGTTCTTGGGATGGCGCAGGATGTAGGATCAAAAAATGGAGCTACTCCGTGTCGATGGCATTGACGGTCGACGAGCGGCAACTGGACACAACCGGAAGGCATCTGGATCGACTCGATTTTTATTCTGGCAATGCAATGATGGTCAAAGTTGATCCGAAAACTCGTAAAGGATCAGTCAAATAACCTAGCCATGGCAAAGCGATGACGTGCCCCACGGTTTTGTTTCCATCGTGGTGTTCCGGGAAGTGTTTTAAGAAATCGTGTCGTCACAGGATTTCGCGAAACAGTTGGCGAAGTTCCTGTTTTCCGAAAACCCGCTTGATTCCCCAAAATGCAGGAAACCTTGGGGAGGTTATTGAGTGGATTTCATAACGGCATTGGCGACAATCGTTGCAAGTTTTCCGGCGAGTTGGTTCACTGACCCTTTTCCGTCGGGATGGACTCGGTTGCTGAGAAAAAGGAAGAAGATGTCAAGTTCAGGATCGATCCACAAAACCGTACCTGTGAAACCGCCATGTCCAAAGGCAGATTCGGTGAGTGCTTCTCCTTTGTTAATCGAAAAGCTTGTCTGTTTGTCCCAGCCGAGTCCACGAATCCCGGACCTGACTCGATTGCCTTGCGTCATCAGCACGACGGTTTCTGGCTTCAGAATTTGTGTTTCACCGATTCTTCCACTGTCGAGCATCATACTGGCGTAGATTGCCATATCTTCCGCCGTCGAGAATAAACCGGCATGACCCGCAATCCCCCCTAATTTGAATGCCCTGGGATCGTGGACTTCACCCTGAATCCAATTGCCGTCGCGTTTTTGCGTTGGTGCCGATCGGGCTTTCAGTTCGGCATTCGGCAGATACCTGGTCTCATGCATTTCCAGCGGTTCAAAAATCTCCTGTTGAGAAAATTCGTCGACTGACCGCCCGCTGACTCGCTTCACGAGATCGCCAAGCAGAATAAAGTTGACATCAGAGTACACAAACTTCGTACCGACGGAGTTCTGCAAATTCAGAGCGTAAATCTTTTGCATCGCCACAGCTGGGCCGTCCTGATAGTCCGCCATGGCGTTGTCGGCAATCAAGCCACTCTGGTGAATCAGCAAATCCCGAATCGTAATCTCCTGTTTTTCGTTGACAGCGAATTCGGGGATCAGCGTCGAAACCTTGTCGGATAGACTCAGCTTGCCACGTTCGATCAACAGCATGATGCTTGTTGCCGTTGCAACAGGTTTTGTGAGCGACGCCATGTCAAACACGGTATCGGTGGTCATGGGGACGACCGCCGGCTCCACTTGCTTATTGCCGTAGGCTTTCAGCCAGGCGATCTGACCGCGTCGGCCAAAACAAACGACGCAGCCAGGCATCTTCTTTTCAGAAATTCCTTCCGCGATGACGGCCTCGATCGCAGCTAGTTTCTGCGGGTCAAAACCGATCGTTTGCGGTTCAACGACTGGCAACGCCGCTTGAGCATTCAAGCCAAGTAGCAACAGCCCCACAACGAAAACTGCTATGCGCAGGCATCCCTGTTGGGTGCAGGTCTGCTGACCTCGCACAAGCGACCGACCGAAGGTCGCCTCTTTGTCTTGTTTGATTTTGATCACGATTAACGCCACCGCAAAAAAAGTTTTAGCTATTGAAAGTCTACAATGATCCGCTTCGGAAAACCGCCACACTTTGAACCCAAGTGTAAACCGCTCATCCAACGCGGAAGCGATCCGCCTTTTTCTAAACCCGTCATCCAACGCGCATTAACCGACTGTGCCGGACGCTAATCATTCAATCCGACTCCTTTCAAGATTTGTGGCAGACATTTTTCAATTCTTGACTCCTTGGTTTTGGATTGTTTTGGCGAGGAAAAGTGAAGGAGATACGCCTTCTGCCTTCCAGGCGTCAATTCATCAAACGCGGTTTTCAACGCGGGGATTTCATCCAATTTTCGTCGAAATTCTTCGGGAACGTCGAAATCGATCGTCTTCTTCAATGATACTTTCAATCCAGATTCTTCGACTTCAATGGCATTAAGAATATACGTTTTCAAGACCGCATTCATCGAAGCGATTTCGCGGACATTGGTGAATCGAATCTGGCGAGCGGCCTGCACATTCTCCGTTTGCTGAATGAGAATTCCATTGGGATCCTTCATGAGGGCACCTTTGAAAAACAAATACGCGCAATACTCTTTGAATCCGTGAATCAGCACGATGTTTCGATTCTGGTGTGTAAAACAAGGCTGACCCCATTTCAATTCTTCGGAAAGCTTGCAATCCAAAGCGATCGTTCTCAGTTTCTCAAATTCGCGTTGCCACTTCGTTACTTTGGCAAGAACCGCATCAACCTTGGGATTTGTCTGGTGCATTCTTGTCTCCGTTTCATCGTATCGATTGGGGCCTCATCCAAACCGTTTCTGTGCCAAATTTTGTCAGATGGTTTGAGTGTTGTGCGTGTTTCTACAGGACGTTCGCACTATAACTCTAAAGAGAGGACTCATGAAATGTCAGACGTCTATCCGATCAATGATTACGGCCCACTGATGCCAGGATTGGTAATGGCGGGTGTTGCGATTGTGCATGTCTTTCTCGCCCAATTTGCAGTGGGCGGTGGAATATTACTCTGTTATTTCCAATGGCTGGCGATGACAGGGCGTGAGCCTCACGCTCGCCGGTTTGTCGAAGGCTATTTCAAGCTTCTCGTCTTGATGAGTTTTGTGATTGGAGCACTGACAGGGGTGGGAATCTGGTTCACGGCAATCCAGGTTAGTCCTGCCACGATCGGTGCCATGGTCGACAACTTCCACTGGTTGTGGGCCACCGAGTGGACCTTCTTCTGTCTCGAAATCGTCTCGGGATATTGTTTCTACCGATACCATTCCCGATTGAACGACCATACCGCGATGACGCTGCTGGCGATTTATGCGATTGCATCGTGGATGAGCCTGTTTGTAATCAACGGAATTTTGTCGTGGCAACTGACGCCCGGTCGGTGGCTGGAAACGCGAAACGTTTTTGACGGCTTTTTTAACCCGAGCTTCTGGCCGAGTCTGTTGTTTCGAACCGTCGTCTCGATGACGCTCTCTGCCCTGGCCGCGTGCGTTGTGACAAACATGATGGGTTCGCTCGATCGAGAAGCACGAACCTCCTTGATCAACCGCGCGGCGCATCTGTTGATACCCATGGTGCTCATGCCGTTTTTGGGTGTCTGGTTTCTCGCTGTCATGCCAGCAGACAGTCGTAGCTGGGTCCTTGGGGGTAGCCCGGCAATGATGCTGTTCTTTAGCATTTCAATCGGTTCGTCAATGGCGATTGGAGCTTACGCACTGATTGGAATGGTCCTGCAGCGTTTGTATATCAATGGAGCCACGTCATCGCTGATGCTGATGCTGGCGTTTGGAGCGACGGCAGGAGGCGAATTCGTCCGCGAAGGCTCACGCAAACCATACTCCATTCGTCATTTGCTGTATTCGAACTCGATCAAGCCGGATGAAGTCGCCCTGTTACGAGAGGTTGGCTGCCTGGGCAATGATCGATATGGCCTTCGGCAGGATGCACAATATCCTAACGACCAGGTCCGCATCGGTGCGAAAGTCTTTCGTCGGCAATGCAGCGTCTGCCACACGGTCCACGGAACTAACGCCGTCGCGGAGTTGACAGGTTCGTGGGACGAGAATCAGATGCGGATCAACTTTGCAAAACTCCAACACACAAAGCCATTTATGCCGCCGTTCGCAGGAACAGCCGTCGAAGTTGAGTCGCTCGTGCAGTTCATTAACTGGTCCGGCTCGATGCGACCGGACAGTTGGCCAGCCAGCGAGAATCCCCAGACGCTTGCACAAATCGCGGACTGGCTAAGCGAAGCCGGAACCGCACCGGGCGACTTCGCGCAGAACCGAAAACGGACAACTTCTCGTCAACACGAATGAACAAAAGGGCTGGTCAACGCCATGAATGCCATCTTTCCATTTGGCTTACCACATCCGACCGCAGTCTATGTGAACCTATTTCTGTTGACGTTCGTCCTGCACCAGACGTTCATGCATTATGTCCTTGCAGGCAGTCTGTATCTGACCTGGGCCACCATCCGTCAGGGTTGCACGACGCACCTGATCGAACAACCGTTAGCAGCAACCCTACGCGACTGGATGCCGTTCTTGCTGAGCGCTGCCATCACGGCGGGTGTCGCTCCGTTATTGTTCATTCAGATTGTCTATCAATATCAGTTCTACACCGCGAATCTCTTGTTATGGTGGCGCTGGGGCGTGGTTGTTCCTGTCCTGATTGTCGCGTTCTATCTTTTGTATCTGATCAAAAGCCGAATGTTATGGACTTGGCCGTATGCCGTGCGAGTCGCGGTCGTCCTGGCAACTTCAAGCAGCTTCGTTTTCGTCGGCTTCTGCTGGACGATCAATCATCTGCTGGCAAACAGCGAGGCGAATTGGCCGGACATCTACACGACTGGACGCTTACCGTTTTCCGTAGTCGCGGTCATTCTGAGGATGCTCGTTTGGATCGGTGGTTCGTTCGCAACAATGTCGGTGATTGTTGGCTGGCAATTGAATTATCGCCAATCGCATCATTCAGACAGCAGCACCGTCGCAGGCCCCCGTGAACTGGCGGGAATGTCGATTTGCGGACTGGTCACGGCAATGTTGGCGGCAGCTGGTTACGTCGCACTGTCCGGCGCAGCACCAAGAAGTCTTGTGTTCGGGACATTTTCCCTTCCTTATGTTTTATTAGCCATCAGCGGTGCGATCTTGCAGACGATCGGTTGGAGCCTTCAATGGCGATCAAATCGACTGGAAGTTTTTGGCTTGTCACTTTCAACAATCGGTTCGTTAATGACGCTTTTCGGTGTCTCGGTAATTCGAGAAGCCATTCGAATCAGTGCCGTCGATTTTGCCGGCTTGTATCCGCGTCACACGGAAGCCGCGAACGTCGGAGGCTTCGGTGTCTTTGTCGTCGTAGCGGTGGCGGTAACATTAGTTATCGCGTGGTGCGTGCGCCTGGTAAGTACGGGAATGCACGATGTTGATAAAGATTATTCCATCCCAGAGCGTCCCACAGCATGAGCAAATAACCATTCAGTCGCTGCTTCCACCGACGTGGAGTTAGTGGAGAACGTGAAACTTGATCACCTGTGTCTTCAGCCCGAAGGGTTGACGCATATCAGCTCGGGGCAAGTTCGTCTTCGAGCGCCACCCCGGGTATCGACTTCACCAAGGACTTTCGAAACGCAAGCGGTCGAAGATTCGCCATTGAAAACCGGTGTTGTTGATTGAATAAACCCAATAATGGAACACGACCGGTTGTGTGCAGCCGTCTGGGTTTTGTACGATGAACGTCCTCCTGAAATCCGGCTCTGCTTTCCCTGCCATTGATTCCTACGCATTGATGGCACTGTATCCGGTCCCGCCAACCCAGATTGAGCCTGCTATGAAATGCTTTTCTGTATCGGCTTTGATTTTCCTTGCAACATTGGTCGCTCCGTTCGGCAGCCAATCTGCTCAGGCTCAGACGGTTGATTATCAACGGGATATTCAACCGATCCTTGCTGAACATTGCACCGCGTGTCATGGTGGCGATGAGGCGACTCGGCAGGGCGGGCTTCGCTTGGATATCCGTGAGGTCGCTCTCAAAGGGGGCGATTCGGGAACGCCTGCTATTGTCCCTGGTAAGCCGGATGTCAGCAGCTTGATTCGCCGAATCACTTCGACCGATCCGGCGGAAGTCATGCCGCCTCCGAAAGAGAACAAGCCGCTGAAACCACAACAGATTGAAACGCTTAAACGCTGGGTTGGTCAGGGTGCGAACTATGCCACTCATTGGGCTTTTGTCCCTCCGCAAAAGGTGAGTTTGCCCGCTGGTGGTCCGGCGAATCCGGTCGATGCGATTGTCAAGTCTCGACTTCAGGCTTTGAATGTCCCGGTGTCGCCTTCCGCTCCTGCATCGACACTTTGTCGTCGGGTTTACCTGGATCTGGTTGGATTCGTTCCCTCGCCGAAAGAGGTCGAAGAGTTCGAGAAAAATGGACTGGCGGCGACGGTTGATTCATTGCTGAAGAGTGAACGTTACGGCGAAAAATGGGCTCGACACTGGCTTGATGTGGCCCGGTATTCTGACACGAATGGGTATGAAAAGGATGTGCAACGTGATCAATGGATCTGGCGGGACTGGGTCATTAATGCTCTGAATCGAGATCTTCCATATGACCAATTCCTGATCGAACAGATCGCTGGCGACCTGCTGCCGAACGCGACTCAGGACCAGGTGATCGCTACTGGATTCCTGCGCAACAGTATGCTCAATGAAGAAGGTGCAATTGTCGCCGAGGAATTTCGCATGGTCGAGATGTTTGATCGGATGGATTGCCTGGGAAAAGCGGTCCTCGGTCTTTCCACTCAGTGTGCTCAGTGTCACTCCCATAAGTTCGATCCGATTACTCAGGACGAGTATTACGGGATGTTTGCGTTTTTGAATAATTCGTACGAAGCTCAATCGTGGATCTACTCACCTGAACAGAAACAACAAATTCAAAATTTACAGAAGTCGATCCGCGACATTGAAGACCGTGCTCGTGCTCAGCATCCGCAATGGCAACAGGAATTGGCGGCATGGGAAAATGATGTTCTGAAGCAGCAATTGACGTGGACTCCTTTAGAAGCCATTGAAATGGGAAGTAATAGCGGACTGAATCACCCGACGCAGCTCGGCGACAAGTCGATCCTGATGCGGGGTCATCCGAGCAATGATGTTTTCCTGATTTCGCAACCTCCACTAAAAGGGGTGACCGGACTTCGGCTGGAAGCCCTGACGCATGGCGATTTGCCGTTTGGTGGACCCGGTCGTGGACCAGCGGGGATCTGGGGTGTCACCGAAATTGAGACGACCATACAAAAACCGGGGAGCGAGGCCTGGGAAAAACTCAAACTGGTCAACGCGACTGCCGATTTTTCTGAGCCGGACCAGAAGGAAGACAAAAAATCGAAAGGACCAGTGGCGTATCTCATTGATGGTACTGATGAGACTTCCTGGGAAGCGGATCGCGGAATCGGTCGACGCAACCAGCCGAGTGTCGCAGCCGTTCAGTTTGAGCAACCGCTGGATCTGCCTGAGGGAACAAAGTTTAAACTCGCCGTTCGAACAAATGACATGCTTGTCTGCATGCGGATCAGCCTGACAAACGCTCCAAGCCCCGCCGTGCTGCCCGTCAATTATGCGGCGGTGCAGGCCATGCAGACGCCGGTCGAAAAACGGACAGCCGAACAAACGTCTGCGATCTTCACCGCCTGGCGAATGTCCGTTCCCGATCTGAAATCGCTGAATGACGAGATCGATGCTTTATGGAAACAATACCCGACGGCGCTCACATCGGTTCTGCATCTGGCTGAACGCCAGGGGGATCGCGTCCGTCCGACACACTTACTTGACCGAGGTGGTTGGGACAAACCGCAAAAAATCGTGTTGCCACACGCGCCAGCCGCCTTTCATGCTTTGGATGCAAACGGGCCTTGTGACCGTCTGGCGTTTGCTCGCTGGCTGGCAGACAAACGGTCACCACTGACGGCACGAGTGGCCGTCAATCGGGTCTGGCAGGCGATTTTTGGTGAGGGGCTGGTTGAAACGTCTGAGGATTTCGGGACTCGGGCCGCCATCCCCGAGTATCGAGAATTGCTCGACTGGTTGGCGGTCGATTTCATGGAGCATGGCTGGAGTCAGAAGCACCTGATTCGCACTATCGTTAATAGTGCGACCTACCAGCAAAGCTCGGCGGTCACGCCGGAGTTGCGGGAACGAGATCCCCGCAATCATCTGCTCGCTCGCGGACCCCGTTTTCGAGCCGAAGCGGAAGTCGTGCGAGACATCGCCCTCAGTGCTTCCGGCCTGATCACGCACAGAATCGGTGGACCGGCCATCATCCCACCCGTTCCGCAAAACGTGCTGGATTACAACTACGTCTATCCTGGCTACTGGAAACCAACAACGGGTCCTGAACGCTACCGACGTACTGTTTATGCATTCCGCAAGCGATCCATGCCAGACCCGGTACTGTCGAGTTTCGATGCCCCGAACAGCGATTCGGCCTGTGCTCGTCGAGTTCGTTCCAACACACCTTTGTCGGCTCTGGCGGGATTGAACGAAACCATTTTCGTTGAATCGGCGCAAGCAATGGCGTTACGAATCCTGCGAGAAGGAGGCTCCGATGATTCACAGCGTGCCAGCTACGCCTTCCGGCTTTGTACGTCACGCTTACCGACATCGGCAGAACGGGAAGAGGTTCTCGCCTTGTTGAAATCACGTCGCCAACGTTTGGCAGACGGATGGTTGGATATTCGTGAAGTGGCCACCGGCGACGCAACGAAACTACCGGAAATCCCGCCGCAGACGACACCACAAGATGCTGCCGCCTGGACGCTGGTTTCACGCGTCCTGCTGAATCTCGATGAAACGGTTAACAAGAACTGAAGGTTACTATGGATTACACAAAACAGATTGAAGACGCGATGGCTCGATATCTCAGTCGTCGCTGGTTCCTGAAAGACTGCGGACTGGGACTTGCCGGGATCGCCGCCGGTGCTCTCGCAAGTCGTCAGTCGATTGCTGCTTCCCAAACTGATAATCCGCTCGCGGTTCGCCAGCCTCATTTTCCACCCAAGGCAAAACGTGTGATTTACATGTTTAATGCCGGGGCACCCAGCCATCTGGAGTTATTCGACAACAAGCCGGAATTAACGAAGCGAAACGGGCAGCTTCCTCCCGCCGAACTATTAAAGGGTTATCGGGCGGCGTTCATCAATCCAAACTCGGCACTGTTGGGGCCTAAGTTCAAATTCGAACGACATGGTCAGTGCGGGATGGAATTAAGCGAAGTTCTACCACATACGGCCAGCATCGCCGACGAGATCTGCCTGATCCGGTCTCTGCAAACAGACGCCGTGAATCACGCCCCTGCCCAGATCATGATGAACACCGGCTCGCAACAATTTGGCCGGCCCAGCTTCGGTTCATGGACTCTCTATGGGCTTGGTTCAGAATGCGAAGATCTGCCAGGATTTGTCGTCCTGACCAGTGCCAAGGGGACAAGCGGTGGAGCCAGTAATTACGGTTGTGGTTTTCTGCCAACAATGTACGGGGGCATTCCGCTGCGCAGCGCGGGTGATCCCGTACTTTATCTCTCGAACCCAAAGGGGATCGATGCAGAAACACAGCGAGCCTCGCTCGACGCTCTGCAACGACTCAATCGGATGACTCAGGAAACCGTCGGCGACGCGGAAACTGCGGCGCGAATCCAGAGCTATGAAATGGCGTTTCGCCTGCAAACCAGTGCTCCGGAATTGATGGATCTCCGCGGCGAGTCGAAAGAGACTTTAGAAATGTACGGCATCAAAGATCCGAAAGAATCGAGTTACGCGCGCAATTGCCTTTTGGCACGTCGCCTGGCGGAACGTGGCGTTCGATTTGTGCAGCTCTTCAATGAAGTCTGGGACCAGCACGGCAATCTGACTGCCGGGGTCAAACAGAATGCCCTCGACACTGATAAGGCGAGTGCGGCGCTTGTTCGCGACCTCAAACAGCGAGGATTACTCAAAGACACACTCGTCGTCTGGGGTGGTGAATTCGGCCGGACTCCGATGGTGCAGGGGGGCAACGACGGTCGTGACCATCATAACCGAGGCTTCAGTGTCTGGCTGGCCGGGGGCGGAATCAAAGCGGGGCATATCCACGGACAGACCGACGAGTTCGGATTTAACGTCGTCGCCGATCCTGTCCATGTCCACGACCTGAATGCCACGTTGCTACATCTACTGGGCTTCGACCATCTGCGTCACACATACCGATTCCAGGGCCGTGACTATCGACTGACCGACATCCATGGAAACATCGTGAACGGAATCCTGGCATGACCGAATCGTCTATTTTGATTGGCGACGAACCCGCCGTCAGACTCACGGGGAATCAACCGATATTCGATTCCTTCGTCGGGTCATGCCGTTTGCTGCTTCAGAGTTTGCCCCAACCGCTGTTACTTCGAGACAACTCGCTCAAGATGCCATTCGCTGATCCCAAGAACTTTTTTCAAGCCTTCGTACGCTTCTTGTCTTGAGGTCATATCGATGGCCTTTGGATCTTGCCTGCGGACCGACCGTAGCAATAGGTTCTTGGGGGTATGCTCTGTTTCGATGAACTCCAGGACTTGTGTCTTGTATCCATGTAGTTCCAGAAACTGTGCTCGCAGTGCATCGGTCGCCAGAGAAGCAAATCGATCCTTCAGAATCCCGTATTCCGTCAGTCCTGGCAGTGTCTGTTTCCCGATCGCGTGACAGACTTCGTGCTGACAGCAGGGAACCGCCAGGATTGCATCGCATTCCCATCGCAACGCCGCAGCCAGTGCATCATCCGTGGCGGTGTCACAGGCATGCAAAGAGACTGCCAGATGAACGTGCTTTGACGGAACGTAGCTTTCGATTCGGCCGATGTGGAATTCCAGGCCGGCGCAATTCAATGTCTTGGCGATCCGTGTACAGTCTTCGATGACGTCCGACTTCACATCCAGGCCAACAAGTGACACTTCACGTTCGTGGATTGTCGTCAACAAGTGGTGCAGCGCAAACGTAAGATAACTTTTGCCACAACCAAAATCGACAATGTGGATCGGTCCGGTTGCTGGCAGTTGCGGAAGGATATCCTCAACGAACTCAAGGTATCGGTTGATCTGCCGGAACTTGTGATACATGGCCGGTCGCACCTGGCCGCTGGGCAACATCACTCCGATTTCGATCAGGAACGGGCAGGGAACGCCCGCTGGTATTAAATATTGCTTCTGCCGATTGTGGCCTTCCCCCTCAGTCGGTTGCTGAGTCGGCGGCTTCCGTTTGATTTTCTGAGGTTTGCCATAATTCCAGCGAATGGTCAAATCGGCTTCCGTGGTGAAGACATGCGCATCGCCAAAATTCACACCGAAAACGCTCTTCGTCTGCGCAATCAACTCATCTGCGGTCAGGTTGTCGTGCAGTTCTTGAGACTTGGACCTGACTGTCCATTGATACTTCGTTTCACCACCGACTTCGATCAGTCGGACCGTCACTTTTGAGATCGCAGTGTCAGACTTGGAAAGAGGTTGGCTGAGGACCAGTCTTAAGAATGTTCGGTCACGAAGCGATTCGGCGAGTAACGACATCAGCGTCGGAGTCGACGGTTTTTCAGGCCGTGGCTTCTTTTCGCCAGGCTTGGTGGCAGCACGGGGCTTCGCGCGAGTTGGACGTTTGGGGACCGGCGGCTTGGCTGATCCTCTTGAGCTTGATTGGGATTTCGATGACGGCTTCGCGCGTGGCATACTGGTTAGTAGGTCTCTCTAGTCTGAAGGAACAATGCTTTCTTTTCACCGGGCAAAGTGAAATCGAATCCACACCTCTGGAAGAATTCATCCGAGGAGGTAATCGCCATGACCTCAAACACGTTCTGTTTCTTGGCCTGATCAATACATGCGTGGACGAGTGCTTTACCGATCCCTTGCCCTTGATGATCGGGCGAGACTGCCAGGCTTCTCAGTTCAGCAAGTTTCACGGAATAGATTTCCAATGCCGCAAAACCAACGATTTTCTTAGCAAGGACCGCGACAAAACCATGTCGCGTCAGTTCTTCCAGTTCATCGTGAGTGCGTGGCAATAACCGGCCCTGTTCGACGAACGGCTCGATGAACTCACCCAGTGCCTCAACATCCCGTAACGTGGCGGCACGAACGACAAATGATGGTTGAGCGTGAGTACGTGACGACGGCATAGAGATCGCAATTCCGATAAAAAGTAGGTCTATTTCTCGACAATCGTTACTTTCTTAACGCCATCGAGTTTTGGGAATTTTTCATTCAAATAGTCGTTGCCACGAGCAAGCAGCTCCATCTGGTCCGGCTTCTCTCCGTACTCGCTATTGATTTTATCGACCACATCCATCCCCTCGGTGACTTTGCCGAACGGCGCAAATCCCTGGGAATCGAGTGACGAATTGTCCTTGTAACTGATGAAAATCTGCGCCGAGCGACTGTTTGGAAGTCCCAGTTTGGCGAATGTGACAAATCCACGTTTGTTGGATTTCATCACAGGGTCGTCTTTCATCTTGGCATCACGCCATTTGGCTGCAATCTTGGGGTCGCCATTGATTCCGAATTGAACCATGAATCCAGGAACAACTCGAAAAAATTTGCAGTCGTCGTAAACGCCTGTCGTGACGAGATGGTAAAACCGATCGGCACCGATTGGTGCCCATTCTCGTTCGACATGAATCACAAAATTACCTGCGGTTGTTTCAAATTTCGCATCAAAAGTTGCAGGGGCCTTTTTTGGTCTTGGCCCGTCTTGACCCAAAAGATTCAGTCCAAATGCGACGACGAGCCCGCAAGTCACGAGAATCGACCAGCCTCTGTTATTCATTGTTTCCTCCTGAAATCAATTACGTTTTGTTTCAATCAAGGCCGAGCTGACGAGGATTTTATCTCCAAACCGGCTCACAATGAAGGGACTTGCAAAACGAACCAGAATCGGCAGTCGGTCACATCTTGAAATGGAATGTGCGTCGGATGTACCGCCAGCCCCATCCGAACGCCGAACGGCGAGCTGCCATGAACCTGGCAAAACCTCGCAGATTAGGAGTCAGTAACTCTGGAGACTCATCGAGCAGCACCGTTGCCTGATAGGCCGATTCCTGCAATTGTTCGCGACCTTCACGATCCGATGTGGTCGCGAGCAGCCCACCATTCTTGGATGCCAGGTTCTTGGGAGCAAAATCAGAGTGGGCCGATGCGATTTGCGTTACCGTCCCGTGAAACGTGTGCTGCGGCAGGTGGTCAAACTTTAGACTAACCTTCATTCCGATCGTGACATCATGGCGGTCTGCCTGATCGAGGTACAAAATCGCCTGCATTTTGTCCGATGGCGCAATGCTCAATAACGGGGTTCGCTCTTCTAGAAACGCATTTTCGTTCTTTTCATCCAGCGGCGTACCGGTCCAACCGACGAGACGTTTTTTTTGCTGATCGAGCTTCGGTGCAGGGTTTCGATCTGGAGCGATTACAGTCCCTGCGATCGGGGCTTTCACAACCAGGTGCTTCATCTGCTCGTCCAATTCGGCGATCTGCTCATTCACCGATTTCAAACCTTCTTTTGCCATCGCCATTTCCGCGCGATCATTGACAGCTGAGGCGACGTTAAATGCCGTTTCCTGAAGTTTTTTTTGTTTCGCTAAACGACGTTTTGCATCCTCCAACCTGGGGTCATCCAGAAGGGCCAACGGTTCATCGGCCTGAACATGGTCCCCTGGCTGAACACTCAATTTGACCAGTTCGCCTGGTACTTTCGTTACAACATGCCGCACCTCGTGCGGCTCGATGACAAATGCGGCCCATTGAATAAAGGGAATTGGGATCAGTCCCAGCGGGATGATGATCGCCGCCAATACCGCTGCAGTAACCGCCAGACGCCATTTTTGGATCGGTTTTTCACGCGGCGTTGAGAGCAGTTGATAAGAAGTCATTCCCATTTGTACCAGAATTCCCACGACGGAAAAGACAGCCATCGATTGTCCAATGCTCTGCAACCCATACGGCTTCAGCACCGTATACAGGAACATCAGGATTCCAAACAAGACAAACCAACCGTAAAACTTCGATGCGATCGCATAAATGATAAACCAGTGCCGATTCGTCTGAGGCATAAACGGGTCATGCCGAGGCTCGATTCCAAGGCATAATTGGGCCGCCATTTCCTGAGTCAGCTTATCGGCCTTCGGACGAAGATTTGGAATTTCAAGAAAGTCGCTCAGCATGTAATAACCGTCAAGCCGCATCAGCGGATTGGCATTAAAGATCACCGTTGTGGCGGTCGTCACGAAAAAGACGTTCAAGCACAAGTAATGGAATAAACCGGGTTCTGTCATCCACCAGAAGAAAATCGCAAATGCAGACAGCACAATTTCGATCATCATCCCGGCCGCACCAATCAGGATGCGTGGCCATTTATTCTTCAACATCCACGAATCGGAAACATCGCAGTACAGGCACGGGCTGCCGACAAGCAACATCACACCCATCTCATGACATTCGCTGCCGAACATCTTGCACGACAGGCCATGTCCGAATTCATGAATAATTTTCGAGCACGCCAATGTCATCCACAGAAAAATCAGGTTCGGCCAGCCGAAAAACTGGTTGAACGCCGGCAATCCCGCCTGAAACGCACGAAACTGGATCGCCAGTAACAGCCATGAACTCAAGACGAACAAGATGGCAATCACCGCTGTGACGGGGTGATACATCCACCTTGTGTACGGAACCATCCAACCAAGAAACTGGTCGCAATCCCAGCCGGGAAGTCGCACTGATAGGATATTCGTGATGCCACTGAAGACCTTCTGCCGACGCTTCTTTTGGCTTTGCTCGATTCGTGCGGCAGCCTGGCCGGGACGAGTACTGTAGGCCAATCCCTTGTGATGCAGGTCCGCCACCAGCAACTGAGTGTCCGTCAATGTCGGACTGATCGCAGGAAACTCAATCACTAACTCGTCACGAATCGTCTCAAGATTCTTCTCACCGTCTAATAGCCTGAGAACTCGGTACTGATCGGCTCGAAGACGATGATACGTCAATCCGACTGGGTCTTTGATGACATAGTGCGAAACCCCCTGAAATTCGATCTGTTTGACGACAAGATCGTTCCGAGCTCGTAGCGGTACAGGCCGCTGAGACGATCGCATCTCTTGAGTCGGAATCGCCATCGACATGTTCGGTCACCTGCGTCCGCTGAAACGGGTATTGTTCTTGTGTGCCACTGGCGTGCGTCATTGCTCGCCCGTGCTCTTCAAATTATTGCGATCTGATTTGAACCACAATCCGACTGACGATGATATTCCGATATTCCGGCGTGGTGGACTATTTTTGGTCTGAGGTCGGCGTGAGTTCTTTTCTTGCATTTTCCAAGTCTTTTGTTGGTTGCGAACGGGCGGTCGTTGGTTCGTCGTCCACGAAGATATCCATGTTCGCTTCCAGACCCGCTCGCAGAATAAATTTGACCCGACTTTCGACTTTGACCTGCTTTTCGACTTTCTCCCGGTTTTCGACTTCGGCAAAAATGCGAGTTGTCCCGTCAATCGGATCGGAAACTTCATCGACAAATGTGATCTGCCCTTCAAACGGTTTCCTGTCGTCTTCTTCCTGATACCCCAAATGGTCAAGATCCGTTTCGGATAACCGAACCCTAACCTTCGCTCCCTCTTTGACATATCGGAGATATTTCAAGGGGACATATCCCTCAATACGAACATGTTTGGGATTAACAATCTCTGCGACCGGATCACCCTGCCGGACTGCCTCACCCTTCTTCTTAAACATCTTAGTCACCGTCCCGTCGAATTCTGCCAGGACCGAATAGGTTCTGAGCTCGGCCTCAGTCACGGCGGCATTCAGTTTGTTCAAGGAAATTTCGTGCTCCGCCGCAATAATCGAGATCCCCGCCTTGTCCGCTGCCAATTGAGCCTTGTCGACTTCCACTTGGGCGACCGGTTTTTGCCCCCCCCTTTTCTCTGCTTCCTCGTTCGCCTTGACCATCCGATCATGCTCGCTGTCTGCCTGTTTTTTTGCGATCCGAGCAAAATTCAGCTCATTCTCATTCGAGGCTTTCTTTTTGGCTGCCGCGAGATTCGCCTGGGCGACTTCGTCGGCGATCAGGACCACCAGGCATCCTTTCTTGACCGATTGCCCTTCCTCATATTCCGCCGTTTTCACGATCCCGTTTCGATCTGAAGCCAGTGTTACATGCTCTTTCAACGTAATGTGGCATTTGTCGAGCTGAACTGTATGCGAAGAAGTAGACGAAACGGATTTGTCATCGGCGACCGATGTCGCTGCAAGCAGCAACAAAAGCGGCAGGTATGAAGCGCTGGATTGTTTCATCGCGAAGTTCCTTTTGTCAAAACGTGATCAACTTCCACACAATTTCTACGGCCAACGTCAAAAGCAAGCAAGCACGGTTTCCTCAGATCATCGTAGCTTGGACTTCAGCCCGAGCAATCCCTAATCACCTCCAAGCCAGTTTTGTCTCGTTCCCACTTTTTTCACTCGTTCCCAAGCTCCTGCTTGGGAACGCCCTCTTTGAAGCTCCGCTTCGAATTCTGTCAACCAGCCAGTACCGATTTTCAACCCCAATACAACAACAAGGCATACCTGAGAAGTGTTTGGCAAATCTGTGCTGGTGTTGGCACGCATCTCAAACCGATGCCTGTTTTGCAAGTTCTGCGTTTTGCGTTGGAATGTGACCCGCGTACGTCGAGTATTCACCTTCCGTCCAAGATTATGATTCTTTATTTATGAAACATGCGGCCTATCGATTGACGCATATTTTAGCGACGACCATCATCCGAACAGAGTGATCAGGGCCGCGAATAAGGGTTGTTCAATCCGATAAGATCGATCGGATTGATGTAACGAACTGAGTTAACTCAACTCGTTTGTAAATACGTATAACTGTAACAACCGGCGAATAATAATCTATTTATGAAGAGCGGACCGAGTCTATGCTGTTGATGAGTTGGCTAGGTGAATTGTGTCGAGGCGGAGTCAATGTTTGTGTTCCACGCGGTCGCCGTTCAGTTCAAGCGGCCAGGTCCTATGCAGATGTTCAAATCTTGGAAAGTCGTCGGCTGCTGACGAATATTACGGCAATGGTTGTGCCGGGAGGTACACTGGTCGTGGCCGATTCGTCCAGTGGAGCGACAAATGACGTTACGCTCGAATACCATCTGACCAGTGGCCAGCCATCAAAGATGGATTTCTTTCTGAAGGGGTCGGGAGCGACGACAATCAATGGCCAAGCGGATTATGACGTGACCGCAAATCTCGCTTCCTTCAACTCAATCCAAGTATGGACTAATAACAATAACGACACGATTCGTATTGACACAACGAATCAGGGCTTTAATCAAGGCGTTTCTGCATTTCATGGCGGAATCGCGTTGGTTGGTTCCTATGTAGGAAGCAACTCCGTCGGTGCGACAGGAAACAATGTTTACGACTTCGTTTCTACAAACTTTATTGGCAATGTCGTCGTCGATGACATAACCGGAATTGGCAACCTGGACAAACTGGACTTTTCAACGAGTTCGGATGTTCAACTAAATCTTGGGACGACGGCCTATCAGGAAATTAACAAGAATAATATCAATCTCAATCTCGCTCTGACTTCGAACACGATTTCGTCAAATATCAATTTGATCGGTGGAAAGGTGACGAATACTCTGACGGCGGGGTTTGGGCAGAATGTCACACTGGATGCATCCGGTTCCTCAGGAGTGAACGTTTTAACCGGTAGCTCAAAAGGGAATGTCACGCTGAAAGGCGGATCGGGAAATAATCATTATGTCTTTCCGGCTCCCACTGGCGTTGATCTCAATACCGTGGTTCAACCAAACAGGAACGCGACGGACAGGTTCAACTTTTCGGCATTGACGACGGATCTCATCGTCAATCTTGCCACGATGGATGGTACGACGGATGCAACGGCATTGGCTTTCGCGACAAGTTTCCGAGTCTATACGGGTGCTCCTGCACAATTGTCGAACATCGTTTCAGTTGATGGAGGCCAAGGCAACAACGTTTTAACGGCCGGTTCGGGTACCGATACTCTGACAGGTGGAGCGGGGAATAATATTTTCAATACGGGAACAGGGATCGATCAACTGATCGGTACGAATGGAACCACAAACTCATTCGTTTTTTCCACTAACGCCACCAACGTCACGATCGCTCCAAGCAATTCGGGAACCAACACTCTTGACTTCCGAAAAGTGTCATCGCCGTTGACTGTCGATTTGTCCGCGAACACGGCAATCGGCTCGTATGGGACTGCTACTGTTTCAGCGGTCGGAACAGGTCAGGGTAGGCTGTTTCAAGCGGTCATCGGCGGGACAGGAAATAATGCGCTGACAGGGGGCTCGGGGCAATATTTGACCTTGGATGCCTCGGGATCATCAGGAACGAACACGTTAACCGCAGGGAATTCTGGAAATGACATATTGAAAGGGGGATCGGGGGTGAACAGCTACAAATTCGGTGATGCCATCGGTGTTTCGCTCGATACGATCGTGCCAGGAACGGGGACAAACTCGATCGACTTTTCAAACGTGACGTCGGCACCCGATACCCCGCTTCAAGTGAATCTGGCAACTCGTGGTGGTGTGAATGACTCACAAGACATTTTATGGCTGGCTTTTGAAACGAATCGACGAGTCTATGTTCCGAGCGGCAGCGATACGAACGCGTTTCAGCGTGTGATTGGTTCAATCAACGCCGGCGGTGCAAACCAACTGACGGCAGGCGCGGGGCCGAATGTGACACTGGATGCTTCTGGTTCGTTGGGGACGAACACGCTGACAGCAGGGAATTTTGGAAACGACGTTTTGAAGGGGGGGGCGGGGCCAACGCCTACAAATTCGGCGACGCCATCGGGATTTCGCTCGACACGATCGTGCCGGGTACGGGAACAAACACGCTCGACTTCTCTCGTGTGACATCCGCTCCTGCTACCCCACTTCAAGTGAATTTGGCAACGAGCGGCGGGGTGAATGATCCGAAGGACACGTTGTGGCTGGCATCGGAAACAAAACGACGAGTCTATGTCCAGAATGGCGTCGATGCGAACGCGTTTCAGCGTGTGATTGGTTCGACCAACGCCGGCGGTGCAAACCAACTCACGGCGGGCGCGGGGCCGAATGTGACATTGGATGCGTCTGGCTCAACAGGAATCAATGTGCTCACGGCGGGTTCAGGCACGGATACTCTGATCGGGGGGGCAGGGGCTAACACATTCAATACGGGATCGAATACGGAACAATTGATCGGCGCGAACGGAACGACAAATTTGTTTGTGTTTATGAATAACACGACCAACGTGACTGTCACCCCAAGTAATACTGGAACCAACACGCTGGATTTCCGTAGAGTCTCGTTTCCAACGACAGTCGACTTGACGGCAAAAACGATCATCGCCTGGTATGGAGCCGCGACCGTTTCGACAAGCGGGATGTATCAGGGTTCGCTATTTCAATCGATGATTCGTCTAACATGAAACAATATGCAAACGGGTGAGAAGTACTGATTCCGTCACCAAACCCCCCCGGCCTTTGCGATTGCTGGACTTGCGATGAACGTGACGAGGATCGCCATCCAAAGGACCGTCGCCCAATTGGAATCCGATTGAGACCTCGTTGCCGGGGCGACCGCTGTTGAACGACTAACTCAAACGTCCCACTACAACGACATGCGTTTTTTTCAGGAAAACACGCCAGTAATTTTGTGCGAATTGCGAAAATTCTCTGAAATCGTGATTTCCCAAGTAAAATTAGTGGTCCGACGCTAGCAGCGTCGGCCACGTTTCCACTTTGTTCCGATTGCCAGGAACTTTTCGTGTCGACATGATGTCTTAAGAGGCAATTCAATAACCGTTGCGAGAAGCCACCGTTATTCTCGCGGTGTTTAGACCCGTTGGAAAAAGCACGCGTCCCTTATTTCCTTGAAATCGTCTTTGATAAGGAGCTCATCATGCAACACGCTCGTCAACGAACATTATGGATGAAAAATTGGTGTATGGCGGCTGTGGTGATCGCCATCGCAGGTGTTTCCAGCAACCCGGCGTGGGGACTGATCACCGGTGGTGAAGGGAATGATCCCGTCGCTGATCCTGGTTGGCCGAAAGGCGCGGTCTCCGTATTTAACACACAATGTCGTATTGCCTATTGGGAAGGGCCACCTTTCGGCGGCGGACAGTCCCACGCCGAATGTCGTGGTGATACGGAAGCGTTTCAAAAGGTTCTGGATGACTTTGCCGAAATCGATACTCCCTTTAAACGGGTTGTCCTTCATGACGGGATTGGTCGCAGTTTCTGGCTGAATCCGAACGGCGACAAAGAGAAAGCGGAAAAGGCAAAAATCGACTGGCTCTTCGTGGTCTGGAACCCGGAAAGCCGAAAGCGGCAAAGACAACTTCCCGTCGGCATGAGTTCCGTCGGGAAACGAGACCCTGTGGTCCTCGCTCAACTGGATGTCTACACCGGCGGATCGATCGCTTGGGCAAAAGTAAAAATCCCCGAAGGAATTGATGTCATCGACCAGCGGCTTGAGCCTCACGGATTCACCCTGGAAGACGGCGTGGTCCTTGAAGGAAAAGTGGTCGATGCCGTCACACGCGCGCCACTGAAAGCCAACCTGGAATTACAAAAAATTGAGCCTCAAAAGGAAGGTGGTTACCATTATATAAAGCTCGTCGAAGCGACCACGAATGCCGAAGGCCGTTGGGTCGTTAAAAAGGGGCCGCAGGAATGGTGTCGACTTGTCCTGACCGCCGACGGATATGCACCGCGAGTGATCGGCTACGCGAAATACGACGACCAACCGCAATGGTCGGAACACAATTCGGAACTTGTGAAACCCGGGACGGTTTCAGGTCGAGTGATCGATTCCCATGGGCGACCGTTGGCCGAGGCAAACGTGGGAATTGACAACATCGACGTCAAAAATATTGGCAGCTATGAGATTCCGAACAATTCGAACGTCAAAACAGACGCTGACGGCCGCTTTTCGCTCAATTCGATACCGATCAGCGCTGCAACTGTCGTTGTCTATCGAGATGGATATGTCCGGCGCGGCCTGGGCCTGAAGATCGAAGTTCCAGCCACGGATCTGAAACTGGAAATGCAATCTGCCGCCAAACTGAAAGTCACGGTCGATTTCTCAATCGCAAAACGAGCGGGCAACTACCTGATCAACATCGAACCGGAAGGGGGCGAAAAAATCGGATCATGGGGCGGTACTGCCAATATCGACGCCAATAATCAATACTCATTCGAAAACGTCCCGGAAGGAAAATACGTCATTTACGGTCGACCAAACCCGGGCAGTACGGATCAACAAACCGATCGCAAAACGGTCGAATTAAAAGGGGGAGAATCTAGCGAAGTCACGCTGAAAGCAAAGTCATAGCGAAGTTTCTGGTTCCCAAGCTGAAGCTCGGAAACCACTCCTGTTATGGTTCCCAAGCTCCAGCTTGGGAACCTCTCTTCCGAAGCTCCGCTTCGCGTTAAGCATCGACGCAACACTATCGAAGATGATAATTGGATCACCGATGCTTAATCTGAATGAAGATCGGTGTACGACATCAGTTTCACTATATTTTCGGAGAACCAGATTAAACGATCAAATGCTTCTTCGACGACCACGCCACGAGGTTGTCAGTTTTTGTAAGCCGAGAACGGCGCGCCAAAACCCGTAGCAGGGGCTTCAGCCCGTTCGCCACAACATTTAGTGCGGGCTAAAGCCCACTATAAAAACTGACATCCTCCACGCGAAGCCGCTTATTTAGGCAATTCCAATGTCATCACGGGACCGGCGTCTGCTGCCGGTTCATCGGCTCGCTCTTTTGTTGCGGCATTGGCATCATCAACCGAGACCGATTCGGGTTGCGATGCACAGCCGACGAGCATGAAAAGGGCAACTAATGAGAATGGCTTAATCAGTTCCATATCTGTTCTCCTTCAATTGAAGTGTGTCAATTTCAGCGTTTCTTAAACCAAAAATCAGAGTTAGAAATCGCTGACAACATGACCGTCAGCGGCGCCTGCCAGGTATTGTTTAAAAAGCACGCCATCCACATTGATCGATATCGCTCGCACGGCACCGTCACCCATCGCAAAATGAACTAGTCCGTCGTGGGCCGACGAGAATCGATACCAGGCAGGTGTACTGCTCAACCCATATCCGGTCACCATCATCCCCGAACCCATCCACGTATGGGCGTAATTGAGAACCTTTGGATTTGTCGATACTGGATCACCGACGGCTTCCCCAAATAGCAACGTGTTCGATGTTCCATCAAGAAAGTCCCCCATCCGATTCGGGTGCCGTTTCAAGAAGGCCCCCTTGTAAAGATCAAACCCAGCGACGTCGGCAAAGTACCCGGCGACCCCGAGATAGTTGGTCGGAGCGACGGGATCCCATCCGGAGGCAACCGACCCGGTGCGTCCCTCGATTGTCCCCACTCCCGCATTCAAATATTCGTTGATGCGGGTAAAAAACCCCGCTTGAGGCACCTTGGCGTTCGTGGAGGGGCAGAGAAACCCAGGGACTGTTTTCAGCGATGCGTTGTAGCAACCATTCACGTTGAACCAGGGGTTTTGACCAAATAACGCTACGTTAATCTGATCGTTCTCAAGAGCCGCATAAAGTGAAGCCTGATCCATGAATGGAAGCAAAAACACGAGTGGGCTGACGTAGGACTGATTCCCACCGGCGGTAATCGAAACCGAATCTTTGGCTCCGAGATACCCGGATGGCATCACGCCATTCGTACTTTCAAAATTGTGCGCTGCAAGTGCCATTTGTTTCAGGTTATTGCGACATTGTGTTCGGCGAGCGGATTCGCGTGCCTGTTGCACAGCTGGTAACAAGAGTGCGATCAACACTGCGATAATCGCAATGACAACCAACAATTCGATCAATGTGAAGCCGGTTCTCGGCAATTTCACGGGATTTGACTTACGAGAGACTAATCGCTTCATAACTCACCTTTCTGTAATCGATGTCTTTTTCAAAACCCAAACTCGAAAAAACTGGGAATTAAATAACTCACTGAAGTTACGTTTTTGCAAGGTTCGTTCCGTTTATCAGTTTTTTTTAAGGATATGCATCGAAGATGAAATCGATTTCGTTGTTTTTCACGGCAAATTAAGGTTCGATGCAGGATCAGATCGAGAGTTGACTTCGGTAATACGAATGTCGAATCGCGGTTGCCCAGTGGCCATGAGCAGCCGAGATTTCATTGAAGAAGAAGAAATCGTCAGGAATGCTTCATATTTGTGCAAAGACGGAGGGCTAACAAACGTAAATGTCGTCGTGGATTTTGCCGCAGCTTCGGATCTGTGAGTGAAGGAAAGGCAACCACCACGGTTATTGCGATACTTTTTTCCAAAAATAGACAAATGATATTGTTGTAATTGAGGCGGCTCGGACTGCCGGCCTGACTGTTAATCAATTTCGATGTGGATAGGCTGGTTTTGGATGGGGGTTGAGGCCGCTTGAGCTGACGCCCAAACTACGGTGTCATGAACCGTCTTTTGTGTCACCGTGCCGTTTCGGCGTTTGCTGTGTTAAGATTCAGAGTGCGTGGAAAGACTGGTGGGAGGCTGCGTGGACTCAGTCTCTCGTCGCGAATGCCTAATTGTTCTCATGAGATTTCAAATATGAACCGAATTTGGAAAGAAGCGACGGTTTCCAGTTTCGTTTGCCTTGTTAATCAGGCTCTATCCATCATCGTCTTTGCACAGATCACTTCTGGCATGGTCAAGGGTGATGAGGTTGCTGCCGATCGAGTCGAGTTTGTTCGAGACATTCAACCGCTGCTACTTTCCCGATGTGCAGAATGTCATGGCGAGAAGGCTGCGAAGAGTGGCCTTCGACTCGATGTGAAGTCAGCCGCATTACACGGTGGCGATTCTGGAGCGGTGATTGTTCCAAACCAGAGTGCCAAAAGCACGCTGATGGAACGGATCAGCAGCCGTGGCGATGACAAGATGCCGCCTGAAGGAGAACGGCTTTCGGACTCACAGGTCGCTCTGCTCAAACGTTGGATTGACCAGGGGGCAGTCTGGCCCGACGGCGTCGACAAATTCAAAATCGTGGACAAGTACGACTGGTGGTCGTTGAGGCCAATTGTTCGACCGCCTGTGCCCGAAGTCATTTCAAGAGGATTCGGCGCTGAAAATGGAGCGAACAAGTCGATCGAAAGAGTCTCGCCGATCGATGCCTTCGTGATCGCCAAGCTACGAGAAAAGGGACTGAATCGATCGCCAGAAGCGGATCGTCGGACGCTGGCGCGTCGTGCCTATTTTGACCTGATTGGTTTACCGCCGACTCCAGAGAAGATTGAGGCATTTGTGGCGGATACCGACCCAAACGCCTATGAAAAACTGGTCGATGAATTACTGGAGTCGCCTCATTACGGCGAGAGATGGGCTCGACACTGGCTGGATATCGTTCACTATGGGGATACTCACGGATATGACAAGGACAAGCCCCGACCGAACGCCTGGCCCTATCGCGACTATGTCATTCGAGCATTGAATCGCGATAAGCCATATTCTCAATTTATCGAAGAGCAGATTGCCGGTGACATTCTTTCGCCGGGAACCGAAGATGGAATCACCGCAACTGGATTTATTGCAGCAGGACCTTGGGATTTCATTGGACATGCCGAAGTCCCGGAATCGAAAACCGATGGGATGATTGCTCGGCTGTTGGACCGTGATGACATGGTCTCGAACGTCTGCAACACATTCCTCAGCCTCACCGTCCAATGTGCACGGTGTCACAACCACAAGTTTGATCCTGTTGTTCAAGAGGACTATTACCGACTTCAAGCGGACTTTGCCGCACTCGATCGTGCTGATCGGGCATATGACATCGATCCGAAAATCTCGTTCCGGCGAGCTGAGTTATTGGCCATGCAGAACGGGGGCAAAGAAAAACAGCGGCAATTTCAAGCCAGGGTGTCGGAACTCGGCGGCGAAACGTTGAAGGGTTTGGATGCGAAAATTGCCGCCTCAAACAAACCGGATATTCAGCCGATGGCGGCTCAGTTCGGGTATCACAGCCAGATTGAGCCAAAAGCCGATACGGTGAAATGGGTTCAAGTTGACCTGGGTCAATCGAGATCTTTTACGGCAGTCCAAGTCGTCGGTTGCCACGACGATTTTAACAACATTGGTGCTGGATTTGGTTTTCCGGTTCGATTCAAAGTCGAATTCAGCGACGACGAGAATTTCCGACAAGCTTTCAAACTTGTCGTTGATCAGACGGGAAATGATTTTGCGAATCCTGGCGTTAAACCGTTGAAGTTTCCTGTTTCAGGGCTTTCTGGTCGTTTCGTCCGGGTGACGGCGACGAAACTTGCACCGCGACAAAACGATTTCATTTTTGCGTTGGGTGAGCTTAGCGTTTTTGATGATGCTGGAAAGAACGTGGCACAAGGAAAGCCTGTTCGCGGCCTCGATTCCATCGAGGCTCCTCCAAGATGGCGTACATCCAATCTTGTCGATGGATACTACTACGGAATGACTCAGCCGGACGGAGCGTCTCTTGCGGAACTCAAATCGCAGCGGGAAGAACTGTTGGCGAAAGTTATTGATGCCGGAACGCGTGCGGCGATCAGCGAAAATGATCGAGAACTGGCCACTACGAATGAACAACTGGCAAAACTTCCCCCGGCAAAAATGGTTTACTCGGGAATGGTCTACTCCGGGTCGGGAACATTTACAGGAACGGGTCCTGCTGGTGGAAAGCCACGAACGATACACGTCCTCGCACGGGGTGACGTACGGAATCCATTGAAGGTCGTTGGACCAGGAAAAGTTCCCTTAAGTCCGCGCGAGTCTGGCGAGTTTTTATTTCCTGAGGATCACACTGAAGGTCAGAGGCGAGTTGAATTGGCAAAGTGGATATCGGCGAAAGAGAACCCACTGACCTGGCGGTCGATCGTGAACCGCGTCTGGCTTTATCACTTTGGCCGGGGGATTGTTGACTCGCCAAACGACTTTGGTCGCATGGGACAACTTCCCACGCACCCCGAGTTATTAGACTGGCTCGCCGTCCAATTCCGGGATGAAGGTCAAAGCCTGAAGCAACTGCATCGAATGATGATGACGAGTGCCACGTATCGGCAGAGTTCGAGCGGTTCAATTGAGTCCGTGGATCACGCGTCATCGAAAGGAAAAACGAACTCATCGAATGATTCAGTTGGTCAAGTTGACAGATTACACGACGCTGCGGCTGTCGATGGCAGCAATGTCTTCCTATGGCGAATGAACCGTCGGAAATTGGAAGCGGAATCGGTTCGAGACGCCGTATTGGTGATTGCGGGAAAACTCAACCGAGAATTCGGTGGTCCGGCTTTCCAGGACTTCATTGTCGAGAAGCCAGAACATTCGCCACATTACGAATACCTTCTGCATGATCCCGAGGATGTGCGGATTCATCGGCGATCGATTTATCGATTTCTGGTCAGATCGCAAACACAGCCATTCATGACGACCCTCGATTGTGCAGATCCGTCAATGAGTGTCGATAAGCGAAACGAAACCGTGACTGCGTTGCAGGCTCTGGCTCTGCTGAACAATCGCCTGATTTTGACAATGGAAAAATACATGGCTCAGCGGATCGAACGTGACCGAACGGGATTAAGTCAGCAAATCGACTATGCGTTTCGGCTGGCACTTTCGCGGTCGCCAACTGAGGCAGAACTGACGGAACTCACCCCTTACGCTCAAACGCACGGTCTCGTAAACTTATGCCGAGTTCTCCTGAATCTGAACGAGTTTGTGTTTGTGGATTAAAACCGCCGTAACCACCTGCAATTAAATTGTTTATGAAACAATAAGGCAGTCGAGGTCATCAGTGAGAGGATGCAATCAGTGATTTCGGCGCTGTTGAAGGGCGTTACAAGCTCTTTTTGAAAGTAACTTCCAACGCTCAGTGGCACTCAGGCGTAATCAATTGCGGGGTGCCTAATTGCAGAAAACAATGACGTTACCGGACAGCAGTATTTCCGGCGTGGATGAGACTGCCAGCGCGACGCACGAATCGCGCCTGGTGGACGAGGCGCGCCGGGGGAGTCAGGCGGCGTTTGGTGAATTGGTGACCCGTTATGAACGCAGATTGATTCGCGTCATTCTGCAGTTCGTGAAGAGTCAGGAACTGGCAGAAGATCTGGCTCAGGAATCGTTTCTCAAGGCATACCAACGTCTTGCACAGTTTGATCCGGCTCGACGCTTCGGTCCGTGGTTATTTCGGATAGGCGTAAACCAGACATTGGATTATTTGCGTCGCCGAAAACGGCGCGGTTGGTGGCTGCTCTTTTCAGAGCGAGGCACGGAACGCGATCCCGATCCAGCAGTCGCTGACCCGCGGCAGCAACTTGATTTAGAGCAAGAAGTTGCGGCAATTTTGGAGCAGATCCCGGAAAATTATCGAATTGTTCTGATGTTACGGGAACTTCAAAACTTCTCGACATCTGAAATTGCGACGATTCTCGAGCGGAAAGAAGCCACCGTTCGCTGGCGACTGGCGGAAGCTCGTTCGATGTTTCATGACCTGTGGGTCAAACGGCGCGATGGGCACGAAGGCGAATTGCAAACGGCTGACGAGCCACCGATTGGTGGTAAAGAGCCTCCGAAGGCCGGAGGCCGAAAGAGACGAAAGGGTGACGAATGACGGATTGTCGACGAGTCAAACAATTGCTTCCGCTGTGGGTCGGTCAGGATCTTCCTGATTCCGCCAGCGCTGCCGAAGTTGCAAGTCACCTTGAAAGCTGTCCCGACTGCGAGCGGCAACAAAGAAGCTTGCAAGCCAGCTTGGAACTGTTGCACTCGTCGAAATCCTGGCCGGTCGAGCCAAGCCGCCCCAGTCTCTGGCCGCAGCTTGTCTCGCGAATTTCAAAGTGGGATAACGACCACCGTCGCGAGCGGTTTAACGGTTGGATCCCCGCAAGCGTCATGTCTCTTGCGGTCGCGCTGATGGTCGCTGTTTCGATCCCTTCGATTCATCAGGCAATTTTTGATGACGAAGGATCCAGTGGAGACATCGTCGATCATTTCCCCTTGAGAATCCCTGTTGAGTTGCCTGGTCAGGATGTTGAGAACCCTTTTCAACAGAATCCTCTTGTGACGCCGGTAAACTGGGAGATTCCCAAAACACATTCTCAGCTTGATCAGTTTTAGGTTGATTGAACTCGGATCAAAGCGGGTGTTGTTTTCGTTTGATTGAGCGATTCGGATTGCTGGATTTCTGGCCGACGATTATCAACGCTGCTTCATGAGAACGATTGAGTTTTCAATCACCGATACTTGAGTGTGTCAGTTCTGCCTTCCAAACACTTGAACCCGTGGATGGACATCAATTTCAGGTCAGCACTGCAATTTGTTTTTGCGGTCAAATGAATTTGCTGTGCCTAGAATTCTCACGGTTGCCGTTAACGCCGAATGAGTTCGGCACATAGACGGTTTTCGGCAGCAATTGTGATGCGGTGAGTTTGCATCGTTCAAGGGGTGTTGTTGTGCTCTCTGACTTTGAAGGTCGTTTTTCCCCGTCATCGATCCAGTGGTTGGTATTCGATGCCGTCGGAACGTTGATTCAACCGAACCCATCCGTGGCATTTGCTTACCACTCGATCGCGTCTCGTTATGGATCTCTTATCTCCGTTGATGAAATTAGTCGGCGATTTCGACGTGCATTTCGACAAAGCGAGACTGACAAGTTCCCGAATGGCCCCGCATTCGGCTCGCACTACTTGAGCAATGATTCGATTGAATATGCCCGTTGGCGCTGGATCGTGGAACAAGTGGTTCCCGACGTTAACAATATCCAACAATGTTTTGCCGAACTTTGGGACCACTTTGCAAGCCCGTCATCCTGGTCTGTCTTCGACGATGTCGGGTCGACGTTAACAGCACTCAAAAGATCTGGTTATCGCCTGGTGATTGCATCCAACTTCGATTCCAGGTTGCATTCGGTCTGCCGTGGGCACGAACAATTAACCGCCATCGAACAAAGCTTCGTCTCGTCGGAGGTGGGCTACCGAAAACCAGCAAAGGAGTTCTACCAGTCGCTGATTTCAAGTTTCGGATGTCGCCCGAACGAGATTCTGATGATCGGTGACGACCCGGAACATGACGTTGCAGGCCCGATCGCATCCAACATGCATGCACTGTTGATCGACAGAAAATCAACAAACGTCGATCAAAATTCGATTCGTTCGCTGGATCAATTATTGTCAACCAGCGCTTATCGAACCGCGTTTTGATCACCGAACGAAACGGCCCGAACCGATCCCGTGTTTTTCAACGTAATCGGGCTTGTTCCAGATCGATCTTGACCCTTGTTGATGACCGCACGATAACCTCGCAAAACTTATTCGAACGCAACCAATTCAGGCTTGAGGTTTTGTAAGGGATACATTTCGATGTCTGATCGAATTGAGTCTGTCTCAGACGACGACGCCGACCCATCCGATCTGGAATCAAAAGATTGGGAACAGGACGACTTCAGCGACGACCAAGGTTCGGAATCGCCGCTCGGGGACTGGGGTGGCGGCGAATTAGAGGCCGCCTATCTCAAAGCTCTCTCGGCTTTAGAGGCTTCTGAGTCACAGATGCCGCACGATACAGACAAAGCGATCAAACCACCGCGCATCCCCGTCATCGACGATGAATTGATCGTCAGTGAGCGATCTGGATTAATAACGACAGAGAAAAATGAAGATTCCTCCACGGAATTGGCCTCCCTGAACGAAACCGATCTGGTGATCGACACGTCCGAGCCGGATGAAGTTGCTAAGGAATCGCCACCTGTTGTCGAGGCTCGACCAAACCCACGTCAGATCATCGAAGCCTGTCTGTTTGTCGGTGGCACTCCGCTGACATCGAGTCGTATTTCAGTTGTCTTACGAGGCGAATTCGATGCGGACTATGTTGATCGTGAAATCAATGAACTGAACCGTCTTTACGCCGTCGAAGAACGTCCGTATGAAATCCGGTTAGGCGAAGGTGGATATCGCCTGACTCTGCGAGACGAATTCGAACGGATACGACACAAGGTTTATGGTCTCGGTCCGAAAGAAGTTCGACTGTCGCAAGAGGCATTGGAAGTCCTGGCGGTTGTCGCCTACCACCAGCCCATTAAACAGGGCGACGTTGAAAAGTTGGGAAAGCCCGGCTGTGGTCCGATTCTTCGTCAACTCGTACGTCGCGAATTGATTGCCATCGCGCGTGATCCGCAGCATCCCAAAGACGTCAACTATAAAACAACGCCCCGCTTCTTGTCGTTGTTCGGAATTGGCAGCCTTGATGAACTGCCGAGACACGAACAAGTCACCTATAAATGAAGCGGCGGCGAAAAGAAAATAACGATGAGGTGACGGCTTGACCGATCACCGATTAATTGATGCGAGGATCGGATGTTTGTGAACCGATCAGCGATTCGACGTCATCTAGTTCCAGTGGGGCGCAGCAAGTCAGCGATTCAACACCTGTTTCTGTTACGACGACTGTGTCTTCGACGCGAATATAAATCTGTTCGTCCCTGACCCATAACTGTGGGTCCAGCGCGAAAACTAGCCCTGGTTTTAAGGATTCCATGCGGTAGCTTCCCACATCGTGAACGGCCATTCCAACGGGATGGGTGAATGCGACTTCCGACTCGATCATTGCTTTCGCAGCATCCCGATACGCGGGCTTTGACCAGGGCCATGACAACCATTTCGGTCGGACCGCTTCTGCAGCCTCTTGTGCTAATTGGCTGACCAGAACCTGAGGTCGGATCAGTTTCAGCAGGACCTTATGGTATTCCACGACGAATCCGTAAAGTTCTCGCTGAAGCGGTGTATAGCGAGAATTCACGGGCCACATCCGGCCGATGTCACTCGTGTAGCAATTGCAATCAGGAGCATAGTCCATCAGGATCAGATCACCGTCACGCAGGAGACTCTGGTTTCTGTAATAGTGAGCATTCCAGATGTTCGCGCCACTTGCCACGATCGGACGGTATCCTGGACCAGATGCACCGGATCTCAAAAAACGGTAATCGGCGATCGCGGCAAGTTCAAATTCCACAAGTCCTGCCCGAGTGATTTTCATCGCGTCGATGACGGCGTTGGCCGTCAATTCACCAGCATGCCGCATCAACGCAATTTCGCGAGAACTTTTTATCAGTCTTAATTGATCAAGGATCGGAGAAAGATCGCAGAACGTGGCATGGGAACAGATCTCCGCCAACTTGTTTCGGAACAATATTTCTGTCGACAGGCGACCGTCCCAAGGGTCAGCGTTACGCAAATGCATCGCATGCAATAACGTGTCGCGGCAAGCTTCTCGCCCTTCGGCGGGAGCCATCGGCGTATAAATGCGAGTCGCGTTAAGAAGATCTGGTCCAAGTGACTCAAGCGGCTTGACGCTCGTAACACCCGTAATACGAACCGTTGATTCAGGGTCGCTCGAATTGAGCTGAGGTCCTTCGCTTCTCTCGTGCTTGGGATCGCGTTGAGGAAGATAAAGGGTTGTTGTGCGATTCAGTCCGTCCAATCGCAGGTAGGCATGCGGAACTTCGACGCCGCACAGGTAATGAAATTCGTTCGTCTGTCGAAATAAGTCGAATGCACCTGTCGCTGGTGCCCCTTGCAATACAGCGACTGACGCGCCGATGGCATCGTAGATCTTGTTACGTCGAGCATCGAATTCTTCAGGTGGGAAAACTGTCTGATAGTAGGTGATCGTGAAACCCCTTGCTCAATTTGGCGACGACACAGGCTCAAAAAATTCGCTTCCATTACTCTACTTATCAGACTTTTTGCCGGTGTCCGCCTTCTGTCTCGCAAGGTCGCGAGTGAACTTCTCATAAACCTGTCGATAGGCAGCGGGAATCGGCGTCCGCTTTGATTGCACCTGGCTGACATCACGCTTTGGTTCTTTTTCACCAGACCGCTGGGAACCGGACTTCTGCAGATCGAGGTTCTTCAACATCTCCTGGAATTGTTGCTGGCGAGCTTTCGATTCCGGTGATTCTTCCGCTCGCTTCGATTCATCCAGATATTTGGAAAGTCGATCAGCAAATTGCTGCATTTCGTCCTTGTTCCAACCAAGTTGTTCAAGAACCTCGGGGTCGACCGAACCCCGTTCCAGATCCTTTTTCAGCTTCTGGAGAACGAGTTCCGTTGCCTGACGATTGTATTCAAGATTCGCTTCATCCCCTGGTCCTACGTCAGGCGTGTCACCTCCCGATGTTGCAGACCCATCCCCATCAGCACCGGTTCCGCCCTGACCATTAAAGCTGTTACCAGGCTTCCCTGGTTTGGAAGGGCTCCCTTTCTCGTTTGATGGCTTGCCGTTGGGGTTTTCCTGGCCAGGCTCGGTTCCCTCGCCGCTGCCACCTTTCCCCCCATTTTCAGATTCACCATTTTCGGGCTTGGCACTCGGATCAGACTCACCGTTGTCTGACTTCTTTTCACCACTCTTTTTACCCTCGCCCGATTCACCATCTTTCTTGTCGAAATCATTGACCTGCTTATTTTCGGATTTTTTCGGATTATCTGCCTTCTTACTCGCGGAATCCTTGCTGTTCGACTTTTTGCCCGACTGACCATTCGAAGATTCGTCACTTGATTCCGAATTCTTGTCTTTCGACTGCGACTTGCCTTCGGCCTTCTTTCCAGGCTGCGATTCAGTAGAGGACTCGGAATCAGACGCATCATTGTTTTTTGAGCCATCTGCTTTTTTCGGCTTGGTTTCTTTCGGCTTCGATGAATCCGTTGACTCGCCAGGCTCATCCCCTTTGTCTTGCTCGGTGTTTTCCGAGTCTGCTCCTTGTTCCCGTTTCGGATTTTCGTTGCGAGTGGGCTTTTCCTGATTCGTGGTTTTACCGACTGCATCGTTCATCTCGTCCGGATTGGAATCCGATTTGGGCGTTCCGTCAGCTTGACGTGGCTTGTTACGACCACCGGGCTTCTTCTCATTCTCAGAATTGTTCGATTGCTTTTCTTCCAACTCTTTCTTTGTTTTTTCTGATTGCGACGGATCCGGGCGCGTTGCAGGCTTTTCTTTTGGGTCGCGTTTGACCTTATCGTTTTGAACTTTCGAAGGTTTGCTATTGGGGTCGTGATCAGGCTTCGCGATGCCCGATTCTGTGCCGTCCGCAGGCTTCTTGACCGAATCGGGAGAATCTTTCGCTTGTTCTCCTGGTCCGTCTGGCGACGTCTTGGAATCGGAGTTCTTCGGCTTCGTTTTCGGTTTTCCACCGTCTGGAGACGTTTCCTGTTTCGGTGAGTTTTCGTTTAATCCCGTTGGTAGATTGTCGTCAGTGGGCTTCTGGGGCTTGGGCTTCGACTCCTGTCCTTCCGCCTTCGACTCCTGACGACTTTCGTCCTTGCCCGTTGCGGATTTCTTATTGGCCTTATTTTCGTTTGCTGATGGATCGGCGTTGTCCTTTTGATCGGAACCCCCCTTGGCCTTTTCCTGATCCGCCTCATTCATCGCGCCATCCGGCTTGTCAGATTCCGGTTTGGCACCGTTCTGGTTCGGATCATTCTTCGCCGTATCTGACTGATTCTTTTTCTCTTGTTCTTTGCTTTCAGGTTTTAGCTGATCACCGGGTTCTGGCTGGTCGTTATCCGACTTCAAATCGTCTTTATCTTTTGAAGGATTATTATTCGTTGCCGAGTCTTTCGCAGGATCTTCTTTCGACGAAGACTTTTCTTTCTTGGACATCTCGCCAGTCGGCTTTTCATTTTTCGGAGGACCGCCTTCGGTTTGATCTGTTTCTGGCTGGTCGGCCGACGGCTTTTTATTCTTCGATGGCTCCTCATTTGACTTGTCACCAGTCGATGGATCAGTTTTTCCTTGAACGTCCTTGTTCCGGGCCTTTTGCGGTTCAGACTTTTCGCTTTGGCCCCGGGAATTCTGATCGGCTTCTTCCTTATCGCCTGGCATTTCCTCTGTTTCTTGTTTGCCAGGTTCCGGCATTGCCCGATTCGGGGCTGACTCGTCCGACGGCTGCGATTCATTTGGCTTTGTCGATTTCTTCGCGTTCTGCTCAAATTTCTCAACAAGTCGTTTCAGTGCTTCGTCATCCTGAGATCCATCGGAGCTCAGTGGTTTCGTTGACTTATCGTCCCCTTTTGACTCGTCGGTCTTCGCCAAATCGTTTGACTTTTTCTCGCGATCAGTTTTTGAAGTTCCTTTGTTTTGACCAGCAGCCGTCTGTGGATCAGCGGATTGCCCTTGTTTGTCCGATTCACCTGAGTTGTTCTGTGACTGCGCAGTCTGATCCTGTTGAGGCGGTTCTTCCTGGTTCTTCTTGGGTTGTTTCGGATCGGTCTCGCTGGAAGCCGTCTCATTCGAGTTTTGGCGTTCCTTGGATTCGGCGTCAGGTTGCGTTCCGTGATCAACAGGGTCGGCATTCATTTCCCGTTCGGTCTCGGCGAGTTTCTGTTCCAGGCGTTGGTTTTGTTCCGCCAGTTGTCGTTCGACATCCTTTTTTGAAGCTGGTTCTAACACGCGAATTTTGAGCTTTGGCGTATTTCGTGAATTTGGCTTGGGCTGTCTGTTGTCGTAGACCTCGATCCACAACTCGAGCAAATCGCCGTTGGCGACATTGTGCTTGGCGAGCGATAATTCGTGTTTGAGTGTCAACTGCGGCGTTCGCCCTTCAGAAAGTTGTTCATGAACAATCTTTTGACCTGCTTTTTCGATGTTCAAGTACAGATAACTCAGTTCGAAATCGGGATCGCGAGCCTGAATTAAAAGTGGAATGACCCCGTTCGCGGGCGATTCCAGATCTCGATCCGGTTGCAACAAAGCGACTTCCGGAGGCAAATCGGGGCGAATCGTCAGAGCGTGGTTTGTCGGTGCGGTGTCCCTTCGTCCATCCTCGGTTTTGCAATCGATGCGGTAGTATTTCGGTGAGGTCCCGTCGGATCGCATCGACAATGTCCATGCCGCTTGAAGCTGACGTCCGCCAGCGGTAACCGACATTGGTATTTCTTCGCCCGTAGGCCCGACCAGAGGATCATCCATTTTTTGAATCATCCCCGTCCGCACCGGCATGTTTGTTTTCGCGTTAATGACGACCGTGGCACCTTCCCATGCATCAATCTGGCCGTTATTCGCTTGTTCGACGGGTTGCAACTTCATGTACTCGGGGAATTCGATCCGAATGTTTTCGATGTTGGCTGACGGCGGTTGCTCAACGGTAATCTTGTAGGTGGCCGACTCGGCGTCCCCCGCTTTGATCAAATAGGTCAGATCCTGCATCAATCCCTGTGTTGACTCGCCAATCACCTGGCCCTTGAATCGAGTTTGCCCCTCCGCTTCGACTCGTAGCTCAACCGGTTCACGATTGAATTTGCCGTCGGCAGACGTGTAAAGCAGCCAGACCTGGTGTGGAATTTCTCCTGCAAGATCGACCTGAACTTCGACTGATTGCGTATGAGCTGGAACCGTGATGTCCCCTGGCTTGATCGACAGAATCTCGGTTCGAGTGGCCAAAGGAACTTCAGCCGCAGGAAGAAGCCCACGCCAGATTGAATTCGAGATCTTTTTCGGTGAGATCAGGGCGTACAGACAAAACATCACAATGACTGCCAGCAGCACATAGGCGGTACGCACGAGCGGTCGATGATCAATGGCGTTCGAAACATCAACTTGTTGCAGTCGCACAGCCGCACGCCGCTCCATCGCCCGAATGATTGCGGGATTGATGGCACGTCCTGCCGCTTTGAGATCAATCAGATTCAGCAGATTGCTCTTCAGTTCCGGCTCTGCCTTTTCGATTTCCCGTGCAGCAAACAATCCGTTGACCGAGCGAAACGAAGGGACACCGACTTTCCACACCAGCCACGAAATTGTCGAAAGCACCAACGTTGACAAGAGAACCCACCGCCAACCTGGCCCAAATCCGTCACGTACGACCCACTGGTCAAACACGACAAACAGCAGCAGATAGCCCAGAAACATTGCGGCAACGCCCGCCAATGCCGTTAACAAATCCGTGGTCCGGATCGTCGAACGTGTCTTTTCGAGCTTTAAACCGACATACTCGTCAAAATCGACATAGTTGCCCGCATTGGATGTAGTCGTCATTATCGAACTCCGCTGCCGAGAAAAAGACGGTATGTCTGCTTTTATTATTGAGGCGACGTCAAATTTGTCAACAAGTGGCCGGTGGTCGTCGTTGGACTTTCACTTTCTCGCAACGCCTCTACGATACCATAATTCGACGCAATATCAGGTCGAAGAGTTGCCGAAATTCTTCCTGATTTATTTTGGGATTGATCTCGCCAAACCGGACGCTAGTCCGTACGGTTTAATATTCAATTTGATTCTTTCTCGTTTTGCAGATATTTTCACATGATGTTCAAGCGTGCCCATTCCGTTTTGATCGTTGAAGACGAAGACATTATCCGGACGTCGTTGCGTGAATTCCTGGTGGAAGAAGGCTACGAGGTTGCCGTTGCTTCAACGGTTGCTGCTGGTATTCATCAGGCAAAGTTAAAGGATTACGACGTCGCGATTTGCGATGTTCAACTTCCCGACGGCGATGGTCTGGTATTGCTCCGCCGCCTGCAGCAGCTGAATCCTAACATTTCAGGCCTGATCATTACGGCCTACGCCACCGTCGAGAACGCCATCGAGGCATTCAAATCGGGCGCATTTGACTTCCTCGTCAAGCCGGTCATTTTCGATGATCTGGCAAACAAATTGAGGCGATTGTTTGAGTACCGCCAACTCTACCTGGAAAATCAGGCACTTCGCCGTGAACTATCTCGCCGCGACGACAGCGACGAAATCGTCGGTTCCAGCAAAGCGATTCATAACGTCCGGGAAGCAATCCGTAAGGTCGCCATTACGAACGCCAATGCGCTGCTGGTCGGCGAATCAGGAACCGGCAAGGAATTATTTGCTCGCGCAATCCACAAGTGGGGACCAAAACAGAACGAACGTTTCATGGTCGCCAGTTGCTCAACTCGTCCCGAAACTGAGCTTGAATCAATGCTGTTCGGCACGGTCGGAAACGCCGGCGAGACACCCGGCTTATTTCGGCATGTCGGCCAGGGTACGCTGTTCCTGGATGAAATCACCCAATTACCGCTCGCTACCCAGGGAAAACTACTTCGAGCCATCGAAAAGCAAGAAGTCACTCCAGTCGGTGGAACTGAACCGTATACAGCGAATGCCAGGGTCATCGCCGCCACGACGAAAGATTTGACCCTGGAAATCGCTGGTGGAAGATTCCAGGAGGATCTGTTTTATCGCCTGGACGGAGTGAAGATCTGTATTCCACCGCTTCGCGAACGATTGGACGATATCCCTGAGCTTGTTGAGTTCTTCATCGGCAAACACGCTCGAGCCATGGGGCGCAAGGCGACCCTCGCCTCCAGCGATACAATCCGGCTGCTGATGTCCGCCCAATGGAAAGGGAACGTTCGACAGCTCGATAACGCCATCGAACGTGCAGTAATGATGAGCGAAGGAACTCATGTCCGGCCAACCGATCTGCCCCCCGATTTACGAGGTGCCGAACAACCACTGCCCGACACTGACGATCTTCGTTCCGCTTTGCGTCATTACGAACGGTTGCACATTTTGCGAGTCCTTGATCAATTCCCCGATAAACGTGAAGCGGCCAAACGCCTGAAACTCGGCTTGTCCAGTCTTTATCGAAAAATCGAAGAGCTGGGAATTGATTTGTGACTCGACAAGCGTCAGGACAGATATCGCTCGACTCGGTTCTCTCGACGTTAAGATTGGATTGTATGGTCGCTGGACAACCAAACGCATGAATCAACACTCGCAATCCAAAAGCTGCGTCGCCGTGCTGCTGATTGCCCACGGCAGTCGGCGTCCGGAAGCCAACCATGACCTCGTCCAACTGGCCGAGTTGCTCATTGCTCGGCGTGACTACGAAATCGTCGAAGTCTCGTACCTGGAACTGACAACACCAACAATCCTCGATGGAGGGCGAGCCTGTGCCGCGCGAGGCGCATCAAAAGTCTTGATGCTTCCTTATTTCCTTTCGGCAGGTGTCCACGTGGTAACTGATCTCAAAGAATTCCAAAAACAACTGGCAGAAGAATTCCCGCAGATCGAGTTCATTCTCTGTCCGCATCTCGGCCTGCATCCCTTGATGGCAGACATTGTTGTCGCCCGATTACAAGAAGGTTCTCCCGTCTCGGCGACGTGATCAACTATACGATTCCCCTGCTTGTTCCTTACTCGGATTTGACGAATGGCTGTCACCAAGAGACTTGATGAAAAACTACGGTCGATTCACGCTGACCCGCACGGATCACCCGAATTCATCATTGCCGACGCCAAGGACGCTGACATGGCGTTTGGTATGTCTGCCCCCGGTGAAACTCGACAGGGGGTCTCACCGGAAAAGCATGATGGAGAACTTCGATTTAAAACGCTGGCTGAATACCGCGATCAAATCCGGCAGGTGATCGGCCAGCAGATCGTCGATATCGTGTTAATGTCCGCCAGCACTTGCGAACAGCTGGCCGTTAAAGAACGGCTGTTCGAGAATTCGCCGCTGACTCCGGCCGCACGAGCCAACGATGCGACCGACGTCCATGTTCCCCGAGGAGGAACAGTCCACACTGAACCGGCTCGTCCCTTTCGTACTGCACATATCGATCACATGCAGTGCGGACATCTCGACTGTTCAACCGCAGAACGAGATCTCGGTGCCAACCTCGGTCTTTATTCAGTCACGTTCCTGAACGATCAAGAGCGTGACCTGGAGACGTTGACCCGTTACAAAGAATTTCGAGAAGAAGCCGAACGAAAACAGTTCCGCCACTTCCTGGAAATCTTCGATCCGAACGTTCCCGACGTCGTCGCAGCCGAAAAGCTGCCCGGGTTTATTAATGATCTGATCGCGAGAACGCTCGCGGGGGTCGCACAAGCGGGGCGTCCCGTTTTTTTGAAAATGGTCTATCACGGCCCCAAAGCAATCGAAGAACTCGTCGCCTATGATCCGCATTTGATCGTTGGAGTCCTCGGTGGTGCCGCAGGAACGACTCACGATGCGTTTCAACTGCTGCATCAGACGAAAAAATACGGCGGTCGAGCCGCCTTATTTGGCCGCAAGATCAACCAGGCCGAAAATCAACTGGCGTTCATCGAGTTTCTGCGTCTGATCGCCGACGGAGTGATCGAGCCGGAAGAAGCAGTCAAGGCATATCATTCTGTTTTGCAGAAACTCGGCATCACGCCAAACCGGTCGCTCGAACAAGACCTGGCATTCCAGACATCGGTCATGAGTTACGGTCGCAGCCCCACGACGATCAGTATCCCCGCACCATCAACACCCGCACCAACACCACCCAATTCGTCACCATCCGAATCAACGACAAAGGTCGAAACCACCACCAGCGACAAACCTGACTTCGCCAAAATGACATCAACCCAAAGGTTGCAATACCATTTGGATCGTCTCAAACGATCGTTTGGTTGATTGTTCGGAATTCAGACCGTTTCGCAAAGTGGCCCGTCGTCGCTTAAATGTTTGGCGAAATTCCCGGTGTTACACGTATTCTACGTGAGTTACGTGAAACGAACTATGTTGGTCCATTTGTGAATTCATCCAGCGACAACGCGCCATACAACAACGCCTGGATGAGGCTATTACCTCTGTCACTGAACAGATCGAGCGTCTTCAGGTTAGCATACAAGAGCCGGCATTTGGCGTATCATTCTTTTGATGAGACCGGGCAGTAAAAGCACTTGGGGGGGATACGAATGGTTGTCGACGAAAAGACACGTCAAGCGTTGGATCTGAGCAGTCTTCAACTTCCGGCTCGCCCCTCGGTTATCAAGCTTGAGGCCGAAGATTATACCGAGTCCACGGGTGAATCGTCGCTTCGTATCCTTGTCCTTCTCGATGAAAAAACAGACGTCGACAAGCTCTCGGGCGCGGATGTCGGCGGATTGAAGTCCACGATCCGACAAAGCTTGCGAGAGCCCGGGATCAATGTTTTTCGTTAATTTTCTTCGCCAAACCGAGCGAACTGGCCGACACGCAAGACGAAGAGGAGGAGTAGCCTTGCACGATGACCTCATGGAACTCGCCAGTCAAATCGCAAAGATCGGCCCGGGCAAGCCGAAGCAGGCGCATCTGCGCTGTGCCGTCTCAACCGCATACTATTCAGTCTTCCATTTTCTCGAACGTCTTGGCAACGATCCCCGTTAAAATCACCGATTTTGTCTCCCGCTGCGTTAAAATTGTTTCTGGCGACAGTGATTAGGCGATAAAACACGATCCACCATTGGAAACGAAATGGATAAAGACGAAGCGTTACACTTGATAGAAAAAAGAAACTGGCATTTATGGGATCAGTATCGCAAACTTCATCCAGATTGGTGTCCAGACCTCTCGGAAGTCAAATTTGGCACTGCTGTTCTCACAGTTTTTGATCTTTCAAATGCAAACCTGTGTGGGAGCGACCTGTCATCCGCGAGACTTGTCTCCAAACTTGAAGATGGAAGTGAAATCCGATCAAACCTACATAACGCGAAGTACGATATTCGAACTATTTTTCCGGATGGATTTAACGCAGTCGCTGCGCGTGCCCAGTTTGTGACGCGAAAGGAACGGGAAAAGGAAATCCGCAGCCGCTCAAGTGTTTTCATTAGCTATGCCCGATCGGACGGCAAGATTGTGCGTGCAATAGATCAATGGCTTTGGAGCAAAGGGATTGAAACGCATATTGATGATCGCGACTTTTTCGCCGGCCCCGAACTTCAGGATGAAGTCATGCGTGTTATGAGAGCCTGCGATGTAATTCTCGTTGTACTCTCAGCAGCTTCCTCAGGACGGAAATGGCCGACATTTGAGCGTGAATTCGCCAAGCAACTTACGGATACGGCTAAAAGAGAGGGACTGAATCCGCCACAATTGATCTATGTGGCCATTGACGACACACCATATCCATCGGATTCCGCAACTGAACGACTCAACATTGTCGCGAAGGGTAGGAATTTTCCATCGGTTTGTGACGAAATTCACCGATCGATTTTAAAGATCCCTGGTTCGAAAGCGGAAATGAACCTGGACGAGTTCAATGATTATGTATTTCGTTGAATACTATTGAACATGTGCAATCAAATATTATGTTGGTAACTCTGCTTTTTCGAAAAAAAACGGTGGCCCGCAGTTCACATCCGCATAAGTCGCACGGCGAGCCCTTCTCGCGATTCCCGTTTTAGATCCTGATTCGCGAATTGGCATGTGCTGCACCGTTATGATTGCGATAGCGAACAGAACTTCAGTGGTCGCCATTGATGACGGAAGAACTCATGGTTAAAGTGCAGCTGGTGCAAGAATCATTTCCTTAGGATGCCGATCATGTCCGCCGTTGTGACATATGAAGAAGTCCTCCGAACAGCTCAATCACTCAATGAAGTTGAGCGCGTCAGATTGGTCGAAGAACTGTTGGGTTCCTTAACTTCCGACAAAGCTGAAGAACTTGATGACGCGTGGTTGATTGAAGTTGATCGTCGTTCCCGTGAATTGGACGGAGGCGTTGTCCAGGCGGTTCCATGGAACGAGGTTCAAAAGCGAGCGAGGGAACGGGCCAATCTCAGCCACTGATTCACGGTCTTTCGCAACAGGTTCAGGGCCACCTCTTGCCTGGCTCATCTGATCCAAACATGATGTCGTTTCGGAACGCTCCTGGAATGATTGAGTTCAAATTTCATCCCGAGGCTGCCCTTGAGTTTGAAGAGGCGTTCTGCTGGTATGCCGAGCGAAGTGAGGGAGCGGCAATCGCATTCGACAAGGCGGTCTCGATGGCCTTCCGCAGCATTGAGCAAGGTCCTGAACGTTACCCTCTTCCGAATGCGCATCATCAAATAATTCTTCTTGCCAAGAACTACCCATTCCACATTATTTACCGAGTCAGTGGCAACGTTGTAACAGTGATTGCCGTCGCCCATCACCGCCGAAAACCGAAGTACTGGCAAGATCGATCATGATCAACATGATTGGGGACTCGTTCACGTTTGTCGTGCTCTGAAGAACCGATCTCATACAAATGGCGTAAACATGAAAACAAATGCGCTTAGTCTTTTGGGCCTATTGCTTGTGGCCGACATTGCAGTAGCGGCCGAGCCGATCACGTTGAAGCTTTGGCCGGATGGGCCGCCGACGGCGATGGCGGCGAAGTCGGAAGCGACTGTGAAGTTGATCCAGTCTTACGGAGGGGTGAGGCCTGATCGTGTTTCGGATGTCAGCGATCCGACGATGACAGTCTTCCTTCCTGAGAAGCCGAATGGGGCTTCGGTGATTGTGGCACCCGGGGGTGGGTTCATGTTTCTTTCGTATGCTCATGAAGGGACGCAGGTTTGTGAATGGCTGAATTCGCTGGGAGTGACTGCTTTGCTGCTCAAGTACCGCACGCCGACTCGTGACGAACGGGAAATGTTTGAGTTACCGGTCCAGGATGCTCAGCGGGCCATGGGAATTGTCAGGCAGCATGCGGTCGAATGGAAACTTGATCCAAAGCGAGTTGGTTTACTGGGGTTTTCGGCCGGAGCGAACCTTGCCGGGCATGCTGCCTGGGATCGAGGGGCTCGGACGTATCCTCAACATGCAGAACTCGATGACCCACGCGGACCCGATTTTCTGGTGTTCATCTATGGCGGTGGTTTTTTCGATAAGGACGACAAATCAAAGTTTCGACCTGGATTCAGCATCCCTGCTGATGCTCCGCCAGTCTTCATGGTGGTCGCTCATGATGACGGAGCAAACCCGGTCGAAGCGGCGATGCTATACCTCGAATACAAGAAACGGGATCTGTCGGCAGAACTGCATATCTGCGCCAAAGGTGGCCATGGATTTGGCATGCGTCAGGATGGAAAACCGATCAACGACTGGCCTAAACGCTGTGCTGAATGGATGAAAACCCAAAATTATCTTGACGATCATTGATTCAGTCTACACCTTCACTTTTTGATGGTTCAAGTGTGCATATGAAATCCCGTAGCGTTTTCCTTATTCGTTCGATTTGACAAATTCGCGGTTAAGAATCTTGCCTGCACACCGGAATTTGTTGCTAAGATCAAACTTACGTGGCTTAAAGGCAAAAATGTGCCCTAGACGTAGCCATGCCACGTCTAGGGCACATACGCGATCCGGTCAACCCATTCGTCTGGTTCGCTAACCTGCGCGGCAAGCAAGAGAAATTCAACCAAGTCAGGCAAATGGATCGCGGGGCGAATCATAAACACACCAGGCGAATGATGTCCGTTTCGCAGGTGACTTGCTAAGTGATCGGGCATAGTTGATTCGTCAAGCGTTATCAAGATTGTTTTGGCTTGTTCGGCCCAAATGAGAATTTCCCAATCGCTTGAACCGAGCGCCGGGCAGTCGGAATCCCCAACGCGGACGGTATCGATCTGATCGACACCGTAGGAGTTGTGTCGTTGAATCGCCCACCAAAGCGGCCCACGAAGATGCTCGTCAAGAAGAAATCTGAGAGGCATTTCATTCTACGGTAATACCGACCCACTGAGTTGCGATACGCGGCGACGAAGTTCTGCCAAGTCCGGCGATGTCGTCATTGCGGTTGCTCGTTGCTTCGATATGTCCGTCTCACGAGCAGACATATCGGAATCAATTTCAGCCTGATGTTCCAGATAGTACGCGATCACCTTGTGAATCAAGGCCAGCGAGAGGCTGGGAAACTGGCCCAGAATCATTTCCGGCGCGTAACCCTGATTGTAAAAATAAACAAGATGTTCCAATGCGATCCGATGACCTGTAAGACGCACGGAACCAGAGGGTTGTTGGATCAGAAATTCGGGTAGTTGCATCGTCTTGACTCCACAATTTTCATTTCAGTGCCCGAAATCATATCAATTCACCGACTGATCATGCACGTGCGAAGTCCGTAGTTGGCATTTTACGGTCATGCAGTCGCTCGTTCAATCAAAAGTTTGACGAAAGCACTGGACTCTCGCTATGAAATTCGGTTAACTAACACATTTAAGTTCGTTTGCGCGTTCCCGTGAGGAACGGGCTGATGTCTGAGAAGAAGGATTGAAACATGCTGCCGCTGCCATTTTCTGCTGGATCGCCGATCGATCGCAGGACGTTGCTGGTTGCCGGGACAAGCGCCTTGGGCCTTGTTTCGCCTGCTTTCCACACTTCAGCATTTGCAGCACCAGTTCCCCGGACGAAAGTCGCGAAGTCGACGATTATGATTTGGCTCAGCGGTGGCGCATCCCATATCGATACCTGGGATATGAAACCCCAAGCTCCTCTGGAATACCGAGGTCTGTTCTCACCCGTCAGCACGTCTGCTCCAGCGATTCAGCTTTGTGAGCATCTTCCGCACCTGGCTAAGCAGGCACGTCATCTGGCGATCATCCGTTCTCTAGGGGATCACGGACGTGGCACGGGGGATCATCATGCTGGCTATTATTACAATCTGACGGGTCACGCACCGGACCCGACGTTTCATCGATTGCTGAACGCACGAACGCCATACCCGACCGACTGGCCGTCAATGGCGTCCGTCGTGGCCATGAAACGTCCGCTGCATCCGTCGTTGCCACAAGCCATCACGCTACCTCAAAAAGAAGGGGCACCGGAATACACTCGGCCTGGACAATTTGCCGCACGAATTGGTTTGGAATCCGATCCGGTTTTTGTCGATGGGTCACGAGAAAAGCCGATGGAATTCGCCGCACCAGCCCTCAAGCTTCAAGGGGAAATTTCGGCAAGTCGTTTGAGGTCGCGCCGCGAATTGCTGTCGACGCTGGATGATGGCCGAAATCGTCTCGAAAAATCCCTCGTTTCCAGTAACTATTCCACGCAGCAACAGAAAGCGTTTACCCTGCTGGGATCGAGTCAGACGAAGTCAGCGTTCGATCTTAGCCAGGAAACCGCCGAGACACTCGACCGCTATGGGCGGGGGATTAACTCCACCACGATGTTGATGGCTCGACGACTGGTCGAAGCGGGTGTGCCATTCATCACGGTCTTCTGGAAAGACGACCGGGAACTCGACACGTTATGCAAAAGCGGCGGAGGCTGGGATACGCATGGAAATAACTTCAATTGTTTGAAAGATCGATTGCTGCCGGAATTTGACCGACCCTTTTCTGCATTACTCGCCGACTTGCACGAACGGGGGATGCTGGATGAGACGCTGGTCATGGTGAGCAGCGAAATGGGCCGCAAACCAAAAGTCGGCGATCCGCGATCGGGCGGGCCGAACGGAGCGGGTCGAGACCACTGGACATCCAGCATGTCGATCCTGATGGCGGGAGGCGGAATTCGCGGCGGCCAGGTTTATGGTTCCAGCGATCGATTTGCTGAGTATCCCGCCGCGAACCCAACGGCTCCTGAAGATATTGCTCATACGGTTTTTCACGCGATGGGAATCAATGATCTGACGGCTCAGGATGCAGAGGGGCGTCCGCTGAATCTGATGGCCGAAGGTCGCCCGCTTTTGGAATTATTTTAACTGGCATCGCAATGCTGCTTGCGTCTTGAATGTGCCTCTGCCGCTCGGTAGCATCCTAGGTGAATCCTCTGGGATTCAAGAAACCTCTGCCGTGTTCGATACGGGGCTTGTGCGTTGACCCTACAACTTAATCATGCGGGAGTTATCTCGTTCGGCTGCGTGTATATCTGCGATTGCATTTCGGTGTAATCCCGGCTCACACAACCCGGACATGAGGCTCCCCCCTGAATCCTTTGGGTTCAGAACCTCAGCATTCCAACGGCATGGCGGAGGTCTCTTTTTTGGCTGCGAGAAGATAAACATGGCGTTGTTCGATCGACTCGAAGCAGATCACCGAGCCGCAGTTCGTCCTTTAGCGGCTCGTATGAGGCCCAGAACTCTCGACGAATTCGTCGGGCAGTCGCACATTCTCGCCCCAGGAAAGCTGTTGAGGCGAATGCTGGAAGCCGATCGAATTTCTTCGGTCGTGTTTTACGGTCCACCCGGAACCGGAAAAACATCGCTGGCCGAACTGATCGCAAAGCATACCAAGCGTACTTTTCGTTCCCTGAACGCGGCTGCAGCTGGCGTCAAAGAACTTCGAGAAGTTCTGGACAAAGCTCGCGACGACGTTTCCACCGGTGGCCAGCGAACGGTGTTATTCATCGATGAATTGCACCATTTCAATAAACAGCAACAGAACGTGCTGCTGCCTGATGTCGAAGAGGGTGTTGTGGCGCTTGTGGCTGCGACGACCGCGAACCCGTTTTTTGCACTGATCTCGCCACTGCTCAGTCGCAGCCAGATCTTTGAGCTGCAACCGCTTTCCGAAAACGACGTTGTCCGTTTATTGGAGGCGGCATTGAAGGATTCGGTTCGTGGTCTTGGATCTCGAAAAGTCACGGGGACACCGGAAGCACTTCACTTTCTGGCATCGATTTGCGATGGCGACGCTCGCCGAGCATTGTCCGCTCTGGAAATTGGCGTCCTTTCATTGGAACCGAACGAAAGAACGTTCGGACTGGCCGCTGCCGAAGAATCGATCCAGAAGAAACAGATACGATATGACGCCGATGGCGACGACCACTATGACGCAGCCAGTGCGATGATTAAGAGTATTCGTGGAAGCGACCCGGATGCTGCAGTGTATTGGATGGCTCGCATGTTAGCCGCCGGGGAAGAACCTCGATTTGTCGCTCGACGGCTGGTGATCGCCGCGTCAGAAGATATTGGGAATGCTGACCCGCAAGGGTTGATTCTGGCTCAATCCGCTGCCGCAGCGACCGAATTCATCGGGATGCCCGAATGCCGGATCATTCTTGCACAAGCCGTGACCTACCTCGCATTGGCCGAGAAATCGAACGCAGCCTATACAGCGATCGATGCGGCACTGGATGACGTGAAGAACTCCCGCTTGCTACCGGTCCCGATTCATCTCCGTGATCGCCACTATAAAGGTGCAGAACGGTTGGGGCATGGTGAAGGGTATGAATACCCACACGAATCCGATGAAGGCTGGGTCGCTCAAGACTACCTCGGCGTCGATCGAAGCTACTACGAGCCCGTTGATCGGGGTGCCGAGTCACCGATGAAACGTAAGCTGGATGATTTACGTAAACGGCGCAAAACTCAGTTGGGGGCCAGTTTGATCAAGGCACCGGAAAAACGGTCGTCCGATCTGGAATAGGGCCTTCATTCTTCAGAATCTTGGTGCCACTGTATGACCGTCTTCGGTCATGCAGTGTCTTTGACTCGCAGCACGAGAAGACACTGCTTCTCCGAGGACTCCGAAGCAGTGGCACAAGAGTTAAATTGAGAAGTTTAACTAATCGGTCAATTGGAACGAAGGATTTGGGAGCATCTTGAGGCGGATTTCGGTTTTCGCAGTGGATTTTGACCAGTTTTGGTGTCTCAGGACGGTGTTCCGGCAAGTACTGCCTGCTTTGAACGCTGTTTTCTGATTCTGACGCCAAATGTTTGGCAAACTTGTGGCCATTCGTCTGGACAGTAATTTCGGTTTCTCTTATCAATCGCCCATCTCCTTTCCCAATTCAATTCGTTCCCCATCAATTCGCCGTTCCGGCGATGAGATCATTTCGTTTCTGTGGAGGCTTTATGTCCACTGACGCCGGTCAAGGTCCGCGCATTGTCGCCAGCAGTTCGCTGGGATTGGTTTTTCCAATCCTCGTTGTGCTGTCGGTGCTGGTGCTTGTGGCTCCTGTACCGCCGGTCGTGCTGGACTTGTTGCTCGCCGCGAACGTCACTGCTTCGGTACTGATTCTCTTAACGACGATTTCAGTTCGCAGACCACTCGAGTTCAGCGTGTTTCCTTCGTTGCTGCTGGTGACAACACTTGTTCGCCTGGTCCTGAACGTCGCCTCGACTCGACTGATTCTGACGCAGGCTCAGACATCAGGAACCGATGCCGCAGGTGCCGTGATTGAGGCCTTCGGCAAATTTGTCGCCCAGGGACAGTTACTGGTTGGATTGATACTGTTCGCAATTGTGGTAGTGATTCAGTTCGTTGTCGTGACAAAAGGTTCGACACGAATCAGTGAAGTGGCCGCTCGATTCGCCTTGGACAGTCTTCCAGGCAAGCAGCTTGCCATTGATGCCGATCTCGCCGCAGGATACATCACTTCCGAGCAGGCACGCGTTCGACGTGAAGAACTTGCGGACCACGCTGATTTTCATGCCGCGATGGACGGAGCGGGAAAGTTTGTTCGCGGCGACGCGATAGCCGGGATTATGATTACATTGATCAACCTGATCGGGGGCCTGGCGATCGGCGTTCTTCAGCATCGAATGTCAATCAATCGCGCAGTGGAAGTGTATGCTACCTTAACCATTGGTGACGGCCTGGTTTCACAGATTCCAGGATTCCTGATTTCGGTTGCTGCCGGTTTGCTTGTGACGCGATCATCTCGCGAAACCGATCTCTCGAAAGACGTCGTTCATCAGCTTTTCAGCGAGCCAAAAGCTCTGTTCCTTGCGGCAATCTTCGTCGCAGGATTAGCGTTTACCGGCCTTCCGATGCTCCCACTGCTTGGTCTTGGAATTGGATGTGCGTACGTCGGAATTCAACTGAATAAACAACCTAAACGAGAGAATGTCCGAGAACGATCGCAATCCAGCTTGATACCAAATTCATCCGACAACGCCGTTTCGAGGGCACCACAAACGACTGCCGCTAATCGTGTCGTTCGTGAGCAGAAGCCCGAAGACAAACTGGCGGTTGAGCCAATTGAGCTCGAACTTGGCTTTCGGTTGATCAGACTTGCTGATCCCGATGCTGGTGGCGACTTGATGGATCGAGTTTCGCAACTTCGAAATCGGGTTGCTGCCGAATTGGGAATGATCCTTCCCAAAGTCAAAATTCGCGATAGTCTGCGACTGAAAGATACTGGCTATCGGATCAAGTTTCGCGATGTCGCGATTGCATCCGGTGAATTGCGAACCGATGCTCTTCTGGCAATCGATCATGGCCTGGTCAGTGGTGAATTGGCTGGCGAAAGCATTAGCGAACCATCCAGTGGTCGCCCCGCAAAATGGATCGAACCGTCTCTTGCCGAGCATGCCAAAGCCTTAGGCTACAAGGTTGTCGAACCGGTCGTCGCCCTGATGGCCCATCTGACGGAAATCGTCAAGTCGCATGCCGACGAACTACTGACTCGACAACAAGTCCATCAACTGCTCGACAACTTGAAGCAGTCTTCGCCAAAAGTCGTTGATGAGTTAATCCCGGAACTTCTGAAGCCATCACATGTGCATCAGATCCTGTGCAATCTTTTGCGTGAGCAAGTTCCGGTTCGAGACCTTGAGACCATTCTCGAAACGCTGGGCGATTACGCTGGTCAAACGAAGGATGTGACAATCCTGACAGAATACGTACGACATGCACTTAGTCGGACGATTTGCCAGCAATACCGCGACGCAACTCGTACGATCCAAGCGATCATGTTAGACCCTGCCCTGGAAGACGTAATTTCTGGTGGATTTGAATTTGGCGAACGGGGACTCGTTGTGAAGCTGACACCACAGGTCATTGACGGGGTCACTCAAGAACTGTTACGCCAATCGAATAAGCTTGTGCGAGCGGGACATCCGGCCGTCGTGATTTGCTCGGCTCAGGTTCGTCCGGTTCTCAGACAGATTGTGCGTTCCAGCATGCCCAAGCTGGCGGTCCTCAGTCTTCAAGAGATTACTCGAGACACTTTCGTGCGACCAATTAGCCAAATTCCCATCAATGCGATTAAGATCCCCTTAAAACGAGTAACCGAAGAAACACAATACAGATCCCTGGCAGCGGCAATGAACTAGTTCCAATAAGTGGCACGTTTCCCAGACTCACGATCAGTTTTTTGAGTTCCAACGATGAAACACAGAATTCACACTTTTCGAGCAGCGACGATGGACGAGGCGATGGAACTGGTTCGTCGCGAACTGGGCGAAGAGGCTGTCGTCGTCGAATCGAAGGAAATTGCCACTCGGCGACTTCTACCCTGGCCATCCGTTCGCCAGGAAATCGAGGTCAGCGCACAACGAGCATCGAGTAGTAAGTCGTCGGAAAAAAAGAACCGAGATCACAAAACACCATCCGCCGCCCCTCGTACCATCCAAACGCTGGCCGAAAAGATGTCAGCCACGATCGGTTCACCTGCCGTGGCGGAAAGCAATCAGATCGAGGGAGCCGAGCCTACAGGCGGAAGCGTTCCAAACAATAACGATTTAGCTCCTCCACCAGGTTGGCTGGCTCCTGAAGCAAAGTCGAGATTGCCCAAAGTTCGTGGAAAGCATCAAGCGGCCGTTGCCAGGCAAGAAGAATCGGTCGTTCCCGCGGTCGAGACGGTAACGCCCACCGTCGAGCCGGTCACGTCGCCTGCACTTGAGCCGCAAATGGCATCCCTGCAACACATGCTCGTACAGCTGGCTTCCCAGCTTCGCACGGGGGGAATCACAGAGATTCCCGGTGAATACCTTGAGAACTATCTCCAGCTGACGGCAGCAGGAATCGAAGAGGAGATCGCTCGCGATCTCATTTCCAAAATTCGCCGACAAGTTGTGACGGAAACCAGTAACTTTCCAGCTGCTGTTAATGGCATGTTAGCAGCGATTGTCGAGCAGGAAATCCATTGCGTTTCGCCAATCAGTCCGACTCCGGGACGACGCGAGATTGTCGCGTTCGTCGGCCCGACCGGTGTTGGCAAAACGACGACACTCGCCAAATTGGCTGGACACTTTGCCCTTCGCGAAGGCCGTCGTATTGGAATCATCACCGTTGATAACTATCGAGTCGGTGCCGTAGAACAGGTCCGCAACTATGCAGATATCCTCGAAGTTCCCATGCGAACCGCTTCAAACGCAAATGAGCTGCGGAATGCCATCGATGATCTCGCCGATGTCGACATGATTCTGATCGATACTGCTGGAAAAAGCCCGTCGGATGGTTCCAAGCTCAACGAACTTCGAGACATTCTTCAGGTCGCCGCTTCTGATCACATCCTGCTGGTACTCAGTCTTGCTGGTGGAGCAAGCATGCTTCCACAAATTGCGAAATCGTTTGGAAATATGCTACCAACGTCACTTGTCCTGACGAAGCTTGACGAACTGGTCACGTGCGGCGGTTTGCTGTCAGTGGCACGGCAAATTCCACTTCCAATCAGTTACATCAGTACTGGACAAGACGTTCCCGCACATTTCGAACCGGCTAACGCTTGCCGCCTCGCCCGACTAAGCCTTGGTAGGGATCAGATTTGAATCGATTCCATCAATAAACATTGCTGCTCATCTGCGTTTGCGATTACCCACCCATTCGAAGTCCACAATGACAACATCCCTGTCCTCACAGCCCAATCCACTTCTTCGAGCCGATCAGGCTTGGGAATTGCGAGCGCTGGTTGCGATGCGAAAAGATTCGGCAACGGTCGGCTCACCCGACGTTCGTCGATGTCATTCGATCGCAATCTCGGGCGGAAAGGGTGGTGTGGGACGTTCAGTGATTGCTCTGAACCTCGCAATTGGCCTCGCACAACGGGGAGCAACAGTCGGTCTGATCGATGCCAGTCAGGACCTTGGAAGTGCTGAGCTGCTATGCGGACTGAACAGTTACTGGAACCTCTCGCACGTCGTTCAAGGAAGTCGTCAGGTCAGCGATATTATTCAGTCAGGTCCCGCAGGCATTCGCATCCTATCCGGTGCCAGTTGCCTTGTTGATCCAGAAATCACAAAACGCCCTGTACAGAACAACTTGTTAGCACAGTTGAAATCATTCGAACAAGAACTCGACTGGCTGATTATTGACGGAAGCGGCGGAGCTTGCGGAATGACTCAGGAATTCGCACTGGCAGCCGACGATCTGTTGGTTGTCACAACGCCTGAACCGACCGCTGTGGCAGAAGCCTATTCGTCGATCAAGGGGCTGGCAAAAACCGCCGGGCCGCGATTTGGGTTACTCGTTAATCAAGCCGAATCGGCACAGCAGGCACAGCGGATTCTCGATCAAATGCAACAAGCGGCACATACATTTTTGCGAATCGATCTGCATCGTCGGGGTTACCTGCCAGGTGATCGTGCCGTTCCAGCATCGGTCAATGGACGAGTTCCTTTCGTTCTTCAGTCGCCACAATCCTCTGTTACCACTGCACTTTTCGAGTTGATTCAGCGGTGGAGTCGACCGCAGCCGACAGCTTCTTGCCATGACTATTTTTCGCGGCTGTTGGTTTAAGAGAGATGTCAGTTACAGGAATAAGGCGACGAACTTCAGTCAATCTTGTGTGTTCTCATCAAATTATTCGAAATTGGTCCGGTTACAACGTTCAGGGGAAATAAGGTGATTTCATTCATATTCAAGGACTCAAAATGCCGATATTAAGTTGGTGGGGAATAGCGAAGTTATGTTTTGATCGTGACTAAGAATTACCCGTAGCGGGTAATTGAATTCAAGTGTGGTCAGGTCGTCAGCGCAAGTCGGCTTCGATCGAAATCAGAGTGACATTAGTAACCACGGCGCGGGCATCGACGCCAGATCCACAGCAAGACGTTGTGGGAGCCGGTGACTCACCATGGAGGGTTCGATGGTAATGAAGGTTGCAACAGAAGAAGAGATCGC
>CAILLA010000239.1 GCA_903834925.1 uncultured Schlesneria sp.
CAATACCCCATGATCACTCACCTCCCACGATCCGCTAAATCTCGTCGTCCCTTCGCAGAATTACTTATCTATCTTTGAAATCCGCCGCTGCATAGCCTAAGTTCGATTATTTCGACAGTCCCCAGGGGCGGTGGGGTTTCGTCGGATTACACGCTTCATCGCAAAATCTCGCCGTACAAAATCACGGCACGGCCTGTAAGGGCCACAGACACAAAAAACAGGCAACCTCGTCGCGCGACGCGAATACGCGGCGGCGCACTACCGCGGAAAAAATGTTGATTGCTGCAACTCAATGTCTTGCTTTGATTTGCGCCAAAGAGCCTGCCACGAGTCGTTTGGCGTCGACCGCCTCTTGAATCACTTGGCAAAACCGCTCAGGCCGTGGAACACCTCGAAGAAGAAGCAACGACTGGCCTCCAGCGCCTGACAAACGGACATCGCCGGTCTGGTAGAATTCCATCCGGGAATCCGGATCGACAGTTGCGGTGACGATTTGTGAGAGCGGAATTGACTCATGCTGGCGGAAGCCCATCGAGTCGACCCGTTTCACGACGCGGTTCGTCAAAACATAACGCGAACCGAAAACTTTCATCCACAAATAAACAGTGGCCGCAAGCGGTGCGAGAGCCAGGCCAAACAACACGTTCGAGATTTTCAGCCCCCAGACCCGGTTTGGGATTGAGCCGAGGACGCGGTTGATAAAGTCGCCGATGGGCGTCATCGCGATCGAAGGATACAGTTCTTCAATCACGGTCTCATGATCAGGGCTGACACCCGAAATGGCTTGTGGCTTTTGAGTCAACATGATTCGAAATCACCTTTTGTACGCAGCACACTGTTAGATGCTTCGACTGAACGCCAATTTCCTCAAGTGGAATTGAGAAAACATGAGAAAAATCGTTACCGAACGACAATCCCTGGGTTTCGAAACTCTAACCGATCAAGTGCGTCACGAAAACGAACGACGTACCAATGCGAAGAAGATAGCCAACCACGATTTGGAACGCCAGTCGCCTAACGGTCCCCCCACGGGTCAGACCGCGTCGATGGCTTGCATCCGTCGAAATTCGTCGGCCTGAAATCGTTGAGAAATGGTTCTCAGATTGGCACCAATCACGCATACACTGATGATCCCAGCTAATAGCAACGGGTAATAGACATGAAACGGTTGTTGCAGAACCGCAGCAATCGCTCCTGTCGCAAGACAAATGCAACCAATCGCAATTCCAGCTTTGCAAAGACCCATCGTGAGCTTCTTTGATGTTCCCCAAGTTACCGACCACCCGATCAGTCCCCCTAAGATTCCCAGCAGACTTCCCACAACTCCACCTACAATTCCACTTTGCTGATTATTCCACCATCCCGCAGCTGAAACCGCGAGATTCGAGAATCGAGGCTGACTCACAATCACCTTGCCCTGGCCGGTAAGAACCAGATTTAGACTCAGCTTAATGGGCTTCATCCCAGGATCGGCATGAAATGGGAGTTCAAACTCCCGCCAATCACTCGTCCCTTGAAGCTTCTTTAGCCCGCTAAACTGGCCAAGCGTTCGAGTGAAATAGACTTTTTTGTCACCAAAGTCGTTCAGAAGTTCCAGATAACTGCCCCCGACAACCCCTTCATATTTCACACGTCCGCGAACCACATATTGATGCGTCGAAAATTCAGGAGCGTCACAAGTAATCAACGGTGTTGAACTGGCGTTTTCACCACCGATGACTTCGATCGCCGCTTCCCCGTTCGGTCCTTTGACGGATGTCGCGTGGCTTCCCATTTCTTCAACGAGGCCAAAATTGAGATTCACTTCCGAGTCTGTCGCCCAAACAGAACTAGCCGATATTGTCGATACGATGACCGTCAGCACTAAGACTGTTGTTTTCAGCAGGTGCATGAGCATTCTCCCTTTCTTTATGGTGTGCAGAAAGCAATGTTTTCAGTGTCGCGAGATCGATCTTGCCGTCGACGTGTAAACCACGCAACGTCCGTTCAAAATCACTCATGGAGTGCGCATGATCAAAAATCTTGATCTTCGCGATTAATCGATCGAGACGCAGTCGAACTGTTGGATATGAAATCCCGTACAACGTCGCCATTTCCTTAAGCGACCCCGAAGCCAACACAAAGCGTTTCAAGAACGCAAGGTCCTCTTCTTCCAGCAACTCAATCCAGTGGCTCGTACTCATAGTTCAATAATATTAATCACAATTAAACAAAAGTAAAGTCATTTCATTGTTCCAGTTTCATATTTCTCATTTTACGCAATGGTAGCCGGACCTGCCTCGGCCACGTGGGCAATCCGAAATGGCGCTCGAAACACCACTCAATTTGTTTGCGTCGATCACATCGGCGTCGTAGCATGACCTTCGCGCCAAACGATGGTTTTCCGTGTGTCATGGTGTGGAGGGGTCTCTCATGCGTCGGTTGCTCGTGATTGGTTGGATTCTTTTTGCCGCGTCGTCTGCGATGGCTGAGCCAACTCAGAAGGTTGTCTCGATTGAAGGTGTGACCGAATACCGGCTTGGCAATGGTGCCCGTGTCCTTCTGTTCCCCGAGATGTCGCGTCCCAGTATTACCGTCAATATGACGGTCCTCGTCGGCAGCCGGCACGAGGGATACGGCGAATCGGGGATGGCGCACCTGCTGGAACACATGGTCTTCAAAGGGACTCCAACGTTTCCGGAAGTTCCCAAGGCACTGCGAGATCACGGTGCCAACTTCAATGGAACAACGAATAACGATCGAACGAACTATTTCGAAACGATGCCCGCCACAGATGAAAACCTGGAATTCGGGATCAAGTTGGAGTCCGATCGGATTGTGAATAGTTTCGTCAAACGCGAGGACCTGCTCTCGGAATTCTCAGTCGTGCGGAATGAGTTTGAACGAGGCGAAAACAGCCCCGCTTCGATTCTGAACCAGCGGATCTATGCCACCGCTTATGAATGGCATAACTATGGAAAATCGACGATCGGAAATCGTTCGGACATCGAACGAGTCCCCATCGAAAAACTTCAGGACTTCTACGCCAAATATTATCAGCCCGATAACGTGGTCTTCATCGTGACGGGTAAGTTTGAAGAACCGAAAGCGCTGGCGCTCGTGGAAAAATATCTCGGCTCCATTCCGAAACCGACACGTCGACTCGACGCCACCTACACAGAAGAACCGCCGCAGGACGGTGAACGGGTTGTCACCCTGCGGCGAGTGGGGGCCGTTGGTTCCGTTGGCTTGGGATATCACGTTCCCTCGGCCTCACACGATGATTGGGCACCACTCAGTCTGTTGGGTGGTCTGATTACGCAAGCCCCTAACGGACGTCTCTATAAGGCGCTCGTCGAGTCCAAGCTTGCGACGACTGTGTTCGCGGGATCGGATAATTCCCACGATCCCGGATTGTTTTTCGCCTCGGCCTCATGCCCGCCGGAAACGCTGGATGTAACGCGCGAAGCGCTCGTCAAGACTTTCGAAACTCTGAGCGATATTCCCTTTACTGATGACGAAGTGAATAAAGCGAAACTTCGAAGTGCCCGCAACGCCGAAATGTTGCAATCCAACAGCCAGATGATGGCTCAAGCCCTCAGTTCCGCTTCGAGCCTCGGTGATTGGCGATTACTGTTTATTCAACGCGATCGGACAGCTGCAGTCACAGCGGCTGACGTGAATCGCGTTGCCAAAAACTATTTTCAACAACCAAATCGGACTGTAGGTGTTTATATTCCCTCGAAAGAAGCTCAACGGCTGTCGGTTCCCGCGGCACCTGCGATCGCGTCCATCGTCAAGGACTATAAAGGTGGGGCCGTTGCGGAGGCGGGCGAAGCATTTGATCCCTCCCCAGCCAATCTGGACGCTCGGCTAAAGGTCGTCTCGAAACCTGGGCTAAAAGCGGGACTGCTCGCGAAAAAGAATCGGGGCGAGACGGTATCGCTCGTCCTGACGCTGCATTACGGCAACGAGTCGTCACTCAGCGAACTGACGACCGCAGCAGGAATGCTCCCCGGCCTGATGATGGCGGGGACTTTGAAGCATGATCGACAGGCTTTACGAGAAGAACTCGACTCGCTCGGGATCCGTCTTGGAACGGGCGGCGGTGCAGGTGGCCGACGTGGCGGGCGTGGAGGTGGCGGTGGTGGGACTGGAACCGCCGGGCGACTGACGTTCTCCATGGAAGCCAAACGCGACACCCTGCCAAAGGGCCTTAAGCTACTCGGTGAAATTCTGCGTGAACCCGCCTTCCCCGCCGATGAATTCGAGACCTCAAAGCTGCGCATGATATCCGGGTTGACCGCCAGCCGCACGGAACCCGCTGCCCTGGCCGGAAACAAAATCAGCCGCGCACTCTCGCCGTATCTCCTGGGGGATGTTCGCTACGTGCCGACACTGGAAGAGTCGCTTGAGCGATACCAGAACGTGACACTCGATCAAGTGAAAAAACTTTACGAAACCCAACTCGATGGGACAAACGCCGAACTGGGCATTGTTGGCGACTTTGATCCGGAATCGACGCTGAAACTTGTCGAAGAAATGCTGGCGGCGTGGACTCCCAAGGTCCCCTATCATCGGATCACACGCAAAGTTTCTGACAATGTTGTACCGACTCAAGACGACATTATTACGCCAGACAAATCAAATGCAGAATACCTCGCAGGTCTGACCTTTCCAGTCTCGGACGATGATCCCGAATACCCGGCGCTCTTGATTGGCAACTACATTTTCGGTGGTAGTACGCTCGCGTCTCGACTTGGAGACCGGATTCGTCAGAAGGAAGGCCTGTCGTATGGTGCATCGTCATCGTTCAATGCATCGTCGTTAGACCCCGTCGCTTCGTTATCGGTCACGGTCAGCACCAATCCCGACAACATCGAAAAGGTGACTGCGGCGGTCATGGAAGAGCTTAAACTCTTTCTGAAAGATGGACCAACGGAAAAGGAGTTGGCTGATGCGAAACAGGCATTCGTGGAATCGCAGAAGGTGAATCGTACGGCGGATGCATCAATCGCCGGCCAAATTGTTTCGAACCTGGAACTCGATCGAAAGTTTGCGCACGCGGCGGCTCAGGAGACGGCAATTCTGGCATTGAAGCCCGACAATATCTCCTACGCATTCCGTAAATACGTCGATCCCAAAAAACTGGTCATTATCCGTGCCGGGGATTTCAAAAAGTAATTCTGAGGGAGATTTCCGATGTTTGCATCGAAAATACCTACAAAAAAGATGTGACTTAAAGTCCATTTAAGAAGAAATGATCCCTCGCTTGCGCGTCGGGCTAACGAATTATCCGGGCTAACGATCACCAGTTCCCACCCAGCCCGACATAACCACCAGGCGTTGAGAACGAAGGGTGAAACACGTTGTGATATTGTTCACGCAGGTCTCGGCGGTGAATCTGTTCGTCATGATCGAGTAATTCTCGAATCCAGACGTCGGTCGCCTGCAGCCTGGCTGCCAGGATATGAGCCGCATTCGCACCCAGGTGATACGCGATGGAACAATTGCTCTTCAGCAATTGTTCGTACGTCGCATATGGCAATTCTGCCAATCGAGTCGGTTCCTGGCACCACGCTTTATTGTTGTGTTCGGCAGAATGAAAGAACGTCGTTTCACCAAAGACTTCGTACGGCCCCAGTTCGACCAGCTTAGTTTCCTCGACCGTGGTTCCAATCAGATCAATTTGCACTCGACCACTCAGCACCATGTAAAGCGAACGCAACGAATCGCCGACAGTAAAGACGACAACCCCTTTGGCGTAGTCGAGCACCTTAAGGCACGAGGCAAGTTTTTCCAGTTCATCCGGCTGGAACCCGGCGAGCAGCTCAAAGTTTTGCAGATCAGCAGGTGTAACGGTCGCCATAAGATGACTCCGGTCAAGCACGATGAATTTGCGGGAAAGAAGAATTCCGCAAAATCAGAAAGTAAACAACGATGAAAGGGAGAATGTCCACGGAACGACGAATTCGTTCCCGTGAACACAGAATTTTTATCATGTGAATTCCCCACAACTTTTGCAATTCGGCACGCCCCGTCAGAAAACTAGGCGAGCCGGGAGAGTCATCCCCCGGATTCTTTGCTTGAAACGTCAACAAAGGAATACAGAATGGAAGCATGGGCACCGAGATCCCCGGGCAATTCTGAAACCAAGAAGGAATTTTAACAAGGCACGGAGGACACGGTGAAGACTTGAAATGCGGGAAATTCCGCGAATGATTCCTCATTCGTGAATTTGCTTCCTCTGTGTTCCCCTGTGCCTTGTATGTTGCCAAAACGGTTTCCCGATCGGCCAATTACAGAATCGATGTTTTGCAAGAACCATTATTCTCCCTTAAAACACGTGGTTGTGCGTGTTTTAAATTGTTAACTTCTGTTCAAAGTCTTCTCTCCAAATTCTTTGCGACCTCTTCCAGCGACTTAAAACATCGTCTCACTGGAGTTCACAAAAAAGTTGGCCAAGTTCGATAGAGTTGACCAAGTTCCCTGTTTTGTAGGAGTTTTTCAGACTTTGAACTTGGCCAACGCTGAACAAATTCATCTCGGAAAGTAGGTGGGCCGATACCTCAGATCCCCACCAATAATTATGAAACGCAATCACCGTTAGCGATCATTAGAAAAATTCGTTGATCAAGTTGGCCAAGTTCCCTTTTTCGTAGTGTTTTTTGCACATTTTGAAAATGATCAAGTTGACCAAGTTCAAAACATTGAACGAACCCGTACGGATCGCCCGACACCACCGGTAGGGCGATCCGTATGTCAATTAATTCCGAATTGTCAAAGATCAACGATTGTAACCGTTCTGAATGAAACGAAGGCTCGTGACGGTATTTCCGTGCACCAACCTGACGTCAATTCAATTCCGTAGCATGGGCTTCAGCCCGTGCGCCAAAGCGTCTCATCCCGGTCACAAACCCACGCCACCAATTCCGACAACCTAATACGCCAACCCCAGGCGAGCCGTGGATGTCAATCCACGGATGCTTTCGAACTCGCCAATCATCGAAACACCGGGTCACTTCGAATCATCACGATTCCCCGAAATCCGTCTCTCACGACCAAAAACATACACCAATCAATTTAGCGACAAAAAACTACAACAGAACACCTTGCAGGTCAATGCTAATTTGGCAGTAAGTCGAGGCGATGTCAAAAATATTTTTCGCAGGGCATGCCATTGGCCGTTGAGTCTGGTTCAAGGCATTCGTCGCGATTCGAGGTATGAGCGTGATCGGAATGATTCATTAGCCCGATGCGCCATTTGATTGCGACGTTCGTAACGTTGAAATTCAAAAGAATTCAGCCACGATGCACACAGATTCACATACATGAAAAACAATTAGCGATATGAATACATGACAAATCAATTTTAGGTATTTTCCTCTCTTGCGTTTAACTGTGTGAATCTGTGTGCATCTGTGGCAAAAACTCTTCGATTTCGTATTGCCTTCGGAGGGGGCGTTGGCTGCTTTCATTGGCGAAGGAAACCAAGGGGAATTAAAGTGCCAATGGGCAAGCGATTTCAACGAATGGCTCCCAACGAAGACCTCAGACC
>CAILLA010000240.1 GCA_903834925.1 uncultured Schlesneria sp.
CAAACGTCCGCCGCATCTTCCACCTCTATGCCTATGAAAACCTGACGCTCGACGGTCTGGTCGAGCGGATTAACGCCGAAGGACTGGTCTTTCGTAATGCGACGCCGAAATTCCCACGAAGTTCCGTCCACAACATACTGAAGGACCGGGCCTACATCGGCGAAATCGAATTCCGGGGCGAATGGTATCCCGGCAAACACGATCCGCTTATCGACCGGGCAACCTGGGAACGGGTGCAGGTTCTTCTCGGCGGGCAGAATTACCACTGCCACGCACTGACCTACAGTGGCGAGTTCATGACGTGTGCCCAATGCGGGCATCCGATTACCGGGGAATGCAAAACAAAGATGACAAAGTCTGGTTCCCGCTCCTACATCTACTATCGCTGTGCCAAATACACGAAACCGGGTCACGCCCGGATTCGCGTGCAGGAAGCCGATCTCGACAAGCAGGTGCTGGCTATATTCGACAAGATGCGAGTCGAGGATGAAGGGGTCCGTGATTGGTTCCGCATGGTGCTGGTGTCGCAGACGCGAGACTCACAGGCGGAGTCATTGGCACAACGGGCTGAACTTCAGCGTCAGGAGACGCTGTATGTGCAGCAGCAGGATCGGCTGCTCAACATGCGGCTGGCCGATGACATCGACCAGGAGACGTTCGCTCGCAAGAGCACGGAAATTCGTGACCGGCTCGCCTCGATCAAGCTCCAGCTTGACGCCCTCGATCGTTCGCACGACGAAATAGCGGACTTGGCGTCGAAAGCGTTTGAACTTTCGCAAACGCTTCGGGGCCAGTGGCTTACCGCTGATTACGACGCAAAGCGTCGAATCCTCGAAATCGTGTGTTTGAACTGCTCGCTCGACGGCGTAACTCTCGTCCCCACAATAAGAAAGCCCTTCGACGTTTTGGCCGAAGGGCTTCTTTCTGCAAATAGTCGGGCTGACAGGATTTGAACCTGCAACTTCTACGTCGCGAAACAACATCTCTTGCAGCCGCAGAGCAGCGTGAGAACCGGCACGAATTTATCGGAAAGCCATACTTGGCACTCGCCTTGAACGCTTTACTAAAACGGATTGACCTCATCTCATTCGTCGTCACTACTTTCTTATGTTCACATTTGACAATCAGTCCGTTTTCATTCCAGTGACCCATTCCGTCGGCTGAGCGTTGTCCAGAACCGTGATCGCAATCGATTTTCCGTCATGTGACCAGGCGACGCCGTCGACCGACTCATTAGTGGGGATAACATCTAATAACTTTGGCAGTCCCGGTTGCTTGATGTTGATTGCGTGCAGCCTGTACCCCTTGCCGTCATGATTGTCGATGGCGGCGATGACCTGTTTGCTGTCCGGCGAAAATGAGACGTCTGGATACGTGGAGGTCGCATCTGTTTGGAGTACGTGAAATCCATCAGGCGAATCAACTTCGGCAAAGGCGAGTTCGTCTCGATTGCCAGCACGAGTTCTTCCCTTGAACGCGATTCCACGGCTGTCGTGCGACCAGGCGAGATTCCAATAGGTATAGCGGTATCGCATCGCTTGATCTCCGACGAGCAACTGCCTGGATTTGCGGGTGGCAACATCCATCAACGTGATGTTTCCCGCTTTCCCATAGGCAATCCACTTCCCATCCGGCGACCATTGCGTTCCCCATCCGGATCGGTCGATCACCTGACGGTCAGTCCCGTCCGATTTCATGGTCATGATTCCCTGGCCTGACTCCGAAAAGGCGATCCGTTTCCCGTCGGCCGAGAAACTGGGCATACACCCCGAGCCCAAATCGCGCCGTTGTGTGCCGTCCGCATTCATCACGATGACGTGCGAAGTTTCCGTCCCGCCATTCGACATATCCACGACGATCTTGCGTCCATCTGATGACCATTCAGGTGATCCCACGTTTTTGAACCCAGAGACTGACGGCGCCGCGATCGTTCGTATCCCGCTCCCATCCGCCTGAACCAGTTTCAGTAGAAGTACGTTCGCCTGCGAAGGGACAGGAAACCAGGTCATCCGTTCCGCTCGAAGGATGACATTCTTCCAGACAACGCTGGTGTCTCCTCCAAACGCGAATGCCTGCAATCGAACTCCATGACGAATTGTATCGGATTGGGAGACCTCTTCGGTGCCAAACAAATTGAAAGTTTCCGAGTCATTCTCAGCAAACAGGTAAAACAATTTCTTGCCTCGGCGAGCAAGACGTAATCGACCGCTGTCTGTTTCGCAGGCTGTCACTTCAGCCCGCCATCGTCCCTCCCCGACTTTCAATGGTTCAATCAAGGAAACTGACGCTTGGGAAAGCTGCTGCGTTTGAGACATAATCCGATGCAGGTCATAGCATGGCTTTTGTGGATCATTCAGAATGCATCTGAAGAGGATGCCGCAATATTGAGTGCGGACATCCAGTTTGATTTGCGAGAATGTCGCTTCGATATCGAAATTGCCAGACAGCGCAAATCGGGGAATGATCTCCCACGTGATGGGATCCTTTGCTGATAACTGCGTGACTCGCACGCCGTCAGGAGTGACGATCAACGGGTTTGGTGATGGCAGCTCGAAGTACTTTTCGGGTAGTCCCTCTTTCTCAAAACTGTGTGTGAAAACTGATTTGAGGCGTGGGAGATCGGCATCGACCCACTCGTTGGTTTTGCCTGCCAGCTCCTGATCGGCGACAGGCGGAAGTTGGTTCGGCCAATCGCCGCGCATTACCACATTACGAACCCGCGCTTGCGTCGCATCGGCAAAGTGGAACAATCCGAACGTCCGCTGATTGAGCGGCTCCAATTCCCGTTCGTAAACGAGTTCACCATTTAATTGAAGGGTGACCGTCGCGCCGCGAAGCGAAAGTACCAGTCGATTCCATTTGCCCGTTATTAGCGGCAATGTCGCCGGTCCGCGCCGATTTTCCGAAACGTCGGTGACGTTGTCCGGTCGCAATTCGACGGGACCGTACTTACCATCCGTAATCCAGTGCTCGCGGACTCCCGACGGATGTAGCAGAAACGCCAGCCGATCGAGCGCGGGACAGGATTCCATGACACCGGGTTCATAGAAGAATTCGTATTCGATCGATCCGTCTTCGACGAGCGGACGCTGATACCGTAGCAAGCTTTCGGAATAGGTCCCCGCCGGTTCAGGACTTCTATGACCGACAATCCAGCCGAGACCATCGGGTTTGTCCAGGAATTCCCACCGACCTTCCTCATAATATTCCAGCCAGCCGGTCAGATCGCCTGCATGGGAAAGCGGCACTTCCTTAAGAACAGTCGGTTGTCCCAGAATCCGAAAATTCTCGACGACGCTTCGGTGGCGACCCGGGCATCGAATCGCAATCCACGGATCAAATTTCGGCGGGAGAGGAGTCGTCAGGACTGTTCGACCATTCAAGGTAATCGTGCGAATCCCTTCATGAATCACGGCCCGATAGCGCATTGGTTTTGGCACATCGGTCAATTTCGGCTGAAACAGGATTGGTGCGGCACCAGCCCGAAACGAGCCATTATCAAGTCCATTGAGGCCGCCGAGCGGACCGATGTAAGTCCCTCCCATCATGATTGCGACCGGGTTCAGATTCGGAAACACAAAATCACATTCGATCTGATAATTGCCGCTCAAGGGAAGCTGATAATACAGGTAATCGACGTCATGGCCCGCAACTTTCACAACGCGGTTGTCGCGCCGGCTCCAACTCAGATTGGGATGACCCGAACCGACGGTCCTGGCATAACCGGCTGAGACAGGGATCCACTGGCTGAACTCGGTTGAAGATGCGGGCAAGGCCGCTACGGCTGGCTCTCGATGATGCAGGACCTTGCCGTGTAGCGATCCCAGATGAGTGTGCCAGCGACTGATGTCAGGTTGTCGCCACCGCAACATCCGCTGAAGCGCCAGATCCGAAACGAGTTCAGAAGTGAGGGCACTGTCGGGAAAATTCTTCACGGCGCGGGTTGCCAACAGCATTTCCGGCCAATGATTTTCCCCTTCAGCGTTTGTTTCGTTCTTGAGTAGACCAAAAAACGTTTCCCACGTCGCTTCGTTCGACACGCGTTCGAGTTGTTCCAGACTGATCAGCAGCGACAGCGCGACCTTGGCCCGCCTTTGAAACGCGTCATTGGAGTCCACCACCGCTTCCACTCGTTGACGGCATTCGTCCAGTCGCCCAAGTTCCCTGGCCACATCAAGCCAATCCAAGACTGGCGAAACGATCTCTCCACCCAGTTCCGGATGTTCCACGCCAGGTTCAAGTGCAAGTGGCGATGAACGAGTCGGTGTGAAGTCGCCCGACACCCGAAATCCCGGATGATCCGGCCCCGGCAGAATCCATCGCGACAGGAACTCGAACCGTTCGGCGGCAGGCATGGCGAGTCCCCTGCTCCGTACCGCAATCAGGTTCTCTGTCAGAAACTCTTCTTGAAAAAGACGATTCAAAGCATGGCGATCAGCAATGCCCATCGGTTCGCCAATCGTTGCCATGGGATTGTCCAGAAACTCTTGCGGCAGCGTCTGGGGCCAATCACCGGTTAACGCCATATTGCGAACTTTGACTTCCGCTGCCGAATCGTGGCGGACAAGTCCAAATCGGAAATCTCCTGCCCAGTCGATCGGCCTCTGGTAGACGACAACATCACCCAGGGACAACGTCACAGTCCCGTTCGTCCGAGCCATCGTCATCCGATTCCACTCGTTGGCCCGCAACGGCAACGGTCGAGGCCCGCGTCGATTGAGCGGTTCGGTCACGGTATTGTCGTCAGCCAGCCCGGTCCAGTCCCATGGACCAAGTGTCAGCCAGCGAATGCGAACTCCCTCGGGTTGAAGCAAAAACGCCACTCGGCCCAATGTCGGACTGACGTCGTATTCGCCCGGCTTGTAAAAAAACTCGTAACTGACGGTTTCACCATCAAGTAGTGGCCGCTGGTAGTACAGCACTTGTTCTTGATTCTGAATCGGCGTTGTTGTCTTACTGATTGTGGAACCGAGCACACCATCGGCCAGCCTCCATTCGGGTTTGCCATCGACTTCCAAATCGGAGCGGTCACCGAAAACCTGAGGCCGCCAACCGCTCAAAAGATTATCGTCAACCAGACGAACCGAGCGTGGGATCACCGGCTGACCAGTCAGCTTCAGATTGCGGAACAGGGGACGTGATTCATCAAGGCTCCCCAGACCAAGCCAGGGGCTGGTCTGGAAACTGCTCGTGTCCGTCCACATCGGATGCAGGTTCACCGACACGGTGGTCGAACCGGGTCTCGAAGAAATCGACAGACGATTGAACGATGACGAAGAAGCCGGACGCACGAATGGGCAGAGACGTTGTCTCAGCACGACGCCGTCAGAACCGGTCACGCGGAAGTCCGTTCCAAGCACTTGATATCCAAGACCGCCATAGATCAACTCGCCATTCGTCTCGATGCGACCACCAATCTGTGTCTCACACTGGAATTCAAACTCTCCGAGTAGAGGGTATCGCAACATCAAAGCGTCGTATCCCGAACCCGGTAGATGAAGCATGTGGTCGTCGTGGACCACCCAACTGCCAAAGCGTTCCGCGCCCCCAGAGACAGGGACCCAATACGTAAGTCGTGTCTCGAGCCTCGATTCACTTCCCGACTCAACAACATTGTCCTGACGGACCAACATTGCAGTCGCGTGAGCCTGAAGGAGAAACGGTCGGACGCGCGACGCGAGTTTCCCATCGGTAACAGCCAGAAGTGCGGCGAGCATTTGTTCCCCAAGCGGCCGCAGGTTGGGATGCTGTAACGCCGCCGAAGCCAGGACAATGTCGGCAGTGTCGATGGAATTGGGACTCGCAACGTTCTGCTGTACAGTCCCCTTGAGTTGATTTACGCGCTGCGAAAGCTGTTCGGCCAGTTTCGAAATGTCAGGTCGATCGTCGACGATCCGAGCCAGCGTCATCAACAGATCGGCGTTGGGAATTTTCTGATCAACGAGCGGCGCCAGTTCCGTTATCAATCGTTTGAGTCGTCCGGAATCTCGAGCGGCCACAACCAGCGACCAGGCCGTACTGAAAACACCTCGAACCTCGCCAATCGCCGAGATGGGAAACGAGGTACTCCTCGGACGTTCACCCAAGGCACGTGCGAACTCCACTGGCGGACCCAACGTCGGAACCAGCGCCGTCAGAACGCGAACTTTCTGCGACGAGTCCGCTGGCAGGGTCCACTTGACGAGCAGATCGAACTGCGCTTCACTGCTCAACTGAGAAAGACCCCGGTGCAGGCCAGCGCAGGCAGGCATCAGCCCATCCTCATCGACCAGCGACATCGGCTGGCCGACTTCGGCAACCGGTTCCAGCAATTTGAAAGCCTGCTCAAGGTCGCCGTCACGCAGATGTGGCATCACAGTCCGAGTCACATCGTCGCGGCTTCCCTCGTTTGCCACGCCAGGGTCCGCCGCATTCAGCAGGAAAGTCGCCGCAAACAAGACAATCCAAAAAAACTTGATCATCATGGAATGCTCTTAAAGGTTCTGCGGCACCGCAAAGTCGGATTTTCACACATTCTATTCAGGCTCTTCAACCGGGCCGGTGATCCATTTGACTGGGACGGGGACCTTCATACTGGCCAGGACGATTCTTTTTCCGTCTCGCGACCAGGCATAGCCGAACGACTTCTGGCTACGCGGCTGAGCCGGAAGCAGCTGCGGCGGACCGGGATTCTTCCGGTTGATGGAATATAACTGTGGCCCTTGCACCAATGGGTTCTGGATGCTGACGATTAGTTGCTCGTTGTCCGGCGACCACATGAAGTCTTCGATGGCCGTGGCGGCGTCCGTATGGAGCACCTTGAACTCGCCGGAAGCGACCTCCACGACACCCAGTTCACACTTCCCCGTATCTCGGCGGCGAGCTTTAAAGCCGATGTAACGGCTATCGTTAGACCACCCTAAAGACCAGAACAGCGAGTTGTATCGAGTCGCCGCCTCGCCGGTCAGTAATGTCCGGGAATCTTGAGATTTCAAATCCAGCACCGTGATGTTGGCCGACTTGAGGTAGGCAATGGATTTCCCATCGGGAGACCATTGGCTGCCCCACCCGAATCGATCAATCACTTCAAGATCTTGACCGTCAGGCTTGATTGTCACGACACCTTCCCCATGCAGCGAAAGGACGATTCGGCTGCCATCGCGCGAGAAACTTGGCATGCTCCCAGGTCCCACATCTTTCATGTCGCTGCCATCGGCGTTGATGACAACGATTCGCGACGAGGACGTCGTTCCGTTCGACATATCGAACGCAATCTTGCGGCCATCAGGAGACCATTCCGGCGAACCGAGATGTGTCAGGCCAATGGAATTCGGAGTCGCAATCGTCTTCAGTCCCTTGCCATCCGCCTGGACGACGCGCAGCATCAGCGTTGAAGACTCGGGGCCTTCTCGAAGCCACGTCATCTGTTCGGCCCGTAGATCCAGTTTCTTCCAGATCACTTGAGATGTCCCAGCGCTGGTACAGAGCGAGTGTAACCGGATCCCGCCTGACTCAGTGGCGGCGTCCGTCATCGTTTCCGAATGAAATGTGCGAAAGATCTCAGAATCTTCTTCGGCAAACAGGTAGGACAATTTGGTTCCGCGTCGCGCCATTCGCAATCGACCGTTGACGGAACCATTGGGAGGCACCTCTGCTTGCCAAGACCGACTGCCATCGGCCCTTTCCATCGATTGAGAACATTGGGAACCTTGAAAGCCCGCCTCGTTCAAAACTCGACTGATGCCGTACACAGATTTCCGCTGGTCATCCATATTGGCAAGCAGGATGATGCCCGAGTCCCCTTTCTGAACCTGCACATGCAGATTGGCGAATGTCGCCTCGATATCAAAATCACCTGTCAACCGGAACCGGGGCGTGATTTCGGTCGCGATCCAGGTACCGGACGCGATGACGTTCACTCGCAGTCCGTCACTTCCGGGCGAAACCATCACTCCATTCGCCGGAGAGGCCGGTTTGAAGTAGGCGTCGGGTAATCCATTCTTCTGGAAATCATGCGTGAATCGAGCCGCCAGTCGCGGCAGGTCCGCGTCGAGGGGATTTAAGGGGCCTGCCAATTCCTGTTCCGCGAGAGGTCGTAGCGACTTGGGCCAATCCCCTCGCATGACCGCATTGCGAACCCGGACTTCGCTAATGTCGACGAAGTGGAACAAGCCAAACATTCGCTGGTTCGTCCGTTCCAAAGCTCGTTCGTAAACCAGTTGACGATTTAGTTCCAACTTCAACGTCATGCCGCGAAGCGTCAGATTGACGTGATTCCAGTCGCGCGCGTTCAATGGCAAATCGGACGGACCGCGACGATATTGAGCCTGTTCGACACTGTTATTGGACGCAAGGTCGGTCCGTTCCTTACGGTGATCGGTAATCCAATGTTCGCGGACTCCTGACGGATGCAGCAGCAATGCCAATCGATCGAGCGCCGGGTGAGTTTCACTCATGCCCGGTTCATAGTAGAACTCGTATTCGATCGTTCCGTCTTCGACGAGCGGTCGCTGATACCGGAGCGAGCCTTCGTGATAATTGCCCGCCAGTCCGGTTTCGCGACGACCGATAATTTCGCCGCTGGAATCAGGGGCGTCAACGTGTTTCCAACTCTTTTCCGCATCGGCGACGGAATCGTCGTGGTAAGAACTCCAGCCAGTCAGTTCGTTCGAATCGGAAAGAGAAACAGCGTTCAGGACCGTCGGATGTCCTGTAATTCGAACGTTTTGAAAGCTGCTTTGAAATCGGCCCCAAACACGGATGCCGACCCACGGATCAACGTGATCGGGTAGCGACCGGCGTTGTACCAAATGCCCATTCATAGAGTCGGTGCGATTGCCATCGCGGATGACGCTCCGAAAACGGACCCATGCCCCCTGATGACTTACCGGCCTTTCCAGCGGAAAGATCGGGCCCGCGCCGCGGATCGTGCCAACATCAAGGTTTTTCAAATCCCAGTGTAAACCGGAAAAGGTCCCTGCCAGCAAGAGTTGCGTCGGCGCGCTGCTCGGCTCGACGACGTCACACTCCACTTCAAAATTGCCGCTGAGAGGCTGTCGGTAAAAAAGAAAATCCTCGTCGTGTCCTGCCACCTTCACAACACGGGTACCGTGCCGATGCCACGTCGCGTTGGGAAACCCCTCGCCGGAAAATACGGAGCGAGAAATAGACACCGGAATCCATTCGTGCAGGTCCTCGGACTGTGCTTCGGAGGTGCCGGACTTCAGCAGCTTTAATCGACCGTGAATTGCGGCGACATGCGTGTGCCAGACTCCAATTCCGGCCGGTCGCCACTGCATGGTACGTTGCGAATATAAGTGCGACACAATCTCTTGAACACCCGGCGATTGGGGCATTTTGCAGAAGCCGTGATCGGCGACCAGTGTTTCCGGCCATTGATCGCTGATCTCGATGGGTGTCTGCGTCCTCAACAGGTCAGACAGTTTTCCCGCGTCCGATAACACGCCTGCCGAGTCCCCTTTTTCGATGCTTAACAATAGGAACAGTGCCGCTCGAGCACGATTCTGAAATCCGGTGACCCGAGATTGGGAATCGAGGTCCCGTTCGTCGATGACGGCTGCTTCCACACGCCGACGGCACTCGTCCAGTCGCCCAAGCTCGCGAGCCGCATCGAGCCAGTCATAAACCGGCGAGACGATCTGACCTCCCAATTCCGGTTGCGAGGTCGCGGGTTCGAGTCCTACAGGCGCGGGTCGAGTCGGCGTGAAGTCTCCGGCCACACGAAATCCTGCATGATCGGGTCCGGGGAGCACCCATCGTGACAAGAATTCAAATCGATCTGCAAGAGGCATCGCGAGCGAGCGGCGCCGAACAACGAACACGTTTTCGGACAGGAAATCATCGCGAAACAGCCGATCAAAAGTCTGGCGATCCGCAGGGAGTAGCGCCGGTCCCATGACGGCCAGCGGACTTTCGTGGAATTCCTCTGGGACGGATTCCGGCCAGCCCCCGGACAACGTGACGTTTCGAACCTGAGCTCCTGTCGCCTTTCGGTGACGATAGAACCCGAACCGATGATCACCGGTCCAATCAACCGGTCGCTCATAGATCGCTACATCGTTCAAGGTCAAGGTGACAGATTTCCCGGATCTCGTCAGCGTGATTCGATTCCAATCGTTTGCTTTCAGTGGCAGCGGCCGAGGCCCTCGGCGGTTGAGCGGTTCGACGACGGAATTGTCCGCATCAAGCCCCGTCCATTCCCTCGATCCGTTCGTCATCCAGTGCAGGCGAACCCCGTCAGTCTGCAGTAGAAAAACGACTCGCCCCAAGGCCGGGCTGACTTCCGTTTTTCCAGGGACGTGCAGGAATTCGTAACTGACCGATTCGCCCGCTACCACAGGCCGCTGAAACGAAAGCAGATGCTCGACATGCGCCTCGTCACGACCGGGGAAGGCTTCGATGATGTTCGCAGACAATTTCCACGCGGCGGAGCCTTCCTCCATTCGTGGTTCACCATCAATCAGATTCTGCCAGCCGCGCAGGGTCTTTCCCTGTGACAATGACACCGATCGGGGGATGACAGGATTCCCCGTCAGCTTCACGTTTCGAAAGAGGGGATTACGTTCATCCAGGCTTCTCAAACCGAACCATGGGCAATCCACCGCATCTGGATCATGCCACATGGAATGCCGGTTCACAGAGACCGTGGCGGCGTGTGATGATTCGAGCGTCAGGTGTTGATATGTGGGCCGAACCCCCGGATAGACGAAGTAACAGAATCGCTTTCCAATCGTCGTCCCCTGAGAATTGGAGACGTCCAAGGCAAAAGTGCTGCTCGACGGCTGAAAGTGCAGTTCGCCAAAAACCAATCCCCCCTCGGTTTCAAACCGGCCACCGCTCTGCGTATCCAGGTGAAACTGAAACGTCCCGTGTAAAGGGTAGCGGAAGAACAACTGATCGTCGCCAGATCCCGACAGGTGCAGAAGATGATCGTCGTGCGTCAGCCAGACCGCATTGGGGCCCGTCAATTCTCCGGCAACGGGTAGCCAATATTTGAATCGCGGGGCGAGCACCAGCGCGGCGTCGGATTTGCCTCGATTAACCAGCATGGCTGTCGCCAGGGCCTGCCGAAGAAATGGCCGCAACACCCTTGCGGGCTGGGCATAGGTGCAGGCGACAAGAGTTTCGAACATCTCTTCACCCAGTGGCCTAAGTTCTGGATGCTGCAAGCAGGCAGCCGCCAGAACAATCGAGGAGGGATCCAGGGAACCGGGGCCAGCGGCAGTCGTCGGGACACCGGCCTTCAGTTGGCGGGCGAGCTTGGACAATTCCTCCTTCAGCCGGGCAACATCACCCCGGCCGTCGGCAATCTGGGCGAGCATCAACAGTCCATCAGATTTTGGAACTTTCTTTTCAACGAGTGTCGTCAAATCCGCGATCAGTCGCTTCAGTTTCCCCGATTCACGTGCTGCAACGACCAGGGACCATGCCGAACTGTAAATTCCACGCACTTCGCCGATCGAAGAAACTTGGAACGACGAGGCTCGTGGCCGTTCTCCCAGCGCACGAGCGAACTCTGCGGGCGGGGCGCCCGTCGGAACGATTGCGGTAAGCATTCGAATCCGATTCGCGCCGGCGGGGATCGACCAGGCACTCAGCAGATCGAACTGCTCTTCACTGCTAAGCTGACTCAAGGCTCGGTGCAATCGAGCACAAGCAGGTGCCAGAGGATCGGGTTGCGTCATCGAGATTGGCGTAGTCACTTCCCCAACCGCATCCAGCGACTTGAGTGCCTTAGCGGTGTCGCCAGCATTCAGGTGCTGAATTGCGATTCGATTGGGTTCCTCCCTGTTTACGACCGTATTTTCACTTGATTGTGCATCAGCCAAGCAGGGCAACAAAGTCAGAATTGTCACAAAAAAGAGCCAGAATAATCGCCGCACCGGAACCGGTAAGGATAAACGGAATCTCAGTCTCGGTCGCTGTATCGCGCTCATCGGAGATGCCATACCTGGGAGTGAAAATTACGGTCTGGGGGTCTTGTCGTCGAAAGTACCACTTTCACGCAAAAAAAGATAAGGTCGAATCATTCATAACGACTTTCTGCCGTTTCGGCCCGCACTCGGACTTCCTAGAGTTGGAAACCTGACTCTTTGAATCACGTTTCAGGATTTCTACCAAAGTAGCCGTCTCGCTCGGCCGAGAAGTAAGCCGAATTACCAACGACCACGTGATTTGTCGGAGCTTTTAATTGCCAGCCGAACTCTGCCGGCCTCGTCGAATCGAGTACTTCTATGAATCCGCCAACGAAGAAGTTGGAGGTGCAAGTACGGAATGTCCAATCCGGCGCGGTCGTCCACTGTAATCAACTTGACGACCCGGAATGGGAACATAATTTCGACGATATATGGGAGCTTCGAAGAGTTGCGTTTCCAGGCTGGATCTTGGGAACGAGGAAAACGAGACCGATGCTGGCAGCGTCGGGTACGTGGCCGATGCTGCCAGCATTGGTCTCGTCTGCGTGGCGAGCGACGAGGTGTTGCGATATACTGGTGAATTATCAACTGGTGGGTGTTGAAATATCCGCATTTCGAATCTTCCAAATAAAGTTCAAAGAATATCATCGGTTGCGAGTCAATTTGGTGTGTAAATCGCATTTACACCCGTCGGACTTACACCGCCGATTCACGTTTCGTTCAGATCAAGGGACCGCGTACGATGGCAGTATTTCTGGGGATCGACATTGGCACGAGTGGCACAAAAACACTGGCAATGCGAGAAGATGGTACGATATTAGCCAGTGCAACCGCTGAATACGAACTCTCATCCCCCAAGCCAGGTTGGTCGGAACAGAATCCCGAAGATTGGTGGGAAGCCACCCAGACAACTGTAAAAAAAGTCCTCAAGGCTGGCAAAATCAAGCCCGATGACGTTGCTGGGATCGGCCTCAGCGGTCAGATGCACGGCAGTGTTTTTCTGGATAAGCAGAATGCCGTGATTCGTCCGGCGATCCTCTGGAACGACCAGCGAACCGCTCAAGAATGTGCCGACATCGAGCACAAAGTCGGTGGTCGAGCCAAACTGATTGAAATGGTCGCTAACCCTGCCTTAACCGGGTTTACAGCACCGAAAATCGTCTGGCTGAAAAATCATGAGCCCAAGAACTATGCCAAGGTGGCTCATATTTTGCTGCCGAAAGACTACATTCGTTTTCGGTTAACGGAGGAGTTCGCGACGGATGTCAGCGATGCATCGGGGACGCTGCTTCTCGATGTTCGAGCAAGACAATGGTGTAAACCGCTCATCGACCGGCTCGACATCAAGATGTCCGCTTTGCCGAAAGTTTACGAATCGGAAGACGTTACCGGAACGTTGACGGACGAGGCGGCCAAACTGCTGGGGCTGAAAAAAGGCGTTCCCGTCGTCGGTGGTGCAGGTGATCAAGCGGCCGGAGCTGTCGGAAACGGGATCGTCAAACGAGGCATCATCTCGGCCACGATGGGGACAAGCGGCGTTGTGTTCGCTCACAGCGATGATGTTCAAATCGATCCGGCCGGACGCGTTCATACGTTCTGTCATGCGGTTCGTGGCAAGTGGCATGTCATGGGCGTCGTGCTTTCCGCCGGTGGCAGTTTGCAATGGTATCGCAACCAGCTGGCTCATGCCGAAATGACCGATGGAAAACGGCTGAAAACAGACCCCTATAACCTGATTACCGAACAGGCCGCAGAAGCACCTCCAGGATGTGAAGGGTTGTTCTTCCTGCCGTACCTGTCGGGCGAACGAACTCCGCACGCCGACCCAAACGCACGAGCCTGCTGGATCGGACTCAGCCTGCGCCACGGACGTTCGCACATGATTCGTTCGATCATGGAAGGAGCCACGTACGCCATGCGTGATTCACTGGAAGTCATCAATTCGATGAATATTCCGATCCGTGAAATTCGCTTGTCCGGTGGCGGTGCTCGAAGCGATTTCTGGCGACAGATGCAGGCCGACGTCTATGGACGCCGCGTCAGCTTGATCAATACCGAAGAAGGACCTGCCTACGGTGCTGCGTTGTTGGCTGCATCAGGGACAGGGAAATACAAATCGGTGGTCGAAGCGTGTACTGCCGCTGTTAAAGTGGTTGCGAGTACTGATCCTCAGGCAGAAGCCAAACGGATTTATACGAAGTCGTATCCGATGTTCGGCAAACTCTATAAAGCGTTAAAAAACGAGTTCGTTGATATCGCCAAAATCGTTTCCGAGTCGTGATGAGCATGCCCGATATGCCTGAGAATCCATCTGGGATTGCGCCAGAACCGGGAACTCCCCCCGATCCCAAAGATCTGGGGCCTGTCTTTCAGGAGCTTTGCGAAACGATCGCCAAGCTGAGATCCCCGTCGGGCTGCCCTTGGGATCGCGAGCAGACGCTGGAATCCATCAAGCCTTACACGCTTGAAGAAACCTATGAACTGCTCGACGCGATCGATTCGGGCGACGATGAAGCGATTGTCGAAGAATTAGGTGATGTCCTGCTGCAGGTTCTTCTCGACAGCCAGATTGCCGCAGACGAGGGACGGTTCAATCTGACAGATGTGGTCAAGGGACTGAATCTGAAGATGATTCGACGACATCCGCATGTCTTCGGTGATTCTACAGCGAGCACAAACAACGAGATCAGTCGGAGCTGGGACCGGATCAAACAAGAAGAAAAGAACCGAGGATCAATCTTCGATGGGCTGCCCGTCGCTCTTCCCACACTCGCCAGGGCCGCGCGACTTTCGAAAAAGGCCGCGCGTGTCGGTTATGATTTTCCATCTCGGATGATGTTATTCGATAAACTGAAGGAAGAGATTGACGAACTCGCGCAGGAACTTTTTCCGAATGGCGAGATTCCACACGTCGCAGCATCTGTCGATGCAGCCGTCGAGCCCGATCCTAAGCCATTCGATGCCGAACGACAAAGACGAATCGAATCGGAACTGGGTGACGTCCTTTTCGTTCTCGCCAATATCGCTCGCCGATGGCACATCAACCCCGAAGAAGCCTTACGAGCGAGTAACGCCAAGTTTCAGCGTCGAGTGGAATACATCGAAAACCGGCTGAAAGAACTCGGTCGAGACATTCGTTCCGCGACTCTCGTCGAAATGGAACAGTACTACCAGGAAGGGAAGAAGCGAGAATGCGAAGATTCCTAGAATCCGCGATGTCCGTTCTCGTCGCCGTCGTGACGATCGCATCGTAACCATCATACTTTTCGTCGAAGAGCTTAATGAACTCGCCCCCAGGGGCCGAACAGTTCGCCTCGCATCCGCTGTCCTTCAGTCGAAAGAAACGTGCAGAGCCATCGAATTCAGAATCGAATGCCGTTGTTCGAAGAACCATTCCAGCGAACGCCCGAAGCCACCAAAATTTACCCGCAAGATCGAAAACGAATCTTGCCTGGGCGCTGGATTATTTTTGACGGGAGTTTGAGCCCCAGTTTTTCAAGAAGAATTTTTTGGTGATCTGTTGGTTTCGAGATACATCGAGTTCGAATGTCGATTCCGGATCGAGTTGGCAGTACGACATCCATCGAACGAATTTCACTGAGTTCGGAGAGGACTCGGCGAGGTTCGCTGCCTAAGCCCGCGTTTTGACAAAGGTGCGCGAGCGTCTTCCACAGGGCGTAGGCGAGAAAGCAAACCAGAATGTGTGCCAGAACTCGATCCTGTGTGTGATGCCAAACGGGGCGAATTGAGAGATCGCACTTGTGAATCCGAAAAGCCGCTTCGGCTTCGGGCAGTTGGATGTCAGCTTTCCAAAGCTCTTCGTCGGACCAGTCAGCGACGTTGGTGCGTAGCAGGTAACAACCGGCACTCAACGTTGCCCAATCTCGGTTGTCTGCAATCTTCGACGATTCAATCCGAGCGGCCCCTTCGTCTGTCGATGTGACCTTCACAGAGAACAGGCGAGCCGCGCGAGTGTTCTGCCCCAACAAGCGTCCGATCTCGCGTTCGACTTTCTGCACGTCGCGATTTTGCTTCTCGTAGCGTGCCTTCATCAGTGTCAGCGCCGCTTCGATCTTCTTCTCGAACTTCTGCGTGATGGCTTCTTCTTTTTTCGAACGATCGCGACTGCGACAGAGGATGAATTTCTCGGGCGATGCATCTGCTTCGATTGTTGCCTCGTCATCCTCAGCTTCCCCTTCAAAGTAGGTGCTGGTGACGTCA
>CAILLA010000241.1 GCA_903834925.1 uncultured Schlesneria sp.
GCCTTGATCGCAAGATCACTTCGGCCGAACCCACAATACATGTTTGGTGCGTCGCACCGGATTCCTCCGGGCGAATCGACACCGTTGGTAGAAGCACACCGCAGCGATACGCAACCAAAACTAACTCAGAACACCGTCAACGATACTTGTGAGGAAATAATTTTAAAAATCCTCGCCACAATCAAGGTGCGCTCTCTTGACTATTGGGGCCATATACATGTTCGGTCTTCCGCCGATCAATCACTGCCTCGTTAGAGATCTTCATTATTCGGTTCGTTATCGAAGCCTCCATGAAGATACGCAATATTCAGAATTGTGGTACCACGAATATGCATTTCACCTGAGAAATTCGCATACGCTCGGTGTCCCAACCGATGAAACGACCCGCGCGCTTCCTCGAATTCGGATTCATCTTCGGCATCACTATACCAATAGCATCCGGATAAGCGCAAGAACGCAACGTCGTCGCCATTGACGAGACGTTCCACTTCGTTTCGAGAGCTCAAACCGCGAAATGTGCGAATCCTGTATTCGGAAATACGGCACTCCAACTCGACCCATATATCTTCGGCTTTACCCATGACATCATGACCCAACTTTTGAGTTAACGAGGCCGTGGGCTGTTCGTGTTGATCGCCCTGTTGGGGTTTCGATTCCGTAGTACGATCGACCATTTGCCTGCCATCTTCAGCTTGCCGCGATTGCAAATCTGTCACGAGTATTCGAGCCTGGGCGAGACGCCAAGTACCCAACACTGACGTTTCCAGGTCGACCGATGGCACGTTTGACTCTACCTCTGACGCCGAACGATCCGGGTAACGCGGCGGCGACGGACACGCCCACCATTTTCGAGGACCTGACCGCCGCTCGCGTTCACCCCTTGGTTCGGCTGCGCTTCTGATACTTTACGCGCTCGGGACGACTACGTAAAGGAACCAGCCCGTGCACCAAGACCGATCCCTCGAGTAGTCCATTCGCAACGACCGCTCAAAGTGTTGCTTCTCCCGGCCGTAGATGTAGCCTTTCACGCTCATGTCGAAACTGCCACGGCGCCAGATGGCCCGCGAGATCCCAACCCTCGCGCGTCGAAGGGTCCGTCCGGGAACCTGATCGGAAGGGACTGGATCAAATCTGCCAAACGGTCCGCCCCTAGGATAATCCGGTTCGATGATCTCGGCTCGTTCGCCATCCACGAAGACGACCGTCAGCGATTCAATAACGACGCCATCCCCCGGAATGCGATCGTCAACCGTAACCGCGATTTCCAGCGGGTAAGGCAACACATCCTCGTAGTGAGTGTGCAGAAAAGGAACGCCGCAGGTGTCGTGAACGGGCTCCATGAAGACGTAGACCTCCGGCTGCTGGCACTTTTCGTGCCCATGACAGTACGCGCGAACATAATCCGAGGAATGAAGGCCCAGCGTAAGAACCCAAATAAGGCCGAAGCAGGCGATGCCAATAAGAAGCAGGCGTTTCCATTTCATGACAACCAACGCAGTCTGATGGCCGAACGTTCAAGGTAACTTGCCCGCGACGAACGACGGACTTCCAATCAACACACCAACACCTTGAACCGCCAGCGACTGCGGGTCAAGTTGACCGTCTCGTTAGCCCAGTACCTGTTATTGCCAAAAGAACTTGAGGGATTGCAAAACTGAATGCCACGGCCGTAAGGCCCGCACCTGTAAAAATCAGCGGAAAAAGCCAGCGATCGTGAAAAGTGTTGATTTGAGCTGTTGTTGGATCGTCTGGATCGTAAAGTATGGTGACCTTGTCGCCAACACCGTATGCTGGAGGTGAAGACGAAATTGAACTGTGAAACGTAAATCGCTGTCCGTCAACATTGTATTCGACGACCGGTGATTGCTGGGTCATTCCTTTCATTTCAATCACCGTCCCGTCTGTCTCCTTGGTGCCGAATGAGAAATACACGCTGTAGATGCCGAATCCGATCCCGACCATTGCAAATATTGCACCCATGATTCGAAATACGCGCGGAAACCAAGGTGGAATATGTGGCTGAGCGGCGAGATCGCGAATCTGGTCAGCTGCGTCTTCGACCGAACGTGTGCCGCGTTTGACGTCTTCGAGCAAGTTCTCAAGACCGGGGAGTGGTGGTTGGAGTCCAAACAGCTTTCGAAAGTGCTTGAGCATCGGATCTCGCTATGAGTGTCGCACAAAACGCGCTACGGCGTAATGTAACTGGCTAACCATTAAGGCTTTGACTTCGCGTGGTCGGAGATGACGCCAATACGAAGACTCGGCGTGGTTGTCGAACGAGGTTTCAATCTACACCGCGTTAAGCCGAAGCTCAAGGCCTCTGTTCAAGAAGCCCGGTGGAGCTTTCAGAGAACC
>CAILLA010000242.1 GCA_903834925.1 uncultured Schlesneria sp.
GCCAGCACCTGCTTGTCGAGATCGGCTTCCTGCACGCGAATCCGGGCGTGACCCGGTTTCGTGTATTTGGCACAGCGATAGTAGATGTAGGAGCGGGGACCAGACTTTGTCATCTTCGTTTTGCATTCCCCGGTAATCGGGTGCCCGCATTGGGCACACGTCATGAACTCGCCACTGAAGGTCAGTGCGTGGCAGTGGTAATTCTGCCCGCCAAGAAGAACCTGCACCCGCTCCCAGGTTGCCCGGTCGATAAGCGGATCATGTTTGCCGGGATACCATTCGCCCCGGAATTCGATTTCGCCGATGTAGGCCCGGTCCTTCAGAATGTTGTGGACGGAACTTCGTGGGAATTTCGGCGTCGCAGTACGAAAGACCATTCCTTCGGCGTTAATCCGCTCGACCAGACCGTCGAGCGTCAGGTTTTCATAGGCATAGAGGTGGAAGATGCGGCGGACGTTTGCCGCCTGCACGGGATCAATCTCGACCATCCCCCGACCATCCTTGCGGATGTTGCGGTAACCATAGGGACCGCGAGTGACAAACCAGCCTTCCTGCACGCGACGGGCCAACCCCTCGCGGACATCGACCGATTGTTGTTCTGTGTAGAAGCTGGCCATGTTCGCCAGCGTCCGCCGCATCATGCGGCCAGCAGGCGTGTTTTCAGTCGGCTGCGAAACGGAGATGAACGGCAGGTTGTATTCCGACTCAAGCCGTTCGAGTTCGACGTAATCGAAGAGATTGCGAGCGGCACGGTCCACCTTGTAGAACAGCAGGCCATCGAGCAAGCCCGCGTTCTTTTTGGCGTAGGTCATCAGTTCGCGGAACGTCTTGCGTTCATCGCCCTTACTTGCCGTCTCGGCGATGCGAAAGAGCTTGGCGATTTCGCCACCGGCCTGCGTCGCGTACCGCCGCAGTGCTTCTTCCTGTACTTCGAGGCTGAAACCTTCTCGCTCCTGTTCCCGACTGCTCACGCGTGCCAACGCGACGAACTGTTTCATGGCGAAGCCCCCGAAGAAAACACCTGATACAAACGACCCACGTTGAGGATCATTGTAACGGCTTCTTCGGGCGAAAGCAGGTCGGTGTAATACGGCTGCCAGACGCGAATCGTCGCCTCGACAAGTTCCGGCGTAATCCAATCCGGTGTCCCCGCCGGGACGATGCTCGGATGAGCAACGTCCTTGGCTTCGCAATCTCGCTTGTGATTGCTACGGGACATGACAGAAATCCACCACAAAAAAGAAACGATTCTTGACGAGTGCGCACGGTCCACAGCGTCCCGGCACGCGGAAAGATCAAATCACACGGGAGGAATTGCCGCTCAGCGACTGCGCAACAAACCTTCTCGCTGGTAGCGTTGCAACTCTTCATGAGAAATCGCCCACGCCGTATGAGCACCCCGACCGCTGAATTTCTTTTCCGCATGAATGCGGCCGTGTCGGCACCATTCACGGCAGGTCAACTCCGATCGCCCGACGATCCGGGCAAACTCCTCCACCGAATACCATTCGCGCACCTGTTGCCGTTCGCACAGCATCAGCAACTGTGCTTCTATGCGTTCAAGCCTTTCCTCGATGTTCATGGCCTCACACTCCAAATTCGTCGAACGATTGACCGACGCCTGTCGGGCAGATCGTCAGCATCGCCGAAACGGCTATCTCTCCATCCCACCGCGTTCCTGTTGCTGGTCCAGGTCTGGAAAGTCTTGGTCATGGACCCCCTGATTTAATTCTGGCATCGGGGTGTACTGTCCTGGGCCGTAGGGTACGAACGCACTGCCATTGAATAAGGCATTCGCCATTTCCATCTGGCCCTGAGTACCAAGCCGCGACATCTCAGCCGTTACGTCCGGCCCGAAGTCTTTCAAGCCGGGAGCTATGGCATTCAGTGTTTCAGCCATAACTTCGATGAATTCGCGTGCTGCCATGATTAGTCTCCGTTTCTGTCATAAGGAATTCGTTGCCGAACGTGACTCGGAAATTGTCCGAGCGACCGATTCTCTTTGCACTTTTCTAAACA
>CAILLA010000243.1 GCA_903834925.1 uncultured Schlesneria sp.
CCAAATCTTGCTGTCTCGCACCCATCGCGGTAGAAATGAGCCTTGTCCAGACGAACGATTCAACAATACAATTCGCATATTCGCCGTTGGCGAAGAGTCCGCCCTACGTTTTCGTCTGGACAACGAACGGGGCGGATTTTTCGTTTTATGGCGGGGAGAAAGACGGATTCGATGTCGAAACTCAAAGCCGGGGACGTTGTGAAACTTAAATCAGGTGGCACGTCAATGACCGTGCAAGGCGACGGCACTACCGAAGGGTGGGTCTATTGCGAGTGGCTTTCAAGTGACGGCAAAAAGCAGGGATCACAGTTTCATCCAGATATGCTCGAACTCGCTCGCTCCTGATGCGTAACGCAAGCTGACGGAAATGCAGATTGATGAGACTCACCGTAATTGTCTTTCCACCCGCAACGCACATACGGAGTGTTCTCGCTAGTATCTAGCACCGTCATTGGTGGACTGCCGGAATTTAAATATACCACATCGCCGATTCCCGGCATCTAAACTGGCGAAGGATAACTCGAATCGGCTGGCTTCGGTTTTGTCTCTACGAGAATATTGTTCATGGCGTCCTGTTCGTTGTACTGTCTGGATAATGCGCGAATACCAAAAAATAAGCCCGAGCACAATATGTGTTCGGGCCTCGTCGATGAATGATGGTTTTCACGCGGCAAAAGCTGGTTCGATTCCAAGTTCATGGAACGCTGAAATCAAGCAGCAGATGTTGTGGCAGAGGATTTTCGCCAATACCTCGTTTTTCATGGCCACTTCCGTTTTCGACCGAACCGAGCCACCAAACTTTGCTTTGACCATACTGAAGGTTGATTCGACATTGCTTCGTTTGTGGTACGACTGCAAGAACTCTTCCCGATACAGCGTAAAGAATGCGAATGCCTTTGCGAAGATTCCGCCAGCCGCACCAGTGATTCCGGCCCTGAACGCGACGTAGGCGTCTGCACCAATCGCGTTAATGGCGTTGATGTTTTCGACCGATGCATACTGTTTGTCGGCTGAGACTTCACGATCGTCGAAATTCTCGTTTGTCTTCTGCAACAAACTTGGAAGGATTGGGCAATCGTTCGCATTCCTTTCGTGAATCTCGACTGCGGTAATCACATTCGTCTTCACTCCGGTTGCGATGTGAGCCTTCACCCATGTGTGTTCCTGACGAATCTTTCCATACTTGTGGTCGAACCATCGAACGAATTTCGATGACGTGAAGCCCGATGAATCCATCGCGAAATCGGTTTCGATTTCCTTGAGTGGCAAACTGGCAGCGATGATCAGTTTCGTGAGAATCGGAGTCATCGCCTCATCTTCCAATGCCGTGCTGATGGCATTGAAGTGTGGTGTTCGTTCGAGATATCCCCGTTCTTTGGCATCGTCCAGGTCGCACATGAATCGACGTTGCGAGACAGTTGAATAAACCTTAAAGCAAGCCATGAAGACGCAATCCGACATGGGAATCCGTGGGCGACCGCGACCGGGCTTCGATTCTGGTTCCTTGATCAGATCACACAGCCCGCGAAGCAACGTCTGGAAATGATCCTTCTCGCTGGTCTGCGCGGCATTGTATTCCTTCCATTTCTGTGGATAGGTTTTTCGCTTGGTCGTGATCGTCATTTCTTCCGTGACCGTTTCGCTTCCGTCTGCGTGCTGTTCTCGCTTGATCACAAACCGCACCGCGAAGATGTGTTTGCAGCATTGGCCGCGTTGCTCGAAGTCTGGACAAGAGCAGAATGGAGTTTGCTCGTCAGGACAGACCGTATATTTGCCGTTTCCCGACTGGCTTGGGACTTGCCAGACTTTTCCTTTTTGCTCGACTTTGCAGACTGCTGCGATCATCGCCCCACGCTGTTCTCTTGCTTCGCACATGGTGAATCCCGTTTTCTTGCTGCCACATTCGTTATTTGCTGTACGCACATTAAATCAAACGAAGATGATGCCTTGACGGATCACAATCTGTGCGTACATTTAATCAAATGAGTAAAAATATTGGACGACCACCGAAGCCAGATGACGAACGAGCCGACGATCGACTGTTTGTCCGACTACTCGCTGCCGAAAAGGCTTCATGGCAAGCGTCGGCTGACAAGGAAGGGCTGAAGCTGTCCGAATGGATTCGGAAACATCTCAACAAGGTCGCGGAGCAATAAACGCGGGTTGAGTAGATGGCAATTGCTGGCGAGAAACGAAAGTCACACCTGACTGTCTACAAAGAAATGAATTGCAGTGAGTGCGATTCAGGAGACCACGAAGTACGATGATTCTCAGTCAATATCCGCGCTGTGTGCTGGCGGAGCGAGAAAAAACATCATTGGTATTGCGTGTGAGTCATTATGAAAAAGAAGACGCCGAAAGACAAAAAAGGTTCGGAAGACGCCAACAAAGTTGCGAATCCTCAACTCGCTAAAGAACTCGCCAGGATTGATGTCGAAGACGAGATTAACATTCAGTCTGATCGCGGTGCAGCGATAATAGCGTCTTCGTTGGTGGAGGATTCTCTAAAGACGTACCTCAAGTCCCACTTGCTCATTACGAAAAACGGAAAGGGGCAAGACACTGATAGCCTCTTTCATTTTGACGGTGGCCTTGGCACGTTCGGAACGGCCACTTGTCTGTCATATGCCATGCGATTGATATCCGAAGAAATATTCTTGGACCTCAACTTGATACGCAAGATTCGAAATGAATTCGCGCATTGGCCAAAAGCAGAAATTGACGCACCGCATGACCGAGAGTTGCTGACATTTCAAAAACGTGGATTGCGTGACAGGTGCCTGTGTTTGAGATATCCAGAAAGACATCCGCCGTTGGCTTCCGCGCGTATCTACTCGCAAATGACTTCTGGAAAAATATCTGGAGATGAATTTTCAGCCGCATTGTCATCCGATGAGTGCGATCCGCCACCCACAGATCCGCGAGAAAGATTCGTTTATACCTGCAAGGGGCTTGCGAAAATGTTCTCACGCTCTCCATCAGCAAAAATGCCGGAAGTGCAACTTAAGTATTCTCAAAACGATAATTTGCCATCAAATAAACAATAATGCGATTCCGAATGTCGAGAGTTGGCCATGATTCAATCATAAACCCAGGCACGTACCCCATCCAACTGTACCAATGATTGCCGGGTGGGAAGTCTTCGGAAAGCATTTCTACAATCTCTTTTCTTTCGTTCGGCTCCCATCCAGCCAATGCGAAGTCGATAAATTCAGTTTTATTCATTAGGCTCTCCACGCAAATAACGTGAAAGAATCTGAGCCGGGCAATTCGTTGCAGGTTCGCCAACTGCGATATCGTCTGGACGATGGCAGTAATAGCCGCGACCATTGCGTGAAAGTAAAAAGCCGATTAAACGTGCATGCCATTGAATAAAAATGCAGGGGCGAATAAACGTGCAAAGCCGCCCAGGTTCCCTGGATCGGATAAAGAGTTGCAATCTCCCAGGCCGGTTCACCGCGTACTGATTGGCGGTGAAAATCCGTCGCATTATCAACTTTTGCATTCATGCGAATCCACCTCATTGATCAGATCCCAAATCGGGAACGATTTTTGACATTAACACGATCGAATTATTGTCAACAACAAAAGAGTGACGATACTGCGTCTCCGAAGACTCCAGAGAGGCTTTGTCTCAGACCAAAGTAGCCATCATCGCTCCGAGGCTGTCAGTTTTTGTAAGTTGAGAATGGTAAGCCACAACCCGTAGCATGGGCTTCAGCCCGTGCGACACAACATCTTGTGCGGGCTAAAGCCCACACTACAAAAACTGACAACCTTTCCGCGTGATGAGCATTCTTCGAGAACCTGCCAAATTCCAATCCGCATGGTCTCAAATCAAAAATTCAAACGGAATATCTGTCCCGATGCGTCGGCAACGCTTGTATCGTTTCCGATGCATGCTCATCACGCGGAGCGATGATGGCTACTTTGGAAGAAATCCTGAAACTTGAAGACTCCGATGCAGTTGCACGAAGTGCGACAATTGATGCTCTAATCGGTCGACACCCCCTCGAAAAGACTGCTTCCGATACGGATCAGCGTTGCTCCTTCCTCGATGCCAACTTCAAAGTCGCCGCTCATTCCCATCGAGAGTTCCGGCAATAGCCAACGGCCTTCTGATTCGGCTCGCAGCCGATCACGAAGTTCACGAAGGCGTCGAAACACGGGTCGTGCGATTTCGGCATTGTCTCCCAGCGGTGCCATGGTCATCAGGCCTGAGATTTCCAGAGAATCACACGTTAGCATTTTGGGCCATGCTGTTAACAACTCAGTTGGGTCAAATCCGTCTTTACTTTGTTCGCCCGAGACGTTCACTTCCAGCAGGATTTTCGGCTTGGACTGTCGCTTGAAAGCGCACTTTTCCAGGTGTTCGAACAATCGCACCGAATCAACCGAATGGATCATCTGTGTGAACGGCAGGATTTCTTCCGCCTTATTCCGCTGAAGATGACCGATCAAATGCCACCGGACTTCTACTGGCAATTCCCTGGCACGCGATACCAGTTGCTGCGGCCGTGCTTCGCCAAGTTCCCTGACGCCGAGGTCAATCAGTTCGCGAACCCAGTCGAGTTCAGCATACTTTGTCACGGCAATCAGCGTCACTTCGTTCACAGAACGGCCCGATACCTGACACGCACGAGCGATTCGCTCGCGAATGGAACTGAGGTTTTCGTCGAGCTGTTTTCGGGTTTCACTTGTCATAAAGGACATCTGGTTCGTTGGAACGTTCAAAACGCTTATGCGGCCAATTCGTGACGTGTTTCCAAACTACGACAGTGAGCCGTCTGATTCCAGCAACAGATCCAGATAAGATCTCGATTCGGCAGCGGTCAGATTCAGCGAATGAGCCAGCTTCCAGACTGCCGCTTCAGCCGCTTCTCGTCGATCGTTTTTGGCAAGGACTTCAATCTCGAGAAACCTTCCGAGTCCTGGAACGTCGTCGACGGCAAGTACAAAATCAAACCGATTCTTCGAAAGAGTGTAGGAACGACGCGTTTTGCGAACCTCGCGTACAAACCGAAAACCGAGCAACTGAACCATCTCAAACAGCTTCTGAGCCTCAACTGCACCCTCGGCAAATTCGACTTCGATCTCGTGCCGAGTCTTCGCCACGGTTCCCTGGACAGCTCCCTTATACGTCACGCAATTGACTTCACCGATGGATCGAATCCGAAAGGCTTCGTCTGTCGAACGAAAATCCCGTGACGGGTGATTGAAATAGCGATCAACGTGCGACACGACGTCCACTTCGACCGCTCCAGATTGTTGAAGTTCAACTTCGATTGGACGAGACGTTTCGATGCGAAATTTCAATTCGACTTCGTAGAGTTTTGGCATGGTATCTCCTGACAAAGTCTACTCGATCAGGCGGCATGCAAAACAGGCATCCATTACACTGCGAGTATTACCCGAATGCGCATCTCCCTGCGCACTTGGATTCGCCACTCCGGCAATCTAATATGAGTTGTCAATTCAGGTTGGGGCACTTCGTCGCGTGGACGAGGTCTCCCTCTGACAGGATTCCCCAGGACAAAGCACTTTCGATCATGGCCAAAAAGACCGTTGCTGACGTTGATGTCGCGGGCAAAGCAGTACTGATGCGATGCGATTTTAACGTTCCATTGGATGACCAATTGCAGATCACGGACGATCGTCGTATCACCGAAGCTCTTCCATCGATCAAATCGGTCCTCGATCGCGGCGGTCGAGTCATCCTGATGAGCCACCTTGGTCGACCGGAAGGAAAAGATCCTGCCGAAGATGCGAAATTCAGCCTCAAGCCCGTTGCAGCCCGTCTGAATGCTTTGCTCGGTTGCCCTGTGCACTTTGCTTCCGACACAGTTGGAGACGATGCTCAATCCAAGTCAAAATCGCTAAAAAACGGCGAAGTCCTGTTGCTGGAAAATGTCCGGTTTAATAAGGGCGAGAAGAAGGGTGATCCTGAATACGCCGCCGTTCTCGCCGCGATGGGCGACATCTACTGCAACGACGCGTTTGGAACCTGCCATCGTACGGAAGGTTCAATGGTTGCCGTGCCCAACGCGATGGCCGGCAAGCCAAAGGTCTGCGGATTCCTCGTCGAAAAAGAGATTACGTTCTTGTCAGACGCCATTGCCAATCCAGTTCGTCCGTTCGTGGCAATTCTCGGTGGAGCGAAAGTCTCCGACAAGATCATGGTCATCAAGAACCTGCTGTCGATTTGCGACAAGGTATTGATCGGTGGCGCGATGGCTCACACATTTACACTGGCCAAAGGTGGCTCAGTGGGTCGCAGCCGTGTCGAGAAGGACAAACTCGATCTCGCCAACGAATTGATCGCTCTGGGTGGTGATAAGCTTGTCCTGCCGCTCGATACATTCTGTGGCGACGATTTCAAAGGGACATGCAACAAGCAGGTTGTCCCGGTCGGACAAATCCCCAACGAAGGGGGATGGGAAGGTTTTGATATCGGTCCTGCCACAATCGCCAAATATTCCGACATCATCAAAACGTCGAAAACGGTGATCTGGAACGGCCCGATGGGGGTCTTTGAAATGCCACCATTTGATACCGGAACGCGGGCCATCGCAGATGCGATTGTCGCCAGCGGCGCAATGAGTATCATTGGTGGAGGCGACAGTGCGGCAGCGATTCAGGAATTCGGACTGGCCGATAAAGTGACGCACGTCAGCACCGGTGGTGGGGCGAGCCTCGAAATGCTCGAAGGCAAGAAATTCGTGGCCGTCGAGTTGCTGGATGACAAGTAGACTATCGAAGGGGATCGAATGTCATTAAGTCTCGATCTGGCAGCGGCGCTCAATCCGCTGATCGGGCAGACGTTTGTTCCGCCAAAGACCGTTTCCGTCTCCGACGGAAGCGGTGTCACTTTGGCGGTCGACTTGATCTCCGTCGAATCGTTAGGCGTTTCGAGCGAGGAACTTCGTCTGGATGTTCCTTCGCTCGGTGCCGCGACGCTTGGCACAATGAAGAAGTGGGCGAACGACCTTTGTCGTCGAGTCACCTATTTGCTCGAAAATCTTGGGCCGCTCGAATTCGATGCTCAGGGACAACAGGTCCTGATCCGGTCGACGCCACCGGACAAGTCGGCTGCGGGTACGACCAAGTACTATGAAGTAATGCTCTCGTCACACGGCGCGGGTCGGTTTTCACTGCGACGGTTTCGCAACGACAGTACGGGTGGTGGCCGAATCCCGGTACCGCTGCAAGTGACGCACGAACAGCTTTCGAAGCTCGTCAATGACCTTGTGGCAACGATCCCCGGTACACCGTGAAGGTCGTCAAAACGTGCCGAACCAGGGTGCCACGGTTTTGGAGTCTTCTCCAAAGCCGTGTCTTCGTCTTGAGAACTGTCCCACCTCAGCCCGACGAGGTAGGCGGTTCTTATCGTGGTCGTGTGGGATTCCGATGGAAACGGGATGTTGTGTCGCACGGGCTAAAGCCCATGCTACGGAATTCCCTGCGGCTGGAAGCCTCAGCTACGGAATATGATTGTCCGTTGACGAACCATCCGGATCGGGGACTTCATGCCGTCCAAACCCGATCGGATCACAGTAACAGTCCATCGCCAGCCACCAGGACCGTGCATATCGGAACAGAATCAGCGGCATCAAAAGACAATAGACCCCCAGAAACGGGGCAAGACGCTGGTTCGAGATATCCGCTCCATAATGTAGAGCCATATAGGCCGTTGTCGTTGTGATGGCCATGAATCCATAGTTCAAGTAGGTCGAACCAAGGAAATAGCCCGGTGCCCGTTCGTACTTGAGTGAACAATTGGAGCACCGATCGTGCATCGTGATAAAGTTTTTGAATAGTGGTCCAACCCCGCAACGAGGGCATTGAAGTCGTAGAGCACGAGACACAAACGACCCATAACTGAAATCAGCCAATTCAATTCTCCTGCAAATCATCGACGAAGCACGGTCTAACCCGTATTCTAGCTCAATCGATATCAAATAGGCTGGAGCGCCGGCCGTTTTTTTGGCCTGCCTTAAAAAAGGGGGCAGGCCGTTGCTTTCAATGGGCAGGAAACCTGATTCAACCTTTTGTCAGAAACCCAAATATCCTTCTGCAATACCTTTCAAGAATGGAACGATGCGTGCCTGATATCGATCACATCCCCGAGCGGTCGTTGAATGTCCCCAATGCGATTACCTTGTCGCGACTGCTCTTATCGTTTGTGCTGTTTGCACTGATTGAATCGGGGACTGCCTGGCTTTGGGCTGCCGGGTTGTTTGTCTTTGCGGTGGCGACTGATGTTCTGGATGGTTACATCGCCCGAAAGTACAACCTCATCACTCAACTCGGTCGAATTCTCGACCCCTTTGTCGACAAGTTCATTACCGGCGGAACATTTCTGTTTCTGTTGCCACATTCCGCATCCGGCGTCATACCCTGGATGGTCGTGATCGTGCTTGGACGCGAAATGCTGGTGACGAGCCTTCGAGGGTTTCTCGAACAGAAGGGAGCTGACTTCTCGGCCTCGGCGTCAGGCAAACTGAAGATGTTTTTGCAATGTGTGGCGGCGACAGCCAGCCTGCTGTCGCTCGATTCTCACTTTGCCGCTTTATCTGTTGCCGGCGTCAGCTTCCACTTGATACGCGATATTCTGCTCTGGAGCATGGTCGCAGCAACGGTCTGGAGTGGTTACGACTACGTTCTTCGAGCAATCGAACTGCTTCGCAAGACCGGTTGACCGATACGTTACTTCAAATCTTTATCGTCAGAAAAGAAGCCTTCGCTAGCAATCACGCCGTCTTTCATCACGATCTGACGACGGGCTCGCCGAGCCACCGAATTTTCATGAGTCACCATAATGATCGTGCGACCTTCCTTATTCAGGCCGGTCAATAATTCCATGATTTCCTTCTCGGTAGTCGAATCGAGGTTACCCGTCGGCTCGTCGGCGAGAATAATCTCGGGATCATTCACCAGCGCACGGGCAATCGCCACGCGTTGCTGCTGACCGCCGGATAGTTGAAACGGACGGTGGTCGAGTCGTTCCCCAAGACCCACCTTTGAGGCCAGGTCAATCGTACGGTTCATTTCCGCCGGACCGATGACGCGTCGATCGGATCGGTAGTGGAACGGTACCTGAATGTTTTCCAGTACGGTGTACTGAGCGATCAGATTGTACGACTGAAAAATGAAGCCGATCAGTCGATTCCGAATTTCTGACAACTGATCGTCGTTCAGGGTACTGACATCATAATTCGAGAGGATGTATTTGCCGCTTGTCGGGCGGTCGAGAGCCCCAAGCAGATTCAACATCGTACTTTTGCCGCTACCCGACGAACCCATGATGGCAACGAAATCGCCTTCAGGAAACTCGGCAGAGACACCGCGAAGCGCTCGGACGGTGTTCTCACCGAGATAGTAGGTCTTCGTCAGATCGATAAGCTGCGCGGCCAACTTCATAAGGAACAAACCGATTTGATGGGGGAATGCACTCTCATATCGCAAACGCAACCCCACCCCCCCCTGCGGGGGTGGTTAACGGGCCTTTGCCCTAGTGCCTGAGTAACGACGGACTAACGATTGATAATCGCGGGGTGCCACGGTATTGGAGTCTTCGACAAGGCCGTGTCTTCATAGTTCGATAACGTCTCCGAACAGCACGGCCTTACCGAAGACGGTAAAACCGTGGCACCCTTTTTCGCAGATTTCCGTTTCAAAAACACCGCCCCCGGCAACGCAAACATCCCTCTTCAGGTCCGTTTCATCATGCCACCCCAGGGAGGGTGGAGTGGCATTAACTGACAACCGCAGAGCGAAGATCGTGATTAATTCCCACCCGCTTCCGACGGACGTGGCCGTCCTCCACCTCCACCATTCGCGCGAATCTTGGCAATGACCGCCATGAATTCTTCTTTTGTCACACTTCCATCGGAATCGGAATCGTAGTTGTCAAAGTTGTCGGCCATCCGGCCCGTCGCTTCGTCTTTACTCACCTTGCCGTCCTGATCTTTGTCCATTTCATTGAATCTGGCCATCGGATCAAAACCGCCGCCGCCAGGTCCCCGACCTCCTCCACCGCCTTCAGCTGAGCCTCCTTGCGGACGACCTTCCCCACCGCCCGGACTACCTGCTGGTCGCTCACCGCCGGCTCCCGCGCCTGGTGAACGTACAGGCCCACCACCAGCAGGCCCACCAGCCGTTGCCGCTTCACCAGGCTTTTTCGTTGGTGCAGCCGGGCTGCTGCCCCCCTCAGCGGGCTTGGCAGGTGCAATAATCTCAGGAGCCTTAGCCGCCTCCTTTGATTGTTCCTTTGCCTGTTCGGCTTCCAGATCGCTGATCTCTTTCTTGAAGTGCGAATGAGGGTTCATCACAACCCCATCCCCTTCGACGAGCCCGTCAAGGATCTCAATGAAGTTGGAGTTTGTCTTACCAACCTTGATCGGTCGTAACTCAACCTTCTTACCCATCACGACGAAGACGAATTGCTTCGATCCGAACGTGATGTTGGCCTGAACAGGAATCTGCAATACGTCGTCACGACGCTCGACCAGAACTTCCGTCGTCGCCGTTAAACCAGGGCGAAGCTTGTTCACTTTCTCGGTTTCGTCTGTGATTCGGACGACCGCTTCATATTCCTTTGTCGTACTGCCGAAGCCCCCCGTCGAACTCGGAACAGAAGCGACCATATCCACTTCGCCGTGAAACGTTTCTTCGGGATATGCATCAATCTTGACAATGACGGGCATTTTCTGGCGAACCATACTGATGCGCGATTCGTGAATTCGGGCATTCACTTTCATCTGATCGAGGTCTGGAAGGTTGATAATCGCCTGACGTTCGCGGACACCAACGCCAACGTCGATCATGACGTTTTCCGTTGAACGGCCGTCACGAACGTTGGCGTAAACGACTTGACCATCTTGCGATGCGTAGATTTTGCAGGCTTTGATTTGTGCAATCAGACGCTCGTACTTTTTCGATTCAACCTCAAACGTCAGTTCGCGTGCTCGAAGTTCCGCCTTTTTCTGGGCGAGTGCCGCACGAGTCTTGCTTTCAGTCCGCTGGATCTCACGACCGAATTCTTTGACGTTCGCTTCGAGTTCCGCGAAATTTCGATCTTCTGTGAAATCAACCAGGACCCGTTTTTCACCGACGACCAGTTTCACGTTAATCTTGGCCGTTTCAACGGCGATCCGTTCCGATTCCAGGTCGTTCTGAGTCCGATAGCCCTTTTTGGCCAATCGCTGAGCGTATTCAAAACTCTCTTGAGCTCGCGAGAGGGTTTCTTCCGCAAGCTTGATCCGACCGTCGAGGTCGTTTTTCGTTTGGACCAGGTCTCCGTCTTGAAACTTCTTCAAGTCGATCTCGGCCAGCTTCAATTTCAATTTTGCAGCTTCGAGATCACTCTCGTTCTGGGCTTCCTGGATCTTCAGATCTTCCTTACCCTGCTCGAACGCGGCTTTCGCTTTTTCGACAAGAATTTCCTGTGCGGTTTCCTTGTCACTGAGCATCGAGGAATCGAGTTCGCAAACGAGGTCTCCCTCGTTCACGTTCGTCCCTTCGGGGACGATCATGATAATCGTCGTCTGGCCTTCAACCTTACTTGTCAGAACGGCGTTTTTCATACTGTCGAGAGTTCCCTTCTCGACGACCGTAATCTGAAACGTCCCCTTCTTCGCTGTCTCGATCACCAGACCCTCCGTCTGATCCGGCGTCCGCGTCATCGACGCGGCGATCTGAGACCAGGCGAATCTCATCTGGGGCCACCCGAGCACGGCTGCGACCGCCAGTCCCGCGAGAACCAGCCCGCGATTCCATTTCCGGTTTGGTTTCGACAGCGGGCGCGAATGCTCCGAGGCGGACGATTCCGGGGTGGATACTCCTTTTGGAGCGAGATTTTGTTTCTGCGGGTTCAGGTGGGATGTCATGGGCAGGTCCGTTCTGGAAGGACGACGAATCGTTGCCACCGAGATTCTGGTACAGTGGATCGATCCAGAGGCCCCGTTCGTCAATCTGCATGATATCCATATCGCGGTAAATGTTAATCCTATTTCGCTCGTACGAGACCCAATATTGGATCAAATTATTTTGGGCCGTCAACAGGGCACCCAGCGCAGTAATCAGGTTAAGACCTTCCTGCTGCCCGAGATTTGTCGTCCCCGCCTGGCCGGCAACCTGTAGTTTCGGATTAAGATTGTTGGCTACGTTAATATCATATTGAAGCGCTGCCTGGCGCAGATTTTTCCGATTAAGCTCAAAGTTCTGTTGGTTGAACCTTAATTGCCGCCAACTGGTCCGAATATCATATTTCACCTGATCTTCAAGCAGCATGTACGCACGGCGCGCCTGCTGATAGCTGACGACCGCCGCTCGATACGCATTTCGGACCTGGACCTGATCCAGTGGTGCAGTCATCTGCAGACCAACTTGAAACGAGCTGCTTGCTTTATTGAAATCAAGCGGGTGGCTTCCGCCGGGGACTGTATTCAAACTTCCCTGTCCAACAACGTTTAAAATCGCTTCCAGGCGGTTCGCTGCGACTTCCATATTACGCCGTGAATCCATCACCTTCGCTTTGGCATTCATCAGGTCCAGACGATGTTCCAGCGCCTGTTCGACTGCTTCTTCCAGCGTCATGTCGAATTTCTGCAGCGTGATCAGCTCCGATCGAAGACCTGTCTGGATCACTCGCATGTTCTGTATCACCAATAACAGTTCTTCGCGATTGTCCTTGATGGCACCCAGAATTGCACTTCGCTCCTTCCGAGTCAGTTCGGGCTTTTTCAATAACTCCACCCATTCATCGACCTGGCGAGCCACCTCGGCAAAACTGTTTTGAACATTGGCGAAGATCAAACGATCACGTTGGAATGCCGATTCCACCACTTCTTTCGATTCGTCCCATAACAACATCGACAACCGGTTTGGCATATTCGCTTCAACGCGACGGAAGTCATCTTTAACGACTTCGATTCCATCCGTACGCAATTCGTTGACCATTTTGGCAAAACGATCAACGAGAAATCTCAGCTCTTCAGTTCGTGGCGCGGCATCGTCTGGACGAGAAATCGCCTTGACCATGTTGACGATTCCCCTTTCCGCCGCGATCAGTTTGGGGTCTGTCAATTCAAACGGCTTAAGCATGGTCCGATCGATCGTGATTTGCATATCAGTCGGAAGACCAAGAAAAAATTTGAATTGGTCAATTTCATCGTCGTAGGCCAGCTTCAATTGGCGTTCCCGCAATTCTTGCTGCGTCAACTGTGTGGCAACCTGCAGGTAATTCAGCGTCGTGACGCCGACCCGCAATTGTTCGAATATTTCGACAATTGCCGCCTGATAATCGGGGTTGTCATTGACCGCGAGAAGTTGTTCCCGCTCACGTTCTGACATCGGTTCCGCATCCTTCCAGCGCAGTCGCCGTCCTTGCGGTGAATAGTCAATTTTTTTTGCGACGACTTCAGGAAACACGATGTCGTCTGGTACGGCACCTTCCGGCAGGCGACGGTAGGGAGTCTGAGCGACAAGCTCCTCCAACCGGGCGGCCTGAACGCGAAATAATTCCACGTTTTCGTGCTGATTCAGAACCTGTTGCAATTGGAATAACAGACCGTAATATCCTGCGGGCGTCAACGCGTTGGCCGCCGTGGTACCCGCCGTGCTACCTGCCCCGACCGAAACGCCTGCATTAGTACTGATCACGGCCGGATTTGAGACCGCTGATCCGGATGCTGAAATCGACTGGGCTGAACTGACGGAACCGCCTCCGGTATTGACAACCGTATCGGCAAAAAACAGCTTGCGATAACGTGCCAGCGTTCGCACGTCGTAAAGGACTTTTCGCTCGCTGGACGTCAGGTTTTCCAGGAAAAACTTCCTGCCCGCACCAGACAGTAATGGCTGGACCAGCGAGTAAGACAACAACGATTGCGACGTTGCTTGCTGCGACCCACCCGAAAACAGCCACAAGGTGTTGTTGGCGATCCCGACGATCCACTGTCCACCGGTCGGCAGGATCTGACTCACCCCGGCTGTCGTATTAAATGTGTAACCGTTGTTCGTTCCTGGAACTGCCGACGTGTTCAAAATCCCTGTTGGGACCGTTGTCCCTGGCAGGGATGCCGAAGGCGCTACGGGTGCCCTGCCGAACAGAAATCGAGCCTGGAACTGGAACTGATCCAGCGACAGTTGCAGCGCTGACTCAAACAGGTTTTCGATTTGTGTCTGATAATCCCGGCTGTGAATACTGGCCAGTTCAATCGTCTGCGCCAGTGTCAGGTTATCGATCGTCCGGACCATGCGGGTCGTATCCCCAGTCGGCAGCGACGCCGGATCGGATCCATACGTGAGACCGTCTGACATCATATAACTGTCATGAAACGTGTCAGGAGCAAGGCCAAATTGCTCCAGCCATTGCGGATTTTCCACCGTCATGTTCTGGCCAAATGTATGCCAGCTCTTGTATCCGCGCATTCCGTTCACCCATTGCATGTATTGAGCGGCAGACGGGTCGTCGGGAGGAAGCGGCGGTTTATCCCTGTCATCAGGGTCATAGAATCGGCTTCGCGGGTCGGGCTCGACCGATGTGCGTGGTAACACCCAAAGTGGGTTAAATTGTTTCTGGCTCAGCAGATTATACCCATCGAAGTCAGCCTGACTTCGCCAGAAACTGCGCGAACAGCCACTGCACAACATCCCGGTGCATACGGCAAAGACCAGAAAACATCGACCCGTCGAAGCAGAGTCGTTTCTCATGCCACTTCCTTTTCCGCAGATTCCGTATTTGCATGAACGCTGAGAGCCAGAAGCATTTGCTGTAATGCAAATTGAGGCGAACCTGGATTGTCGATCGGATCTTCGCGGCGAAACATTACGGTTGTTGAAGTCTGGTTGCCGACCGAGCCGAACTCACTCGTTTCCGAGACGAACGCGCGATCACCCGCAGACGCCGCATTCAAAATCTGGCCAAGTTGATCCAGAAGCAATTCAAGCTGAATGGAATTCGAGCTGGACATCTCTTTGAACAAGCGTGCAGACCACCGTGAACGCCGTTCGTCGACGTTATCCAACGTCGATCGGCCCCGTGTGCTCACCAGCAAGACTCGCTTCCGCCGATCGGCTTCGCTTCGCGATCGATCGACCAATCCGTCCCGCTGCATTCGTTCAATCAAAGTGCTGATGTTCGATTCAGATTGCGCAAGTCTTTCAGCCAATTCTGCTTGCGACAATCCATTGCTGCCAGCCTTTGCCAGAGTCTGCAGGACCGTATAACGTCCGTCATTCAGATCAAACTCTGCTAACCATTCGTTGAAACGCACACGGACAATCTGTGAGACCCTTAACAGGGCATCCAGCAGAGTGGTCGAATTCGACTTGGAATTCTCGTTCAGCGCAGGGTCGGCCAATTCCATCAAGTAATCCTCATTTCACGATCATGCGGTCGATCTCAAACGTTGGCGTCTCAGTGGATTCCAAACTTGGGACCGCCGGGCCGGCGCTATCCAGGGCCCCGATTTCCACGAACTGAGTTGCTGTATCTCAATGATTCGTCCCGAATTCGTTCGCATCTGAAGGATTTTTCGGAATGACCCGAAGAATTCAGCTAACACTCAATGTCGGTACGATCCTCAAAGTCAGCGATAATTCATGATTCACGAGCAAACCTCGTCAATCACCGCCAAAAACGAGGGGGATTCAAGAATCGGCAAATTCTGCCGGTCAAACGGCCGATATTGGGGACACGAATTGACTTGTCGCAGAATAAACTTGTGATCCGAACACGGCGCGAGTAGCATTCACCAGTGCTGAAAACTGCTTTTCGCATTGGACGAAGAGCCCTCGGCCTCATCGTTTGCAGGATATGAACCCCATGAGTGACTTAATGCATCTGGAATTGACAGATCGCCAGCGCGAATTACTTCTGCGTGGTTTGAGATACGTTCGCAGCAGCCGCATGCTCGAAATTCGCGAAACGCCTGACACGAGCGCAGAAGAACGAACAAATGAACTGAGCGAAATTCGCCACCTCGTCGCGATGCTCGACCAGAAAGCCGGAGCGGCGGCAGAGGCAGTCCGTTAAAGCTGTACCGCACTTGCTGGTGAGCCGGCAGCCCTCGGACGTATTCTCTTCCGAATTGTCATTGAATACGAACTGAACAAAAACCCAAGAGGCCGAGGGCTAAGGCCGCCCGGCTCACCTGTCATCGCGCGAACGGCTAAACTATTCTGAACCCATCATCCGACGCGCGTAATCCGGCTGTGCCGGTCCGAGGGCTTACGCCGCCCGGCTCACCTGGTCGACGCGCGAACGATTTCCCTATTCTGAACCCGTCATCCGACGCGCATGAACCGGCTGTGCCGGATGTCACTCCTCATCCGCATGCAGCTGCGCATTCGCAATGATCTTATTCTGTTCGTTCGGGGGGACCTGTTCGTAATGGCTGAACTCCATTGAGTATGAACCCTGACCTCCGGTCATGCTCGACAACGAGCGTGCATAGGTCATTAGTTCGGCAAGCGGTGCCCTCGCATGAACCACCTGCATCCCGCCAGGCAAAGAGTCCATTCCCTCCATTCGACCACGACGAGTATTCAAATCGCTGGTGATGTCGCCAAGCTTTTCGCCCGGAACGCTGATTTCCAGATGCATCACCGGTTCAAGCAGTGACGGCTTGGCTTGCTTGAAAACATCTCGAAAACAGTTGCTGCCTGCTGTACGAAACGCTGCTTCGTTACTGTCGACCGGATGATCCTTGCCAAAAAAGAGAGCCACCGCGATGTCCTGAACCTGATAACCCGCGAGGACTCCTCGTTCCATCCGGTCTCGAATCCCTTTTTCCACCGCCGGGATGAATTGATTCGGAACCGAACCTCCCGTCACGCAATCCAGAAATGCAAAATTCAGTTCAGGATCGTACGTATGACCCCGCAAACTTTCGAAACGTTCGCGAGTGAAATACGACTTTGGATCGAGGTCCTGAGGCAGCGCGTAAACCCGCAAGTGGACCTCAGCAAACTGACCCGAACCTCCTGATTGCTTTTTATGCCGATACGATCCTTCCGCTCGCCCCACAATTGTTTCACGATATGGCACCTTCGGAGCATGCGTCACGACGTCGACTTTGTCACGCTTGTGAAGCCGTTCCTGAACGATCTGCAGATGCAGGTCGCTCATTCCACGCATGACCATTTCGTGCGTCTGAGGATCACGCGTAATACAAAACGTCGGGTCTTCTTCTTCGATCTTGTGTAAGGCCCCGGAAATCTTTTGCTGATCCGATCGGCTTTTCGGTTCAACCGCCAGTCCGATCATCGGTCGAGGAAATTCCAGCATCGGCATCGTGACACCCCGGTCACCATTGACCAGCGTGTCGCCAACCTGGAATTCATCGATCTTCGCGACAACGACCAGGTCACCGGCATGAGCCTCATCCACCGCTTCGACATGACCACCCTGGACGTCCAGCAACTGATGGATCTTGATTCCTCGCCCCGTTCGCATATCGCGAACCGTCGAATCCTTCGTCACCTTACCGGAAAGAACTCGAATGAAACTCATCTTCGAGACAAACGGATCGATCCGGGTCTTGAAAACCTGCCCAACAAACGGAGCATCCTCGATTGGACTCACTTCGACGTCCTGACCCGATTCTCCCGTCGCATGCCGGACAAGTTCACCGGGTGCAAGCGCGAAATCGGCCACTGCATCCATCAGCTCTTTGACACCGATGCCAGACTTCGCACAAATACAGACAATCGGAATCAGCGCACCCGATCCAATTGCCTTGTTCACCCCGCCAAGGACCTCATCGGCAGTCAGTTCTTTTCCATCCAGATACCGTTCCATCAATTCATCGTCAGTCTCGGCAATGATGTCCATCACAGCTGAACCATAAGCCGCCGGATCGACGACCGATCCATTCTTCTCGGCATGCGACGTCAAAGTACTTTTCACGGCATGGAACCTGGCTCCGATACCACAAGGGACGTTAATCGGAACACATCGCGGACCGAACGATTCCTGAATCGATTCGATCAGCTCCCCAAAATTGACGTTTTCCTGATCAAGTTTATTAATCGCGATAAACCGAGCCAGATGAGCCTTCCCCGCCAGTTCAAACGTGCGACGGGTATTCGCTTCGATCCCCGCAGCAGCATTTATCGTGATGATCGCCGTTTCCGCAGCGCAGACGGCACTGATGACCTGTCCTACAAAATCAGGATAGCCGGGCGTGTCGATCACATTCACCCGCAATCCATGATGTTCGAAATGAACCATTGCGGAAGAGATCGAAAAATGATGCTGCCGTGCTTCATCGTCCGTATCAAGCTGACTAGTTCCATCATCAACCGAACCAGCCCGCGAGCCAATGCCGGCTTTGAAGAGCATCTGATCTGCCAGAGTCGTCTTTCCGACGGCTCCATGGCCAACAAGAACAATGTTACGAATCTGCTCCGATTTGAATTTGGACATGAGAACCCCTTTGTCGATTGACGGAATCGCTGTCGAACAAAAGAAAGGACATGCCAAATATTGTCGCGCGCCCAAACCCAGATTTCCAGTCCGGCACAGCCGGTTCATGCGCGTCGGAAGATGGGATCAAAATAGGGTCATCGTTCGCGCGTTGATCGAGGTGAGTCCGGCACAGCCGGTTCATGCGCGTCGGAAGATGGGATCAAAATAGGGTCATCGTTCGCGCGTTGATCGAGGTGAGCCCGGCACAGCCGGTTCATGCGCGTGGAGCAACGGCTTCAGAATAGGAAAATCATTCGCGCGTTGATCGAGGTGAGCCGGGCGGCGTAAGCCCTCGGACCCGTCTTGGTTTTTCTACTCACTACTTTCTCGTAACTACCCTCTGCCGCTTCGGCCCGCGCCAATTCGCAGTCAGATTCCACGAAGGAACAAAAGTGTTTAATGGGACTGATGGGACGAATAGGACCTATGGGACAAAGTTGGTAAGATCGTCGTCATATCGTCCCATAAGTCCCATGTGTCCCATCAGTCCCATTCTTCGTCCAGTCCTTGAAGCCGCAACAACCTTGATCGCAGGTTCCCTGGCACGTTACACGGCCTAACTCAGCGTCACATTGATCGCGACCGTACTGCTGTTCGCCAAACCGTCATTTACCGTGAAACTGATCGTACGCGTCGCGGTGCTAGCCCCTGCGGAATTTGTCTTGTAAGTCAACGACTGCAAAACCGTCTGGTAATTGGAAATCGACGAAATCCCCGTTAGCGTTAGTGTCCCCGTGGTTGCATTGAATGACCCTGTGATTCCAAATCCCGTTGTCACGGCCAGAACGTCCTGGCCGCTTTGATAATTTGAACCGATTTGAACGGTCGCCCCCGCCATATTGATGCTGTCGGAGTCAAGAATCAGCAACGATGGTGCAACCGAAACCGCTGCTGAACCTCGAACGTACCCAAACGCTGATGGGATGCCTGTCAAAGCGGGTGGTGAATTCGTCGTTAAGACGGTTACCGTCCGCGTAGCCGCCAGACTGTTTGCGGGAGTCGGTGAATAATCGTCGGTAGCGACCATCGTCAGCGTTCGGTTTGCCGTGCTGACCGCAGCTCCTGAAGTGCTGAAGGTGACCGATCGCAACGCCGTGCGGTAGTTGCTGACGGAACTCGTTCCCGTCAGCGTGAGTGTTCCGGTCGTTGCGTTAAACGCTCCGGTAATCCCGAGTTGATTCGCGAACGACAAAACGTCATTTCCGTTTGCATCGTTCTCGTAGCCAGACGTGATCTGGACGGTCGCTTTGGTCAGATTGTTACTGTCCGGATCACCGACAAGTAACGTGGACGAGATCGGCAACGGAGGAAACGCAGGGTCATTTGCCTTGTAGACCAGCGGTGAGGATTCGATCGCATTCAGCGTTGGCGCTTGATTCACCGCGACGTCAACAATGTTGCGAGTCGGGATATTACTGGTCGACAGCCCATCGGTCACGGTAAAGCTGGCCACGCGGGCTGTCGTCACCGGATTCGCGCTGACATCCCAATAAATCACTGAGCGTAGCAGCGTCTGATAGTGGTCGACGAAATCCTGGCCAGTGATCGTGAATGTCGCCGTGTGTGTCACAAGATCCTGTGTAAAGGTGTGCTGCAACCCGAAGATATTGTTGAAATTCAACCGATCCTCACCCTGCCAGCTTGTGAACGTGACCGTCGCACTGGACAAGTAAGCGACATTCGGATCAGTGATTGTCAGCCCAGCAGCCAGTGCGAACGCCGGATCACCCTCATAGAACGTTCCCGTTCCGTTGACGTTAGAAATCACGGCAGGAATGCTCGAGGCCATGACGGTAACGTCGCGGGTGACGACGTTGCTTGGCAATGTTCCATCAGTTGTCTGAAAGTCAATTGTCCGAGTCACGCTGGTGTTCGGCGTGGCACTCGTATTGTGGTAGGTGACATTGTGCAGTGCTGTCCGGTAGTTAGAAACAGTGTCCGTTCCCGTCAACGTCAACGTCCCGGTTGTTGCATTCCACGAACCGGTGATGTTCGGTGTGTTGACGAAGCCAAGCACGTCCTGATCGCTGCGATAGTTGATCGCAATCTGGATCGTGGCACCCGTCCAGTTATTGCTGTCGGCATCAAAGACCAGCAACGATGACGTGATCGGAGTGTTCAACGTGGCGGCTGCATTCAAGGGGGTGTCTTCAATCTGGTAGAGCACGGGTGCCACATCGGTGACGTTATTAATCGTCTGTCCGACATAGAAGTTCAGCCGGTAGTCGCCAGCAGTCCCATCCGGGTCCCCGCCCAAAATTCGACCAGTGACATCCTGAATGGTCTGTCTTGCGACTAGTTCATAGCCACCCGGGAAAATTGGCAGCGCAAATGAGAGGACGGCGTTGTATTGAAGTGTCGTCGAATTGAAGGAAAAAGTGATTCCCGAGATCTCGTAACTGACATCGGATCCATATCGGAACAGTAGCCAGTTCGAAGGATTCGTCACACTGTTCGCGCCGCCAGTAACCGTGTTCATATTATTGGAAAAGGCAACAGTCAAAGAGTTTACTGATGTTTTTAACGTGGAACCTGGCTGGACTGGATTACCAGACGGGTCATAGACATTCGTAATTGTTGGAAGACTGACTGTCAGCGTCGTAAATGTGGAAACTGACGTGTAGGTCGTGCCAACGCTGTTCGTGGCATAAGCCACGAAGGAATAAGCAGCACCCGGAGTCAGGCCGGTCGTACTGACCGTGAAAACGCCTGTCGTGCCGCTGGCGATCACTTTTGTAACCCCAGTACCCCCGAGTTGTGGATTGGAATTGGCCATAGTGAGTGCGTAGAGAACGCCTCGTTCAGTGATTGGGCTACCACCATCGTTGACAACGTTCCCGCCCAGCGATGCGGTCGTGCTGCCGATATTTGCAGAAGTTGGCGAATTGACGATTGGTGCAACGAGTGTCGTAAACGTCGAAACTGGAGACGTGTACGTCGTCCCGATCCCATTCGTGGCGTAGGCGACGAAGGAATAACCGGCTTGAGGAGTCAGGCCGGTGAGATTCACCGTGAAGACACCCGTTGTTCCACTTGCGGTCACTTTCGTGACGCCCGAACCACCAAGCTGTGGATTCCCATTTGCGCTCGTAAGGGCGTATAAAACCCCACGTTCCGTAATCGGGCTTCCACCATCACTTGATACGGTTCCCCCCAGTGTCGCGGTCGTACCCGTGATATTGGAATTCGTGGGCAACGTTACCGTTGGCGAAGCGAGAGTCGTGAAGGTCGAGACTGGTGCGGTATACGTGGTGCCACTGCTATTGGTAGCGTATGCAACGAATGAATATCCGGCTCCTGGTGCAAGGCTGCTGGCATTGACCGTGAAAACACCGGTTGTCCCACTCGCTGTCAATTTTGTGACGCCGGTCCCACCAAGCTGTGGATTCCCATTCGCGCTCGTCAGTGCGTACAAGACTCCGCGTTCCGTAATCAGATTTCCGCCGTCACTGCTGACGTTTCCTCCGAGAGTGGCCGAGGTGCTCGTGATATTCGTCATGGTCGGCGTCGTCACGGTCGGCGTTGCAAGTGTCGCGAATGTCGAAACGGGAGACGTGTATGTTGTCCCGATCCCGTTGGTTGCATAGGCCACGAACGAATACGCCGCTCCGATTGTCAGGTTACTGGCATTCACTGTGAAGACGCCGGTTGTCCCACTGACTGTTAACTTGGTGACACCGGAACCACCAAGCTGTGGATTGCCGTTCGCGCTCGTCAGTGCGTACAAGATCCCACGTTCGGTGATCGGACTTCCGCCGTCATTGCTGACGTTTCCTCCGAGCGTCGCCGAATTGCTCGTGATACTCGTTGAGGTCGGTGTGATGACCGTCGGTGATGCGAGCGTCGTGAATGTCGAGACGGGAGATGAGTAACCAGTCCCGATTCCATTTGTGGCATACGCAACGAACGAATACGCAGCTCCAGGCGTCAAGCTACTGACATTCACGGTGAAAACACCCGTTGTTCCGCTGGCGGTTAATTTCGAAACTCCAGTCCCACCGAGTTGCGGATTCGAATTCGCGCTCGTCAGTGAGTACAAAATGCCTCGTTCCGTGATTGGACTTCCGCCATCAGTAATGACATTGGCCCCGAGGATTGCCGAACTACTCGTGACGCTGGCAATGGTAACTGACGTAAGGCTCGCAGCATTTAAGGCGGTGAGAAGTCCCGCATCATACGTAAAGTTGAATGATCGATTTGACCATTGGATGGGATCGGTTGTGCCGACGTTCGCACCGGCGGAAACAGGATACGCATTGCTGTCTGACCAGACATCAATTCCAGGAGCGTTTTTGATCGTGAAGTCGGCATACCCTGCTGGCTTCGTAAATGTTACGGAATATTGATCGGTCAGGCTGGATGAGGGAATCGCGAAGTAGTAATCGCCAAGCGAGTCGGTTGTTGTCGATTGAATAACCGAATTCGATTTGGTCACATCGATCAGGCTCACCGCGACCCCAGAAACACCAGCCACTTCCGCAGCCGTGAAATCTTGAACTCCGTTATCGTTTGAATCGACAAAAACCGTTCCACCAAATGTGTTTGCCGCAACGACGGTACTTAACCCGGTGGCCGTTGGACGCGTAGCGGTTGTTGTATGATCTGTCACTTTGGATAACGGAGCCGCGACGCCCCAATAATTCTCAGTCAGGCTGAATGTCGCGGTGCTCAAGCCGTCAAGGTAAATTTGAGTGACATTACTAAAGTCATTGTGTCGAACACTGACCGATGTCCCGCCATAAAAATGAGGATTTGTAGCATTAAAGACAGATTCTTGAACCGTCCCCCCGGAACCCTGCCCATAAAGCAGGTCCACACCGACGGAAACACCACGAAGATTCAACACCCCGCCCGTGTTGACGCTAATCGAATTCGAATTGTTATTTGTTAAGGTGTTCCCGGCCGCAATTGTCAGAATTCCGCCTGCATTGATCTGGATCGACGTATAACCTGTACCGAATTGGTACTGAGTCACGTTAGTGATTTTTTCGAGCGTGATGGCGGTCGTAATCGTTGCCGCAGAGAGGTAGACGGTACTGCCGACATCAAAGGTATTAAGCGCCAAGGCTGGTACGAGATTCGGGTCTGCCGTTACTGATGTCACAGCGAACTTGTTCCCGGTGAATCCCGACAGGATCGCTCCCGCCAACAGCTGGAGTGAGGCGTCGTAACGACTTCCGGTCGAAGCAAGTGTTCCACCGTTGTTGACCGTCACGGTTATTCCCGCGCCGAAATTCACGGAAGCAGCGGTGAGCGTCCCACCGTTGTTAACGACCAGTGTGTCGGCACCGTAATTCGCAAGTGTTGTGCCCGATGCAAAGGTGAGATTTCCACCATTATTAATCTGGATCGA
>CAILLA010000244.1 GCA_903834925.1 uncultured Schlesneria sp.
ACGAAAACTGCGAAGAGCACTGCGTCGGAGAAGACTCCGATGCAGTGGCCCGTCATTTGTGCCACTAAATGACCGTCTTCGGTCACTCAGTGCTCTTTGAACCCAACGAAAACTGCGAAGAGCACTGCGTCGGAGAAGACTCCGATGCAGTGGCACGTCATTCAGTACCGTTTTGAAAAATCCTGGCGTTGCCTGAAAGGGAACATCAGGATTTTTCTTTGCCGTCAACCGTCAACTGCAAGGCCGTTTTCCAGTCGGATGCGTCGGACTTCGGCGAGAACCTGGTCGATGAGATCGCTGTTTCGTTCGAGTGCTTTGAATTCGAGCCAGTTTACGAACAGGTTGGCGGCAATGGTTGCAATGGCCACAAATGAATGAATCGCGCCCGGAGAATAGCCGCCCCATCCTTTGGACTGCATCGGTGACGCAGGATCAGCAGCAGCGCCAAACGCTCCTGTGAACACAAGCATGGTGAAGCAAAGCACCATCAGGGGAATTGTGCGGTATTTGATTGTCTGGCTTTGGGTATGAAGGTTGGGATCGAGCCGGTATGCACTGGAGGTCTCTTCAATCCATCGGCCTGTTCCCATGAAATACGTCAGCACGATCGCATGGACAAGAGTTGCAAAGACCAACGCTGCCAGTGCCGCAAGAAAGTGGTATTGCACGCCAGCCTGAACGGCAATCGACCGTACTTTCGGGTCTTCAATGGAAAAACCCAAACCCATCGCCAGTAACAACGATGCGGTACTCACAAACGCCAATGGCAGAAAAATACGAACCATATTCATTCTCACGTTCGCGGACGGTTGGGCACATCATAGCCCGTAAGTGGCCGACCAACATGCCATATGAGATTATTCGTCCGATAGGTCCCATAAGTCTTATAGGTCTTATAGGTCTTATAAGTCCCATTGTTTCTATCGATCCGACAATCGCCATCAAAGCCGTTCAATTCCGTTCGCTCAGGCGCTGTCGGATATAGTCAGCCCGCGCCACGTTGCGTTCCATGGTCTCGAGTTTTTCATGGCGGATCTTCTGAAGATGCGCTGGCTGCGTATGGATGAACAGTTCGTTGATCGTCGGGATTTCCAGATCATCGATCAAGCCGAGGTTAATACCAAGCCGAACACTCGAAAGAAGGTCCATCGTCTCTTCCGAACTGATGGTTCGAGCCGTTTTCAGGATTCCATAGGCTCGTGAAACCTGATCGTGCAGGCCGCGTCGATTTTCGCTAACAAGTGCCTGGCGGACACGACGCTCGTATGAGACGATATTTGGCACGACATCCTGGATCGTTCGAATCAGGTGTTCTTCGCTTTTTCCCAGCGTGACCTGATTCGAAATCTGGTAGAAGTCGCCCATCGCCTGACTTCCTTCGCCGTATAACCCGCGTACGGCAAGATTGATTTTCTGCAGCGCTTGAAAGACTTTCTGGATCTCTTTCGTATGAACAAGAGCGGGAAGATGCATCAGTACGCTGACGCGAATTCCCGTTCCGCAATTCGTGGGGCAGGCGGTCAGGTAGCCCAGCCGATCGTTGAACGCATAGGTCCGGTCGGCTTCGATCGCGTCATCGATTGCGTCGATTTCAAGCCAGCAATCGTCAAGCGCGAAACCACTGCGCAAGACCTGAATCCGCAAATGATCTTCTTCGTTGATCATCACGCTGACATTTTCTTCGTCACTGATACCGACACCGCGCTGACCGTGCGTTTCAGAATGCTCTCGGCTGATCAATTGGCGCTCGACAAGCATTTGACGGTCGATCGTATCCAGCGAACTGACCGAGATATAGTTCAGTTTGCGTCCGGCCGGATTCTTCGCGATCTGGCGTCTCAGCAGTTCTTCAATTTCCGCCCGAGCACGATCGTCAGCACGGCTGGGAAACGAAAAGTCTGCCAGGTTTCGGGCCAACCGAATCCGACTGGACATGACGATGTCGGAGTCTGGTCCGGTTGCTTTCAACCATTCGCCACTTGTACGTGTCAGGGACTCGAGGTCCACGTCTATTCCTTCAATTGTGTACTTGTTGAAAAGCGTCGATCAAAACATTGCTCAGCTCATTTTTCGCTGAAAGCGATGTGCTGCCGACAAATCCGTTTTCTCAATCGGGATCGTTCGATGTACGCCCTGACTCGGCCTTTGATCTAGTCTCTTCGATATGTCGGATCGAATCACGGATACGGGCAGCGTCTTCGTACCTCTCTTCTTCGACCGACGTTCTCAGTTCGTTACGAAGTTTGATCAATTGGAATTGCAATTGACTTGCTTGCGGCGATCTTTTGGGAATCTTTCCAGCATGAGTCGTTTCACCGTGAATGTTTTCGAGTAATGGCAAAAGTTCGTCTTCGAACACCACGTAATCGTGGGGACAACCCAGTCGCCCCTGAGCCCGAAACTCTTTAAAAGAAATCCCGCAATTCGGGCAAAGCTTTTGATCGAGTTCTTCGAGAAGGGACGCTTCGCTTTCCGAATCCGAGTCGATCGCGGCATCCGCTTTGGAGGCTTGCGAATGACTAAGGTATTCTTTCGCACATCCCTCGCAGAGGTGAAGCGCTTGCACTTCTTTCTGGCGCACCTCGGTGATGTGTAACACAGCTGGTTTTGAGCAACGTCCGCATTTCATGACTGACACGTGTGGCTAGGGCAATAGAAGTCGTACCACCTGGATTCTATGAGCGATTGACGGGAAAGGAAAGCACAGTTCGTCAGGCTCGGTGATTGGCGACGATTGCGTGACATTCAGTTTCGAACCCGCTTGCGTTGCAAGGTCACCTCGTTGCCGGATGCATTGTAATTGACTTCGTCCATGAAGGCTCGCATCAGCATCACGCCACGGCCAAATGGTCTTGCAAGATTCTCTGGATCGGTCGGATCGGGAAGCGTTGCCGGATCGAAGCCTTTACCATCATCGCGAATGACGAACGTCGCTTCGTGCGCGGTCAGCCTCAAGTTCACATGAATCCGTCGGTCGATCCACGGTGCCGCTTGCCGACGCTCTTCAGCCAACGCGTAAAATGCCTGATGATCCTGTTCTTTCAGTTCTGAACTGACCTCGAGATTGCCGTGATACATCGCGTTAAGCAGCGCTTCTTCCAGCGCGGTTCCTGTTCGTAATCGGTCGGTTCGATCAAGGCTCCAGACATCCGCCAGAACCGTCTGAAAATGTCTCGACATCGCCATCAGCAAATTGACGTCGTTTTCGAGGACAAAGTTTTCCGTACGTTCGCCGATTCGATTCATCAGTTCCGAATGCTTACGACTTTCGTGCATTGCGGCCAGTACCCGTCGAACGGTATCGACCAGCATTGTCGCCAGCGATCGCTTTGGAACATAGCTTGAGGCCCCGGATTGAAGGGCTTCCACCGCAATTTCTTCGTTGCCGCGTGAAGTCATGAGGACGACGGGAACGTGTGAATGGCTCTTTCTCAGCGATGCAATCAGCTCCAAACCGGTCATACCCGGCATTTGCAGGTCCGTGACAATAATGTCCGGTGAGGAAGCCTTGATCACTTCGAGTGCCGCATTTCCATCAACGGCTTCAATGACATTCCAGCCGGATTCCTGCAATAACAGGCCATTAGCCAACTTCCTGTCGACGCTCGAATCGTCGACCACAAGGATGGTCGTCATTAGAGGCTTTCGCAAAACGAGTGAAGATCTGAAATCATCAAACGACACCACCCTTCGGTCGATCATGAAGCCTTTTAACGGAACGGGCTCAAGCCGACGTCGCGAAAAGGATACGGTCCAATTCGATCGGCGTGAAGTCAACGAGACATTTGGTTATCCTGATTGATAATTGTTTAAACAACATTGAAGCCCGGTTCGACTCCCAAAAACTGGAAAACAACGAATGGTTACTCTGAAACAACGGCTGAAAAACAACGAATTCGTACGGATTTGCGGCGTTGGACGAATGCCTCACCACAATTTGATCCATATTCTGGGGATGAGCGGAGGGTTTCATGGTGTCTGGCTCGACATGGAGCACGTCGGATTTTCCTCCCAGGAACTCGAGATTTTGACGATGGCCGCGCGCGAACACGGCCTTGATACGTTTTGCCGGGTTGCTCCGACAGACTACGCTACGGTGACGCGGTGCCTTGAAGCGGGTTCAAGTGGCATTATGGCCGCTCAGATTTTCAGTGCTCAGCAGGCCGAAGAATTTGTCCGTTGGTCCAAATTCTCGCCGCGTGGCTGGCGCGGTCTGAATACCGGCGGATGGGACGCGAAATTTTCGATGATTCCTGCGGCCGAGTACACACGGAAGGCAAACGAAGAAACGTTTGTCGCCATTCAAATCGAAACTCTAGCCGCGATCGACCAGTCTGAGGCCATCGCGGCGATCGATGGCGTTGACGCCCTCTTCGTCGGCCCTTCAGATCTGAGCCAAAGTCTGGGAGTGACAGGACAGTTCTTTCACGAGAAATGCCTTGAAGCCATCGACAAAGTCGCACAGGCCTGTCGCAACGCAGGAAAGCCCTGGGCTGCAGTGACGTTTAACCCGAAGCACGCCGAAATGCTGATCAGTAAAGGTTGCCAGATGCTCTCGCCGACGAACGATATTCGATTGGCTGTGGCGGGGGTCAATGCGGTCAAAAATGACTTCGCTGATCTTTTTTCCAAGACGTCGACATAACGGAATTGCCAGCCTGAATCTCTGTAATTTGCTTGACCGGTGGAATTCATCAGTCATAACATGGACAGGGTTGTTGCCGGGGTGGCGTGCGACTTTGTTTTGTTTTGAAATCCTGTCGAGGGGGCAGATTGATGAGGTCGAAGTATCTTCGAGGTTGTTTCGCAATATTGTCGTTCACGAGTCTGGCATTATTCGTTTCCGAAGTTCAGGCATCTGGACCAGCTGTGGCTCAGCAAACTGCTGCGCAGGCTCAGTCGGCAATCTCCGATGCATCAATCGGTTGGCATCATGGTGGCTGGGGCGGCGGATGGGGTTGGGGTGGTGGATGGGGGCATCGCGGTTTTGGCTGGGGTGGTGGTTGGGGTTACGGCGGCTTGGGTTGGGGCGGCGGTTGGGGCTATGGCGGATTTGGATACCCGGCCTACGGTTATGCCGGTTACGGGTTTGTCCGCCCGGTGATTTACACTTACCCGGCATATACCTACGTCCGAGTTCGGGCACCTCGGTATTGCTGTGGATACAGCTATACGGTGCCAACAAGCTGCTGCAACAACACGATTAACACCCCAGCGACATACACGTACACGGTCGCAGGCTCGACGTACCCAGCTCAGCCTGTTGCCTACACATCGAGCTATTCAGCTTCATCCATTGCAGCGAATGCACCGATTGCTTCGCCATCCAATGCGTCTCCGATTTACACGTCGGGCACCACGTATTCGGCGATCGTAAGTTCAAATCGATCGAGCTACGGATCTGAGGTTTACACACCTTCGCTTTCATCTGTGAAGACGTCCACGGTGACGTCGCGACCATTGGCTCCTCCCGCGCCAGCAACTTATCCTGCTGCTCCTGTGGCATACGCCAAACCGGTTTCAGCGCCGCAGCCGGTCGCAAAGCGTACGATGTCCGTTCTTCATGCGGAATACCTTGCGGCTTCGGCTGCAGCGGAGGTTCCTCCCGCGAAAGTGGCACATCGCTGAATTGGCCGCAGAAATCTCGTTCCCAAGCTGGAGCTTGGGAACGAGGTACTTCGAGGCGCCGCGCGATTCAGACCTTCGTCTGAGTCCACTTGCCGGCGAGATATCGCCAGGAAATCAGGGTCGACCTGAGGATGTTATCCGCTCCCATTCCCATCCAGGCTCCCAGTAAACCCATTTGCAGATAGACACCACAGAAGTAGCCCACCGAGACTCGTACGACCACGTTTCCCAACAGCGAACAGTAAAGCGGAAATCGAGTATCACCAGCGCCCCTCAATGCGTTGACGTACACAATCAAGAAGGCGTTGGGGATCTGAAAGCCTGATAACAGGCGGAATGCGGGGACGCCAGCAGCAGCAACTGCGGGGTCAAAGTGCATGTTGGCGTAGATCTGTGGTGCAAACACAAAGAATATAACCGTCATCAATGCCGCGTACCAGACGCATTGACGCAGTGCTTCGTGACCCGCTGCTTTGGCTCGCTCAAACTGTCGAGCACCTAATGACTGACCAACGAGTGTTGCGGCGGCGATTCCGAACGCTTCAACTGGCAGGTACGAGAGTGCTTCAATTCGAACTCCAACAACATGTGCTGCGAACGTCGCTCCGTCAAAACCGGCTGGAGAAAGACGAGCGATCACCATCAAAAACGAAAAATGTCCGATGAAGGTACAAAGACCACCGAGAGCCGCCGGTCCGCCAATTCGAAGGACTCGCCGAATGGTCTCTCGATGAAAGCCAAAATCAGCTCTTGTCACGTGCAGTCGCGAAGTCTTTGAAAAGAGCAGCCGAGTCATCAGCACGGCACCGCACAGGTGCGCAATCGTCGTCCCGATAACGATTCCCTTGACTCCCAAGGCAGGAACTATGGTCAACGCGGAATGTTGTACCGATAAACCGAACGTGCATGTCGTCGAGACAATAATATTAATCACGTTCGTCACTAACAAAACCCGTAACGGCGAAATCATGTCTCCTGAACCTCGAAACGCCGCCGACGCGATCAATGTCCAGCCTGCAAAAAACTGACCGCACGCATCAATTCGAAGAAATTCGACCGCAATCCGTAACTGCTCGCCTTCCATATTCAGCAGGCGAGGGAAACCAGCAGCCAGAAGCTGCAATATCGAAAAAACGAACAGGCCGATGATTGGCAACATCGACAGCGATCGACCGGCAACTCGGCGTGCTTCGTCAAATCGGCCTGCGCCCCATTCACGGGCCACGACGGCCGACGTGCCAGTCCCGACGAGGCTGAAGATCATGGACGCCAGCCACGAAACATACGCGGACAGTCCAATCGCCGCCGTTTCGTTCTTTCCGAGACGGCCCGACAGATAAACGTCGAAGAAACCAACGCAAAACGTGAGCATTTGCTCGCAGAGAACAGGGAGCGCCAGTAAAAACAACTGACGCCGCAGTCCGTCGGTCTCAGAAGAAATCGCGGCAGCGGGTTGATCGGCGAGCATGCTTTTTCGATAAAGTGAGATTCGACGCGTAGGTCAATCGAATCGGGATGGTAAACGGGACGAGTAAACGTGTCAAAAGGCTTGGCGATCGATATCGTGTATACTCAGCCCCCTGATGGTGGGAGTCATGACATCGAAAGAGTACCTTTGGTTCGCTTTATGAGTCCCGTGAATTCTGTCAGACGCTGCGAATCATGCGTTTGAGCCGCAACAATTCCTATTCGACATTATACGAGACAACAGTTTTTAAGGTTTGAAAATGGCAGTTTCGCCACTGGCTGGATTACCCGCTCCTGCTGAAATGTTGATCGATACCGACAAGTTGATCGCCAATTATTTCGATCAAAAGCCTGATCCCGGCAATAAGTCTCAACAGGTCAGTTTTGGAACAAGCGGTCATCGCGGCACTTCGGCCGATGGGACGTTCACCGAATCGCACATTATCGCGATTACCCAGGCCCTGATCGAATACCGCGAAGCCAACAAGATCGATGGCCCGCTCTATCTCGGTAAAGATACGCACGCTCTTTCGGCGCCTGCCGAGAGAACGGCAGTAGAAGTCTTGGCGGCGCATGGGGTCGAGACTGTCATTCAAAACGGAAATGGGTTTACACCCACACCAACAATTTCGCGTGCCATTCTCTGTCATAATCGAAATCGAACCGAACACCTTGCTGACGGGATCGTGATTACGCCGTCGCATAATCCCCCTGAGGATGGCGGGTTCAAGTACAACCCGCCAAACGGAGGACCGGCGGACACCGACATCACAGGCTGGGTCCAGAATCGCGCCAATGAATTGCTGAAAAGTGGCATCGAAAACACAAAACGTCTCAGTTATGAAGCGGCTCTCAAGGCGAGTTCAACCCATTCTCAAGACTTCGCCAAGGCGTATATCGACGACCTGAAGCATGTGATCGATCTGGATGTCATCCGACACGCGGGTTTGAAGATCGGAGTCGATCCGCTGGGAGGTGCTGGCGTCGGGTACTGGCAACCGATTGCGGAAACCTATGGACTGAATATCACCGTTGTCAATCAGCAGGTTGATCCGAAATTCTCGTTCATGACAGTCGACCACGATGGCAAGATTCGTATGGATTGCTCGAGCCCCTATGCGATGGCCAGCCTCGTTCGCCTGAAAGATCAGTTTGATATCGCATTTGCGAATGATCCTGACACCGACCGGCACGGCATCGTCACGAAGTCATCCGGACTGATGAATCCCAATCATTACCTGGCCGTGGCAATTCGGTATCTCTTTCAAAATCGACTGAAATGGCCCGCCACTGCTGGTGTTGGAAAGACTTGCGTCAGCAGTCAGATGATCGACTGTGTCGCGGCATCAATCGGCCGGCCACTCTACGAAGTCCCCGTCGGTTTCAAATGGTTCGTCGACGGACTGTTTCATGGAACACTCGGTTTCGGTGGTGAAGAAAGCGCGGGTGCCAGCTTTCTAAGAATGGACGGAACCGCGTGGTCGACCGACAAGGATGGTATCATTCTGGCACTGCTTGCTGCCGAGATCACCGCCAAAACCGGACGCGATCCCGGTGCTCATTATCGAGATCTTGTGGCTCAGTTCGGTGATCGGTGCTACACGCGAATCGATCAGCGGATCACAGCGGAAGAAAAGGATCGCTTCAAGCGTCTGAACCCCGCTGCAATCACGTCGTCAACGTTGGCGGGTGAATTCATCACCGCCAAGCTGAGCGAAGCACCTGGAAACCATAAGGCGATTGGTGGAGTCAAAGTCGTAACCGACTGGGGCTGGTTTGCCGCCAGACCATCGGGGACCGAAGCCATTTATAAACTGTATGCCGAAAGCTTTCGTGACGACGAACATCTGCAGCGGATCGTCGCCGAAGCCAAGGGAATTGTCGGTCGTGCGTTGAGTGCAATCTAAGCGTGTTAGAGCCGGGTTATTCATGCATTCTCCGAGATTCGACACACGATCATTATCAATCAAGAGTCAAACTATGATTACAAACAAAACGTGAAACGTAAGCCCGACGCGCAAGCGACGGACAACAAAGCAAGACCCTCGCTTGTGCGTCGGGCTTACGAATAAACTGGGTTAACGCCCATAATGAAAATAAAAATAAGTGAGGCCTCTTCGTGCGATTGCTGATCTCAGGTGCGACATGCGTTCTTCCTACGGGCAAGGCCCGGGTTGATTTGCTCATCGAAAACGGAAAGATTCTCGGGATCGATCCCCCTCAAGGTGCTCTGGTCGACGAAACAATTCGTGCGGATGATCTGGTTGTAATGCCTGGTGTCGTTGACGATCAGGTCCATTTCCGTGACCCCGGCCTGACCCACAAAGAGGATCTGCGGACGGCCACACGTGCCTGTGCCAAAGGGGGCGTGACCAGTTTTCTTGAAATGCCCAACACCAAGCCGACGACAACCACACGCGAGCGCCTGGCCGAGAAACTAACTCTCGCTAGCGAAAAATGCCTTGTGAATTACGGTTTCTATATTGGTGCGACACCAGCGAATCTCGACGAGTTGAAGGTGGCGAAACGAACGCCCGGAATCAAGATTTTCATCGGCTCAAGCACGGGAGATCTGCTTGTCGATGACCAGCAGGCACTCGAAAAAATCTTCGCCGAGACAACTCTGCCAATTTGTGCGCATTGTGAAGACGAAGCCACCGTCCGAGCGAACAGCCTGCGACTTGGTGGCGGTTCAAAGTATGAAGATCATTCTCAGATTCGTGACGAAGCCGCTGCCGTCATCGCCACGAAACGAGCTTTGGATCTGGCCATTCGGCACCGGCATCGGTTCCACGTCCTGCACGTTTCAACGGCGGCGGAAACAGAATTGCTACGAGACCCACAGGGGCTGATCACCGCTGAAGCCTGCCCACATCATCTCTTCTTCAACGTCGACGACTACGAGCGTTTAGGCTCACTGGTTCAGATGAATCCGTCAATCAAAACGTCAGCCGATAACGAAGGACTTTGGCAAGCACTAAAGGACGGACGCATCCAGGTCATCGCCACCGATCATGCACCGCATACGCTTGAAGAAAAGCAGCAACCTTATCCGAAATCACCGTCGGGACTACCTGCGGTCGAAAATTCGCTCGCACTGATGCTCGACTGCGTCAATGCCGGCATCTGTTCATTGGAAAGCGTCGTTCACTGGATGTGCGATGCGCCAGCCCGAGTCTGGGATATGGTGGGAAAAGGTCGGATTGCTGAAGGCTACGACGCAGACCTGGTCATAGTCGATCTTGGCAAGAAACAAACCGTTCGGAATGAAAACCAGCAAACAAAATGTGCCTGGACTCCATGGGATGGAGTCTCCCTGCAAGGCTGGCCAGTCCGGACGATCATCGGAGGAAAGACCGTCTTCCTGGACGGAAACTTCGACGAATCGATTCGCGGAACGGAAATCACCTTCGATCATTCGAAAGGTGGCTACTGGGGCGGTTTGTAATTTCTTCCAAAACTGATGTTGACACAAAATCCGTTTTCTACATTCCTGTATGGGCTGGCATTCCCAACGAAATCGTGAAATTGGCTGTTTTCATGCGATCTTCCAAAAATCCGAGACCTTGGAAATCGTATGGCATCGCGATTGCATTACTCTCGATCCCATACGGCGGATCAATGTTGACCGCCACACATGAATGTCACAGCGAATCGGGAATCAGATTCGCTCGCGAACAAAAGGGATAGGAATCATGCTTGTTCTCTCACGAAAGATTTCGGAATCGATTCAAATTGGCAACGACGTTGTGATCACGGTCAATCAGATTGCCGGAGGAAAGGTGAAACTCGGAATTCAAGCTCCAGCACATGTTCGGATTCTTCGAGGGGAGTTAACGAAATCTCCCGTCGCCACGCCGATCGTGATGATCGCAATGCATCAGGCAGAACCATCGGACATCGACCAATCCGAGCAATTGAGGGACAAACCGCCCCTCGATTTCAGCACAGAATACGCGGCACAAATCGAAGATCAAATGCGTTGTGTAATGGCTGTCTGACTTCGCCTAAGCCGGAGGTGGACAGGGTAACCGACGGCTTCAACTCAGTGCTTCAAATTCATCATAGCTCATCGACTCACGCAGTTTTAGTAATGAGTTCATCGCGATTTGACGGACTCGCTCTTTGCTCAAGCCGACTCGTCCAGCGATGTCCGCCAAGCTTTGACCGCTGGGCTGACCTTCCAACGCAAATCGCGCTGTGACAATTTCCCGTTCTCGCTCGGAGAGTGATGACAACAATCTGCGAACGGCCATCATTCGCATTTCCTGAGCGGCTTCACTGGAGACGGTCGCAGACTCTCGGTCGGGAAGATTCTCCAATGCAAATGAAGGAGACTCTTCCCCCGACGAAACGTCCAATGTGCTCCGGGTACGTTTGATCCATCGTAACATCTGATTCCGTACTGCCCACGTTGCGTAGGTGCTGAATCGGTTCCCCAGACTGATGTCGAAAAGCTCGACGGCTCGAATCAGCGGCGACATCCCCTCGCTGATCAGGTCGGACATTTCTTCGAGCGACCCTGTCAACTTTTTCGAGAGAGCGATGATCAATCTGACATTGCCCTGAACAATATGATTCCGCGCTTGTAAGGCTTCTTCGATGTCGGCCTCAATCCGTGCAACCAGTTTCCGGTCGGGTTGACTGAGGTCGAGCAGTCTGCGGTTTCGCTCCGCCCGAAATTTCAAGAAGTTCATCCAGGTGAACCAGTACCGCTCTTCTTCATGGGTCAAAAGCGGTGCTTTCACGAGCCCGGAAACGAAAGCCACGCCAGGTTCTGTTCGAGCATAAACAGGCGGATTATCCAACGATGATGGGCGAAGCTTTCGCATCACGGCGATGACATCCGCTCGTTCAAAGTCAGCGTGGGGAACAAATTCAATCGATTGTTCCATCAAATGGCGGATACGATCGATTAATTCCTTTGGAAACCGAGGTTTACGAGATGGAACTGCAGACCCTAGTGAATCGAATTCCTTCCGAGCACCTTTGCAGGCCTTGGGGGCACTACGTGAACCGGCCATGGAAAAACAACCTCCTGCGCGATTCGACGAACACGGAATTAAGCCCTCCATTTCTGGATGGCTCGCTCGTCATCAAGAAAGCATTTCGATCAGCTTTCAACTGGGGCACCAACAACAGACTGTCCGCACAGTGCTGCCACGTCGGTCTAACCGCAGCTTGAGTCGGAGATTAACGCGATCCCGGATTTCGTTTTAAGAATTTTTTCCGCAAATCCGAGGTGGTGACCACCGAGAAGATTCGGCGAACGAAAACTCCCCTCTGATCCCGGCTACCTGATTTGTTAAAGCATGTTTACACAACATTCACGAGCCTATTTGATCTTTTTAGGGTCAATAAATGTACTTGTGTTTACATTCTTTGGGTTCGTAACTTGAGTAGATGAGTCAAGTTTCAGGATTTCTTCCACTGTAGCCATCATCGCTCCGCGTGATGAGCATGCGTCGGAAACGATTCGACCGTTGCCCTACCATCGGAACAAATGCTTGGTTTAAATTTCTTAATTGAGAAACATGCGGATTGGAATTTGGTAGGCTCCAGAACAATGCTCATCACGCGGAGAGGTTGTCAGTTTTAGTAGTGTGGGCTTTAGCCCGCACAAGATGTTGTGTCGCACGGGCTGAAGCCCATGCTACGGGTTGTGGCTTACCATTCTCAACTTACAAAAACTGACAGCCTCGGAGCGATGATGGCGACTTTGGTACGAGGCGAAGCTTCGCTACATCCCTTAATGCGGCGAGTGACCCAACGGGAAGACAAAGATTCAAACGCTGACGTCGGTCAAACAGCTTGAGGAGAGCCGAAAACGAAGAAAGGAGAGATTGGAACACGAATCAGCACGAATTATCGCTAATCAGAAAAATCAGAATTCATTTCAAAGGGAATTCCAAGGGACATCATCCAGCTTCCGTGAGCAGCTGCTGGCGTCGATCGGTCAGAAAATCACACCACGCGGCGACTCCCTCACCCGTTAACGCCGAAACGGGCATCACGGGGAGGCCAGCATGGACACGATGAGCATCCTCCTTCACAGCGTTCAGCGAAAACGGGACGTACGGCAACAGGTCGATTTTGTTGATCACGCAGGCCTGGCTGGTCCGAAACGCTTTGGGATATTTTCCCGGCTTGTCATCCCCCTCGGTGACACTCAGCACCACGACCCGAAGATGTTCGCCCAGATCGTGTGAAGCCGGACAAACCAGATTCCCAACGTTTTCAATGATCAGGAATTCGATTCCGTGCGAATTGAGTTGTTCCCAACCTGCCAGCACCAGCGGCAATTCCAGATGGCATGCACCACCCGTCGTCAGTTGTTTGACCGGAACAAAGGGAGCCAATCGCTGGGCATCGCGATCGGTCGCAATATCCCCGACAAGCACCGCCATTCGCGGCCGATCCGCCCAATGTCTGGCCATCGCCTGCAGCAACGACGTCTTCCCTGCACCGGGCGACGAGATCATGTTCACACACAGGATACGACGGTCGGTCAACGACTGTCGCCACGCAGCCGCTTCCGCCCGCCGTCGACTTTGCAGATCAAGCGGAATCGGAATCGTTTCAATACTCACAGCAACACTCGCCAAGGTTTTCTTGAATCTTCGGCAAAACAACCAAACGATGTCAACAACTGAGCAGGAAATTCCCCCTCAAATCAGGCGACTCCGGTGGAATCATCCCCCGAATTCTTCAACGCTTGGATTCAGGAAAATCATATGCAAAGCAGGACCAAAAAGTGAGAATATGATGTTATCCCCAATTTCTTGTCACCAAAACTGCTCCCGCCTGGACAAGCCCAGGCGGAAAGCAATTCACGTCGAATTTCCGGTTCGGCGCTGTTCGTAAAAAGATCGGAGGCTGGACACCTCCGCTACGAATCCGCATTCACACTCTTGCCATTTCGCACTGACCGCTGCGTCCCTGATCGTCGACCCAATAACCTTGCCAGGGATAAAACATGAAGGTCTGCTGGTAATAACGGATCATAAATGACGACCCCACAACACAGATGAACGTTCCGACCATGTTGTTGGTCTGATCAACGACACTGCCAATCTGAACTGGGGAGTTGGGTCCGTAGCCGTTGAAATTCTGGCAACCAATCTGGAATGGTGGGCGGACTCCGTCTGAAATCTGGTAGACTGCCATAGTGAATTGACTTTCAATGAGATCGAATTTTAAAAACTTGGCGTCAAGATGGACTTCGCCGCCTGAGGAACGTCAGAAGAGTTTTGACCACGAATCTGACGAATCACACGAATAAAATCAAAAAGAATGCGTCAAACATTATATACGTAGAGTGACCGCATACAAATATTCGGATCAGGAAATCTGATGTAGGCACAATGCACTGTCACTTGATCGTGTATTCAATGTAAAGTTTATCTACGACCAGATTCGCTTTGAATTCTTCCCATTCTGCGGGGCTCAGTTCTTTCGGCGCGTCGGTTTCAAGAGATTCCGGGGGGAAGTTGACGTCGGCAGAGACCAACACACGGCCTTTGCACATTTGCTTCAGACGTTTGATCAATGGTGGATGAGGGATGCCGTTATAACATTTCTCTTTTTCGGGCATCATTGCGACAAGCTCTGGATGAGTCATCAACTCAAGCCCCTGATCTTTCACTGTCGCATTGTGGCTTCCATGATGACTGACTTTGTAGAGCACAGTGTTGTTAAGCAGGTCTGTTGCCGTGATGGTTTTGGTCTTGGAATCTCGCTTCACTTTCCATTCGTGCTGGTGCCAGCTTAGCCAACTGCCGACCTGCGCGTCACCTGGAAACAAGAGGACTTTCCCGGATTCTTCCAGTTCGATTGCCAGCACCAGGCTGGTGTTGTTGATGGCTCCGTCAAGCTGCAGGGCAAACTGTCCAGCGATATCCAGCCAGTTATTTTCGATCATCCTGTGCTGGTCTGCGTCAAAATAAAATTGCTGGAAATAGGATTTGGTTTTGGCGGCCTCAACAGAGATACCAACGCCATTACCAAACGGCTTTGAGTGATCGACTTGCAGCTTGCCAGTCTGTTCGGCATCCATTTGAAGGGCGCCGTCAATGAAACTGGTCAACCCTGAATGATCGATACCGAGGTAATTTTCGTGGCCGTGTCCGCGGGTCGGATTCGATTTGTTAATCAGCGCATTCTTGGGCGGACCGAGGACAAACACGTTGACGCCGGGTGGAACCCACGCGCGATCGACCTGAGTACCTGGTGAAAAATATTTGATCCCATTTCCCTTTTTCCCCAATTCAACAATGTTTTCCATCGCAACGGCGGTTTCTACACTGGTCGCGTTTTTGTCTTTGTACTTGATACCACTTTCAGTGGTTTTCCTGAGCGCGGTGACACTGGTTTCTGTGATGGCTGTGACACCGTAAAAACCGAGCACGTCTTCCAGCGACAGGTTAAATTGCTCGCGAGCGTCCGCCTCCGCCTGTTCGCCGACGTACATCCCTTTCGACTGAGGCTTTTTCTTCGGCAGCGTGTTTTTTAGTTTCCTGGCGGCGTTCTTTAGCGCTGCGGCACCTTGACGTAATCTGGAGTTGATCCTGAGTGCTTCTTCATCTTCCGGGTTCTCGGTCCAGGCCAACCACACTTGCCTGATCTCAAATTGAGAGAAAAAGTTGGGGCTTTTCGTCGGATGAAAAAACGAAATATGATCCCAGTGTTCGTGGGTCGCGACGAGTACGTCGATGACCGGCTTGCCTCCGCCGACGGGTTTTAGCGTTCCCAAAAGATCCTTGATGACATCCTCGATCGGAACGTCGTCGGATTTCGTATTGTGCTTGATGCCACAGTCGATCAGCATCGAAAAGACGCGAGTTTTGCCTCGACAGAACGACAACAGAAAGCAATCGCCGAAGCCATGTCGGTACATTCTGACCTTGACCGAGTTAACCTGTTTTTCAGTGGCCATGACGGTCTCCGTTCTCAGCAGAGTGCGAGTGCATAAAGGCGAACGGGCCGGCGAGAGCGTTCATGGTCTTGCTGGCGAAATAGGTCCCCGAGTCTTGGTCGAGAAATCCCTTCTCAAATTGGAACTGGCGAATCATTCGGTCTTTGTCGTCGATGTCCTTCTTGATGGCGTACCGCAGTCGAAGTGAATCGAGGTCGAACACCAGTGTGCAGCCACCACCAAAAATGATGTGTTTGTCACCCCAGGGTTTGCTTTTCGGGTCATCGGGAACAAAGTAACCGTCTTCATCGACCGTGGCATCTTTGACATCACCCATGAACCGGACGCCTCGTTTTTGGATCAAGGTGATAATGATGTGATTAACAATAATGCCGTCCGGCGTAACACGATTAGCCAGCGACACATTCCCCACGACAAACGAGGCAGTCTCTTTTGTCAGGTACCCCCATTCCAGCCCCTCTTTCTCAGTCTCGGTCCGATCACCGGGAAATAAGAGTCCTGTCAGCTCTGAGAACAAGTCCTCGTCGGCGCCGGAAATGAATTTTGCTTCAATCCTGCTCAGCAGTCCCTCTTTCCCATGCATCAGTTCATTTGTTTTTTTGTAGAGTTCCTCACGATCCGTGAGATAACCGACGTTGTTCTTCAGATCTCGGAGGAAGTTTCCCAGTTCCGTTTCTTCTTTTTCGTTGAGCTTACTTGGATAAAGTGGATACATCAGGTCTTCGACCGCCATGCTTTTGATCCCAGCGGCGCTGATCCCTCGTTTCTGGAAGGCTTCGACAAATGCGACTCGGTAGCCCTGAAGATCCTCGGCCATCATGTCGAAATCGGCAGTGATCAACGCCCGAAGATAATCCCCATAAGTCAGATCCATCGGCGGGCAATAGTCCAAGGCTCGGATGCAGGTTCGCAAGACGTCACTGGCTGTCCTGGCTGCGGTGTTCGCCATTTCGTCCACAAGGTCGGGATGAATATCGCCAGCAGGCAGGATCCCCGTTCCTCCCGTGGCAATCCTCAAGAGTTTCTGTGCACGAGCCTGATAGATATTCAAGAATGCGTCAAATACGGCCCCGACGAGAATCGCACCTCGCTTATGGCATTCCATTTCGTTGGCGTAGTCTGCTGGATCGGGGAAGTTTGGCGTCCAGTTTCCCGCGTCGTCAAAATCTCCAATCGCATCTCGCAGACTTCCGTAGCCTCCAATCGCCTGACCAAACTGTTGTGCTAATTGGCCCAGCAGATTCTGACGTTTGAGATCTCCACGCGTCATAGCGATCTGGTGTCTTAAGACCTCGGGAAACGAAAAATGCTGAAACAGAGCGACGATATCCGCGAAGGCTTCATGGAACGCCCTGGTGTCGGGGTGAGTCGCTCGCGTATATCGCCGATGAATCCCGTCAAGAATTGCATGAGTTGTTTCATGCGCAATAATATCATGACTCAGGCAGGTAAAGACGGTGGCACCGGGCAATTGTAATTGCGCATTGACTGGTGTTGCGCTGAAGTACCCGAAAAGCAGGGCTTTCTTGAGTGGGTCGTAAAAAGCGTTCGCCTGTCGAAGTGCGTGAGGATAAACCCGCAGTCTCTGCACGAATTCAAATACATACTTCTTTCGTGTCGTACCTTCTATGAATTCCCCAGTGTCCCGAATATTCTCGGCCCAGAGAATCTTGCGTCCGAGCGCCTGTTCGAAATTTTTGATCGTGGTCATGATCACGGCGTAGACCATCTGCTGATGGAACTGCGGATTACTGACGCTTGGGGCGTAGCCATCCTGGGCGAGTAGATGCGGATCGTCCAGATTGATGGGTTCGTAGAACAGTGACGACGCAGGGTCGTAGTCGACAATCTCCAGGTATTCGCCGACGGGGTACGAACCTTGCAACTCGTCCTCGTCGTTTCGATTGTCGACTGGAGTCTGCTCGTCTTTTTTGTCATTGGCCCTTAGCTCGAGCTCTTCCCATTTTACTTTGTAGACAAGGTCGTTCACTTGTCTTGTCGACAGCGAGATACTGAGGCTTGGGTCGATTGCATAACCACGCAGCTTGCGAAACGGCGGCGTCGGAATCTTTGACGGCATGGTCGCCCTTCGAATTGTACGAACGGATCGCTGTTCAGGTTTCTGTGACTCAGAAGCCAATGCATTAAGCGCGTCTTGAAACGAAAATTATCGTGCGCAGGATTGTCGACGAGCGAATCATCGACGTCAAATGAGTACTGGAATTTATCGATCCGCCCGCCATGACTTCGACCGTTTGGGGTTTGGCGTAATTGTAGCAGTCAGCATGAAATGCGAGGTTTGCCCGGCAATTGAACACGCGAGTTTCGTTGATGTGATTGTCAAATGCATTGATCTTTTGCAGCTGCTGGTGGAAGCTTCACCAGCGGCTGTTTATTTTTCGTAACAGACAATCTGGAAATCCATGAAATCGCCCATCACAAGACGAGTGTTTTGTCGTTCGATGGGGAGCGGCTTCGCTTTTGCCGCCCTACCCCAAACGTTCGCACAAGTTCTCAAAGATCGTCCGGAAGGTTTGTCTCTGGGGATCGGCAATTACGGCATGCAGTCGTACAAGGCCAACGAGGCAATCCGTTTGATTGCGGACCTGAAGTATGACGCAATCGAATTGACCGTTATGCCGGAATGGGATTCTTCGCCGGACAAGCTGACGGGCGAACGACGTCGCACAGTGCGTCGGATGCTGGCTGATACCGGACTTGCTTTAACTTCGCTGATGGAAAACCTGACACCATCGGTAACAGATGCCGAACACCAGAAGACTCTTGAGCGTCTTAAGCTGGCGGCAGAACTGGGGCAGGATCTTGCACCGGATTCGCCTCCCTTGATTCAGACGGTTTTAGGGGGTGGTGATTGGAGTGAAAAGAAAGAGCTCTTCCGTGATCGACTGGGGGATTGGCGGCGGATTGCCGAGTCGACAAAAACGGTGATCGCGATCAAACCTCATCGTAGCGGCGCGATGTCGCAACCCGAACAGGCGGCGTGGCTGCTTGAGCAATTGGGATCGTCGCCCTGGATGGGAATGATCTACGATTACAGTCACTACGCGATGCGGGGGCTTTCGGTTGCCGAGACGGTCAAAGCGGCCTTTCCGACAACGGTTCAGATTGTCGTGAAAGACGTGATGAAAAAAGGAGATCAGTTCGAGTTTGCTCTTCCTGGCGAAGCAAACACGTTCGACCATGCAGAAATTCTGACCGCCTTTTACAAGTCGGGTTATCGTCGAAGTGTCTGTTGTGAAGTGAGTTCCCAGGTCTTTCGACGTCCAGTTTACGATGCCGCCGCAGCAGCCAAATCCTGTTACGACTTTATGAGCCGCATTTTCGAGAAGGCGGGAATTCCGCGCCCGCGATAACTTCTATCGGCTGGGCCACAACTTTCAAACGAACTCATTTTACAATAGGCAAAACAATCTCACTGGACAGGATCAGTACACCGACAAGAAGCCTTATTCTTCTCTCCAAGGTCGAACAGATTCAATATCATCGATTGAAAAGGGGCCGAATTCTGTCGATTTGGCAGCAAGAGAGTCGTAACCCCAGAGGATCAATTGTCCGCGTTGACTTTTTCGCGAATCGGGGAATCCTTGAAACCTGCGACCATCCTTGAGCAGTACTTCGACTTCGGTGGTTTCTTCGATACCGAGGCTTTCGTGGACCAGATCGGGAAATCTGGCCCAGGCCCAGGCCCACAGCGTTTTGTTGGCGTCGACTTTGCCGGCGATATCAACCCAGTCAGGCTCGGCCTTGATAAGGTCCGCACGACGGGCCTGCTGGCACCAGGGTCTCAGGACATCGTTTAGCCAACTCTTGCGAGATGTCACAAGTTCTTCGAACGAAATCATGAAGTTTTCTTTCAACGGACATTTATCGACGGAAATTAGAACTAGGTGGCACTTTTCATTCACAAAGAATCCGGGGACTGAGGTCGCCCGACTCGCATGGAACGATACTTAAAACCGGGGTCTGGCGTTAAAATTTTAACACACGACCCCAGAACAATCAGCGAGGAATCTGTAGATGTCTTTTCCAATCCAAAAGAAATCGAAATCCCCTTTCCATGTCGTGGCGCTCCTACTCGGCCTCTACTTTTGGACCGATTGCCAAGGTGGGGCCATAGCCGCCGACAAATCCCTGACCTACGACAAAGATATCCGGCCGATCCTGTCACAATTCTGCTTCAAGTGTCATGGCCCCGACGACGGGCAGCGTCAGGCGGGATTGAGACTCGACACGCGCGACGGTGCGACATTACCGGTGGATTCGGGCCACCAGGCGATCGTGCCGGGTAACCTCGATAAAAGCGAACTTGTCCGTCGAATCCTGTCCGAGGACGGCGAAATTCGAATGCCGCCGCCGTCCACGAAGTTCGTGCTGACGGAAGCCCAAAAAACAACGCTGAAGCAATGGATCGCTTCCGGTGCGGCTTACACCCCACATTGGGCTTTTGTTCTACCGAAGCGGCCTGTCAGTCCCATCGTCGCTCGAAACCTGGATCAATCGTCAGTGCTTTCGCCGATTGACGCCTTTATTGTGAATCGACTGAATACCGAACAATTGACGTTATCGCCGTCGGCCGACCGTTACACATTAATTCGCCGAGCGTCGCTCGATCTGATCGGGCTCCCTCCCACGCCCGAAGAGTCCGACGAGTTCGTTGGTGATCCGTCGCCCGATGCCTACGAAAAGCTGCTCGACCGATTGCTGGCTTCACCTCACTATGGAGAACGCTGGGGCCGAAAGTGGCTCGATCTGGCTCGCTATGCCGATACGAACGGCTATGAAAAAGATCGAAAGAGAACGGTCTGGCCTTACCGCGACTGGGTTATCAACGCGATCAATGCCGATCTTCCCTATGATCAGTTTACGATCGAGCAACTCGCCGGCGATATGCTTCCTGAAGCATCCATCGACCAACGGATCGCGACAGGATTTCATCGAAACACGATGCTCAACGAAGAAGGGGGAATCGATCCTCTCGAGTTTCGCTTCTATGCGATGACCGATCGTGTGAGCACCACAGCAACAACGTGGTTGGGACTGACACTTGGCTGCGCCCAGTGCCACACTCACAAGTATGACCCGATCACACATCGCGACTATTACGGATTTTTCGCGTTGCTCAACAATGCCGACGAACCCGAAATGGAAATTGTCCCTCCGGCGCTCGCATCGAAACGCGCCGAAATTCAACAGCAAATCGAGAAGTTCGAAGCCGACTTGCCAAATCGGTTTCCACTTCCGGACGAATACGAATGGAAACCCGCGAAACCGATCCAGGCAACGTCCGGCAGAGGAGCGACGATGGAAATCAAATCCGACTTTTCGGTCCTTGTCAGCGGCGAAACACCTGATACCGATGTTTATCAGATCACACTTGAAGACAGCCTGCCCGACGTGTCTGCGATTCGATTCGAAGCACTGACCGACCCCAGCCTGCCGAACACAGGACCTGGTCGAACTCCACACGGGAATTTTGTGTTGTCGGAGATCTTCATCGCACAGTTCGACGCAGATCGACCGAGTGAATCGCATCCGTTGAAATTCACTCGTGCCACCGCTGATTTCTCACAGAAGAATTATCCTGTCGAAAAAGCGATCGACGGTGATGTCGAGGCGAAAGCCGGGTGGGCCATTGCTACTGAAACTGGCCGATTGAATTTAGATCGAACGTCGTACTTCTATCTCGATCAACCTGCAAAAACGGATACCGCCAAACCACGGTTCGTGATTTCGCTTGCTCAACAATTCGGAAGTCAGCACACAATCGGCAGATTGCGAATCAGCCTCGGTCGGCGGCGACCATCGGGTGGCTTGTCCGAGGCGGAACAGCGTAAGGCACATTTTGCTGAGAAATTTCATCAATGGCGAAGTCGTGAGAAAGACCGACTCGTAACTTGGACCCCGCTTCATCCCGTTTCAGCAACGAGCAATCTGCCGTTACTGACAATCCTTGAGGATGGCTCGATTCTCGCCAGCGGCGATCAATCCAAACGCGACATTTACGAAGTCTGTCTGGCGAATACTATCCACTGCGTGACCGCTCTGAGGATTGAAGTGATGCCCGATCCAAGCCTTCCAAAAAACGGGCCGGGACGCGTTTATTATGAAGGACCATTCGGTGACTTTTTCTTAAGCGAAGTTTCACTGGCGGCGCAGGGCGGTCCAATAAAACTTGTCCACGCGTCACACAGTTTTGCCAGCGGCCCGGGAGCGTCTGCGTGTCTCGACGGCAATCAGCAAACAGGTTGGTCGATCGATGGAGGACAAGGGAAATCGCACGTCGCCGTCTTTCGATTTGACAAACCGATCACTCAAGTCAAACAGTTCGACCTCACGCTGTTATTTGAAAAATACTACGCAGCGGGGTTGGGACGATTTCGAGTTTCGGTGACAGACGATTCCAGAGACGTGGAAGCCAGCCCACTTCCGACAAACCTCGAATCGCTGATTCGGCAAAGCACTGCAGACGGTTCGCAGCCACTCGAATTAATTCGGCATTTCTGCAGTATCGCGCCCGAGTTAACTGCGGAACGCAAGCCGATCGACGACTTGAAAAAACAGGCCATGTCAGCAACAACGGCCCTGGTGATGAGCGAACGACCCGCCAACAATCCCCGACAGACGTTCCGTTACCATCGGGGTGAATTCCTGCAGCCCAGGGAACCCGTTTCCCCCGCCGGGCTGTCGATGCTGCCCGCACTACGATCCGATCGCCCCTTCAATCGGCTATCGTTGGCGCAATGGCTGGTCAGTGCCGACAACCCCTTGTCAGCGCGAGTCACGGTCAATCGTCACTGGGCAACCTTGTTTGGACGCGGAATTGTTCGCACGACGGAAGATTTCGGTAGCCAGGGAGCCAGTCCGACTCATCCAGAACTGCTCGACTGGCTCGCCATTCACTTATCGGGCGGTTCGGATGCAGGTCCGAACGACATTCATCCATCTCCCCAAGCGTGGTCGATCAAGCGATTGCACCGACTTTTGACATCGAGTGCCACGTACCGGCAATCATCGCATGTGTCGCCTGAACTGCTCGCGAAAGATCCGTCAAACGAACTTCTTGCGCGAGGGCCACGGTTCCGGTTGGAAGCGGAACTGATCCGCGACCTCGCACTGAGGGTCAGCGGGGTCTTGTCCGAGAAGATCGGTGGACCTAGCGTCTTTCCACCTCAGCCAGCAAGTGTGACGACGGAAGGAACCTACGGCTCGCTGGCATGGACTGTCAGTGTCGGTGAAGACCGGTACCGAAGATCGTTGTATACGTTCTCAAAACGTACTTCCCCGTATGCAATGTTCATGACCTTCGACGGTCCCAGCGGTGAAGCCTGTATTGCGAGGCGCGAAGTGACCAATACACCGCTCCAGGCCCTGACGATGTTGAACGACACGGTCCTGGTCGAAGCGGCACAGTCTCTGGGTCGCGAGTTTGCGAGTCGAGTTGAATCCGATTCTGAAAAACTGAAATACCTCTTCCGCCGTTGTGTGACTCGCCCTCCCAACGATGAAGAATTGCCCCTGTTACAGCGATTCTTACAGGATCTTTCTGCGCGACTCGATAGAAAAGAACTGGACCCCGTTGCGATCGCTGGCCCCGGCGAGAACGCTATCAAGCGAGCCACCTGGACCTTGGTCGCACGCGCTTTATTGAATCTGGACGAAACAATTACACGAGATTGAACCTCACAAATCAGGCTGTCGTCACGACCTGGCATGCCTTGCAACGTTACTATTCATTTTGGATTTGGCACTCCCCAAACGACGGACGTTTTGGCAAAATACGAAAAGCCTGCGGTCCTCGGTTATCGTTAGGGTTAGAAACATCGCTTTTCGGAGCTATTCAATGATCGGTCGAGGAGCTGTCCCCGAAAACCGCGAGATGTTCCAATCAGGACGGATTTCGCAGCGCGGTGAGCCGTCGTGGGAGGTCGCCTATTGCTTTCCGCGACAGGGGGAATGGACCGACGAAGACTTTCTGGCATTTGAATCATCGAATTTTCCTGTAGAACTCGTCGATGGTTGTGTGGAGTTCCTACCGATGCCGACATACAGCCATCAAAGGTTGGTCCGCTTTCTGTTTCTGCAACTTGACCGAGCCGCGCAATTGACCCGTCGTGGGCAAGCCTCGTTTGCACCGTGCCCCATCCGCCTGTGGGAGTCACGCTTTCGCGAGCCCGATGTTTTCTTTCTGAGTGCCGATCGGGTTGCCCGGCGCGAGGACCCGCCACAGGGAGCTGAGATTGTGATCGAAGTTCTCAGCCAAGGTCAGACGAATCGAGAGCGAGATCTGATCAGCAAACGGAATGACTATGCGAGAGCGCAGATCCCCGAGTATTGGATTGTCGACCCCGAAGAATTGACTGTCACAGTGCTGGTCCTCGCTCAAGAACAGTACGTCGTTTTTGGGGAATTCAATTCAGGGACAACTGCGTCCTCAGTATTTTTGCCCGAATTCTCAGTAAGCGTCACCGACCTCTTTGCTTCAGCCCAAACGGATGCTGAAGGGCACTGAACTTAAAACATGCACCGCAGTCGTGTCGTCTATTTGGCGTCGTTCTGATGTGATTCAATCTCGACCGGATCAGGCGATGTGAGCCAATTGGTAATCACCGGGTAATCTTCCCGGTTATGGCTGACAACGCTCGAATGTCTTCGAGAATGTGTACGTCGATGTTCTTCGTCGTCATCATTGTTATCGGCGTACGCCGGGACCTTTTCAAAGATTCAAGCTATTGCGCTTCTGTACGATTACATTCAAGAAAGGAAGCATCGATTCTTTAGAAAAAGTGATGATCCACTGCCGATTTCACAGGTTCGCGGACGAGCACAGTCGATTCAGGTCTTCAAAATAATTTGGATAGGTTTTTGACGTACATTCAGGATCGGCAATGACGATCCCTGGAACTCGCAGACCGAGAAGTGCAAAACTCATCGCCATGCGATGATCGTCGTAAGTGGCAACTGTGCCGCCGTGCAAAGTCCCTGGATGAATCGACATTCCATCCGGGTGTTCATCGACGGTTAATCCGAGTCGTTGCAGCTCTGTTACGACTGCCGATACACGATCTGTTTCTTTCAGCCGCATGTGAGCCACATTGCGGATTCGCGTCGGCCCCGTTGCAAATGGTGCCACACAGGCCAGCGTTTGAGCCGTATCACTGATGGCATTCATATCGATGTCGATTCCGCGGAGCGGGCCCCCACGGACAGTCACGCTGTCCGCATTCCACGTAACCTGACAGCCCATCTGTTCGAGTGCCCGCACAAACTGAATATCACCCTGGAGCGCATTCTGATGTAAACCTTCAACCGTAATAGCCCCTCCCGTAACAGCAGCAAGGGCAAAAAAATAACTCGCTGCAGACGCGTCTGGCTCGATGTCAAAATCGACCGCACGATATGTTTGAGGAGTCGATCGAAACATGCCAGGCAGAGGCCGGTCGATTGAGACACCAAACTGTTTCATTGCTTCCAATGTCATCTCGACGTAAGGCTCGGAAACCATTTCTCCTGCCAATCGAATTTCGACCGGTTCCTCAGCGCACGGCGCGGCCATCAGAACGGCGCTGAGGAATTGACTCGACAAATTCGCGTTGATCGAAATCGTGCCACCTTTCAGGCCGCCGCCCGTAACAATCACGGGCGGGCAGTCATTACCCAATTCGCAATCGACCGGGATCCCAAATTGTCGCAGTGCCGTGACAAGATCCCCAATCGGCCGTTCACGCATGCGAGTGTTGCCATCCAAGCGGAATCGCCCATGTCCCAGTGCACACAAGGCCGTGAGAAACCGAATGCTGGTTCCACTATTTTCCAGCCACAAGTCTGCCTGCGTCACAGGAGGCCGACCATTGCAGCCTTCAATTCTGACGGTCCGATCAACCGTCGATTGTTCAACAGCCAGCCCCAATCTCTTCAAGCTGTCAATCATGACCTGAGTGTCGCGACTATCCAAGACGCCGGTCAGTAGTGACGTCCCTTTTGCCAATGCAGCGATCACCAGTGCCCGATTGGTAAGACTTTTGGAACCTGGGGGTCGAATCGAACCAATTACGGGACCGGAAACGGGTTGAATTTCGCAAACAGTCGTCATTATCAATGAGGCTCCAAAAATCTACTTAACTTTTTCTCCTGGCGAAATGCTGATTCCCCGGGCGAAATGCTGAAATTTACCGCCTGGCGATCCGCGTGCGACTATTGCCCCGGGTCTGCATGCGGACACGAATAATTTCCGGCAGCGCTGTTTCCAATGGTGTGTCGGTGCTCATGCGATGGTAAACCAGGCCCAGTCTGGCACAGATTCCTTCGATTGACTTGAGGTGCTCGCCAAACCGTAACAGGTATTCTTTTCGAATCGCTGACGGATCAACGTATAGCCGACGATCGGTTTCGAGATCGACGAACAGTTCCGGCGCACCGAATTGAAACTTAAGCTCTTCAGGATCGAGTACGTGGAACACGACCACATCCTGTCCACGAACCGTCAGGCTTCCCAAGCTTAACTCCAATGTTTCCAATGGAGCCAGCAAGTCGGAAATCAGGACCAGCATCCCTCGCTTATTCAGACGTTCAGCAATTTGTTCGAGGGGTTTGGCAAGATGCGTGGCATTACCATCAGCGTTCCGTTCCAGCGAAACCATCAGTCGCCGTAGATGACCCGCTCGAAACCGGGGCGGAATGAAATCTTCAATTTCCGCAGCAAACGTCGCCAGACCGACAGCATCTCGCTGATTCGACAGGAAATAGGCAAACGTTGCGGCGAGCGTCTTGGCATAGTCCGATTTCGTATAACCGATCGAACCGAAGTTCATCGACCTGCTGGCGTCAAGCAACAAAAGGCACCGCAAGTTCGTTTCGTCTTCGAATCGTTTGATGTAATACCGATCCGTCCGTGCGAACAGCTTCCAGTCCAGATGGCGCAGGTCGTCCCCTTGCGTATATTGTCGATATTCCGTGAATTCAACGGAGAATCCATGATACGGGCTTCGATTCAACCCGGTCATGAATCCCTGCACAACATGCTTGGCCCGCAATTCGAGCGACTTCAATTGCATCAACGTCGCGGGGTCGATGTAACCCTCGGCCGCCGGGTTTGTTTTTGCAGGAACAGTTGAATTCACGGTCAGACCTTTTCGTTATTTGCGATCGACTCTTGGCTCGCCGAACAACATGACTCCCCCCTCGGATTCTTTAGGGCTAGAGTATCTGATACGAACTTCCGCGACGACCATTTGGGAGGAAAGTTGGTACCGGCGACAAGAAATTCGTCGAGATTCTTCAAAAACAAAACGGGCGAATCCTGATTGGATTCGTAGGACCATACGTGGAGGTGACCACCGGAAAGCCAAAGCGATGGAGCTTGAAAAGTATACACACGATCACTACCCAGAAGCCTTAAAGGCATCGAAGGAGCAGAAATTAGCCGTGATTTTTCGCGTGAAGGAAGCGAGTCAACTTGACTCGCCGTTATTTGCCGCTACAAGTTGTGTCATAGTTATGCACCTCGGTTTTCGGGTGCTGTTAAGTAGAGAGGCGTTCGTCATCTTGCATCGAAGTTTAGTTAACACCAATTGATTGCTCGGGCATTACCGTGAACGTCCTGTTTCGTAATTGAGACGATTCCAAATGGGCACTGGAAACCGCGCACAGACTCTCGACGATTCAACTCTGGCAACCGCTCCCGGCCAGATCCGTCTTTCTCACGACAAACTTCGAGTACTTCGCCCGGAATTGTACGGGATTCGCGGCATCTGGAACACCGCTCTTGCGTTCTTTCGCCTCGGCTGGCCGCAACGAACTTATATTGAAGAACAATTAGAATGTGGCGATAGCCGCGCTGCTGTCGTAATTTCAACGTCGCCGCTTTTGATCGCGGCCTACACCGATGAGCTGGATTGCATCGCCATGCTCCGTTTTCCTGATAAATTTGTCAGTCAATATCATTTATCGAAAGGGTCTCGACTTCTCACGGTGAATTGTTACGGCAATCTGCCAGATTACGATCCCGATCTGGTCCTCGGCCCAAAGCTGATCCAGCGATGGACGGGATTCCATCCCGTGATTGCGGATTTCCTCACGGATGATGGCGACCGTGTTGATGCGCTGAAAAATCAAATCACCGAAGGCGAATGGGAACGAGCCCTCGCGATGGGGACAGAATATGCCAGACGTTACCCAAATGTCGCACGCGATGGACGGCCCGTGTATTCCGCGACACCTGCCCACGTTTAACGGGATTTTAGGTAAAGATTTGAAGAGCACTGGCGAGCGAAGACGCACGCCAGTGCTACACGCAGACCAATGCCCATGTTTTCCTGTCGAAACGTCCTTCACGGCGAAGGGAAATGGGGCTAACCGACGGTTCGAAATTTGGCCAGGGCGGGAGAATCGCCGGTCGTTTGGACGATGCCCCGCTCAACATTCGCCTTGAGATGTTGCAGGATTTTGTAGACCCATTCGATCTTGTCCGGAAGACCAAGGGAAACCGCCAATTGTTCTGCAGTTTGCGGTTCCGTTGAGGCATGCAATTGTGCGATCACTTTTGACTGGAGATCGAGGACAGCGGCGGCCGCTTTCTTGCCCGCTTCCACGCCAGGCTGATGATAAGCGTTAACGTTGATCAGTTCGGCGTACAGACCGACGGCTCGTTCGTACAATGCAATCAACGCACCGACACTTCGGCCGTCAACCGTGTCGATCGTGATGGTAATCGTGTCCCGCCGATTATCTCCTAATGCTTCTCGCGTCCCGAGAAACAGGCCGCTCAGATAGTCGCCCGATGTGACACCGGGTTCAACTTCGATCGACGGTTCATTGCGATCTTTCAGCACCTCGATGAACGTCGCGAAGAAGTTGGCAATACCATCACGCAATTGCTGAACATAGGCGTGCTGATCAGTCGAACCCTTATTCCCGTAAACGGCGATTCCCTGGTGGACGACGTTTCCTTGCCGGTCGAGTTCTTTCCCGAGCGATTCCATCACAAGTTGTTGCAGGTAACGACTGAAGAGACAGAGTCGATCCTTGTAAGGAAGAATGACCATGTCCTTTTCGCCTTTCCCGTTTCCAATGTGATACCAGATCATCGCGAGTAGCCCCGCCGGATTCTTCCACGGATCGGTCGTCCGAGTGAGTCGATCCATTGCAGCGGCTCCGGCGAGCAAATCGTCGGTCGAAATCCCTTGCAACGCGGCTGGAAGTAATCCTACTGCCGAGAGAACCGATGTCCGCCCGCCAACCCAGTCCCACATGGGAAATGTCTTTAGCCAACCATCCTTGGTCGCGGTTTTATCCAGCTTGCTACCAACCTGGGTGATGGCAACGGCATGTTCCGCGAAGTTCAGTTCGGCTGCTTTATAGGCTCTTTCGACTTCCAGCATTCCATTTCGCGTTTCAGGAGTTCCCCCGGACTTTGAAATGACCAGTACCAGCGTTTTACCGAGTTGTCCGTCGAGCTCTCCCAGGATCTGATCGATACCATCTGGATCGGTGTTATCGACGAAGAAGGGAAGAATCTCGTCGAGTGGCGAACCGAGTGCCTGTGCCACGAATTGGGGGCCGAGTGCAGATCCTCCGATACCGACTAAGAGCAAGAACTGGAATCGACCGTCCGCCCCTTGAATCACCCCGTCGTGAATCTGCTTGGCAAATTCAACGATGCTTGCCTGAGTCTGACGAATTTCCGCAGCAATCTCTTGCGTCGGAGCCAGTTCCGGGGCGCGAAGCCAATAGTGGCCCACCATCCTGTTTTCATCAATGTTGGCGATCGCACCTCGTTCCAGTTCTTCCATCGCTCCAAGAGCAGTGGTAACCCGAGAGACAAGCGATGAGAGATCTGAATCGGAAAACCGCACACGGCTGATATCGAGCGAAAAACCAAGTTGACGATCGGCGATCAGGTACTGGCAATAACGAGACCAGGAAGACGGGGCTGTCATCGAAAAGAACTCCTCAACATAATTCAGGTATAGCGGACGATTGGCAGGAGATTGTACTGAAATCTACGCTCAACCGCGCGTCGGTTTTGAAAACCGATGCACTGTTGAAACAAACGAGTTTCCCGCCAGCTTTGCAATCGTTTTCCGTTACGAATACTCTCGTCAGAAATAGACCGTCGTTCGGCAAGTCCGTTTTGGCTCTGCCATTTCGGTTGCCAAACGCAACATCGTTTTCCTGCCGCAAAGTCACTCGAGAAACAGATCATGATTCGGCTTTCCGCAATTGTTCTTTTTGTTTTCGGCATCGCAATCACGGGTTGCAGCGACTCGAACCGTAAAACCACAACTCCGGACGCCCCAAAAACCAACGACGTGGTGAAGAGCAAGGGAACGATCGGGTTTTCGGCCCTGACGTTGACAAATCCCTTTTTCAAGGTGATCGCAGACAATATGAAGGCTGAGGCCGAAAAACATGGGTACGATTTGATCGTCGTTTCGGCAGAACGCGATGTGAAGACGCAAGCCGATCAGGTGAACGAATTCATTGTGAAAGGGGTTGCCGCGATCGTCCTGAATCCCTGCGATTCGCAATCCATCGGCCCCGCCATCCAGAAGGCAAATAAAGCTGGTATCCCCGTCTTTACGAACGACTTGAAGTACGACGGCAACGAAGGAAAAGTGGTTTGTCACGTCGCAACCGAAAACTATCAGGGAGGCAAACTCGCTGGTGAAGCGATGGTCAAGCTACTCAAGGGGACTGGGGGGAAGGTTGCAATCATCCATTTCCCGCAAGCTGAATCCTGTCAATTGCGAGTGAAAGGCTTCACGGAAATTGTGAACGCTCACAATACATTTTCCAACGGAGATAAAATAGAGATTGTTTCCACGCTGGATGGCGGCGGTGCTCGCGACGAGGGATTCAAAGCCGCCAAGGATGCAATCGAAGCAAACCCCGATCTCGCGGCCATTTTTGCCATCAACGACCCTTCAGGATTAGGTGCTCGATCGGCTCTGGAAAGTGTGGCAAAACAAGATCAGGTCACGATCATCGCATTTGACGGGCAGTTGATCGGCAAACAAGCGATCCGCGACGGCAAGATCTTATGCGACCCGATTCAATTTCCGGATCGGATTGGACGCTCAACCGTCCAACAGATTCTTAAACACTTTAATGGTGATGAAGTTCCGGCAGAAATCCTGATCCCCTCGGAGCTTTATTACAAAGCGGATGCAGACAAAGATCCTGAGCTGAAACAGTAAAGTGTGAACAAATCGTTATGAGTTCAAATCGACGCACTCGGCTCATCGACAACCTGTTGATCCGAGACTACGGCATGATCTTCGTCTTGCTGGTTCTCGCCGGTCTGTTCAGCATTTTGACGTTGAAACAGCAGCATCCCACGGGTGAGGCGGCAGGTCGGCAGGTCGCTGATTTCATTCTCTCGCGCTACGGGCGTCAGGCCCGCGTACTCATTGTGACCCGAAATACGGGCGAAGACATCGCATTTGCAAATGTTGTTGCGATCCGCTTGAAAGACGCTGGTGCGAAGGTTCTCGACAACGTCAACGGTGCTGCACCGGACGCACGACGAGCGATCGACTCCATTCTTGCTTCGGGCGGAGAAATTGATGCGATCGCAGCCAATGATGTGACTTCGAAGTGGCCGGTCTACGATCGTTACCCGAACGTCGGCTCGGGCAAATGTGTCGTTCCCTCATCGTACTTGTGGCCCGACTTCCTTAAGGTCAGCAACCTGTTGGGTGTGGCCAATCAAACCGCGATCTACGCGATGATCGCGATCGGTATGACGATGGTCATCATCACGGGTGGAATCGATCTGTCGGTCGGCTCGCTGGTCGCCCTGGCATCCGTTGGTACAGCCATCATGATTCGTGATGGTGGCGGCGGGGCAAACGCGGGACTTGTCACGGTCGTTGGAGCCGCCGTCGCCGGAATCGGTATCTGCGCATTGGCTGGTGCGTTTAATGGATTCATGATCACAGCGTTTCAGATTCCCCCTTTTATCGTAACGCTCTCAATGATGATGATGGCGAGCGGGCTGTCGTATCGCTTGTCATCTGGTCGGTCGATTCCAGAACTGCCGACGTCATTCTTCTGGCTCGGTCGAGGCGAAACAGTGGGGATACCCAATCCGATCCTGTTGATGATTGTGCTGTACATCATTGCTCACGTCGTCATGTCGCGGACGGTGTTTGGCCGCTACGTCTATGCAATCGGCGGCAACTCAGAAGCGGCGCGGCTATCAGGAGTGCCGGTCAACCGAATCCTGATGTCGGTCTACACGATCTGCGGAGCACTTGCTGGTCTTGGCGGTATTGTTCTGACATCACAACTCTCGGCCGGCGATCCGAAATTCGGGTTGATGTATGAGCTGGAAGTCATCGCTGCCGTTGTTGTCGGCGGAACGTCTCTGATGGGGGGCCGAGGGAAAATCTTCGGCACACTGATTGGGGCCTTTATCATTGCAATCATCAAAAATGGGATGAACCTGAAGGACGTCGATCCTTTCAATCAAAAGATCGTGTTGGGAGCGGTTTTGATGTTGGCGGTCCTGTTCGATACGCTGAAGCGACGGAATTCTCGCGTATGACGACATTCCTTTTACGAACAGTTTTTTTGCTTGGCTTGTTGCACCACTTGCAGTCAACGATTCATTCTGATCTGAAAAACAAGTAGTCTGACAAGATCATGGAATCACAATCAAAGAATCGCAAAAGTGTTTTTCACTGTGTTTTACAAGGAAGCCGCTAGATACCGATGACATTAACGCCTCATGAAAAACCAAGCGGCGAACGGGGAGTTCGCGAAGAAAAGCCCCGCCGTTATGAATTGACTCTTTTGCGAGCGCTCGCAACTCAGTTTCCCAACATCGATTCGGCTCTCGCCGAAATCGCCCGACTTTCTGCCGTGTTGACGCTTCCCAAAGGGACGGTTCACGTCATCAGTGATATCCACGGCGAAGATAAGAAACTGCGCCATGTCATCAACAATGCTTCAGGGACCCTACGGCCTTTGGTCGAGCGGCTTTTCAAGGATCGGATGAACCCGAAGGAATTCTCGGAATTCCTGACGTTGATCTTTTATCCCGCCGAAGTCACCGAACGTTTGGAAAAAACGCTGGCGGACGTCGAAGAGTTACGGACGTTTGCTCGCCGAACACTGAAGCACCAGTTTGAACTGGTACGTGTCCTGGCATCAAATTACAGTTTGAAACGAACGATGCAGGTCTTTCCTCGCGAATACGCCAATCTGTTTACGGAAATGTTGCATGAACGTTCGGACGAACGGGGCAAGGGATTCACTGATGCGGTCGTGGACGAACTTGTCCCTCGCGGCCGTGCCCTGCACTTAATTCACATTACTGGCCGGTTGATCCGAAATCTCGCGATTTACGAACTGATTATCGGTGGTGATTGCTGGGATCGCGGACCGCGAGGAGATCGGGTTGTTGACTACCTGCGAGATCAGCCAAACGTTTCATTCATCTGGGGCAACCATGATGTCGCATGGCTGGGTGCCGGATTGGGACATGAAGCGCTGATCTGTCACGTCTTGCGAGTTTCACTCAGATACCGACGCCTGGGTCAGCTCGACGAGGGCTATAGCATCCCGCTGACACCCCTTGAACATCTGGCTCGAACCGTTTACGCGGACGATCCTGCGTCGAACTTCATGCCGAAGTCCAGCGGGATGAGATCCGACGTTATCATCGCACGCATGCAGAAAGCTGCTGCGATCATGCAGTTTAAACTGGAAGGTCAGATGATCGCTCGAAATCCCGATTGGGATCTGGACCATCGCCGCCTGCTGCATCAAATCGATCAAAAACGGGGGACCGTTACCGTTGATGGTGTCGAATATTCGTTGAAAGACGGCCTTTTGCCGACGGTGGACCCGGATCGACCGTATGAACTCAGTCCTCAGGAAGAGGTCTGTCTGACCCGGCTACGGCATTCGTTTCTCAACAGCCAGAAACTGGGCGAGCACCTGCGGTATCTGGTCAGCCACGGCGCGATGTATCTGCGACGCGATGAGCACCTGATCTTTCACGGATGCGTCCCTTGCGATCACGACGGGACGTTCCTGCCGATGCCGATTAATGGAAAGTGGTTGGCGGGTCGAGCCATGTTCGATGCCGTCGAACGCGTCGTTGCCTGGGCGTTTGAGCAGCGTCAGCAGCAACATTTGGATTTACTGTGGTATCTGTGGTGCGGGCCAAGATCACCTCTGTTTGGCAAGGATCGGATCGCAACTTTTGAACGTGACTTCATCGCAGATAAGACCCCACATCACGAGACGAAAGATCCGTATTTTTCGCTGTTGAACGAAGCCTGGTTTTGTGAAAAAGTGCTGGCAGAGTTCGGAGTCGATAGTCAGAACGGGCTGATTGTCAACGGCCATGTTCCCGTCAAAATCGACGCGTCCGAATCGCCGCTAAAACCAAGCGGTAAAGCCATCGTGATCGACGGGGCCTTTTCTGAAGCGTATGGCGATCACGGATACACGCTGGTCATGGGGCCTGACAAAACGCTACTGGCGAAACATCACCATTTCGACTCCGTTCACTCAGCTGTCAGGGACGGGATCGATATTGTCCCCAGTGTCTCGGTCATCCGCGAATGGGGTCGCACGCGCCTGATGGCAGACACTGAACGGGGCGAGCAGTTTCGTTGTGATATCGAAATGCTTGAACGCTTGATTGAACTCTACCGCAATAATGAACTGGCTCAGGATGAATGGCGTGCAAAGATACGTTCCTAGTGCGATGTCAAAGCGAAAGATTCGCGTGCCACTGGATGACCGTCTTCGGTCACCCAGTGCTCTTCGTTTGCCTGACAAATAGAGAAGACACTGCGTCGGAGAAGACTCCGATGCAGTGGCACAGAACCCGAACTTTGAGTCTTGATAACGCACGAGTCAGACACACCCAATGGAGCATAGTTTTGAAATCTTCACTACCTTTTATCGCATTCGTGATCATCACGGCCAATTCCATCAGAGCATCCGAAACGATTGTGATCACCGACTTTGAAGGGACGGATTACGGCACTTGGAAAACGACGGGAACGGCGTTTGGGAAGGGTCCTGCCCAAGGCAAACTTGGCGGTCAAATGCCCGTCGAAGGATTTCAAGGCCAAGGACTCGTGAATTCGTTCCTGGGAGGTGATGACGCCGTCGGTACACTCACCTCGCCAACGTTTAAGATCGAACGGAAATTCATCACGTTTCTGATCGGGGGTGGCGGATGGGCGGACGAAACTTGCATGAATCTGATCGTCGATGGCAAAGTTGTCCGCACAGCAGCGGGACCCAATACAATCTCCGGTGGCAGCGAACGATTGGAACCGGCTGCCTGGGACGTCCACGAGTTTGCAGGTCGCGAGGCGACGCTCGCGATTGTGGATCAACGCCAAGGTAGTTGGGGGCACATCAATGTCGATCAGATCGTAATGACCGATGACCGAGGTTCAGTTCCGATCGTCGTTCCACCCGCTCCCGTCGCCAGGAATGTGACAAGGGAACTGACGGTCGAAAAGAAGTTGCTCCATTTTCCCGTCAAGACAGGAGCGAAGCCCCGCGTCGTGACCGTCAGCGTCGATGGGAAAGCGGTTCGACGATTTGATATCGAGTTGGCTGACGACAACGCCCAGTGGTGGGCACCACTGGATGTCAGCGAATGGGCAGGCAAGAAATTAACGATTGTCGCCGACGTTCTGCCGGTCACATCCAAGGCCCTGGATTCACTTCGCCAATCAGACACGTTACTCGACGCCGAAAATCTTTACCGGGAAACACTCCGTTCCCAGCTTCATTTCTCCCCCAAACGTGGTTGGACAAACGACCCCAACGGGCTGGTTTATTACAACGGCGAATATCATCTTTTCTACCAGCACAACCCATACGGGTGGAACTGGGGGAACATGCACTGGGGCCATGCCACCAGCCCCGATCTAGTCCACTGGCAAGAACACTCTGAAGCCCTTTATCCCGACGAGCAGGGGCCGATGTTCAGCGGCAGTGCGGTCGTGGATTGGAACAATACCAGCGGATTTGGAAAAGACGGTAAACCGCCACTGGTCCTGATCTACACGGCTGCGGGTAATCCAACCGTTCAATCAATCGCCTCTAGCTCAGACGGTCGGACCTTCAAGAAGTATGCTCAAAATCCGGTGATCAAAGAGATTTCGGGCGGCAACCGCGACCCGAAAGTCTTCTGGCACGAACCCACAAAACAATGGGTGCTGGTGCTTTACGTGGAAACCCCAGGAAAACAGCACACGATCCATTTTTTTAATTCGCCAAACCTGCGTGACTGGAAATTGGCAAGCGTCACAAAGGGTGGAATCGACGGTGACAAATACCTGTTTGAATGCCCCGACTTTTTTGAGCTTGCTGTTGATGGCAATCTTTCCAGAAAAAAATGGGTACTGACTGCAGCAAACAGTCAATATGCCATTGGAACCTTCGATGGAGCAACGTTTACTCCAGAACTTTCGCGGCTGACTGACGTTCGCGGAATCGGCTTCTATGCGGCCCAGACATTCAGCGATATCCCCGATCATCGCAGGATTCAGATCGGTTGGAGTCAGGCTCCGTCACCCGGCATGTCATTCAATCAATTACAGACACTTCCCTGCGAGTTGATGCTACGAACAACTCCGGATGGCGTACGACTTCGCCGTGAACCAGTCAAAGAACTCGTGGCACTACGCGACGGACCTGACCAGGCGAGTTCGCTCGAAAAATTCCGGGCCGAGCTGATTGAATTGCGAGCGGAAATCGAACCCGGTCAGGCAACGAAGTTCGAGTTCAATCTGCGTGGAGCTAAGATCGCTTATGACCCAAAGACACAAGAAATCATCGTCAATGGTCATCGCGCACCTGCTCCCCTGGTGAACGGGAAACAGAAACTGACGGTCTTTGTCGATCGAACGATGTTCGAAGTCTTTGCGAGTGACGGCCTCACGTACGTCCCAATACCGTTTATCCCGAAACCCGATGACCTGTCTGTCTCGGTCAATGTCCAAGGGGGCGGTGACGCCACAAAGCAATTCCTTCAGGTTTATCAGCTGAAATCCTCGTGGATTGAGAAGTAGTTGACTTCGACAGGGATCATGCGTAGATCAATGGCGCGCATTAATTTCCAGGTTCCAGGCGAACGTCTGCGAAGTCGTGGCGATAGATCTGCCATAATCGGCAAACTCGCTTGAGCGATACGATCAAGCCTGAAATAGGAGTTTTTCCGTTCCGCGTCACTTTTCCGAAGATGCGGCAAATTTGTTGAGTTTCCTGTCGCTGAAGCCGAACCAAATCATCAGAGTCGAACTTCGACGAAATGATTGAGTTGATTCAGCGGGTGATCCCTATGTTTTACGTTGTTGTCGCAATCCTGATCGGAACCATCGGATTCACAATTTCTCAAGCGTGGTTGATTCGTCGACTTCGCAATCATTATTCCCGACCGCTCCCCGCGTGGCCGACGGATAAACCGTGGCCGAAGGCTGCCGTCATTTTGTCACTGCGGGGAAATGACCCGTTTCTGGAGTCTTGCCTTCGGAATCTCATCCGACAGGACTATCCAAACTTCTTTGTCCAGATTGTGATCGATTCCGATTCCGACCCGGCTTGGGGTGCGATCCGAGCCGTTCAATCCGAATGCGGACCGACTCGTCTTCGAGTCACGACGCTCCAACACCGAAGTTCCAATTGCAGCCTAAAAAACAGCTCCATCATTCAGGCCATTAACAGCTTGCCCCAAGAGACCGAAGTCGTCGCGTTTGTGGATGCGGATGCAATTACGCACTCAACCTGGTTGCGAAGCCTTGTCGCTCCGCTCGCAGATCCCGAAACCGGTTGCACGACCGGAATTCGCTGGTTCGCTCCTACTGACAACACCTTCGCCACCCGATTGCGCTGCTTCTGGAACCTGATCGCTGCATCCGGGATCTTTCATTCAAGTACCCCTTGGGGTGGATCGATGGTCGTACGCCGCCAACTATTGGATACGGGCCTGGCAGAAGAATGGTCGCACATGTTTTGCGAGGACGTTCACACTCTGAATCACCTGCAACGACGTCATCTAAAACTCGTATGCGTTCCACAGGCAACGGTCGTCAATCGCGAATCGACCACGGTCATGGGATGCCTGCGATTTGTCAATCGGCAGATGTTAATCCTTCGGCTGTATCATCCTCAGTGGTGGTCTGCGGTCGCGTTGATCGCGTTTACCGCCGTACTCCGATCGTCCCATTACTTTTTCATCTGCAAAACGTTCGTGTATGGTGAATGGCTAAGCTGCCTGGCATTACTGTTGATCCGCCCGATCAATCTCTATGTCACGCGTTTCGAAGCGAATCGCCTGGATCAGGCCGTTCGGCAAATGGTGGTCAACAACGGTCAGGAAATCTCGCCAAACCCAGTTCCCGATTTCGTCGGATACTTATGCGCCGAGGCGATGTTTTTGACTTCGATGCTGTATGCACTCGGTGCCCGTTTCGTGAATTGGCGAGGGATTACGTACAAAGTCAAAGGTCCCAGCAACATCAAAATGCTGGCTTATCGTCCATTTCTCGAAACAATCGCTTCGACAGGTTTGTCCAAACGTTCCAGCGTCGTTTGAAAACGGTCGGCGAACGGGACCCTTTTTAAAGCGAAAGATTCATGTGCCACTGGATGACCGTCTTCGGTCATCCAGTGCTCTTCGATTGCGGCGAAAAATCGAAGGCACTGCGTCGGAGAAGACTCCAACGAGGCTTTGCCTCAGACCAAAGTAGCCATCATCGCTCCGCGTGATGAGCATTGTTCGAAAACTTACCAAACTACATTCCGCATGTTCTCAAATCAGAAAGTCGGTCAGAATATCTGCTCCAATGCGTCGGCAACGCTTGAATCGTTTCCGACGCATGCTCATCACGCGGAGCGATGATGGCTACGTTGGCAGAGATGCTAGAACTTGACTCCATGAGTCAAGTTCCGGACCTGAAGACTCCGATGCAGTGGCAAACAACCCGAAATACTTCGGCTTTCACCTCGCGCTGATACGTCAATTGATCACACCGGGTTAACCGCAAAGCAACGCTGAAGTTCTTTTTTGAACTCAGCGATCAACCGAATGTCGAGCTGCAAAGTTCGATCGGCACCGCGACAAGCGGCGGAACGAATCGCGATGACATCGGCATTCGTATTTGATAACAAAGGAAGCGATTCGCGATTGAGTCGACCAGCGAGCGCCAAAAACAATCCCGCCTGGTGACAAGTCTCTGCAAGTTTCATGAGAGCTGTCGCGCCGACTTCGTCGTTCAGCCTGCGGCCATCTTTCGTAAATGTGTCGATCAACAGTCCCGAACAGTCGGTCTCGATTGCAGCAGTCAAGACGTCATTAATATCAGGCGATTTGGCCTGATGCGAATCGGCATAGGCGACGGCCACCCAGCGGAGTGTCGACAATGACCTCTCCTGGATTGTTGTGCGGACACGCATCCATTCCGCTCGCCAGTTCTGGTCGTTGGCACATTCGCTCAGGCCCAGTTTTGCGAACGTGATGCCATGAGGCAATTCCGGAAATCTCACCTCCTGTGACCAGTCACGGACTTCACCCAAAGCGACACTCAGGGGAATTGTACCGGAGACAATTTCGGCGGCACGCGCAATCTCTGTAATGTGATCAATGCCGGCCATGCCAAGCGAGCCGAGTGACGGCTCCTTAACATCAAGAACGTCGACACCAGCAGAGATTGCACAATCCGCTTCACTTCGTGATCGAACGCTAACGAGCAGTTTTGGAGATTCCGCAGTGCGGCAGACGATCGACTTTCGATCATCGGATCGAGACGGGTGGAAATCCCGCTTCTTACTCAAGTCAGTCGTCATTCGGAATCCTTGGTCTTGCGCTTGATCACGATGAAAACGCCTGAGGTCTTGTCGGGGACTAATGCCCAGCGGTCAGGGTGATCTCTCAACTCAGGTACTTCCTTCGGCTGTTTGATCTTTGAGTACTTATGGTCGGTATCGATAACAAGGTATTCCGTATCATCGGGAATCCGTTTTCCCTCACCTGCGACTTTTCGCCAATAGTCGCTGTAATCGTACGAACGCTCATAATGAGTGAATCTCGGATGGACAAAGTCGGTCGAAGCGACTCGGGCAGTCGTGGGGATCAAGTTCTCAATTCGAGCAAACATTTCGGCCCGGTGTGTCGAACCGTAAAGCCGTCGCCAATACCAACTCGACCCCGTATCCCAAAACGGCATTCCCATCGGCCCCAGGCTGAAAAACAAACCGGTCGCGAGGGAGCTGGTTAAGACCAGTCGCCGCAAGATTGGCGATCCGTTGTCGTTCCCATTAAGCGGTTTCGATGAAAAACGTCGGATGATCGCGCGACCAACCTCAGAGGCATGCGGTAAAGCAGCGGCGAGCGACCAGAAAATGACCGCGACAAGCGGTGCATGAAACTGATGTTGCGGCGTACGTGACCCCTCCAACTCGTTCATGCACAGAATCGCAAACAGTGGCATCCCGACAGCAAGTCGAGTCGGTGCAAGAAGAGGCAAAAATGCCAGGGGAGCCAATAGCGCGATCGCGTATAAAGCCGTTTCTGTCGTCAACAGTACTTCAACCACGGATAACGGATGGGTCAACCATGTATGAAGAATCTCTTCTGGCGTCTTCCCAAACCGGGAAAAATAGCTGGCGTAATGGACTTCGTCACCCGATCGAAACCAGGGCATGACGACCCGCGTTGCAAGCCACAAGTACCCGACACTGAAGAGGCTCAGCAATAGCCCGCCAAGGATTTGAGACTTCGGTTTAGGCGTCCCTGAGCTCAAAGATGACGTTGCAAGATCTGGCTCTGTGAAATGACGCAGTGCAATCCAAACCCCAAGCGGTCCAAAGATCAGCGTATAGTCTTCCTTGACGGTCAAGCACAGGCCGATCCCAAGCAGCGTTCCCACAAGATTCTTTCGATCGAGTTGGTCCAAGGTCATCAGCAGTAGCGGGATGCCAAATGACTCGGGCCGAAACGTCTTTAAATCAATTTCGATGTCAAGAAACTGCATCGGGAAGTAGACCAGATAAGCAATCGCCACAGCCAATGCGGTTCGATCCGATCCCGTATGCCGACGAGTCATCCAGTACACCGGAAATGCCCCGAGCGCCAGCGCGATGGAACTGCATGCTTCCAGCAGCAGATGTGATGGCCACAGTATGTAAAAAGGCAATAGGAGCAGATGCACGAACTGAATGTGCTCGCCCAGAAACATGCCTCGATCGAGATAACTTCGAAATCCCTTCCCGTGCAAGAGATTCCAGAGGTGTTCTTCATACATGACCGAATCGCCGTGGGGCACCAGCAGGTTAAAGTACAGCCTCCAGTTCATGGTCGTAAAAATGAGGATATACAATCCGCATGCCAGCCAGAGCGATCGCGTTCGCACGAACTGAGTCTCTATTTCATCGGATGACTGCGGGCTGTTATTGAGAGTTAGCCAAGTCGTCATCCAACCAGCCAGGCAACCCGCCAGCCAGAACTGCGGTGTCACTGACAATAACCCCGCCAAGCTCGAAAGACCAACAGTTCCAGCGGCAATCCAAAGCCACTCCCACAAATCGACCAGGCACCACCACACCCAGCCGTACCACCCCCATTGGATAAGAGCTTCAGCCCAAGTCATGTTTCGTCTCATGACCAGCCAGGTTGTTCCAGCGAGCCAAGTAACTGCTGCAACGAAGGTACAAGGAATGAGCGTCAGCCATAGGGGAAGATTGATCAGTTCCGGATTGGCGGTCGACATTCCAGACCGAGGCAATGAACTTGCCAAATTGAACCAGGTCGAAGGGCTGATAAAATTGGACGCGAGCAGGCGCGAAGACAGCCATGTCTGCATGCATGTCGAGGCCAAAAGGATACCAAAGGCGACGAGGACTAAGGTTCCCAGCAATCGGGTTAAAATTGAGTTCGATGGTGGAGCGATCATTTCACTATCGTAATTGTTGATTGACCGATGGTCGATCCACTTGTGATCAGTTTGGGTCGATATGAAACCCTTTCTGACCGCAGTGAAGGTCAAATGTTGCAATTTCTCTGCTACACTTTGACATACCGATTTGCACGGCGCGGTGTCGTGAATCGAAGCATCCGTTTTCAAAGCCTGACCGATGTCGATTTCCTCCGATAAAATTAAGGCCGCAATTCAACATCTGAAATCGGTCGATCCTGTGATGGGTAACCTGATCAATCGGGCAGGGCCATTCACTCTCAAACTGGATCGGAACCGGTTTGGGATGTTGGTCCGATCCATTCTCTCGCAACAGATCTCTACGAAGGCGGCGAGGTCGATACGCATGAGGCTCGATCAGTTGCTCGATCCGCATCCGCTGAGTGCCCAGGCGATTCACGAACGGAGCGACGAGGAACTTCGTTCGGTTGGTTTATCGCGCCAAAAGACGGCTTATTTAAAAGACCTTTCGGCTCGAGTTCTCGACGAGCGGTTGCAATTGAATCGGATCGGACGACTCACGGACGAAGAGGCGATCGAGCATCTCGTCCAGGTGAAAGGAATCGGCCGCTGGACGGCGCAAATGTTTTTGATCTTTTCGCTTGGACGCCTTGACGTTTTTCCCCACGATGACTTGGTCGTCCGGTCTTCGATCAAAGCACTTTATGGACTTGAGGAATTACCGAACAAGCAGCAGAGCCACGCAATTGCCGCTCCCTGGAAGCCGTATTCCACGATCGCATCCTGGTATTGCTGGCGATTGATCGACGCCAAAAACGATCTCACGATGGACTCCAGTGAATATCCGGCCTGATTGATGGGAAAAGCGAAATCACTCTCCTAGAATTTGAGTGACCATTCGGTCAAGATCGGGGGGTGTTGGATCTTGCGTTGGACATCATGATGACCACGCCGATCCCCAACCTCGCGTTGACTGTTGAGAATCGTTCCAGAATCTCGTTTCGGGTGAATTATGATAATCCGTCCCCTTTCGTTTTGGCCGTCGTGGACTCTCTGTTGCGGTCTTGTCGTCTCCTTCGCGGGCTGCGGCACTCCCAAGATGCCTTCCCCCGCCGCAGCCGGACCGGTCGCTGTCATCGTGACAGAGCCAGTGGAAAAGGAATTGGCGGACTTTGCTGAATTCACAGGCCGAACCGATGCGGTCGAATCCGTGGAGATCCGAGCCCGAGTCAGTGGTTATCTCAACAAGATACTCTACAAACCAGGTAGCGAAGTCGAGGCGGGTACACCGCTATTCGAGATCGATTCGCGTCCCTATGACGCAATACTGGAACAAAACCTGGGGACTTTGGCGACTTCCGAAGCAAGTTTAAAACAAGCCAGGGCGGATATGGCTCGCGCCCAGGATCTGCACGACAAAAAGATCAGTACTCAATCGGATTATGACAAAGCCGTTGCCGATCTCGCACATGCCGAAGCCTCGGTCCAGTCGTCGACAGCAAACGTCGCTCAGGCAAAACTCAATCAAGACTTTACCCATGTAACGGCTCCAGTTGCCGGTCGGACGAGCCGCGAATTAATCACCATCGGCAACCTGGTCAACGCCGATACAACGGCCTTAACCACGATTGTCTCGATCGATCCGATCTATGCCTACTTTGATGTCGATGAACGGACGCTTCTCGATATCCAGAAGCGAATCCGTGAAAAAAAGATGGAGTCGGCGCGTGAACGCGATGACGTTCCGATCTACCTCGGTCTGGCCAATGAAACCGGGTTTCCGCACGCGGGCACGATTGACGTGGTCGACAATCGTGTTGATTCCGGTACCGGAACAATGCAGATTCGGGGACGATTCGACAACGCGGATCGTGTTCTGACACCGGGACTATTCGTACGGATTCAGTTTCAGATGGGTCCGGCACGACCCCGGTTGCTCGTTCCCGAACAGGCGCTGGCTCAGCAGCAGGGACAGCGGTATGTGTACGTTGTCACTCCGGAAAAAAAGATCGATCGGCGGAATGTCACAGTTGGGCGTCTTGACGGTTCAATGCGAGTGATCGAAACCGGACTTAAGCCGGGTGAAAGCGTCGTTGTGAAAGGACAGCAACGCGTACGGCCCGGGAGCGAAGTCAAAATCGAGACGGAAAAGACAACTGTTGGTCAATCCGAGCCGGCTACGAAAAAACCGCATTAGGTGTTGGGGTCGACTTCGTGCCACTGCTTGACGGTCTTCCGTCAAGCAGTGCCGAGCTGCAAAACGAATGCTGATGTCGAGACACTGCTTCTCCGAGGACTCCGAAGCAGTGGCACATTCAAATGAAGTCCGAAGAAAAATCCTTCACGGCGTTGACCGCCAGGGGTTCTTGAATGCTAGCCCGCTTTTTTATTGACCGGCCTGTCTTCGCGATTGTCATTTCGCTGGTCATCGTCTTTGCCGGCATAACTGCATACTTCACGCTACCGATCGCCCAATATCCGGAGATCACACCTCCCACTGTGGAAGTTTCTTGCAGCTACCCGGGCGCGAGTGCCAAAGTTGTGCAAGAAACGATTGCGGCACCTATCGAACAGGAAGTCAACGGCGTCGAGAAGATGCTGTATATGTCCTCTCAAAGTACCAATGACGGCGGTTACAAGTTAAGCGTCACGTTTAAGCTTGGCACCAATCTCGATATGGCTCAGGTTCTGGTACAAAACCGCGTCGCGCTCGCTCTTCCGAAATTACCAGATGTTGTCAAAACGACCGGCGTCAGTACCAAGAAAAAATCCCCCAGCATCCTGCTGGTGGTAAACCTGTATTCCGACGTGGACGAGTCAACCGGACAACCCAAGTTCAACCAGTTGTTCCTTAGCAACTATGCCACGATTCAGATGCGAGACGACCTGCTGCGTATCGATGGCGTGGGGGATGTGACTTATCTGGGCCAGCAGGATTACAGCATGCGAGCCTGGCTGGACCCCGAAAAAATGGCGTCACGTAATCTGACGGCAGGTGACGTTGTCAATGCGCTAAAAGAACAGAACGTTCAGGTGGCGGCGGGTCGAGTTGGCCAGCCACCCGCTCCTCAGGGGATCGATTTTCAGTACACACTGACAACACTTGGTCGACTGATTGAACCCGCCGAATTCGGCCAGATCATCGTCAAAACAGGCAGTACCGGACAGCCAACTCGCCTTGGTGAAATTGCCCGACTGGAACTGGGTGCCAAAAACGAAGATACGTTATGCACGCTCGACGGAAAACCGTCAGTCGGTATGGCCATCTTTCAGATGCCCGGTTCCAACGCCCTGGAAACCGCGAAACGGATCAGGAAAAAAGTCGCCGAACTGGAAACCCGTTTCTTCGACGGAATGCACTCGGCCATCGTCTATGACACGACTCCTTTCATCGAAGAATCAGTCAACGAAGTTTTCAAAGCACTGCGTGACGCGGTCATCCTGGTGGCCATCGTCGTCCTGCTGTTCCTACAGGACTGGAAGTCGATGACCCTGCCGATGATCGATGTTCCCGTTTCCTTGATCGGAACCATGGCCGTCATGTGGTTGATGGGATTCACCCTGAACAACCTGACGCTATTCGGTCTCGTTCTGGCAATCGGTATCGTGGTGGATGATGCGATTGTCGTGCTGGAGGGGATCGAACGCTGGCTCGAAAAGGGGTGTGATGCGAAAACGGCAACCATCAATGCCATGAATGAACTGACCGGCCCCATAATCGCCATCACTCTGGTACTCAGTTCCGTATTTCTCCCCAGTGCCTTGCTGCCAGGGATCAGCGGACAGTTCTATCGTCAGTTCGCATTGACGATCTCGGTCTCGATGATCATCTCGGCCATCAACGCTCTGACGATGACCCCGTCTCGTGCAGTCCAGATCTTCAAGAACCGGCACCACGGGCACGACGACCGCGAAGCTCTGCCGTGGTGGGGTTACGTGGGACTATTCGGTTGGGCGAGTGCCTCATGGCTGAAACCGATCGTCGAGCCGATGTTGCATCTGGCTGACGATGAATTTCTCAGTTGGGGCGTCTGGATACTTCTTTTCCTGCCGGGTGCCATCGTTGGCTGGATGATTGCAAAATGGTCAAACCGTTTCCTGTCGAGTTGTTTTAAACTGTTCAATCGAGGTTTCGACGCGGTCACGCGGCTTTATGGTCGAGTCGTCACGGGCATGCTGCGAGTCAGCACATTGGTCATGCTGGTTTATGGCGGATTGCTCGCACTGACTTACATGGGACTCACACGAACCCCGATCGGGTTTATCCCCTCGCAGGACAAGGGCTATCTGCTCGTCAACATGCAATTACCTGACTCCGCATCGCTCGAACGTTCAATCGATGTGCTGAAACGAGTGGAAAAGATCGCTCAGGAAACGGACGGAGTCAAACACACCACCGGAATCGCCGGGCAGTCGATTGTCCTCAATGCGGTCGGTTCCAGCTTCGGTTCGATGTTTGTGATTCTCGATGAATTCCATCATCGACGCAGTCCAACGTTGAGTGCCAATGCGATCGCCGCTCAATTGAGAAAGCGAATGTTCAATGAAATCCTCGACGCTCAGGTGGCCGTGTTCGGCGCTCCACCCGTCGATGGACTCGGTTCTGCTGGCGGCTTTAAGTTGATGATCCAGGATCGAGGGGATCAAGGTCTATTCGAATTGCAGGATCGAGCCGACCAGGTGGCGTTTCAGGGAAATCGTCAACCCGGAATTGTCGGGATGTTTAACAGCTTTCGGTCGGATACGCCTCAGCTTTATATCGATATCGATCGAACCAAGTGTAAGTCATTAGGTGTTCCGCTGAATGACGCCTTTCAAACGCTACAGACTTATCTCGGGGGTTATTACGTCAACGACTTTAATCAGTTCGGTCGAACATGGCAGGTGAATCTTCAAGCGGATGCACGGTTCCGTATGCACGCCGAAGATATTCGCTCACTGAAAGTCCGGAACAATGAAGGGAAAATGGTCCCCTTGGGGACTCTGGCCACCGTGGAAGACATCGGCGGGCCGGTCATGATCAATCGTTACAACATGTTCCCAGCTGCACCCATTAACGGCGGCTCGCTCCCTGGAGTCAGCTCGGGAGATATGATCGCCGCCGTCGAACGAGCGACGAGTTCCGAACTGAGCGGAACAATGACGCATGAATGGACCGAGTTAACCTACCTGCAATTGCAGGAGGGGAGTGCAGCTTTATATGCCTTCGTAGGCGCGATCATTCTGGTCTTCCTGGTCCTTGCCGCACAGTACGAAAGCTGGTCAATGCCGATGGCGGTGCTGCTGGTGGTTCCGATGTGCCTGCTGAGTGCCGTGATCGGGCTGTGGATGACTCATCTGGACATCAACATCTTCGTACAGGTCGGTTTCATTGTGCTGGTGGGACTGGCCGCGAAGAATGCAATCCTGATCGTGGAAACGGCGCGTGAACGGCGTCACACGGGAATGTCCGTTTACGATGCCGCCGCCGAAGCCGCCAAAGAACGATTGCGACCGATCGTGATGACGTCGCTGGCCTTCATCCTGGGAGTTGCTCCGCTAGTCATTTCGCACGGAGCCGGTGCGGAAATGCGACAGACACTCGGCATCGCTGTCTTTTCCGGTATGCTGGGAGTCACCCTGTTCGGAATTTTCCTTACACCCGTATTTTACAGCGTCATTGAACGATTTGGCGGAAAAACACATGCTGCGACAACAGCACCAACAACAGCCCCGATCGAAACCGTTGCCCCGGAAGGGACTGGCCACTAAGACGAAGAAAGAAGAGGTTAGAACACTAATCTGCACTAATCAGAGAAGCTTTAGTGGACAGTTTATTTTCACGATCAGGCCGTAATGCGGCACTCATAGGACATAAAGGACACGAAGCCGCATTGCAGTATCAAAAATAAAGCCGTGTGCGGTTACCGCCCACGGCCTTTTGCATAAATGTTTGTAATCATACGCAGCCCACAATCCCGAGAGAGGACGTTTTCATTAACAAACATTTGTTCGCGACTTAAAATTGATCGCCTCCCCCACGTCTTTTGTCCATCACTGACTTGAATTTGCGTATTCGGCTAATTAAATTCACTTCGAGTTTTCAACTGCCACGTCGCAGCCATTGATGTTTCGCGGCGTCGCCAGTGCGAAAGCGGTATCGCCAACCTCGCTCGAATCTGTTTTCGAGAAATTCGGCATTGGCGTCCAAATGAGACCTGTGGAAGAGAGAAGGACTTCTGATGAGAATCTGTCTGTGTGTTTGCCTGTCTGTGATTGTCATGGCATCTAGTGCCGGTTCGGCATCGGCCGGTCTGGTGATTTCCACACCAACGGGGCTTAACCCCGGCGATCATTTCCGAATCCTGTTTATCACCTCCGGTACCACTACTGCGACGTCGTCAGTGATCAGCAATTATGACACTTTTGTTAATACCGACGCCAACGGTGCGACTTATAACGGGTCAGTGATCTCTTGGAAGGCCATCGTTTCGACCCCCACCGTCAACGCCATCGACCATATTGGTGTCACGGGTGATGCGGTCTATCTCGTTGACGGGACAGAAGTGTCTTCCACTGACGGAACATCGGGCTTATGGTCAGGCGGATTGGCTAACCCACCCAACGAGTACCTGGACGGGACATCACCAAGTGCCACAATCTGGACAGGCACCAACCCAGATGGATCCGGAGACGGTTCTCATGCTTTGGGCGGTAGTGATCCCAACAACATCACGGTTGGCTACAGCGCGCTCGCAGATTATGGTTGGATTTCCAACGACTATGCTACCCCTTCCAGCACCTTCAGTCTTTACGGGATTAGTAGTGACCTCGTCGTGCCTGGCGCAACCACCGTCCCCGAACCATCGACCGCCGTACTGGCAGCACTCGGTGCCCTGGCCGGCCTGACATATTCATTCGCTCGCAAGCGGAAGTAAAAACGGCTGACAACGGCCTGCCGGAAGACGCCTCGAAGTATTTTTCTTCGAGAGAACCGCAACGCCAAAAACGCTCGTTGAATCCTCGAGACAAAATGACGCATCGCGATGGTCAGAATCAAGCCGGGGGCGGTTACCGCTTCCGGCTTTTGTGCATGAATGATTGCGAAAAGCCCCAGTCCGCAACCCCGAGAGAGGAAATTCACGCGCGGTCAAGTACCGTAACGGACATCCCAAATCAACATCTTCTTCCGGACCAAACGTTCATCCATTCAAAATCCAGTCGATCCACCTGCGTTTTAATCACGTCGTGGGTTGCGATGGCACCGGGTTGATTGACGGCGGCCTCGCGCTGTTTGGCTTCAGCCAGCACTCGTTTTGCTTTCCACTATGGCTTGTCCAAGTGGAAGCGAATTTGGGAACCAGACACCCACGCTCGTTTCATTGCCATTCGTCTTGCTTTCCACCTTGGCTTGCCCAGGTGGGAGCGAATTTCGTCTCGCAACTTTCGAGTTATTCCACCAAATCTGGTTACCACAAAGACAAGCTCGGCGGAATGCGGTTTTGCAATCTGCAAAACCGCTTCTGGTTTTCAAATTTGCTCCCACCGGGCGAGCCAGGGTGGAAAGCTTGTCAACCAACCTCTACGCGAATCTGACGTTTTCGAAATCTGACCTACTGAAAATATCGACCGTAAAAAATGAATTCGCCGACTTCTCGGTTCCCCGTATTTGTTTCGTATTACTAACGTCTGATTTCTTGGCTGTGCGCGAAGACTCTCTTGAAGAAAAGAATCCGGGGACTTACGTCGCCCGGCTCGCTTCGATCAACGCGAGAACGATTTTACTATTCTGAACCCGTCTCGCGACGCGCATGTACCGGCTGTGCCGGGCTTACGTCGCCCGGCTCGCCTCGACTGTTTTTTTCGTGTTTTTCGTGGTTCAAATTCTTCTCCAGATTGGGTTGCAGGCGAAGCCGGCGCTGGGTACTTCGCGCAATTCATCAATTTCGTTCTCTTTGCCCGACACATCGTCGCTTGAAAGAGTCGGTTCGTCTGAGGATAGTCATTGAAGTTCGCTCGACCGAAACCGTCTGGTTTAATGACCGCATTTCAGGTTTGTCTCTCATGACCGTTGCCCGATTCGTTGAGTCACTTTTTAAGGAGGGGCGGGTACGCGTCGGTGAATCGGTTGGCCGTGACGGTCAATTGCGTCAGCCCACTGCTGACGACTTGCAGGAAACGAAAGCGATTTTGAAGGAATTCGAATTATCCTATCGGGCCGATCTTTCCGGAGATCCGCCGGCGGTTTCCGACAAAGCCTTGCTTTGGGGGGCCGTCACCACATTTTATGCCAGCAGTTTTCTCGCTTACCGGGATGCGGGCGAGGATGCCATTCGTCTGGCCTTGTCTGTGCCGTGCGCTGAAGCGTCTTCACCTTCTGTCTGTTACGCCGTCGATTTAACACTTCGATTTCTGCCTGATCTTTTCCGACTGGCCAGGGCCGCTTCCCCAAACGATCCGTTAGTCAGCGTTCTGAGGGAACTCGCGCACCAGTGGCCGTTGTCGTCTGTGGGGATTGCGGGTGTCGAACCGGTCGATCTGTCCTCTTTTCGGGACAATGCGTGCCTGTTACAGCTCTATATCGATCGGATCATTGCCACGAAGGATCGATCACGGCTTAATGAACCACTGATCTGCGATAAGATTCGTGCCGCAATCGGTCTCCATTCCGAACTGGCTCCTGAATTGTCATCCTATTTAATCACAACAAATCCCCAAACTGGAACTGAATAATGTCATCGGACGGTGAACCGTCGTCATACAAACTCGGCCAGCGCTTGAACGATGAAGTTCTCGGGCCGATCAAAGCCAGCTTTGTCGGCAAAGACGAAGTCGTCGACCTGCTGGGGATCTGTCTCGTCGGGGGCGAGAATCTTTTCATTCTTGGCCCGCCAGGAACCGCAAAAAGCGCGCTGGTTCAAGAGTTGGCTGTTCGACTACACGGCCAGATGTTCGACTATCTTTTGACCCGGTTCACAGAACCGAACGAGTTGTTCGGCCCGTTCGATATCCGACGCCTGCGAGATGGCGATCTGGTAACGAATACCGAGGGGATGCTTCCGCGGGCCGATTTTGTCTTCCTGGACGAACTTCTCAATGCCAACAGCGCGATCCTGAACAGTTTACTGATGGTCCTGAACGAGAGAGTTTTTCGACGTGGTCGTGAAACGTTTTCATTGCCGACGTTAATGGTCGTGGGGGCCAGCAACAGCCTGCCGGAGGATGATGCTCTGGCGGCCTTGTTCGACCGATTCCTGTTGCGAGTGCGGTGCGACAACGTTCCGACCGAGCGGCTGAGCGACGTGCTTCGCGCCGGCTGGAACCGGGAATTGCAGGGACGTGATCGACCTGTCGGCATGCATGTTGACCTGGTCCGTGAACTGCAAAAGCAATTGCGTGACGTGTCGTTGGAAGAGACTCAACCCGTCTATGTTGAACTGGTTCGACGGTTGCGACTGGCGGGAATCAAGGTCTCGGATCGCCGCGCGGTGAAACTTCAACGGATGGTGGCGGCAAGCGCACTGCTTTGCGGACGAACCAAAACGATCCCCTCGGATCTCTGGGTCATGCGCTACATCTGGGATTCGGAAGAACAGCAGGAGGTAATTGCTGCATTGGTCAATAACGCGATCCAAGCAGCTGGAAATACGGATCAAGCGGGAAGTCATCCGCGCGCCAAAGGCGAGGATGCACCCAACCCGGAATTGATCGCTGTCGATTTGCAACGCATCGCGGGTCGACTGAACGAACAATCGCTTTCTGATATCGACCGAGCTCAACTTCGTGATGAACTCGGGTTACTGGCATCTCGGTGTGAATGGGTTTCTAACAGTCACCAGAGGGAATTTCTGCGGAAAGAGATTGAAACGCTGTGGCAGCAAATTGACCAGTCTACGAGTGCGGGATCACCAACGAGGAATTAATTCGCCATGCCCGCCGAACCGAAATCGCCGTGGACCGTTTGCCTTCCCATTGAGGATGCCGAACACATGGGCAAGCTAAGGCTGATCAAAGGTCTCAGCATTCTCGTTGACGGAACTTCGGTCTGGTTGCGTGGCGACTACCTGGATGATGAACTGGACCAACGGATTCGGTCCATTCCGAATGCCGTGCGGTTTATGATCCAGGCCAATCGACAATTAACTCGGCCTGGTGAAACCGTTCCCTGCGCACAATTGCCTGACGGACTATGGCAGCCCTTGCGAGCCTGGCTGTCAACGAAACTGCCGGTTGCCGGGTTCGCCGCTGAAGCGGGCTCTGGCGTCATGCTCAAACTCGTTCGTTCATCGAAAAACAGACAGGCGAACCTGATGCTGTCCTCATGGGAACGCTGGCGTGCCTATGCAATCCAGGCACCTGCGGTTCGGCTGAGTCGATTGGGATTTGCCGTCTCTGAGAATGCTGATGTTCTGATACGCGGAACGCCGTTGCCGCCGATTCCCGGCCATCGATTTATTGAAGACCATGGTATCATCATCCCGATCGGCTGGCAGTTTGAACCGAATGTCGGATCGGTCATCGTCCGGCAAGTGTTGAAATTGGACGAGACGGTAAAAGCTCTGTTTTCTGAGGATGGGTCGTTTGAACTTGTACCTGATACGGCGTTTGTTCAAGCGACTCGATCAGCCGTGAGGATGACTCATGGATAAGAATTTCGAAGACGCGCTTCGGTATCTGATGCCACCGATTGGTTCATTCTGGCGGTGGGACGATCAAGGGTCGGTCGTTGTCTGGTCGAGCGGTTCAACCATCGCGTTTCGAGAAGAGTTAGCCAAGGTCTTGAAGCGACTGGCTCCAGGTGGACTTCCGGCGATTGACGCCGTTCTCCTGCTGATCGCAGCGACTCGGGCTTACTGGGAAACCGATTCCGTCAAACTGCGACAATATCTTTCTCAAAGTGTTACGTTACCGATGCAGGGAGTCTCTATTGATCCTTCGGCAATCCTTTTTAACGGACTGGATCGGGTTCACAAATTTCCCGAGCGACTGACCCGAACCCCCGATGCCAAAGGGGACATCGCGGCCATCGTCTTTGAAACCGCTCCACGCTGGGTTTCCGCTGAAGTTGCACATGTCGTTTGTGAGGTACTCGATAAAAAACTCAACTACGCGATTCCCAGCTTGCCACGATCGGGGAACGCCCGAGATCAAACGACAAATTCGTTGCTGCATGACTGTGAGCCCTTGAAACAAGGGTTGCATGGATTGACGGAAGAGGCGATTGATTTATGGCGACGAACAGGTCTGTTGTCTGAGCCGAAACCGGAATTGGTTGACGCGCCGGTCGATCATCTGTCGACTCGGTCATTGCTTTTGCAATTGGCCAACGACGATGAATACGCAGGTTTATCGCGACTGGCTCGCAATCTGGCGGCTGTTGTCCATTTGCCACGCACGATCACCGAGACCGACGAACTTCCCATGGGAGGCGTTTCCGACATTACCAATCGCGGCACACTTGATCGGTTGCTGTTGAGTGAACTGGCTCACGACGATTTGATGCTGGCAACACGACTGGCGTTGAACGAGGCTCTTTATCTGCGGCGCGAGACACCTCCTGCTTTTCCCCCTAAACAGCGTCACGTTCTCATTGACTGTGGGTTGAGAATGTGGGGCGTGCCACGCCTGTTTTCGGCGGCGGTTGCGCTGTCATTTGCCGCGACAACAGAACAGGGGGCTGCACTTTGGGCCTATCGAGCCTCGGGGACCGAAATCATCCCAATCGACCTGTCGTCTCGCGAAGGACTGGTTGCTCATCTGGAATCACTCGAAACTGACGTTCACCCTGGTCGTTCGCTTGATGAATTTTTCCAGCACGTACGGCAATCAGAATTGTCAGGCGATGTTGTGCTTGTCACGACCGAAACCGTTTTGGGTGACCCCGATTTTCAACAGAAGCTCAACGATGCCGATGCTCCCCCGCTCTACCTGGCGACCGTTGATCGAGAGGGGCGATTTCAGCTCTGGTCCCGTAGCCTACGAGGACGCAAGTGTCATTCGAATTTACAACTTGACCTGGATGTGTTGTTTGAGCCTCCGCCACGTCCATCGAAGAAGTTGATTCAGTCAGAAATTGACCCAAATCTGCCGGCGATTTTTCACGTCAAACCGTTTCCCTTTCGGTTTCCCTATGGGAACGGTAACGGTTTCAAAAACGAAGTTCTTTGGAATGTGGCGCTTCGGCAACCCAGCGACTTTGATCCATTTGGCTACGATGAAGAATTCACAACGACTTCTTTGCACATGGACGTTGACCGACCCACACGCAAAAAGCTGGAGCGGGGCGTCTTCTTTCTCACCCGAGATCACACGTTACTGCTGTTTGATGAAGCTGATCGAGGTGCATTGCAGATTGGTGAGAAATTGCCATTTGGTAAATGTCTTTATTCGTGGTCTGGTGATGAAAAGGGATTTTCCTATGCGTTAATTTATCGCGAATCCGACGCCGTGATTTATTTGTTTTCCATCAACCTGATGAAAAGCGAAGTTCAAGCAGACCCGTTGCCTTCCAGCTATCTCAAACCCGGGGGTTCCCGATCCCCGGTGTTGGGCGCTGTGGCAAATGGCTCGGTCGTGTTCGTCATCTATCAATCCACGATCGAAGCGTTTGATATCACCACGAAATGCCTGCTCAACCAGACGCACTGCGAAATGGCTTATAAGGGCCTCAAACAGCGATTCTTTTTTAATTCAGCGATGTGTCACGGCGATGCATGGAACATCCTTTCCTATGATGGCTCTACAATTCAGCTGCAATATGTTCCCCTCGGAAAATTCTTGTCGCAAAGTTCAAAGCTCGCTCTTTTTTATCGCAAAGGGCACGATGGTCCTTTTGCGATTTCAAAAGGGTCCATTATCAACCTGACCGAACAGACCGAACGAGTGTTTTTGAACGAGCCGTTTTGGAACCTGGAGGTGTTGGACATTGATGCCAATGGTCGACGTGCCTTGATCAGGTTTTTTCAGGTAAACAATTCCGTTCCTGGTTATCGGATTGTTGACACGAAAACCTCGCTAACGAAGGTGGTTTCCGTGGCTGATTCGCTTGCCCATTACGATGCCCAGCAAACGAACGGTGGATTGATGCCAATGCGTCGCATCACACGTGCGTATGTCGAGGAGGGGCATTTGTGTATCGTCAGCAACCGACATATGCGGTGGAAATTCGAGGTCAGTAATGACCGCCTGTTTCTGGTAACGTCGTCGAGCACACAGAAGCACAACTTGTCTCAGGAATTTGAGCCCATCAAGCAGGCTGAGCCTGGGTACTCGTTACGTGTCGCCAAGTGGGCTGATGGAAGTCGACTGTGGATTGATTCACGCGGGCTGATGCATCTCCAAAGTTCGGATCAACTGATTCCTGAAGCGACTTTTATGCTCAACGTGAGCGGAGTGGCTGTCTGGACGAGCGATGGGACAATGCATGGTTCGCCTTATTATATTGATCCTTCCCGTCCATCAATCTCGGCTGAACAGGTACGTGATTTGATTCTTACGCCATTCATCGAGCGGTTGCGCGAATAGGAAGATTGCGTGGTTTCACAATGCAACTTAAATTAAAGCTTGTCCCTTTCCATTCAAACACACCTCGACGCGAGACTGTGGCGTGGTTTGTCCGCGGGAACAATCCGCAACAGTGGCTGAGCGAACTAAACGGCTGGGAAATCCCGCTGGAATCGCTGGACTTGCGCGTGATCCCACAATCGTTTGAGGAGCCAACTCCCATTGGCGTCCTCGTCACACTGAAGGCTGACACAGTCAATCCTCGATCGAGGACGGGGCATTCATTTCAACCGTCCATTCGGCATGGACAACCCTATGGTCGTGTAGCGGGTCGACTATTTGTTCCAGTCGATGCCGGTTTTTTTCCTGACGTCAATGCCAACGATCTGTTTTCACTTTTACCTCCCGACGATAGCGAATTCGTGTGGCATCCGTCAGCCGGTCTGTTTCGGATTGAACCACTGGAACGACTTCGGATCGTCGATTTGCTGACTGCACCGCCACAGCGACAAACGGATTGGAACTATGCCGCAGCGGGGATTTCGTTTAGTTCGCGTTTAATCTCGGTCGAACCGAATGCTGCTATAACAGAGAACGACCTCTTCAAAGAAGAGGCCAAAGACATCGGCTCAAAGCCAGATGCGTTGGGCGACTTGCCACCGACATCTGACGAATGGTTCGGTGGAAAACTGAGCGACTGGACGAAGCCATTGCGAGACGCGATGAAGTCGTTGAAGTCACCGCGCAAACCCCAGGCACCGGACGATCCGAACAAAGCTGCTCTGACTGGAACATCGGGGTCTGGCAATTCTGTCGCCAACTGGGCCGGTCAAGCGTTTGGCCTGATTGCGGCCGCCGCCTCACTAGCGGGTAAGGGCCTGGGTGTTGCACTGCTGCCTCTGGTAGCCGCCGGTTCCGTCGCCGGGAAAGCGATGTCAGCGATGGGAGTTCGTTCGTTTATCGACCAGGTGGCTCGCAATCGAGAGATTGATCGGCTGTTGAATCTCTTAAAGCTTGATCCTGATCGAGCTTTAAGATTCGCAATCTCAATGGGCGGCGGTGGTGGCCTACATCGCGGAACAGCCAATCCGTCAAACAAACTTGTTGGTCACAATGTTGGTTTTCAATTGGGTCGACTTTCCGGTGGTGTTCCCGTTGATCGATGGGACATTCCAGCCGTTCAGCAGTACCAGCTGATCCAGCAGTATCGCGAATTGGCTGCGCGGGAAATCCGACTTGGAAGGCATCGACGTGCGGCCTACATCTATGCTGAACTATTGGGGGATCTCGTTTCCGCTGCCGGCGCGCTGGAGAGTGGACATCATTATCGTGAGGCGGCGATTCTCTACCGCGACAAGCTGAAACGGCCTCTCGATGCCGCGAAATGTCTCGAACGAGGGGGGTTGCTGGAAGAAGCTGCCAGCTTGTACCTGGAAATCGGCAAGGTCGAGAAAGCTGCCGATATCTACGTTCGGCTGGAACAACACGAAAAAGCGGAGCAACTTTTAAGACAGTGCGCAGCGGACTTCGTCTTTCACCGCGATTTTATCAACGCCAGCCGAGTTCTCTATGACAAGTTAAATGACGTTGATTGTGCAATATCGACGTTGGCGCTCGGCTGGCCCTCGTCTCCCAGCGCACTGATTTGTCTCGAACGAATATTTGAACTTCAGGGAAAGCACGCCAGACACGAAGAGGCTCGCACCCTGATCGCGAAATTGCAAAACGAGCCCGTTGAACGACGCATCACAAAACTTCTTTCCAAAGGATTATCTGGAGTTGCGATCAACTATCCTGATATCACCGTTCGTGACACAGCCAGCGACGCGACGCGAATCGTTGTAGCGCGTGTTCTGGCAACTGCTGATCCAACGGAAGCCAACGAATTGTTGGGTGCGATTCGCAAGTTAGCACATCAAGACCGACTCCTCTCACGTGACTGCGATCGATTTGTTAGAGTACTCACATCGAGACTAAACACAAAACCACAGACAACATCACGGGGAATCAGGCCAACCAATTCGTATTCGTTATCGCTTTACGGCATCAAGTGGCGAATTGCCAGGGTTGCTGCAAATACTGTCTATGTAGCCGGGTTTGGAAACGATTCACTCGTTCTCCAGCGTTTGAAATGGGACAACCCGCAGGATCAATCTCATCGGATAGCGTGGCCGAGTGCCAGAACGGCAACAGACGTGATCCTCGAACCGTTTCCGGACGGCAACAGCCCTGTCATCATCCACCCGATTGGCGTCGACGTTGAACATCTCCGAGCTCCGAAAAAGATTCTTCAGATGTTTCCGGCCGGCTCACCCGCTTGGGCAACGGCAAACACGGTTGCATTGGCATACTCGGAAGGGGGCTTTGGCTGGCGAATTGAACAAAATTCCGCGAGTCTGGAAATCGCCTGTTTCAGCCCGCGTGGCGAACCTTTAAATTCGAGACTTATTCCGTTTCCGCTTTCGATACTCGGAGATTGGAATTCACGCGTCGCATTACTTGTCGTCGAAAACAGGGTGAGAATCGGTCTTGGCAAATATCTTCTCTCAAACAAAGAGAACCAGCTATTCTCCGGCCCAAAAAATGGTTTTGAGAATTGGGGGCAGTTGAAAGGGGCACTCAAGCTGGAAGCAGCCATTCAAACTTTGATCGGTTCTCCAAACGGTCTTATGATCGCGTTGTTTGAAACAGGTGGACTCTTAATGGCGGATCACGACCATTCGCGCATTGCGGGGAATCTTGAGGCACCGAAGGGAACTTTTTTGAGTGACGATCGATTTGTCATCGCAGGGATTGGAGAAGTCCAAGCCTACGAAGTGATCAACTCTCGCCCCGAACTCATCGGCAAACATGAGCTTGGCTTTGTGCCGATCTCGGTCACAAAAACCGACAAACTGAGCGAGTTTGCCGTTTTCGGCGAGTATGGCGAGATCGAAACGTTTGTGGTTGAATCGGGTTGATTCAGCAGCGTTCACCGATGAATCTGTCGCCATCGTTTAATCTGCAGCCGAAGGCACAGGCGGATTCACATTCAGCTGATCACTTCAAATGTCATTGTGCCCACCTGACGCCAATCCACTAACGAGAAATGACGCCCCGGCTGACGGCAAACCCGCCGCTCAACTCCCGCTTCTCTTCGAGGCGCGGTGAAACGCTGGCGAAAGCCAAAAAGGGAGCGTTTGCTTGTTGCTGGCAGGTCGTGTCGCTCCTATAATCTTGTCTGGTTTCATGTGAGTGAGCAGGGAGAGCTACGCCTCGTGTCCACGACTCCTCGGATATTGGTACTCGGCGCGAAAGAAGACGTCGGCCGTTTGGTGTGGGAGTCGGTGCGGACATCCGAATCCCTCGTTTGGGCGGGTGACGACGCTTCGTGGCTGACCAAATCTCACGAGACCGATTTTGCCGCAGCGATCGTGCTGGGCGAGTCTCTGCAACATCTGCCGACACTGCTTGCACTGGAAAGTGTGGTCAAGCATCTCCCGGAAGGGATCGCGGTTCTGGATGTCGAATTGAAAATCGAGTGGTGCAATGATCGGTTCACCGAACTCACTGGTCGTACGGCTCAGGGGCTTCCGGCACCGATCGGGTTAGGTTTCGACGAAGCATTCGCCAATCCGCGGATCGTTGGACCTGATTTTGCACCTTTCCACACGGCGATCGGGTCAGGCATGACCTCTCGGACAAAGTATCGGACGGGAGAATCAACTTACATTGATGTTGTAGCGGCCCCGGTCTATGCCTCGGGTGGCGAATTTCCATCGATGGTCGTGGTAACGGTTCGTGACGTTTCGGTCGAGCATCAGCAGGGCGAAAAGTTGACCGCCATCCATGAAGCAGGCCAGGATCTCGGCGACATTGCTCCTGAAGATCTGGTCACGATGTCAGTCGACGCTCGAAAAATGTTGCTTCGCGAAAAGATCATTCTCTACACCAAAGATGTTTTGAATTTTGAAACGATCGAAGTCCGTTTGCTCAACGAAAAGACGAATCGGCTTGAACCGTTGCTGAACGTTGGAATGTTGGCTGAAGCGGCCGAGCGAGAGCTGACGGCTTCACCGACCGGCAATGGCGTCACCGGCTATGTCGCTGCGACCGGCAACAGTTATCTTTGCCGGGATACATCAAACGATCCGTTGTATATCATGGGTGTCGCGGGGGCGAGAAGCTCCCTGACCGTTCCCATCAAGCGGCACGAACGTGTGCTGGGAACATTCAACGTTGAAAGCACGCACGCCAACGCCTTTTCGGAACAGGATCAGCAGTTCTTGGAATTGTTCTGCCGTGATCTGGCGGTCGCGCTCAACACGCTGGAGTTGCTGGTATTTGAACGGGCAACCGTCGCATCGGAAAGTGCGACCGTTTTGCTGCGTGAAGCGGCACGACCTGTGGATGAGATTTTAAATGACATCGCCTGGCTCAAAAATAAATTCGTCGGGTTCGATCCTCAGGCGACTGAGCGACTGCAACGAATGCTGATGCAGACTCGTACGATTCGACAATTGATTTTCGGAATCGGCGAGAAAGTTGCGCCCCAGGTTTCAGCCCCGATGGCAGCGCTTTCTCCGTCAAATCCAAAACTTCGTGGCAAGCGGGTTCTGATTGCCGACGGCGACGAATCGGTTCGAGCCGCAGGTCACGAATTGCTGGCAAGGTTCGGCTGTGAGGTCGAGACCGCCCATACGGGCGAAGAAGCGATACTGATGATTCGCAGTTTTCACTATGACGTCGTCCTTTACGATGCGGAAATGACGGATATTCACCTGATTGACGCACTCGGAATGATTCGAGCGATTAATACGGATATTCCGGTCATTCTGATGAAGGGGTTTGGTTACGACGGTGCGCACCGGATGGTGAAGGCTCGCCAAATGGGATTCAAACTGGCGCTCTATAAACCGTTTCGTCTGGATCTTTTGCTAACGGAATTAGACAAGGCGTTTACTCCGCCGGGCGAAACCCCATCACCAGGTTGAATCGGGGTTTTGAAATCGGATTTCCGAAACCGACACCCATTTTGCAATGCGAAAAACCTTAAGGCTCATTCAGAACCGGAACCGTTTGTTGAACTGTTGCGAACGAGTGATATACTTGGATCGTGGAGCCGAAAAGATCTTCATTGGAAGCGTTTTCGACGAGGAAACTTGATTGAGCAGCTTTTGTCGGGCTGCATCCCCACACGCCTATCAGTACCTGGTCGCCTTGCGAGTGAGACCGTCAATGACTGCCGCTGTAACTGCTTCTACTTCTGCCTCGGACAAAGAAGCCTCCGCCGACAAAACGGCGGCGCGTGGATTAAAGGGCATCATCGCCGCAGACACCAAGATCTGCGATGTGGACGGCGACCTTGGGAAACTGATCTATCGTGGCTACAACATCCACGATCTTGCTAAAAACAGCTCGTTTGAAGAAACGGCTTATTTGTTGTTCAAGGGGGAATTGCCCAGTTCAAGCGAACTGGCTGAATTCAACAAGGTCCTGGTTCATCATCGCGAAATCGAACCGCCGGTTCTCGCATTTCTGAAAACACTTCCCAAAACAACTCCGCCGATGACCGCGCTCCGGTCAGCGGTCTCGATGTCAGGGGTTTACGATCCCATCGCTGAAGACGATTCGCCCGAAGCGAACTTCGAAAAATCAATTCGATTGACAGCCGAAATGACGACAATTGTCGCCGCCATTCAACGAATTCAGGCAGGACTTGAGCCAATCGCTCCGCGTCAGGATCTCAGCCATGCTGCCAACTTCATGTATATGCTGAACGACAAAGTTCCATCGAAAGACGCCGAAAAAGCGATGGACCTGATTCTGATTCTTCACGCCGAGCATGCATTAAACGCCAGTACGTTCGCTGCTCGAGTCATTGCCGCCACACTCTCCGACATTTACTCGGCAGTGACGGGAGCCATCGGTGCCTTGAAAGGACCGCTGCACGGAGGTGCCAATACCGAAGTTCTCAAAACCCTGATCGAAGTTGGCGATGTCAAAAACGTCGTTCCCTGGGTCGAAGCGGTCCGAGCCAAGAAGGGGAAATTCATGGGGTTCGGACATGCGGTCTACAAAGTCGAAGACCCTCGTGCGATTCATCTGAAAGATCTCTCGCGTCGGTTAGGTCTCGAAACCGGAGACACCAAGCTTTACGACATTTCGATCGCCATGGAACAGGCCGTCATCTCGTCCATCCACAAGAACTGTAACGTCGATTTCTATTCCGCCAGCTTGCAACACTACATGGGAATCCCGGGAGACATGTTCACATGCGTGTTTGCCGCGAGCCGCATCGTCGGCTGGTGTGCTCATATTCTCGAGCAACTGAGCGACAACAAAATCATTCGCCCATCGTCAAACTACATCGGCCCCGCAGAACGTCCCTATCTTGCTGTCGATAAACGATAGAGCTTTGCCTCGGCTCGTTATTTCCTGTGCCACTGTATGACCGTCTTCGGTCATGCAGTGTTCTTGGAACGGTAGAAGGAAAAGACACTGCGTCTCCGAAATCTCCGATGAAATGGCACCGAATCCTAATTGAGAAGAAACCTAATGACTGACCGCCAGCGATTGATCGAACTGTTTCTTGCTCGCGCTTTGAAATTTGGCGACTTCACACTCGCGTCAGGCAAAAAATCGACTTATTACCTGGATGGAAAGCAGATTTCCCTGCATTCAACGGGACTGCGTCTGGTCAGCCAGGGGCTGTTCGACCTGTTGAGCGATGTGGACTACTCGGCAATTGGCGGAATGACAATTGGAGCCGATCCCATTATCGGTGGAGTCCTTGTCGTCGCTGGGGAAAAAGGCCGCTCGCTCGATGGGTTCCTCGTGCGGAAAGAGCCAAAGGGGCACGGGACACAGCGTTACATCGAAGGTCCGGTTGTGCCTGGTTCAAAAGTTGTCGTGATTGATGACGTTGTGACGACGGGTGGTAGCGCTTTGCAGGCGATTGAGCGCATTGAAGAGTTCGGTTGCCAGGTCGTTTGTGTCGTCGGGATCGTTGACCGAAAAGAAGGTGGTGCTGCCAACTTCGCGGCCAAGGGAGTGCCGTTTCGATCACTCTTAACGATTGAAGATTTTGGAATCGCTCCCCCGGCTGGTCATTAATAGCTGAAAAATTCCTCTCGAACCCAATTCAGTAACGTTCAAGGGGGACGATTGGCAAATTCTGTCGACCCCCGCGATGATGCAGACAAGTCGGCGACTCAAAACGAGTCCCGTCCTGAGCTTTCGACGCTTGATTCGATGTTGATCAACGGGGATCTGGACCAGGTCCCTTTTGCCGATATCGACTTGAATTCAGCCGAGTTCGTGGAACAGGTCATTCCCAATGCCGATCGATCCAATGCCCGATCGACAAGCCAGCAGTCGCCTGGAAACACTCTCGAAAGTCGGCCTCCCGCCTCGCCCCATCGAATTGTCCCCCCGCCGATTCGATCCAGGCAACTGGTGTTGATTGGTGCCGGTGAGACTCATCTTCAAGTCTTGAAATGGTGGCGACGCAATCCCATCCGGCGAGTCAATCTGACTCTCGTTTCGGCCTTCGATCACGTGGTTCATCCAGGAATGCTGCCCGGCACACTGGCGGGTTTCTATCGTCCCGAGGAAACAAGAATCGATCTGGTGAAATTCTGTCAGCAATGCGGTGTTCGGCTGATTGTTGACCGGGCGAATTTGCTCGATCCGTACACGCGCGAGATCGAGTTCGCGCACCAGCCGATGCTTCGATTTGATCTCGTTTCGATCAACATCGGGTCGGTCCCCTCGGCCGAACCGTTATGGCAATCGCATCGCATGATGGTCAGTACCAAACCGAGTTCAACATTTCTCGATCGATTTCGTGCACGATTTCAGGAGATCGTCGATCAATGGAATCGGGCACCAGGGCCGGAAATGCTGCAAGTGGCCGTCGTCGGCGCTGGGGCGACCGGTGTCGAGCTGGCTTTCAGTCTTGAGCAATGCCGGCATGATCTTGAGCTTCCGATCGACGTCCGTGTGATTGACGGAAATTCAGAGATCCTCCCCAGGTTTCCGCGCGCGACAATTCGCCGGGTCAAACGCCTATTTAAAAAACGGGGGATTGAGACCAGCCTTGGCTCACGGGTCGTCAACGTGGACGACTCGGGACCCTCAACACTGCGGCTGGAAAATGGTCAAATGATTCGAGCCGACCTCGTGGTCTGGGCCACGGACGCGGCACCGCCAATGTCGCTTGCGGGATTTCGACTGCCGAAATCGGCTCAAGGTTTTCTTAACACTCGTTCGACGTTTCAATCAATCGAGGATGTACCGGTCTTCATTGTCGGTGATGTCGCTGATTTTGCAGGCCAGACGATTTCCAATGCAGAAACGTCAGCGGTCCGGCGAGCATCCGCATTGCAGGAAAACCTTGTTCGCTGGTTCGACGATCAACCATTGGTGGAATACCGACCCAAAAAATCAGCGATGACGATTTTGGGCTGTGGAGATCAGACGGCAATCCTCAGCTATCATGGATTTTGCCTCTATGGCAGTTGGGTCTGGTGGCTGAAAGACACCATCGACCGACGTTGGATTCGACAGTTTCAAGTCCATTGACGTTTCCCCACTTCTCGATAATGTGCCAAAAAACTTTGCCGAACTGGTGCGTGAATTTCTTGACGGGTTACACTTTCCTCTGCTCGCAGGTAGAAATCTTTCTTGGCGGAGCACCCCGAACATTCATTGACTGAGGACGTCAAATGGCCTGGCGATTCATTTCAAAAAATCTTCCATCTCAAATCTCCCATTTTGATCTTGTTTTCGCCGTCGCAATTCTCGTCGCCAGTTCGGCGATTGCCGCCGAGTCATCACCGAACGCAGCGGAGCGGATCACGGTTTTTCCGGACGGCAAATTGCCAGGATTCACGACATCCCGTGTCGTCGGTTCGCCCGAGCCTCCGCTGCCCTATTCCTCGCAGCGAAAGTTTTCGAATCTCAAGCTGAATTTTCCCGTCGCAATTGCGCATCAACCAGGAAGTGACAAGCTTTGGACGATCACCGTTGACGGTCCGAAGGGGACCACAAACATTCGACGGTTTGTCGATTCGGCGGATGTTTCGGAAACAGAGATGGTGCTTCCTGCCGACGATCGAGTTGCCACCGACATTCTGTTTCATCCGAATTTTCAACAGAACGGATTTGTCTTCGTCGGCCACAATCGACCGATCAGTCCCGGTGGCGAGAAGTACTCGCGCATCTCGCGATTCAAAGTCAACCCTCAACCTCCTTATGAATTTGATCCGAAATCCGAAACAACGATCATCGACTGGCCATCCGATGGACATAACGGGGTCGCCATGACATTTGGTCTCGACGGGATGTTCTACGTCACGTCAGGTGATGGCACATCTGACAGTGATACAAACCTGCGTGGACAGGAAATGTCGCAACTGACAGCAAAAGTGTTACGGATTGATCTCGAACACCCCACTGTCGACAAACCCTATTCTGTCCCTGCCGACAACCCATTCGTTGGACCAGGTATTGCACCGGAAACGTGGGCATTTGGACTTCGCAACCCTTGGAGAATGACCACCGACCGGCAGACCGGGCATCTCTGGGTTGGCAATAATGGACAGGATTTGTGGGAGCAGGTCTATTTCGTTCGCAAGGGTGATAACTACGGATGGTCGGTCTACGAGGGAAGCCATCCCTTTTATTTGAACCGCGAGCTGGGCCCGGCCGCGTACGTGAAACCGACGCTGGAACATCATCATTCAGAGGCGAGATCACTCACCGGCGGGATCGTGCTTTACGGAAATAATCTTCCAGACCTGCGTGGTGCCTATATTTACGGTGACCATTCCACCGGAAAGATCTGGGGAGCCAGACATGATGGCACGAACGTGACATGGCATCGTGAGCTGGCCGACACTCCATTTCACATCAGTGGATTTGGGACAGATTCGCACGGCGAATTGTTAATTGCTGATTACGTCGGCAACGAGGAAGGAGCGTTTTACACGCTCTCCCCTGCCCCACCGAAAACCGAGACTCGGCCCTTTCCACGGAAACTCAGCGAAACCGGATTATTTCAATCGGTCAAAGGTCATGTCGTTGAACCGGCATTAATTCCCTATGACGTCAATGCGCCGCTCTGGTCAGACGGTGCTGGCAAAGTTCGTTACTTGGGAGTCCCCTTCGACAGTCCTAAAATCGAAATCACGAACAATCGCGGTTGGAGTTTTCCGAACGAAACGGTCATCGTCAAATCCTTTTCACTGGAGATGACCGAGGGTGACGCGGCTTCAAAACGCTGGATTGAAACCCGACTGATGACGAAACAACAGAACGAATGGATCGGATATTCTTACCGTTGGAACGACGAACAAACCGACGCAACTCTTGTCGAAAAAGAGGGAATTGACGTCGATTTTGCGATTCGAACGACAGAGGGAACACGTCAACAAAGCTGGCATTATCCCAGTCGCGCGGAATGCATGGTCTGCCACAGTCGAGCTGCCGGGTTTGTGCTGGGGCTAAGCACAGGCCAGATGAATCGACCTTCCGTCGATGTTCCGACAACCAAAATTGCAGTCGTCGGGCCATCGAAAGAGCCTCCTACGGCTTCACAAGACAATGGGACCACGAATGAAAATCAATTAACAATGCTGAAACGCCTGGGGCTGCTTAAGCTGGATAAAACACCAGACCAATTCGAGCGGTTATCCAATCCGTACGACGATCAGGCAAAACTGGAAGCCAGGGCAAAATCCTATTTGCATGCGAATTGTGCGATCTGCCACATTGATGCCGGGGGAGGTAATTCGCAGATGCAACTCGAATTCGCCACTGTGTTGGACAAAATGAAACTGATCGATGTCGTTCCCGTTCATGACAAGTTCGGTATCACAGATGCGCGCCTGATCGCACCGGGTCATCCCGAACGGTCGGTCCTGCTCAATCGCATGGCCAAGCGAGGTCGAGGCCAAATGCCGCAACTCGCAACGGCGCTTGTCGACGAACCAGCTGTCAAGATGATAACCGAGTGGATTGAGAAACTGGGGACACCGCCGAAACAAGCCGAATTCCGGCGATCGTTATTTGATGGAGCGACGTTAAATGGTTGGACCGTCGAAAACGATTGTGAAGTGGATGTCGCTGACGGCTGCATCAGGCTGAAATCAGGACTCGGGTGGCTACGAAGCGATTATCGATTGCGAGATTTTGAACTGCATGTTGAATGGAAGGCACTTAAGACAAGTGAATATGACGCGGGAATCTATATCCGTTCTTCGAACACGGGAAAGCCATTTCCTGATGCGGGATATCAGGTGAATCTGCTGGATGGAAAGGAAGGAAATATTCCTAACATCAGCGGGGCGGAAAGCAAAGGTCTGGTAAAACCTTCAGGTGAATGGAATGTATTCGACCTGCGAGTGGAAGGTGAAACCGCATCGCTCAAGATCAACGGTCAACCCGCGTGGACTGCATCGGGATTGAAGGACCTTGATGGATGGCTTGGGTTTCAGGTGGAAGTTGCGAATGGTGGTCAGTTCCTGTTGAAGAACATCGAAGTCATCGAGATCGGCTACCAACCCTTGTTTAACGGTCGCGATCTGGCTGGTTGGGAAGGGGTTGGCGGGGCAGCCGAAGACTGCTGGTCAGTCATCGATGGGGTCTTGACCTGCTCGGGAAAAAAGGGGCCGTGGTTACGATCCGTAGCAGAATACGACGACTTTAATTTACGTCTGGAGTATCTCGTTTCGAAAGGGGGAAACAGCGGCGTTTACGTTCGTGTTCCACCGGACGGAAACCATCATCGGGACAATGACACTCAGCCGATCGCTGGGTTTGAAGTGCAGATCCTCGACGATACCGCTCCCGAACACTCGAATCTAAAAGACTTTCAATATTCGGCATCTATCTACGATTTTGCCGGAGCCAATCCGCGAAATTCTCGGCCGCTTGGCGAATGGAATTCGCTGGAAATTAATTGTCTTGGTCAACAGATTACGACATGGCATAACGGCGTTCGTGTCACACACATCACTGAAAAAGAGTTTCCGTCGTTGGCCCTACGGTCCGTAAAAGGCTTCTTGGGATTGCAGAATCACAGTACAGTTGTGGGACTACGGAATATCCGCTTAGGTTCGCCCGTGCACTAACGTGACAAGTATTTCATGATATATAGCGACCAAAAGGCCACTGAATACTTCACAAAAGAGTGTGCCTGAATATAATTTCTCATGTTCGGGAATTTTGAAGGAGCGTTATTGAAATTTGAGATTAAGGGATCTATCGTCTGCGCGAACACGACATTTTTTGCGCAAAACGAAATGTTTTCGACGCGACGATAAGAATCCGTACAATCCTTCTTTTGACAGGGTGTGAAACGATGAATTCGGAGTGGGTATTCGCTCGCCGTCAATTCACACCCGCACTCTTTCGCCCATCCTGTCTGTTGTTTGTTTGTGCCTGTTTCTTTGGGAACCTTACTTCTGCCAGTGCAGGGATGATTTCGCTTAATGAATCTGTTTCACATCGTAATCCTCTGAATCAATTGAACGTTGAATCAGGTCTCGAGACTTGGCATCAGAAACTCCGATTGACTGATTTCGTCTGGACCAGCTCCGACACAAATGATTGGATGTTCGCATCGACTACGGCAGCCCCCGCAAAAGTCGAGACTGCAGCCCCAAAGATCGCCGCGACTGATGGGGCGGAACCGAGCCCCACAGCGGAGTGGAGTTCGCCGTTTGATCGTCGATCGCTCGAAGCCAATCTGCTCGGCACGCACTCTCCGTCATCAGGGAACAGTGGTTGCAGCGGGACCAGTGTCACGAAAAGTCATGGTGGATGTTTTGGCTTCGTCCTGATTGTCTTCAGCCAGACTTTGGAATTACCATCGCACAATGTTTTGGGCAGGCTGAGTCAGGGTTTTTATCTTGATATTCCGAGTGGCATCGCCCTTGAGATGTTACGACCGCCGCAGATCCTCACCATCTTCGCTTGAGCTGATTGTCGTTCAGGCTGACCAAAAATGGCGTCGCTGCTCCTTTCCGCCATGTTGGCCGTTTAGAAGAACCCAGGCGAGCTGGCCACCGGCAATGCTCGGTCGGCACAACCGGATCACGACTATCGGATGACGGAAACAGAATCGAGATGTCATTTGCGCATTGACTGAGTTGAGCCGGGCGGCGGCAGCACTCGGATCATTCTGGTGAGTTGATCTGGATCATGTTGTTGAATGAATCCGATGGCAGATGCCCTTGGGAAATTATGCTCACGAGTGTTTCGTGAGTTGTCTGAGAAAACGTTGAGAATTCGGCGAAATAGCGTATCTCGCCGAGTGACCCTCAGCGTCCGTTGGTGGGGGTTTCGAATCGGCACTCGAACCGCTGATTTGAAATCCAGATTTGAAAAGGTCCGATGATGAAGAACATGTTTGGCAAAATGGTTTTGGCATGTGCAGCGATCACACTCGGCCTATGCGGCCAGGCAAACGCCGGCGCAATTACTGTGAACAATCACAGTTTTGAATCGCCTGCATCAACAACGGTGATCGCCGTCCCGGATTCATGGACGGTTGACGTTGCGCGTGCGTATAACCCCTATGTATTTAACGGCAACAACAACTTTTACAACGGTGCCAATTCAATTTCCGATCCGGCCAATGGTGGATCAGGTTACCCCGGAATCGATGGCGAGAATGTTGCGACTGTATTTCAAGCGGCCGCAGGGACTGGGCTGTCCCAAACCTTAAGCGCAGTCTTAACTGCAAATACTTCCTATACACTCACCGTCGCTGTTGGTCATCGGGACGGTACGGCCGGTGCCATAACACTCGGTTCAAAGATCGCGTTGCTTGCCGGAACCACAGTGATCGCCAGTGCGACTGAAGATAGTTCTCCGTTAGGATTCCACGACCAAACAGCAACTTTGGCGGACTCCAGCGCGTTCTCGAGCCTTTACGGCCAAGCACTGTCGATCAGGATCGAGACGACGTTGCCGTGGACAGTCACGTTTCAGGCCACAGACTGGGACAACGTTAGGCTCGACGCTACTGCGGTACCAGAACCTAGCAGCCTCGCCTTGGCTGGACTTGGCGCGTTGGGTCTGTTCGCGTGGCGTTCAAAACGACGCAAGGTCGTTGCGTGAGTTTCAGTCTCGGTGGACTCTGTTTGGCGATTCGCGCATCCCAACGACGAGCCGCTGCAGTCTAGTCTTGCAACGACGGGCTTTTAGATCAGTTTGACAATCGTCAACGGATTGAACTTGGCAAACCGAGAAAAGCCGCTCATGATTGGGCGGCTTTTTTTCGTTGGCGAGTACAGAAACAACGAGAAATTCCAGCGGATCTCTGACGGACGTTGAGGCAAATGCATTTCTCAGCATGAACGGCCCGCGGATATCCGCGGCCCCCACTGGCAACGCTTTGAAGTATTCTTCACTGCCGCAGGGGACGTGGGGTTTCACTTCGTGTCAGCCTGGGCAAAAGACTTCCCGGCGTCGACAGCAGCCTCTACGCCACAATCCCCTTTACCACTTCACCATGCACATCTGTGATCCGATACTGCCGCCCCTGATAACGGAACGTCAGTCGAGTGTGATCCACACCGCACAAATGCAGTATTGTGGCCTGCATGTCATGCACATGAACCGGATCAGCCGTGATGTTCCAGCCGAAATCATCCGTTGATCCATAGACCGTCCCCGGCTTCACTCCACCACCCGCCAACCACCAGCTATACGCCTTTCCAAAATGGTCGCGTCCCTTAGGGCTGACTGGATCACCTTGTCCGAACGGAGTTCGTCCGAACTCGCCGCCCCAGACCACAAGTGTGTCGTCCAGCATTCCTCGCTCTTTCAAATCCCGAACCAGTGCTGCCGACGGACCTTCTGTATCTTTGCACTGGGTTTCCAACTGAGTAAAAAGGTTTCCATGCTGATCCCATCCCGCATGCATCAGTTGAATGAAACTCACGCCACGTTCGAGTAACCGGCGAGCAATCAAACAGTTGTTTGCAAACGTCCCTTTTACGAGTGCGTCGGGTCCATACCGTTCGAGTGTTGACTTGGTTTCATTAGAAAAATCGATCAGATCCGGAACACTCGTTTGCATGCGGAATGCCATCTCGTACTGCGAGATCCGCGTCTCAATTTCAGGATCGCCATAATCTGCCAGATGAGCCGCATCAGTGGCGACGATCTCGTCAAGTAACGCTCGCCGCGCTTCAGCGCTGACGCCCGGCGGATTGGCCAGATACGGGACCAGATCCCCCGTATTTCGGAAGCGAACTCCCTGGTATCGGCTGGGTAAAAAGCCGTTTCCCCAATAGTAATCAAAGAACAATTGCCCGCAGGTTTTTGCTCGATCGCTGGATGTCATCACCACGAACGTCGGCAGGTTGTCGGTGACGCTTCCCAGACCATACGAGAGCCACGCACCCATGCTTGGCCGACCAGGGACCTGCGACCCCGTCATGAAAAACGTGACGCCAGGGGCATGATTGACTGCTTCAGTGTGCATGCTGCGCACGAGGCAGATATCGTCGGCGATAGCCCCGACATTCGGCAGCATTTCGCTCATGACAATCCCGGACTGGCCGTAGCTTCGATGCGGCTTGATGGCCGGCAGACAAGGCCATTTGCCGTAACCGCTGGACATCGTTGATAAACGTGTCGTCCCCCGGATCGAATCGGGAATGTTCTGACCCACCATCTCGCGCATTTTTGGCTTGTCGTCAAACAAGTCGACGTGAGACGGTCCTCCGCCCTGCCAAAGCACCACCACACGTTTGGCCTTCGGCGGAAAGTGTGGCAACCCCGGCAAGCCAGGGAAACCTCGCTGCGTTGGGGCATCGCCATCCGCGCCAAATGCTTCTCCAGTTCCCATCAGCTTTGCCAACGCAGCAAGTCCGACTCCGCTGGCAGCGTTACCGAAAAGTTCGCGCCGATTGAGACGGTTCAGATGGTCAAACAAAGGACTGGTCATGCGCAAGCCTTATTTATTCTCTTGTTAATGCTTCGTCGAAGTTCAAAATCGCCAGACACACTGCGGTAAACGCTGCCTGTTCTGACGCATCCAGCTTCTCGTCACGCTTGGTCGCTCCAACGCTTAATAACGCTTGAGCACTGGCCACGTCATTCTTATAAATCGCAAATTGCCGTTCATACGCTCGACGCAGTCGGGCGATATCTCCATCTTTCGGCATGCGACAAAGGACACGTCGGAACGCCTGAATCAGTCGTCCGTCCACATCGCCTGACGATTTGGAACAATGTTCGGCCAGCATCCGAGCGGCCTCAACCCAGGTCGGATCATTCAGCGTCGTCAGTGCATGCAGCGGAGAACTGGTTGTCGCCGAGCGAACCCGGCAGGTCTGACGGTTCGAAGTATCAAACATATTCGCTGGATTCACGGTTCGACGCCAGAACGTATATAGGCTGCGACGATAAAGGTCGCTGCCACTCGATGCCGGGTACGTAAAGTCACGTTCTTTTGTAATCGCCAATGCTTCCCACACGGCATCAGGTTGATACGGATAAACCGGAGACCCACCCACACGAGGTTGAAGCAGGCCCGATGCCGCCAGAGCCCAGTCTCGCAGCAACAGCGACGGCATTCTCATTCGAGTGGCCCGTGAGTACAAGCGGTTCTCGCTGTCCCGAGCACGATGCTCAGGAGTGACCCGACTCGATTGTCGGTACGTGGCGCTCATAACGATCTGCTTGTGCATGTTCTTCATGCTCCAGCCTCGTTCGCGGAATTCGACGGCCAACCAGTCGAGCAGCGGACCATGAATCGGGTACTCACTTTGAACCCCGAAGTCTTCAGCTGTCTTCACGATTCCAGTGCCAAAGAAGTGCTGCCACATGCGGTTCACCTGCACACGAGCTGTCAGGGGGTGCTCAGGAGCAACCAGCCATTGAGCAAGCCCCAATCGATTGGCCGGTGCCCCCTCAGGTAGCGGAGGCAGGAATGCCGGGGTCGCGAACGACACCTTTTCGGTCGGTGACAGGTATTCGCCGCGATTAAGAATCTTTGTCTCTCGCGGACTGGCATCGCTCATCACCATCAATCGCGGAAGCCAGTCGGCGCGATAATTAGCTAATTGCTGCGTCAGATCCTGATGCTTGGCCAAGGCCGGTATCTTATTGACCAGGGTGGACCGAACTTTTTCATCGAAATATTTTCGTAGTCCCGGATCAATCGACTTCTTTTCGTCTTCGGTCCGTTCCCCTTCCGGCTTACGCAAAACAGCAGCGAGCGCATCCGGCAGTCCGTTCCCTTCGGCGGGTTTGCCATCAGCAAACAGACCGGTTCGCCAGCCTTCAAAGGCCGAATCTGTCGCCAACTTCGCGTCTCCGCTCGCTGCGGCAATCTGCGATTCCAGATTGGCGATATGAGCCTTGTTCTCGTCGGTCGGAAGTTCAATAAACGGGGCTGCAACGCGAATTCGCGACGAGAAATATTGGGGTGTGCCGTTCTCGGGAACACGATTAAACGCATCCATCAGACTGTAGTAGTCACGCATCGTGATGGGGTCATACTTATGGTCATGGCATTGCACGCAGGCCATCGTCAGGCCCAGCCAGTTTGTCGCTGTCGTATCCATCCGGTCAAACAGATTGACGAACCGCTGTTCTTCGGCAATTGCGCCCCCTTCGCCGTTAAGCAAGTGATTCCGATTGAACGCACTGGCAATCTTCTGGTCGGTAGTTGCATCAGGCAACAAATCACCGGCAAGTTGCCAGATCGTAAACTTGTCAAATGGAAGATCTTCGTTCAAGGCCCGGACGACCCAGTCTCGCCAGATCCATTGCCACGTATCTCCATCCTGCTGAAATCCATTACTGTCGGCATACCGAGCGGCATCGAGCCAACTGAGCGACATCCGCTCGCCGTAGTGAGGACTCGCCAGCAATCGGTCCACCACATTTTCATAAGCCCGTTCGCTGGTATCAGCGACAAAGGCTTCAACTTCTTCCGGTGTCGGGGGAAGACCAGTCAGATCAATCGAGAGTCGTTTGATCAATGTCGACCGATCCGCCTCCATAGATGGTTGAAGCCCCTCGGACTCCAATTTTGCGAGAACGAATCGATCGATCGACGTCCGCACCCAATCGATGCGTTTCACACTTGGTTCTACCGGACGAACAGGTGTCACAAACGCCCAATGTGACTGATAAACAGCCCCCTCGGAAATCCACCGTTCGAGCAGTTTTTTCTGTTCGGGTGACAAATGCCGATTCGATTTTGGTGGCGGCATCATCTGTTCGGGATCGTCTGAATGAATCCGTTTGATCAGCGAACTGGCTGCTGCGTCGTTCGGCACGATCGCGCCAACTTTCACTGCTGCGTCACGTAAATCCAGCCGTAAATCGGCCTGACGTTTGTTGCCATCTTGACCGTGGCAATAGAAGCAACTCTCGGCAAGGATCGGCCGGATGTCGCGATTAAAATCCAGATCCGGCGACGCCGCATTCGCACTGGACGCCACGAAGGCCACGCCAACACAAGTTCGACTGAAAGCCTTGCTAAAGATTCGGGTGCCACTGGATGACCGTCTTCGGTCACCCAGTGCTCTTCGATCACGTTGAAAAACGAGAAGACACTGCGTCGGAGAAGACTCCGATGCAGTGGCACAAAACCCGATCATTTTGACAAAACCTGACAACCACGTCGGGACACATCGAACGTACTGCATCACCGGTCTTTTCAATTTCACAACTCCGGCACGAGGTGAAACTCAAGACCGTTACCGTATTTCAACCGGCAACTGACCTGAACATCAGTCGTGCAATTTATTCTGCTTGATTTCAACTTCCTTATTCTGCTCTGCCGCCAGCAGATCAGTCAACAATCCTCCCTTATGTGGGACCAAAGTCAACTTGGATTTGCCATCCAACAGCTTCTGAGTTTCCAAAATTGAGAATAACGCTTCCGACGTTTCCGGATCTCGACAGATCTTTTGCAGGGCTTCGCCAACCAGTTCCGGACGAATCGCCGCCGCTTTCGCGAATTCAATCGCCGCTTTCCGGTCTGCCGTACTGGTGATAATGCTCACCTGATTCGCTCCATCCTGCTTGATGGCCGACGTCACCTGACGCAGTCGATTGACCACCTTGCTTTCAATCTGTCGGATCATTTCCAGGTCACGGAAATGGACTTTGCGGATATAGACCGACCCCAGTCGATAACCCCATTCATGCGACTTGGGCGAGACTTCGTCGCGAACCGTACGACTCATCCCATGCCGGTTCACCATCATTTCGGCCAACGGCAAATTACTGAGGCACCGAACGGTCGAGTTCCCCACATTCGCCGACAGAGAACCGCGTGGATCAGTATTCTTGAACAGGTACGAAACCGGGTCACTGATATACATCTCGTACCAGATCCCGATCCCCATCGGTGCCCCTTCTTCCGAATTGACAGGAGCACTACGCAAATAAACCTGATCCAACCGCATGTCGAGGACATAGCACGACCCCAACCAGTTTACGATTAACGCTCTCCAGCCCATCATCGGCCACAGGAAGTAGAGACCAGGCTCCTCGATTCGGGCCAGCACCTTGCCGAACAGCACATAGACGTGGCAACGCCGCTCGTGAACGATGGCATAAACGCCGAACAGCCGTGCCATCGCAAACAGGACCGGAATCACCACGAACGAACCAATAAACGTCGCCATAAATACTGGGAAGAACATTATGATTGCACCTCCACAAAAGCTCGTTCAGATCGTCCGAACAAGGACATTTTGACATTCCGCACATAGGACTTCAGCACGCCGGGGCCACTCTGCTTTAACGCTTCCAACTGAGTCGCCATCCGTTCCAGCGGTTCAATTTCAGCCTGAGCTTTCAACGTTTCGATCTCAACGGCTCGCTTCGACTGCACGATCTTCTGATCGGCAGCCGCCTGAGCCAGACTGATATCCGAAGAAACCTGATTATGAGCCGTATTAATCGCCGCCAGAGCCGATTCCACTTCCGGTGGCGGATCGATCCCGGTAATCAACGAC